>NZ_JBYRIW010000001.1:232803-864748 GCF_057815395.1 Chryseobacterium sp. 27AL | reverse complement strand
AAGCTCCCTGAAGTCAGGAAAAAAGACTAACCAAAGAGGCTGTCCTATAAGTTTGGACAGCCTCTTTTTTTATGTCTGAAAATTGAACAAGTAATTTTTATGCTCCGGAGGAGCAATATCTGTGTAGTTGAAAAAACAATGAAATATCGCAAGCACGCCGTAGGTGTGCTATGATAAGATAGAACTCCTACGGCGTTTTGGTACAAGATACTAATATTAATCCTACACAGATATTGCTCCCAAGGAGCAAATCCTACGCTGTGCTATAAAATCATTATTTAATCAGATAAATTCGTGGCGATTACAAAATTTCGCCCGGGTAAGCTGATTAAGCAAGCTATGAAGCTCCCTGAAGTCAGGAAAAAAGACTAACCAAAGAGGCTGTCCTATAAGTTTGGACAGCCTCTTTTTTTATGTCTGAAAATTGAACAAGTAATTTTTATGCTCCGGAGGAGCAATATCTGTGTAGTAGAAAAAACAATGATATATCGCAAGCACGCCGTAGGTGTGCTATGATAAGATAGAACTCCTACGGAGTTCTGGTACAAGATGCTAATATTAATCCTACACAGATATTGCTCCCAAGGAGCAAATCCTACGCTGTGCTATAAAATCATTATTTAATCAGATAAATTCGTGGCGATTACAAAAAAGGATTATCCAGACTTTTAGGACAGCTTCTTTTATTTTCAAATAAATCTTTTGATTACAAAATCTGTTCAGATGAGTCCGGGGCTCTGTCGGAATACCCTTCCGATGCCTGCGATGTAAAACAGAAAGAAATAATCGTTGCGGGCTCCGGAAGTTTTCTAATGAGACTAAAAATCGGATGGGCAATCATCAATTGATATGTCTTGTTTTAATTAAGTCATTTTTGATTTAAGCTTATAAAAAACTGAAAACTAAAAATTTGCGGATAACTTACCATGCTTTAAATAATTTTTTTGGACCTTCCGTCAATTTGGTTATCTTTGGGAACTAACTATATATCTATATGAATACAGAGACTATTGACAACATTAAAATGATAGCGGAAACGGCAAGAGAATTTGCTGAAAAAAATATTAGACCTAATATTATGGAGTGGGATGAAAGTCAGACTTTCCCTAAAGATTTGTTTCATGAGTTAGGAGAAATGGGGTTTATGGGAATTGTTATTCCTGAGCAATATGGAGGCTCTGGTCTTGGATATCACGAGTATGTTACCATTCTGGATGAGATCTCCCAGGTTGACCCTTCTATCGGACTTTCTGTAGCGGCGCACAATTCACTTTGTACCAATCATATTTACGAATTCGGAAATGAAGAACAGCGAAATAAATGGCTTCCTCAGCTGGCATCAGGAAAGGTAATCGGTGCATGGGGATTAACAGAGCATAATACAGGTTCTGATTCCGGAGGAATGTCTACAACCGCTGTAAAAGATGGTGATGAATGGATCATCAGTGGAGCTAAAAACTTTATTACCCACGCTATTTCAGGTGATATTGCCGTGGTGATGACAAGAACCGGTGAAAAGGGAGCTAAAAATAATTCTACTGCTTTCGTATTAGAAAAAGGAATGCCGGGCTTTTCTTCCGGTAAAAAGGAAAATAAGCTGGGAATGAGAGCTTCCGAAACCGCAGAATTGATTTTCGACAATGTTCGTGTTCCAGATTCTCACCGATTAGGAGAAGTGGGTGAAGGATTTAAACAGGCTATGAAAATCCTTGACGGAGGAAGAATATCTATTGCTGCATTGAGTTTAGGAACAGCAAGAGGAGCTTATAAAGCTGCATTGAAATATGCGAAAGAAAGACAGCAGTTTGGTAAGTCTATTTCAGAGTTCCAGGCCATCAACTTTATGCTGGCTGATATGGCTACGGAAATTGATGCTGCAGAATTGCTGATCCAGAGAGCTGCCACTTTGAAAAATGCCAAGCAGAAAATGACCAAAGAAGGCGCAATGGCCAAACTTTATGCTTCTGAAGCTTGTGTAAGAATTGCAAATAATGCGGTTCAGATCTTCGGAGGTTATGGATATACTAAAGATTTCCCTGCTGAAAAATACTACAGAGATTCAAAACTTTGTACGATCGGTGAAGGAACTTCTGAAATTCAACGATTGGTTATCGGCAGAGATATTACAAAATAAGGTGATATAAAAGAGAATTATATCTTCAAAAAGTGAATAGTACCCGCATGTTGCGGGTATTATTTTTATTTAAATACAAGTATATTGATGTGTATTATTTAATGTAATACATAATTATTTATACTAAATATCTAAAAAATTCTTAAAAAATTTTGTTTTTCGTAATTGAATTTTTATTAGATTTGGAGTTCCACAATCAAAAATAATTTTTTATGAAAAAACAATTAACGTTGTTGGGAATGCTTTTTCTTTCAGGCATTTCTTTCGCGCAGACCGATCGTCTCTGGTCGCCGGGATCAGGAAAAGGAACTTCCGGGATCTTTGAAAACAAAAGCAACATTATTAATCCTAAAATTTACAGCCTTGACATTAACGGATTAAAGAATGTTCTAGCCCAGGCGCCAAAAAGATTGGCTGCAGGAGAAAAATCAGAGATTATTATCTCCTTTCCAAATGCTGACGGAAAAATGGAAAACTTCAAGATCAGGGAAAATTCCAATTTCGATCCGCAGCTCGCCGCAAAATATCCTGATATTAAATCTTACGTAGGAGAAGGCCTGGAAAATCCGGATTCTACTGTATACTTCAGTGTTTCTCCGTTAGGTCTGTCGTCCATGGAAATCTATGGTAATAAATCGGCGGTTTTTATTGAACCATATACTAAAGATCTTTCGACGTATATCGTTTATAAAAAATCGGATAAAAAAGATGATCTTAATAAATTTGAATGTACCGTGCTGGATGTTGCCCAAAAAGGTGTAGCAACTGCCAGTGATATGACTGCAAGGCCTAATGCTGATGATGCTAAACTAAGAACTTTCAGACTTGCCCTGTCCTGCACCGGAGAATATACCGCGTACTTCGGTGGAACGAAAGCCAATGCATTAGCTGCAATGAATAACACGATGACCCGCGTTAACGGTGTTTTTGAGAAAGACTTCTCTGCAAGAATGGTCTTGATTTCCAACAATGATGCGGTGATTTATACAAGTGCTTCATCTGATCCCTACTCTTCTGCATCCCAGATGAATAACTGGAATTCTCAATTACAGTCTACTTTAACTTCGGTTATTGGTGAAGCCAATTATGACATAGGACATCTTTTCGGAGCTTCGGGAGGCGGAGGAAATGCAGGTTGCATCGGATGTGTATGTACAAATGGTTCTAAAGGAAGCGGTTATACCTCTCCGGCAGACGGAATTCCTTCGGGAGATAATTTTGATATCGACTATGTTGCCCACGAAATGGGACATCAGTTTGGAGGAAACCATACGTTTTCAATGAGCAACGAAGGAACCGGAGCCAATATGGAGCCGGGATCAGGATCAACAATCATGGGATATGCAGGCATTACAAGTCAGGATATCCAGCCGCATTCTGATGCTTTCTTCCATGCGATCAGTATCCAGCAGATTACCAATAATATTAAAGCAAAAACGTGTCCTGTAAGCACAAATACCGGGAATTCAATCCCTACAGCTAATGCAGGATCAGATTATACCATCCCGAAAGGAACACCTTTTATGCTAACCGGAACAGGAACGGATGCAAACGGAGATTCTTTAACTTATATCTGGGAGCAAATGGATAACGCTTCTTCTTCCCAGACAGGAGCCAGTTCTGCAGCCAGTGCTACCAAATCTTCAGGGCCAACTTTCAGATCATGGACGCCAACCGCTTCACCGGTAAGATATTTCCCAAGAATGGCTTCCGTACTAGCCGGAGCGACAACAACAGCCGGTTCAGAGATTACTGTGGAAGCCTTATCTAATGTAGCCAGAACTTATAATTTTAGATTTACAGTTCGTGACAATAGATCCGGCGGATCAGGAAACAATTCCGATGATGCCGTGATCACTGTGAACGGAACAGCAGGTCCTTTCAGTGTAAGCTCACAGAATTCAGCAACAACCTATACGGGAGGAACTTCTCAAACCGTAACCTGGAATGTTGCAGGAACAACAGCAAATGGTGTAAATGCGGCGAATGTTGATATTCTTTGGTCTACAGATTCCGGGAATACCTGGACTACTCTACTTGCCGGAACACCAAATGACGGTTCCCAGGCAGTGACGATTCCTAATTCATCGACTACAACAGGAAGGATTATGGTAAAAGGCTCCAATCATATTTTCTTTGATGTGAATAATGCCAATATCATCGTAAATGCAGGCTCCGGAACATCAGACACCACAGCACCAACGGCCCCATCATTAGCCGCTTCAGGCACCACTTCTACAAGTACTAATCTTTCATGGTCTGGTGCAACGGATAATGTAGCGGTGACAGGCTACGATGTTTATCAGGGATCTTCACTGATCGGTTCCACGGCATCAACATCTTACACCGTAACAAGTCTTACTCCTTCTACCACATACAGCTTCTCTGTAAGAGCGAAGGATGCAGCAGGAAATGTTTCTTCATCCAGCAATACGGTTAGTGTAACCACTCTTGCCGGAAGCACAGTTTCTTACTGCTCAGCTTCTGCCAATAATACGGCTGATGAAAGAATCGGAAATGTGAAATTCGGCTCTATTAATAATACTTCGACAGGGACTTCAGGTTATGAAAACTTTACTTCCGTTTCTACCAATGTTACCAGGGGAACAGCTTATACTATTTCCGTAACTCCGGTGTGGACATCGACGGTTTACAGTGAAGCTTATGCTGTCTATATTGATTATAACGGCGACGGAGATTTTACAGACAGCGGAGAACTGGCATGGTCAAAATCAGGTTCAACAACAAGTCCTGTAACAGGTTCAATTACGATACCTTCTACAGCAACGTTGGGAAGCACAAGAATGAGGGTAATGATGCAGTATAGCTCTGTTCCTTCATCATCATGTGGCACTTATACGTACGGACAGGTAGAAGATTATACTTTAAATATCGTATCATCCGGAAGAAATGAAACAGGTACAAAAGATCTTCTGACAGATATTAAGCTGTATCCTAATCCTGTAAAAGACATTTTATATATCTCAAATACGACGGCAGAAGATTACAAAATCTTCGATATGGGTGGAAAACTAATCAATTCAGGAAAACTTGAAAGAGGCTCTGTGAATGTAAGCAGTCTTATCAAAGGTGCTTATTTGATTCAGATCGGAGAAACTTCCAAGAGATTCATTAAAAACTAATAGCTGATTCAATTAAACCGAAAGGCTGTCCGGAAACGGGCAGTCTTTTTTTTGGGGTAATGAGTGATAGGTAATAAATGATATTTCTTTAATGATTAAAAATAAAATTCACGATTCATGATTGACAACTAATCATTTTTATTAAATCGTAAAAACCTAAGTCATGAATCGATATTTCTGAAACCTTATTTTTATATTTGCGTAAATAAAAAATATTCATGGATAAAATTGACAGTCTGAACCAGGTAGCAGAATTCCACACCACTTTTAAAGCCCCAATTTTAGAAACTCCGCAGATTCCTTCACCGGAAAGATGCAATCTTCGCGTTGAGCTTTTACAGGAAGAACTTAATGAGCTTAAACAGGCGATTGCGGACAATAATATCGTGGAAATTGCCGATGCGTTGTGTGATCTGCAGTACGTTTTAAGTGGTGCCGTTCTGGAATTTGGACTTGGCAATAAATTTGTAGAACTGTTCGATGAGGTTCAGCGCTCAAACATGTCAAAGGCATGTGACAATGAAGAGCAGGCGCAGGAAACCGTTGAATTTTACAAAGCAAAAGATGTAGAATCATTTTATGAAAAATCAGGTGAAAAATATAATGTTTACCGAAAAGCAGATCATAAAGTTCTGAAAAACAAATATTATTCTCCTGCCGATTTGAAGACAATTATTGAAAAATAGCATGAAAAAAATTATTAAGAGTATTCTCACTATTTCCGTTCTATTTTTTACAGCTCAGCAGCTTAGTGCACAGAAAGTTGTAGTAGGACGTGAAGTGGAAACAACCGATGACGGTAAAATGCTTCTGGGGAATCAGTTAAAAGCGAAATTCCTCGAAGCTCCCTATTCTGACTGGTATGTTAAAGAACATGATGAATATGCACTCGATCAGAAAGCAATCAGCGAACTTAAAAAAGATAAAATAAATTCTTACAGCATTACCGTTTTTATGGGAACATGGTGCGAAGACAGCCACAGGGATTTTCCAAGACTGATGAAAATCCTGGAGGAAGTAAAATATCCTGAAAGCAAGCTGACAATTATTGCTGTAAACCGCAAAAAGGAATCACCTACAGGCGATGAGGTTCGTTACAACATTCAGAAAGTTCCGACGATTATTCTGGAAAGATATGGTAAAGAAGTCGGAAGAATCATAGAAATGCCGACTACTGGCTATATTGAAAGAGATCTGGTTGAAATATTAAAAAAAGACGACCAATCCGTAATCAAAGAAATTTTTAATAAATAAGTATTGAGAAACTTAAAAATAATACTACCCTTTCTTGCAGGAGTCATTTTGATGATTATCCTGTTTTTCAGTTTCAGATCCTGTTTTAATCCTGCCGAGAAAACTGAAAAATCAGATTATTATATCCTGACCAATCAGATTTCAAAGATGAATAAAATGGTTGTTCTTGAGCAGAACACTTCATCGATGCAAAAGACAAAAATGGGTTATGAATTTTTCGGAAAAGAAGTTTCCAGCAACAGCATTATCACGTATACTAAAACCAATGCGCAGGTTTCTTATGATCTTAATAAAATGAAAATGGAAGTGGATTCCGTTAACAAAAAACTGATTATTACGGAATTACCTGAAGCAGAAATAAGAATCACCCCAAGCGTTGAAATTCAGTCTCTTGATGATTCTTTCTTTAACAGGATTTCTGAAAAGGATATTAAAAATGTAACGCAGAAAGCTAAAATTACAGCAACCAATTCCATCGACCAGAACCGACTGAGAAATGAAGGTCGCCAGCAATTAATGGAAAATCTCAATTCAATATTCGTTTTGGCAAAGGCTTTGAATTACAAGATAGAAGACCAGACAGGAAAGCTGGGTGTTTTAAAATTGTAAATTTAAAGGCTATGGATCCGCAAGAAAAAAACAAAAAAGAAGAGCCGGCAAACGCTGCCGAAACAAAAAAACAAAATCAGGATTTTCCGAATATTCCTGCATCATCAAAAAAGACAAATCCGTCTGATGTAGATAAGGAAGACGTTCAGAAATCTTCACAAAATAATAAATCCGGAAAAACTGATAATACGGAAGAATAATAAAAAGGTTCTGCTTTATTGAAGCGGAACCTTTTTCAGAAAAAAAATATACAAATAAAAATCAAACCGTAAGAAATTCGCTCCGCTATATGAATTTTATGGACTCTTTACTACTTATCTAATTGCAGCGAAGCGAAATTTATGATGTCAAACAATGGTAGATTTTCCGAGCTTTACATTTTCAAAATTGTAATAAGATTTCTCGGAATAAGTAATAAAATCTGCAATAAAGCTTCCCACTTCACTAGTCGAATAAGGTTGTTCTGCATTCAGATCTACCGTTACATATTTATTTTCAATAGCATGTTCTACAGACTGTCTTAATTTTTCCGCAGCCTGGTCGAGTTTCAAATAATCAAGCATCATTGCTGTACTCAAAATAGAAGCAATCGGGTTGGCAATTCCTTTGCCTTTTGTCTGGGGATAAGAACCGTGAATAGGCTCAAATAAAGCATTACCATTCCCTATCGAAGCGGAAGGCAACAAACCGATAGAGCCACCAATCACGCTCGCTTCGTCGGATATTATATCACCAAACATATTTTCTGTTACGATTACGTCAAACTGTTTTGGATTTAAAATCAATTGCATGGCGGCATTATCAACAAACATAAAATCCAGTTCTACGTCAGGATATTCTGCTGCGACTTCTTTACAGACTTTTCTCCACAGCCTTGAAGTATCTAAAACATTGGCTTTATCAATTAATGTCAACTTTTTTCTGCGCTTTTGCGCTTCCTGAAAAGCCATATGAACGATCGGGGAAATCTCATCACGGTTGTACTTACAAATGTCGTAAGCGTAACCGGCTTCTTCATCGGTGAATTTTTCACCAAAATAAATTCCGCTCACCAGTTCCCTGAAAATCTGAATATCAGTTCCTTCAATAATTTCTTTTTTTAAAGGACTCTTTTCAATCAGAGAGCTATATGTTTTAAGAGGTCTTATATTTGCAAAAAGTCCAAGCTCTTTACGAAGTTTCAGCAAACCTTGTTCAGGGCGAACTTTTGCGTCAGGATTATTATCAAAAGACGGATCTCCGATAGCCCCAAAAAGAACTGCATCGGATTCTTTGCAGATTTGCAGTGTTTCATCCGGTAAAGGATTTCCTATTTTATAAATCGCTTCAGCGCCCATTAATCCGTATTTAAACTCGAATTTATAATGGAAAGCTTCTGCTATTGCTTCCAAGATTTTAATACTTTCTCCTACGACTTCCGGTCCGATTCCGTCTCCCGGAAGAACTGCTATTTTAAAGTTAGTTTTCATATACTTTTTGTGTTTTTAATTCAAATTCCTGAATTGCCTGCTTTTTACTGATCAAAAAATCAATATCATCGTAGCCATTCATCAGGCATATTTTTTTATAAGAATCAATTTCAAAACTTTCTGTTTTATCATTAAAAGTAATTGTTTGTTTTTCAACGTCCACCAGAATTTCTTTTTCAGGATCTTCCGTGATTCCGCTTAGAATTTCTTTTAAAAAATCTTCAGAAACTTTCACAGGTAACAAGCCGTTATTCAATGCGTTACCCTTAAAAATATCTGCGAAAAAGCTGGAAACAACTACTTTAAATCCATAATCTGTTAAAGACCACGCTGCATGCTCCCGACTGCTTCCGCAACCGAAATTGTTTCCTGCAACGAGAATTTCACCGCTGTATTTAGGATTGTTTAGCACAAAATCAGGATTGGGCTCATTTGTATGAACATTGTATCTCCAGTCTCTAAAAAGATTATCTCCAAAGCCTTTTTTATCAATACTTTTTAAAAACCTGGCCGGAATGATCTGATCCGTATCTATATTTTCTACCGGCAAAGGAATCGCCGTGGATTTTATTGTGATTAATTTTTGCATTTTTTCTGAATAATTAGCTTTAATTATTTATTATTTTTCAGGAGCTTTATCCCGCTATCCACTCATACTCCTCGCTCCATAGCTTTTGCCTTCACTTGCTGCGGGGTAACCGTTTCTATCGGGGCTAGAAAAGTGAACGGTTAATTTCACTTTGTGAGTCAATAGTAAATTGTTTAAAACATTAAAATAAACATTTGACTATCACCGTTAACTATTGACTTATGTAATAAAACTCACCATTGATAATTCACTTACGAAGTAAAATCACCTGTACCATCAGTTTTCAAAAACCGAAATTTTCCCTTCGATAGCGACTTTTGCGGCGGTTAAGGGACTTGCTAATATTGTTCTGGCTCCCTGTCCCTGTCTTCCTTCAAAATTTCTGTTAGAAGTGGAAACACAATATTCACCTTCCGGAATTTTATCATCATTCATCGCTAAACATGCGGAGCATCCCGGTTGTCTTATTTGGAAACCTGCCTCGTTAAAAATTTTATCCAGGCCTTCTTCAAAAATCTGTTTTACAACCTGTTGTGACCCCGGAACAATTAAAGCCTGTACATGTTCTGATTTATGTTTACCTTTAATATAATTTGCCGCCGAACGGAAATCTTCGATTCTTGCATTGGTGCAGCTTCCGATAAAAACATAATTCACTTTGATATCAGAAAGCGCCTGGCCTGCCTTTAAACCCATATATTTCAGTGCCTTTTCCTCAGAATCATTCTGTGGAACCGGAATATTCTGACTGATCGAAATTCCCATTCCCGGATTTGTTCCGTACGTAACCATCGGATAAATTTCAGAAGCGTCAAATGTAAATTCTGCATCGAAAATCGCTCCTTCATCTGTTTTCAGCGTTTTCCAGTACTCCAATTTTTCCTGCCATTCTTCGCCTTGTGGGGCAAATGTTCTTCCTTTGACATAACTGAAAGTGGTTTCATCCGGTGCGATCATTCCGCCGCGGGCACCCATTTCAATGCTCATATTGCAGACGGTCATTCTTCCTTCCATCGACATTTCTTCAAAAACATTTCCGGCATATTCGCAGAAATATCCTGTTCCGCCATCGGTTCCGACTTTAGAAATGATATAGAGAATTACATCTTTTGGCTGAACGTTTTTATTTAATTTCCCATTTACGGTAATTCTCATGGATTTCGGTTTATTCAGCAGTAAACACTGGCTTGCAAAAACCTGTGCTACCTGGCTTGTACCAATTCCGAAGGCAATAGATCCGAAAGCTCCGTGTGTTGAAGTATGGCTGTCTCCGCAGACAATACTCATTCCCGGCTGTGTAATTCCCAGTTCCGGGGCAATGATGTGAACGATCCCCTGATAAGGATGGCCCAAACCATACAGTTCAATATTATTTTTTTTGCAATTCTCTGTAAGTTGCTGAACCTGGTTTCTGGAAGATTCGTCGCGTATCGGCTTATCCTGATCCCATGTGGGAACATTATGGTCGGCTGTAGCAACAATCTGTTTTGGCCTGAAAACTTCCAGGTTTCGTGATTCCAATTCTGCAAAAGCCTGTGGGCTTGTTACTTCATGGATCAGATGTTTGTCAATATATATAATTTGAGGTCCGTCGGGCACAGTTTCCACAACATGAGCGTCCCAGACTTTATCAAAAAGTGTTTTTTTATTGTTGTTCATTTTTATTTATATCTAAAAGAAAATCAATACTCTACCCTATTTTTTTTGTTACTTTATCAATAATTAAACTTAAGTCATCATTATTGACTTCCTTTTTATGGTCAGCTATCTTAAGAAATTCCTGATATAAAAAATCCAGCTCATTTTTAGTAACATCAAAACCGATATTTTTGAATCGGTACGCGAGTGCTGAACGTCCGCTTCTTGCTGTAAGAATAATCGATGAAGCATTGACACCCACCTCCGAAGGATCGATAATCTCGTAAGTTTCTCTGTTTTTGATAACGCCATCCTGGTGAATTCCCGAACTGTGAGCGAAAGCATTGGCTCCCACGATAGCTTTATTCGGCTGCACGGGCATCCCCATAAGATCAGACACCAAAACACTCATAGCGTTGAGCATTTTGGAGTTGACCTCTGTGTATAATTTTAAATTTTTATGTTGTTTAAGAATCATGACAACTTCTTCCAGTGCGGTATTTCCTGCTCTTTCTCCAAGTCCGTTGATGGTGCACTCTATCTGTCTTGCCCCATTAATTACTCCCGAAATTGAATTGGCTGTGGCCAGTCCAAGATCATTATGACAATGGCAGGATAAAACCGCCTTTTCAATTCCTTTTACGTTTTCTTTTAAATATTTTATTTTTTCTCCGTATTCTTCAGGAAGACAATACCCTGTTGTATCGGGAATATTAAGAACTGTTGCTCCGGCTTTGATGGCTTCTTCGCAAACTTTCGCAAGATAATCATTGTCAGTTCTTCCGGCGTCTTCGGCATAAAATTCCACATCTTCCACGAAAGTTTTGGCATATTTTACAGCCTGAACGGCTCTTTCAATAATATCTTCCCTGTTGGAGTTAAATTTATATTTGATATGAGAATCTGAAGTTCCGATTCCTGTATGAATTCTTGGTCTTTTGGCGTATTTTAGTGCTTCGGCAGCAGCCTCGATATCTTTTTGGTTAGCTCTTGTCAGCCCGCATACTTTTGCATTTTTCACCAATTTTGAAATTTCTGAAACGGAATGAAAATCTCCCGGACTTGAAATAGGAAATCCCGCTTCAATGATGTCAACACCAAGCTCATCGAGTTTTTCCGCAATAGCTAATTTCTGTTCCGTATTGAGTTTGCAGCCCGGAACCTGCTCTCCGTCCCGTAGCGTGGTGTCAAAAATTTCAACTTTTTCGGAATTCATAATGAAGTTTTTTACTTAATTTTGAATCAAAACTAGAAAGATGAAACGTTTAGTCTTTATTGGTTTTAATAAAAATTACAATACTCAAAATATTGAAATTTGAATTTAATTATTTGTTTATCAGAATTTTAATTTATAAAAATTTACAATGGCAGAATTGCAGAAAGATTTTTTATTTGTCCTTATTAAGTCATTGACGACTTCGGAAAAAAGGCAATTCAAGCTGTATGTAAACCGTCTTGGAATTAATGTTGATGCAAAATTTCTTCTTCTTTTTTCGGAAATCGATAAGATGAAAGAATATGATGAAAATACAATCATCAGCAAAAAAATTTCCACAAAACAACAGCTGTCCAATTTAAAAGCGCACCTTTATAAGCAAATTTTAGTGAGCTTACGTATGAATCCGAGTCATCAGAATTACCGGATCCAATTGCGTGAACAGCTTGACTTTGCAAATATTCTGTATCAGAAAGGTCTTTATAAGCAGGCTTTGAAAATTTTAGACAAAACGAAACAGTCGGCATTGGAACTTGATGAAAAAACAATTGCTTCGGAAGTGATTGATTTAGAGAAAGTAATTGAATCACAGTTCATTACAAGAAGTATTGAAGGGCGTGCAGATGAACTCATCAGGCAATCAACTGAAATCAGCAAGCAGAATCATTATGCCACGGAATTATCCAATCTTTCGCTGAAACTCTACAGTGAAATGCTGACGCACGGCTATGTAAAAACTGATGAAGAGCGTGCTGAAGTCATGGAGATCTTTACTTCACAAATTCAAAAAATAACTTTTGAAAAACTGAATTTTACAGAGAAACTGTGGTATTTTAAAGCTCACGTCTGGAAAAACCAATTGCTCCAGGAATATAAATATACATTGAAATATGCCTTTCAGTGGGTAGATTTATTTCACAAAAATCCAGAGATGATCACGAGTCATCCCGTATGGTATATCAAAGGAAATACGTACCTCCTGAAAATCCTTTTTCTTTATGGGAATATTGATATTTTAGAAAATAGTTTTAACACATTTAATGAGGTCGTACATTCTTCAAGTTTTACTCAAAATGAAAACTTACAATCTCTTATTTTTCTGACACATTATAATACGTTGATGAATATTCACTTTGTTAAAGGTGAATTCTTTTCAGGCTCAAAACTGATTCCGGAAATTGAACTGAAAATGGAAAGGCTTCGCGACAAAATCGATGAGCATCATTTTATGATTTTGTATCTTAAAATGGCAGCTATGTTTTTCGGAAGTAAGAAATTTAAAGAATCAATAAAGTATGCTCTAAAAATAACGGAATCCAAAGGAAATGTTCAGGAAGATCTGTTGTTTCATACACGGATTTTGATTTTAATGGCTAAGTATGAGTCAGGAAATGATGAAGATTATGATGAGTTTATCAAAGCAACTCTCAAATTCGCGAAAAAAATGAAAAAGCCGGATGAATTTCATTTTGAAAGCGTGAATTTTTTTAAAAATCTGAATAATTTAACGCCTCACAATCAGTTGGAATCTTTCAAAGAATTTGATAAAAAGTTGGATGTTTTTGAAGGAAATGAGTATTACAGGAGGTCTTTATTGTACATCGATATTCATGGCTGGGTAAAATCTAAAGTGAGAAATGTTGACGTTATCGAAATTATTAAAGAGAAAGTGAGATATAAAAGAGATCATTAAAATAATTATAACATATTCATAATTAAAAAGTTGATATTATTTCAATCTTTAAAAACGGTTTTATTTGCTTTTTAGTATTAAATCTTCCGCCAAATAGATACATCTGTAGCATTTTAAATAAAAATTCCGTATTTTTGCATCTTAAAATTTCTTAGTAAACAATGATAAAAATTACACTTCCAGACAATAGTGTCAAAGAATTCGAGGCAGGAGTTACTCCGCTAGATGTGGCAAAATCTATAAGCGAGGGATTGGCTAGAAACACCATTTCCGCAATTGTTAATGACAAACAAGTAGAAACAACCACACCTATCACCACGGATTCTACGGTACAACTATTGACATGGAATGATGATCTTGGAAAGAAGGCGTTTTGGCATTCTTCTGCCCACCTTCTGGCGCAGGCAATCCTTGAATTTTATCCTAATGCTAAGTTGACAATCGGTCCTGCGATCGAAAGCGGTTTCTATTATGATGTAGATTTCGGTGACGAAAGTTTGTCTGAAAAAGATTTCGAGAAAATTGAAAAGAAAGTATTGGAAAATGCTAAAAAAGGTTCAACTTTTTCATTGTACCCTGTTTCTAAAGAAGAAGCATTAAAGGTCTATGCAGATAATCCTTATAAAGTAGAACTGATCTCTAATCTGAATGATGGGGAAATCACTTTTGTAACCCACGATGATTTTACAGATCTTTGTCGTGGAGGACATATTCCGAATACAGGTATTGTAAAAGCTGTTAAGATATTAAATGCAGCCGGAGCTTACTGGAGAGGAAATGAAAAAAATCCTCAGCTGACAAGAGTATACGGTATTTCTTTCCCTAAACAGAAAGAATTAACAGAATATCTTGAAAGACTTGAAGAAGCCAAAAGAAGGGATCACAGAAAATTAGGTAAAGAATTAGGAATCTTCGCTTTCTCTGAAAAAGTAGGTGCCGGGTTGCCGCTTTGGTTGCCAAAAGGAACTGCCTTAAGAAGAAAACTGGAGAATTTCCTTTCTGCCGCTCAGAAAAAAGGAGGTTATGAATTCGTAATGTCGCCACATATCGGAGCAAAAGAATTGTATGTAACTTCAGGACACTGGGATAAATATGGAGCAGACAGCTTCCAGCCGATCAAAACTCCGAATGAAGGAGAAGAATTCATGCTGAAGCCGATGAACTGTCCTCACCACTGTGAAATTTATAAAACTTCGCAATGGAGCTACAGAGACTTACCGAAAAGATATGCAGAATTCGGAACCGTTTACCGATATGAGCAATCAGGAGAGCTTCACGGCTTGACAAGAGTTCGTGGATTTACTCAAGATGATGCACACTTATTCTGTACTCCGGATCAGCTTTTGGGGGAATTTGAAGCGGTAATTGATCTTGTACTGTATGTTTTCAGATCATTAGGTTTCGAAGATTTTGTGACTCAGGTTTCATTAAGAGATCCTGAAAACAGAGAAAAATATATCGGCTCCGACGAGAACTGGGAAAAAGCGGAAAATGCAATCATTACAGCGGCGAAAAACAAAGGTTTAAAAACTGTCGTTGAATATGGTGAAGCAGCATTCTACGGTCCTAAGCTTGATTTCATGGTAAAGGATGCTTTAGGCAGAAAATGGCAGCTTGGAACGATCCAGGTTGATTATAACCTGCCGGAAAGATTTGATCTTCACTATATCGGAAACGATAATGAGAAGCACAGACCGGTAATGATTCACAGAGCGCCGTTTGGTTCTATGGAGCGCTTTATTGCGATCCTTCTGGAAAATACTGCCGGAGACTTCCCATTGTGGTTGAGCCCGGATCAGTTTATTATTCTTCCGATCAGTGAAAAATATGCAGATTATGCTAAAAAAGTTTCAGAATTTTTAGAAAATCACGATATTAGCGGTCAGATTGATAACAGAAACGAAAAGACAGGTAAGAAGATCCGTGATGCAGAATTAAACAAAATTCCATTCATGCTGGTTGTAGGTGAAAATGAAGAGAAGGATGGCACAATTTCTGTACGTAGACGGGGTGAAGGTGATTTAGGAGTTATGAATCTTGAGGATTTCGTTTCTTATTTCAAAAAAGAATCTGCGATATAAAAAATCAACGATTCAAAATTCAGTATTGAAATAGTTTATAAATTAATACTGGATATAATTAAATTAGAGTTAACCAATAAAATTATAATACAATAGCACAAAGATTTAACAACAGGGGCCCACAGAGACGTCCGGTACAGGAGGACGCTCACTTGATCAACGATAAAATTCGTGTGAGAGAGCTTCGTTTAGTGGGCGATAACGTAGAGCCGGGAGTATATCCTACAGAAAAAGCAAGACAGATTGCTCAGGAGCAGGAGCTTGATCTGGTAGTAATTTCCGATAAGGCTGAACCGTTTATTGCTAGAGTTTTGGACTATAAAAAGTTCTTATACGAGCAAAAGAAAAAACAGAAGGAACTTAAAGCCAAGCAGGTAAAAGTGGTCGTAAAAGAAATCCGTTTCGGACCTCAGACTGACGAACACGATTACGAATTTAAGAAGAAGCATGCTGAAAAATTCCTTGAGGAAGGTTCAAAATTAAAGACCTACGTATTTTTTAAAGGACGTTCGATTATCTTTAAGGACCAGGGAGAAATCCTTCTTTTAAAACTTGCCCAGGAGCTGGAGCATGTTGGAAAAGTAGATCAGCTTCCCAAGCTTGAAGGAAAGAGAATGATTATGATGATGAGTCCTAAAAAACCGGCTAAATAATCTATAATGTATGATCATCGGTTTTTAAAGTTTTAGGCTTTACTGATGATTTAAGATAACAAAAGGAGATTTTCTATGAAAGTCTCTTTTTGTATTATTATTTTTAGTAATTTTGCAGTCGCGATTATTTGCGTGAGGGATAGTAATGAAAAGCCCACAGCAAACGAAGGAAATAGCGCTGTGCGAGGACTTGTAATGAATAGCCCGACCCGAGTGAGTGAGTGGAGCAAAGCGGAACGAGCGAGCGAGGGACACGCCCAGGGTAATGTAACAATTTAAAAGTAACAATGTAATAATTATTTGTCATTGCTATATCGTAAACGGATGCATTACTTATTGAAAAAGAATTGATAACAAAACAATAAAAAGCAAAACAATGCCAAAATTAAAAACGAAATCAGGTGCTAAGAAACGTTTTGCTCTTACCGGTTCTGGTAAGATCAAAAGAAAAAATGCTTTCAAAAGCCACATCTTGACAAAGAAAGAAACGAAGCAGAAGAGAAATCTTACGCAAACTTCTTATGTTGCTAAAGTGGACGAGAAGAGTGTTCAACGTCAATTAGCCATTAAGTAGTTTTTATAAATCTATATTCGGTTTATAAGAATTCAAACAAATTCAACATTTTAACCCTGAAATGGAGCAACTAAGAGTAATGAAACAGTTACCGCACATTTCAAAAAAACAATTTAAATTATGCCAAGATCAGTAAATGCCGTAGCTTCCAGAGCTCGCAGAAAGAAAATTTTTAAGCAAGCTAAAGGTTATTTCGGAAGAAGAAAGAACGTTTGGACTGTAGCTAAAAACGCGGTAGAAAAAGCAATGCAATATGCTTACCGTGGTAGAAAAGAGAAAAAGAGAAACTTCAGAGCGCTTTGGATCACTCGTATCAACGCGGGAACCAGAGAGCACGGAATGTCTTACTCTCAATTTATGGGGGCTCTTAAAAAGAACAACATTGAGCTTAACAGAAAAGTTTTAGCAGATTTAGCAATGAATCACCCTGAAGCTTTCAAAGCAGTTGTAGATCAAGTAAAATAATGTAAAATTTTTGTTATCAATATAAATCCCGGGTTTTTTGCCTGGGATTTTTTTATTATATACATTTGCTAAATTATTAAAGACGTAAAATTTTATTTAAAAGTGAAAAAACTAAGTACTCTTCTGCTTATTTCTTTAGCATCCTATGGCTTGCAGGCTCAAAGTTTTATTCAGGCTTATAAAAACAGGGCCGATCAGGTTTCCCAGACCAATATTACCACCCTTCTTCAGGAATTTGAAAATCTAGGCGTGAAAACCACCGGATCAGCGGCCAATACAAATGCCTTGAACTGGCTGAAAGCTAAATATCAGTCTTACGGGTATTCTGCTAATCAGATTACGGAAGATGCTTTTACATTTGGAGGAAATGTAAATTCAAAAAATTTAATTATAACAAAAACAGGAACGGTTTATCCTAATATTTATGTTATTATTTGCGGTCATTACGATACGATTACAGGTCCCGGTGTGAGTGACAACGGCAGCGGAACTTCAATCATTCTCGAAGCAGCAAGAATTCTGAAAGATATTCCGACTGAATATTCAATCAAATTTATTCATTTTTCCGGTGAGGAGCAGGGATTGCAAGGTAGTGGACATTACGCCGACAATGTCGTTTTCCAGAATGGTGTCCGACAACTTAATGTAAGGTTGGTCTTTAATATCGATCAGGTAGGTGGAAAAATTGGAAATAATAATGATGCTATAAAATGTGAGAGCGATCAGTCCGGACAAACGGCAAATAATGCTCCATCGCTTGCTTTTACTCAGCAATTGGCTAACTGTACGGAATTATATTCTCCGTTGCAGACGGTTATGTCTAATGCGTATTCTTCTGATTATATGCCTTTTGAAGCGAATGGTGATATCATTACAGGTTTTTATGAAAATGTAAGAAGTTACAACGAACATACTATAAACGATACTTTTGCTAATGTAGATCCGGTGTATGTATTCAATGTAGGAAAGGCTGCTGTCGGAGCATTGCAACATTTTGCCACGGCAACCACGGCTCAGCTTGGTACTAAAGATGTCAGCTTAAATGCTTTAGAATCAGTTAGAATCTATCCTAATCCTTCCCAAGATTTTATCAATATTGAACTGCCTAAAGATATTAAAGATTTTCATGTAGAAATCACAGATATGAACGGCCGTTTAATTAGCAATACGCAAAATGAAACAAAGATCAATGTTTCAGGACTGGCTAACGGTGCTTATTTGTGTAATATAAAAACAAATAATCAGACTGCGGTCAGAAAAATTGTTATTGGGAAATAATTAGTTTTTATAAATATGGGGTTTCGGCGGGCTTTGCCCGCCGAAACCTTTTTAAGCCATTATTACTTTATTTACTACGTCCGATAAGAATTTGCTCGATATCATTAAAACTCAAATTTTTATATTTTAGCAAAATCAAAAAATGATAGAGGAGATCGGCTGCTTCATTTTTGAAAAGATTCTCATCATTATCTTTGGCTTCAATAACCAGCTCTACGGCTTCCTCTCCTACTTTTTGGGTGATTTTATTTATCCCTTTCCGGAACAGTGAATAAGTATATGAATTTTCTGCTTTTTCATTGATTCGCCGTTCGATATTGTCTTCCAGTTCATATATAAATCCTTTGGAATCTTTATCTCCAAAACAACTGAAACTTCCTGTATGACAGACTATATCTTTAGGCAATGCTTTAATTAATATCGTGTCCTGATCGCAATCTGCAGTTATACTTTCTACGGTAAGGAAATTTCCCGACTCCTCACCTTTTGTCCATAACCTGTTTTTTGAACGGCTGAAAAATGTGACTATTCCTTCTTTTTCGGTTTTTTCAAAAGCTTCTTCATTCATGTAACCTAACATTAAAACCTGCAATGTCCTGATATCCTGTATAATGACAGGGATTAAACCGTTCTCATTTTTATTAAAATTAATTTTCATCGTATGGGTAAATTTTTATTTTTTAATTTATTTTTCAAATCCTGGATATTTATTTCATTGAAATGGAAAACGCTTGCTGCCAGAGCTCCGGTAGCTTTGGTCTGTTTAAAGACCATTTCAAAATCTGCACTTTTTCCTGCTCCTCCGGAAGCGATTAGGGGGATATTGACATTTTCTGAAATCAACTTTGTCATTCTAAGATCGAAACCGCTTTTAGTTCCGTCACCGTCCATTGAAGTCAGTAAAATTTCTCCCGCACCTAAATCTTCAGCTGTTTTTGCCCAGTCTAAAGTTTTTATTCCCGTATTTTCTCTTCCGCCTTTAATATGAACAAAGTCGCCCGTGTCTGCAAATTTTGTATCGATGGCCACTACAACACACTGACTTCCAAACTCTTTAGAAAGATCATCAATAAGCTGTGGATTTTTAACTGCCGAAGAATTTATACTTATTTTATCGGCTCCGGCTTCGAGTAAGATTCTCACATCTTCAATGCTTGTAATCCCACCGCCGACGGTAAAGGGGATGCTGAGTTCTGCGGCAATTTTTTTTACGAGTTTCAAAAAGGTTTTTCGTTCTTCGATGGTTGCTGTAATATCCAGGAAGATCAATTCGTCAGCTCCTTCTTTTTCATACTTTTTAGCAAGTTCTATTGGGTCACCGGCATTCCGGAGGCCTTCGAAATTGATACCTTTCACAGTTTCTCCGTCTTTGATATCCAGACATGGAATTATTCTTTTTTTAAGCATTTTCAATAAAATTTTGGAGTTGATTCAAACTGATTCTGCCTTCATAAATTGCCTTTCCGATAATGGTTCCGGAACATCCTATTTCTTTCATTTTATAAACGTCTTCCAGACAAGATATGCCTCCGCTTGCAGTAAGCTGTACAGCAGTTTGATCTAAAATATCCTGATAAAGTTCTGTGGAAGGCCCTTCCAGCGTTCCGTCTTTTGAAATATCAGTACAGATCACATTTTTTATTCCTTTTTTCTGATATTCAGGAATAAATTCTATAATATTCAGTTGACTTTCTTCGAGCCAGCCTGAAGTTTTTATCTTTCTGTTCTGACAATCCGCACCTAAAATAATTTTTTCCGGACCATATTTTTTAATCAGCTCAAAACAAAAATCAGGATCCTGAACCGCAATGCTTCCAATGGTAATTTGTCTCGCTCCCGAATTAAAAGCAATTTCAATGTCTTCCAAAGTTTTTAAGCCTCCTCCGAAATCTATTTCCAAGGATGTCTCTTTCGCAATGGTTTCTAAAACTTTTTGGTTAACGATATGTTTTGATTTTGCACCGTCAAGATCTACCAGGTGAAGATATTTTATCCCGAAGTTTTCAAATTCTTTGGCAACTTCAAGAGGATTTTCATTATATATTTTCTTTGTTCCGTAGTCGCCTTTCGACAGCCGGACACATTTTCCATCAATAATATCAATGGCGGGGATAATTTTCATACTTAAAGCTTTAAAAAGTTTTCCAATAAACGACTTCCAACATCTCCTGATTTTTCAGGGTGAAACTGTACCGCATAAAAATTGTCTTTTTGAAGTGATGCACTAAATGGCAAAATATAATTGCAGACTGAAGTCGTATTTTCTGATAATTCACAATAATAACTGTGTACAAAATACATATCATCATCCACGGTTATTCCTGAAAAAAGACCTGATGTAAAATCCGAGAGCGTATTCCATCCCATATGGGGTACAACATCATTTGTGGGAAATTTCTTTACTTCAATATCGAAAATGCCCATTCCTTGTGTGTTTCCTTCTTCGTTGTCTCTACACATCAGCTGCATTCCGAGGCAGATGCCTAAAACTGGCTGCGTTAAGGTGGGAATTAGCAGATCTAATCCTTTTTCTTTGAGTATTTTCATTGTTGAAGAGGCTTCACCGACACCGGGAAAAATTACCTTGTCTGCCTGCTTTATGATTTCAGTATCATCGGTAATAATAGATTCCGCATTTAATCTTGATAATGCATTTTGTACAGAATTTACATTTCCGCCGTTATATTTTATTATGGCTATCATTTTATAAAGTTCCTTTGGTTGATGGGATATTAAAATTTTGATCTGTTTGATTTACTGCCATTTTTATGGCTTTTGCAAATGCTTTAAAAATAGATTCAATCTTGTGGTGTTCATTTTCACCTTCAGCTTTGATGTTGATATTACACCGGGCCGAATCGGCAAAAGATTTAAAGAAATGAAAAAACATTTCCGTAGGGACATCCCCTATTTTTTCTCTTTTAAAATTAACGTCCCACACCAGCCAGGAACGTCCGCCAAAATCAATGGCCACCTGGGCCAGACAGTCGTCCATCGGAAGAAGAAAACCATATCTTTCAATACCTTTTTTCCTTCCTAATGCTTTTGCAAAAGCTTCTCCTAAAACAATTCCCGTATCTTCAATCGTATGATGCTCATCGACCTGTAAATCTCCTTCTGCATTAATTTTTAAGTCGATATTGCCATGTCTGGAAATCTGCTCAAGCATGTGGTTGAAGAATTGAAGCCCGGTTTCGATGTCGGCCTGTCCGTTTCCGTCCAGATTGATTTTAATTTCGATATCAGTTTCATTGGTTTTCCTTGATACTTTTATCTTTCTGGGAGTTTTTTTAAGATATTGGTAAATTTCACTCCAGCTTTCTGTTGTCAGTTCGGCATCTTTATTTTGAATTTTATTAATATAAATAGCTTTTGAGCCCAAATTCTTTGCTAACTGAATATCCGTTATTCTGTCCCCGATCACAAATGAATTTTTAAGATCATAATCTCCGTAGATGTATTTTCCCAACAATCCGGTTCCGGGTTTTCTTGTTGAAAGATTTTCATGTTCAAAGCTCCTGTCAATGAGAATATCGTTAAAAATAATCCCTTCGTTTTCAAATGACTTCAACATTTTTTTGTGAGGGTTTATAAAACTTTCATATGGAAAACTTGTTGTTCCTAATCCATCCTGATTGGTAATCATGACCAATTCATAATCAAGTTCTTTGGCAATTTTTGCGAGATTCTGAAAAACTCCCGGATAAAATTCTAACTTTTCAAGAGAATCAACCTGGAAATCTGTTGGCGGTTCAATGATTAATGTTCCGTCGCGGTCTATAAATAGTATTTTTTTCATTTAATTAAATTCCTTTTAAAACATTAATTAACTTATTATTCTCTTCTTTTTTTCCAACATTTATTCTGATGCATTCCGGAATCTGGGGACTTCTTTTGCTGGTCAGGATTTCATTTTTCAGTAATTCCTGATACACTTTTTCTGCATTATAAAATTCAATTAAAAGGAAATTGGCGTCCGTCGGAAATACCTTTTTAACACATTCTATATTCAGCAATTCATTTTTTAACCTTAAAATTTCACTTAAAGTACTTTTTATATTTTCTTCTATAATGTTTTTATAATTAACTAATTGCATGATTTTATTTAAACTTAATGAATTAACGTTATACGGTGCTTTTACGGTATTAATCAGTTGAGTAATTTCTCTGGAACTATAAGCACATCCTACCCGTGCGCCAGCCATCCCCCACGCTTTTGAAAATGTCTGAAGTACAATAAGATTTGAATATTTCTGTAAAAGCTGAATGCTCGATTCCTTCCCTGAAAATTCAATATACGCTTCATCAACGACGACAATTCCGTTAAAATTTTTGATGTAGAACTCAATATCTTCTATTGCATTTCCTGTTGGATTATTTGGTGAACAGAGGAAAAAAACTTTAGGATTATTATCTTTAGATATCTTTAAAAATTCTTTTTTATCAATTTCAAAATTTTCATCCAAATCTAGCTGTATCACATTATTTTCATTGATATTAGCATAAAAACCATACATTGCAAATGAAGGATTCATCACTAAAATCGAATCTTTTTTAGGCTCACAAAAGACTTTAAGAATAAGATCAATCAATTCATCGCTGCCATTCCCTATTGCGATTTGGTCAACTGAAATATTTTTTAGTTCAGCTAGTTTTTGCTTTAATTCTTTCTGTGTAGAGTCCGGATAACGATTCAGTTCACCGAAAGGACTTTCATTGGCGTCAAGCAGAATAGGTGAAATAAATTCATTTTGATCTCTGAAACTTACATACGGCTTAAGGTCTAATATGTTTTTTCTGACTAAATTATATACATTAAAATTTTTCATTTTCTCTTTTTAATCTTATGCTAACGGCATTTTTGTGGGCGAATAGTCCTTCTGCTTCTGCCATAATTTCTATAGTTTTTCCTAAATTTCTCAATCCGTCTTCTGACAGATTCTGAAAAGTAATTTTCTTCACAAAACTGTCAAGTGAAACTCCGCTGTAGTTCTTTGCAAATCCATTGGTGGGAAGTGTATGATTTGTGCCGCTTGCATAATCTCCCGCACTTTCGCAGGAAAAATTTCCCAAAAAGACAGAACCCGCATTTTGAATTTTAGCAATAAAATTTTCAGAATCATTTATTGCCAGAATTAAATGTTCAGGAGCATACAAATTGCTGAATTCCAAAGCATCACCAATTGTATTAAGTAAAATAAAGTAGCTGTTTTCTAAAGCTTCTCTTGCCATTTCATTTCTTGGAAGTACTGCAAGCTGTTTTTCTGTTTCTTTAATGGTTTCATTAAAAATTTTCTCAGCAGTGGAAAGAAAAATTACCTGACTGTCACTTCCATGTTCGGCCTGTGACAGTAAATCGGCTGCACAGAACTCTGGTATTGCCTGTTCGTCGGCGATGACAAGAACTTCACTTGGCCCCGCAGGCATATCGATGGCGACATTATAATTTTGAGCGAAATCTTTTGCAGCGACAACATATTGATTTCCCGGCCCGAAAATCTTGTAAACATTTGGAATACTTTCCGTTCCTAAAGCCATTGCCGCAATAGCCTGGGCGCCACCTATTTTAAAAATTTCAGTTACTCCGCAAAGTTTTGCTGTGAACAAAATGGCAGGATGTATATTTCCTTGTGCATCTGGTGGGGTACACAAGATAATTTCCTTACAGCCAGCTAATTGTGCGGGAATAGTAAGCATCAGAACTGTAGAAAACAGCGGTGCAGTACCGCCAGGGATGTAAATTCCGACTTTTTCAATAGCTCTGTTTTCCCGCCAGCAAAATACACCTTCAGTCGTTTCAATCTTTTCAATTCCAGGGATTTGTGAAGCGTGAAATTTGGTAATATTTTCCTTCGCTTCCTGAATTGCCGATTTTAAGCCATTACTAATTTGTTCCTCCGCATACGCTATTTCTTCTTCTGAAACTTTGAGGTTATCAATTTCCGCCTGATCAAATTTTTTATTGAAATTAATCAAAGCCTGATCTCCATTTTTTTCTACCTGTGAGAAAATATCGGCAATTATTTCAGTAAGTTTTTCTTTTTTTATAGCCGGCCTCTTAATGAATTTCGACCATTCATTCTTTTGTGGATATTGTATAATGTTCATTTTAAATCACCATTTTATCAATTGGAATAATAAGAATATCCTGTGCTCCTTTCTCTTTTAGTTCATCAATTACCTCCCAGAATCTTTCTTCGTCAATCACCGAATGGATGCTGCTCCAGCCCTTTTCAGCCAGCGGAATAACGGTCGGACTTTTAAGAACCGGAAGTGTTTTCGAAATGATCTCTATTTTTTCATCAGGAACATTCATCAGGATATATTTGGAATTTTTTGCTTTTAAAACAGCTTTAATCCGGAAAATTAATTTTTGAAGGGTGTCTGCTTTTTTCGGTTTTATTTCCTGTGTTGCAGCCAATACCGCTTCAGATGTTAAAAGTGTTACCGTTTCTCTCAGTCCATTCTTAAACAAAGTACTTCCTGAACTCACGATATCACAGATTCCGTCGGCAAGTCCTATATTGGGCGCAATTTCTACAGATCCGGAGATCACGTGGATATCTGCAGAGATATTATGCTTATCAAGAAAATTTTTAAGGGTATTGGGATAAGAGGTAGCAATTTTTTTACCCTGAAAATAGCTGATATCATCAGTCTCAATTTCCTTCGGAATGGCTAATGATACACGACATTTTGAAAAACCCAGATTTTGAATTATTTGAATGTTTTTTTGTTTTTCAACGATAAGATTTTCTCCGATAATCGCAACATCAACGATTCCGTCTTCCAGGTATTGAGGAATATCTGAGTTCCGTAAATACATGATTTCCATTGGGAAATTGTCTACGGAAACCTTCAGCTGATCTTTACCGTTGTTGACTAAAATACCGCAATCTTTGAGCAGCTGTAAGGATTCGTCGTAAAGTCTGCCGCTTTTTTGTATAGCAATTTTTAATATACTCATTTCACTTTTGTTGTGTCTGAGTAAACAAAATGCTTTAATGGATATAAATTGCCCGGGAAGAATTTAGAAACAAAAAAACCGCCTGTTTACTCAGACGGTTTTTAATTATTTTGATTTTTAACGTAGTCACATATCAATCAATTCCGTCTTAGCAGAGATGATGATGATAATGATGAACTGTTAAAAAATTCGGTTTCATTTGTTTGAATTGTATGGTGCAAATTTAAAGTAATAAATTTTAAACATGCAAATTTTATCGTAAAATATTTTTATAAAGATTCATTAATTCGGTTGCAATGGGTTCGTCATTAAACTTCTGAACATATTCGAAACCCTTTTCAGCACGTCGTTTTCTCTCCGTTTCATTTTCCCATAAAAATTTAATTTTTGCCTGGATGTCAAGATGATTTTTTGGATCAATGTAGACAGAATCCGGGCCGCCGGCTTCAGGGAGACAGCTTGTATTGCTGGTGATCACTACTGTTTTGGAGAATAATGCTTCAATGACAGGAATTCCAAAACCTTCAAAAAAACTTGGGTAAATAAATATATCTGCAAGTTTATAGATCACTGCCAATTCATCCATGGAAACACCTTCAAGGAAATGAACATTGATTTTATTTTGACGAATAAAAGCTTCAACTTTTTTGAAATATTTTGTTTTTTTGCCGACGACGACTAACGGAATATTGGTGTCTTTTAATGCCTTAACAATGTTCAGGAGATTTTTACGCTCCTCAATTGTACCGACGTTTAAAACAAAACGTTCAGGGAGATTAAATTTTTCTTTTGTCTGTTGAACAAAATCTTCCGATTGCTGTTCTTTAAATGCTTTGTGACAACCTTGATAAATCACTTGAATTTTAGATTCCGGAACTTTTAGGAACGTAATAATATCCTGTTTTGTCTGTTCAGATATGGCTATGATTTTATCTGCGGAATATGCTGCTTTTTTAAATTTCCAGAAGTGAATTTTACGGTCAAAAAATGAATAATATCGCGGATACCGAATAAAAATAAGATCATGAATTGTTACGATTTTCTTAATCGGTTTACTGTCCCATTTTAAAGGAAGTTCGCCTGACAAGCCATGAAAAATATCTGCATTCTGATGCTGAGCATCTTTACCCATTTTCAGTTGGCGCGAAAAATTTCCTTTTGATGTTTCTACAAAATGAACATTCGGCAGATCAAGAATATCTTTTGCTCTTTCAGATTTGTTTTTGTTTAATAAAATATATTCGTTTTCAGGAAAACAGGTTGCCAATATTCTTACAAGATCCCGTGAATAATTTCCTAATCCTGAAGTATTGTGAAAAAAACGTTTTGCGTCAAAAGCTATTTTCATGAGCTAATCTGTTTTTGAAATTCCTGAAATGTTCCGAATGAATGATTTTTACTTTTTAGCCAAGATAAAAATTCATCAAAACGTTTTACCATGTCTTCTCCTGAATTTTTTACGGTAAAGCCCGGTAATTTAAATTCCTCATCTTTAATTGATGCAAATTCCCAAGGATGGAAATAAACGTTCAGATAGTTGTCTTTTTTCAATGTATCTGAAGCCAGTTTTTTGTAAAAAGACAGCGGAAAATTATGAAAGCTTAGCCAGAATAAAGGAATTCTGAAATTCGGAGAAACCGAAGCCGGAATCTGTGTCACATTTCCTTCTTTGAAATAGGTTCGGGAAACTTTGAGATTATTGTATCTTCCGGGAAGAAATGTAGGATTGATCGATGAATTATACTGATATCCTGCATTTTCCACTGCATTTTTACTTACAGGCATCATTCTCGGCATTCTCAATCCGGTAACTTTCGTATTAAATAATTCTTCCAGCCTTTCCTTTGACTGTTTCAGATGTTCTTCTTTAAATTCCGAATGGTACCAGGTGTGTGAAGCCAATTCATGGCCTTCATTCAGTAATCTTTCGATTAAATGTTTGCTGTGTTCCGCAAAAACAACAGTAGAAAAGAATGTCGCTTTTGCATGATGTTTTTTAAGGATATCCAGAATTCTTTCCAAACCCTGCTGGGAAATGGAAATCTGCTTCTGAAAAGAAATTTCACCTTTGTATTCCAATGGCATATCAAATTCCTCAATGTCAAAACTTAATAAAACCATGTTAAAAATTTTTGTTTTTGATGATGTAATTTGGTCTGTCTTTTACCTGTTTGAAGATTTTACCTAAATAGATTCCTATGATTCCCAGGATAATCAACTGTAAACCTCCGAAAAAAACAATTGTCATAATGAGCGATGCCCATCCTGAAATCTCCGTTTTGGCGATGAATGAATAGATCACATAGATCGCATATCCTATCACCGAAATAGCGGAAAATAAAAATCCAAGATAAGCGGCAATGTAAAGTGGTTTAACGCTGAATGCCGTAATTCCTGTAAAAGCAAACGTAATCATTTTTTTAAGATTATAGCTGCTTTTTCCGGAAAGCCTTTCATTGGCGGTAAAGTTGATTCCGGTCTGTTTAAAGCCCATCCAGCTGGTAAGGCCTCTCAAAAAAAGATCATCTTCATGGAAATTGCGCATGACTTCTACTGCTCTGGCATCCATCAGTCTGAAATCTGATCCGCCGCCTTTCGTTAAATCAACATCCGATAAGCCTGAAAGAATTTTATAGAAAAAGTCTGAAGTTTTCCTTTTAAATAAAGAAATTTCCTTCGGATATTTTCTTACGGTAAACACAATATCAAAACCTTCTTCCCATTTTTGAATCAACTGCGGAATAAGTTCCGGAGGGTGCTGAAGATCGCCGTCCATTGAGATCACTGCATTTCCGTAAGCATTGTCCATGCCTGCCTTTACTGCGGGCTGATGGCCGAAATTCCTTGAAAACTCAATAAATTTCACCTCTTCATACTGTCTTGAAAGCTCTTCCAGTTGTTCTTGGGTATTGTCCCTGCTGCCGTCATTTACGAATATGATTTCAAAACTGTAATGCTCCAGTGTATCGAAAACCTCTTTAATTTTCTGATACACCAAAGCTACATTTCCTTCTTCGTTATGGGCAGGAATGACTATTGAAATTTTCTTCATATCATTATTCAAGGCTGTAATTTTTCTCAAAATCTTTGGTAAGAAGCTCGTAAATTACCCTTAGCCAGATTACAATGCAAGGTACGGCTTTTAAAGAATATTTAATGATATAATTCTCTTTTATGTATTTCGGGAAAAGATCGGAGGTCGAAAAACACGTAAAGATGATTACGAATACCAATAATCCGATGATAAAAGGAGTTCTTTCTTTTTGAAGGAAAAACCAGATCAGCACACCCACAACTGCGATGATATAAGTGGGGGATTCTGAGCTTGAACTGAATAATACCAAAAATAACAATGTGGAAGCTAAAATCATCAGTTGGAAAGCATAATGCTTGTATTGTTTTATCCTGAAATAAGGCGCAGCAAAAAGTGGTAAACCGAATGCAAGAAAGACAAGATTTGAAATCGATGCGTCACCAAGAATCCGTCTGAAAAAGCCCATCAGCGAAATATCCTGCATATTTCCCAAAACCTGATTTTCATTATTCTTTTCTACAATGGACTGAAACCAGTCTGAATAACACTGAATAACAAATCCCGGACTGGAATAAGCCATAGGCAATGCAAAAAAGAGTACAGCTATGATTATGCCTGAAAGAATAAATTTTACTTTATTTTTAATGAAGAAAAATTGTGACAGCCCTACAATTCCATAGATTTTTACAAACACTCCGATTAAAATTGCCGTCACCGATTTTACCTCTTTTTTTTCATAAATATAAACCGCTGATAATAATAAAAGCCCTGTAAGCGCTACATTAAACTGCAGGCTTAATGCTGCTGTGATATATTCCTGCAAAGCTAATAAACCGAAAAGTGCCTTTTTAGAATCTGAAAACGGTAACTTATAAATACCGTAAATAAAAATGAATGTATTGGCGGCATTCCATAAAGATATTCCCAGCCAGTCGGGCATCATGGCGAAAGGTGCAATGAGTGCGCTAAAGAAAACACCGTAATGATTTAAATCAAAATAAAGATCGGGATAATGGACAAACAGGTTTTTCTTATGGATCGTATTAAAAAATACATTTTTAAAAATCAGATAATTGTTGATCGCATAATCTCCCCGTAAATATTTGGAAATTGCTGTGACTATGGATATAATAAGATAAACCCCAAATATATATTTAGGGTTTAGGATTATTTTAAGAAATTTTTCTTTCAAAATATTCGTATTAGTTTAAAATTTACTCTTAAACAGCAACATTATTCTCTCTCAATGCATCATTTAAAGATGTTTTTTTGTCTGTGGATTCCTTTCTCTGACCGATGATCAAAGCACATGGAACCTGATATTCTCCTGCTGGATACTGTTTTGTATAACTTCCAGGGATCACAACAGAACGTGCAGGAACTCTTCCTTTAATCTCAATCGGTTCAGGACCTGTAACATCGATGATTTTTGTAGATGCCGTAAGAACCACATTCGCTCCCAAAACAGCCTCTTTTTCTACATGTACACCTTCTACCACAATACATCTTGAACCGATAAAGCAGTCGTCTTCAATGATTACCGGAGCAGCCTGAAGCGGTTCCAGAACGCCACCGATTCCTACGCCGCCACTAAGGTGAACATTCTTACCGATTTGCGCACAGCTTCCAACGGTTGCCCAGGTATCGACCATCGTTCCTGAATCTACATAAGCACCGATATTCACATAAGAAGGCATCATGATTACTCCCGGAGCAATATAAGCCCCTTCTCGTGCCACCGCATGCGGTACAACTCTCACGCCTTTTTCAGCATAGTTTTTCTTTAAAGGCATTTTATCATGAAATTCAAATGGACCTACCTCAATAGTTTCCATTTTCTGGATCGGGAAATACATCACTACTGCCTTTTTCACCCATTCATTTACCTGCCATCCGTTTTCAGTAGGTTCTGCTGTACGAAGTTCTCCTTTATCAACCAAAGCAATAACCTCTCTTATAGCCTTCTGACTATCTTCATTCTGCAATAATTCTCTGTTGTCCCAGATATTTTCAATTGTTTGTTGTAACGACATGTTTCTAGTTTAAATTATTCGCGTCAAAGATACAAAAAGTTAAGGAAAATACTCTGACCATAACTATCAGAGGAATATTGTTTTGCTTGTTTTTTAGGAAAATCAAAGTACTCTCTGTGCATGCAGATAAGCTTTATTCCAGTATTTTTCGTTTAGTGATGAAATAATAACGCCTTTTGTTGTGGAAGCATGAATAAATTTTACCTCTCCGTCACTGCCGATATCGTGAACAATTCCGACATGGGAAACCCTGGTTCCGCCAGCGGTTGCGAAAAATAAAAGATCTCCCGGCTTTACCTCTTTGATGTCTATTTTATTTCCTGCTTCTGCCTGATCCGATGATCTTCTGGGAAGTTTATAATCATTTTCCTCAAAAACCTTTACTGTAAATCCCGAGCAGTCAAATCCTGATGAAGTGCTTCCTCCGAATTTATAGGGTGCTCCAAGGTATTTTTCAGCATCTTTCAGAATTTCATTAATGGATGTGGAAATTTTACCGTTAAATTTAGATTCGAGGCTTCTGAGATTTTCAGTTTTGGCAACAGATTTTGTAATTGTCTTATGGCCGGAAGCTACTTTTTTTGAACTTCCACAAGAAATTGTAATTAAAGATGCAATGAATAAAGCATGAATTGTTTTTAAATGTGTATTTTTTAAATTCAGACAGTTCTTCATATTTCTTTCATTTTACGGTAAAGACCATACAAATATAAATAAATTATGCTTTTAGTTCGCTTAATTTGTGGTATGAAATAAGTTGCTTACTATTTAAAACAAAAAAAAGCTATTCGAACGAATAGCTTTATATGGTGTGTATATTATTTTGATGTTTTACTACCTTTCCAGGTTCCGGATTTTGATGGGGTCGGAACTTCATTTACCCATGTTCCGCTTGCTTTCTTATTTGATCTATTCAACTTCCCTATGAATTGTCCGTCTGAAGGTGATCCGATAGTTGCATTAAGATCCCCGGATTCACTCAGTTGTCCTGAAATCTGATAATTTTCTGTAGTCTGTTGGGAAGATAATGTTCCCGTTACTTTTCCGTCGGATGCCACAACAATGTTCCAAGTTCCTTTTTGCGTACCTGTATATGTCCCGGCCCATGTTCCTATGAAGTCATAAATTGTGTCTTCATCTTTGCAGCCCATAAATAAAATAGCGGTGAATACAAGTAAAAATATTTTCTTCATAGTTTTTGTTTTTATAAACAAATTGTGGAGAATACGGGGATCGAACCCGTCACCTTTAGACTGCCAGTCTAACGCTCTAGCCAGATGAGCTAATTCCCCATTCTTTTTTGAATCAGTTTTCTGAAGCGGTACAAAAGTAAGTATTTAAACCACATATACAAACATTTTATTAAATTTTCTTCAAGCGGAATGTGAAATTTATAGCTAATTATCAATTTTTCAGGTATTTTAAATTTAAAATAAAAACGCACGCTAATGAATTTTAACGTGCGTTTTTCTAATTTTTATAGTGGGAAATTATTTCCAACCTCCTCCGAGAGCCTGGTAAAGCTCAACAGCAGCTCTCATCTTACTGTATTCCGCATTGGCTATATTCAGCTCTGCGTTTAGTGAATTTACACTGGCGTTCAGTACTTCAAGATAATTGGCCATACCGTAATTTACCAGTTCCTGAGAATATTCAACAGAGTTTTTATAAGCATTCAGCTCTTTTTGTTTTAATTCTATAAAAGAATCCTGAACAGAGAAAACTCTTATGGCGTCAGAAACTTCTTTTCCTGCTGTAAGTACGGCTTTCCTGAAGTTCAGGTAGGCGGTTTCCTGATTGGCAAGACTTACATCATAATTGGTTCTGATCGCTCTCCTGTTTAAAATTGGCTGTGCCAGACCGGCCACAACATTGGCAAATAATGAATTTACGCTAAATAAATGATCAATATCCACCGACTGCACGCCTCCACTTCCTGTAAGCCTTAAAGTAGGATAAAACTGAGCTTTAGCCGAATTCGTCAATTCAAAAGCATTCATCAGGTTGAATTCTGCTCTCATTACATCAGGACGGTTAGCAAGCAGCTGTGCCGGATATCCCAGTTTTACGTCTATAGGAAGCTGCTGGCTTTCCAGTGTAGAACGTTCTATCGTATGGGAAGGCTCTCCCATCAAAAGGCTCATGGTATTTTCCAGCAGCTGGATCTGAGTATCAATATCAATTAATAAAGATTTGGCATTGAAAACCAACGCTTCACTCTGCTGAACGGCAACCTCTGTTAAAGTACCTGCCGTTTTTAAGGCTCTTGTGGTTTCCAGATTTCTTTCTCGGATATTTATCGTTTCGGTGATGATTCTCTTTTGCGCATCAAAAGTCAGAAGTTGGTAATAAGCTGAAGCAACGGAAGCAACAAGATCGCTTTTCACTGCCTTATGTGCTGCTATAGTCCCCAGGTAAGCTGCATATTGTGCTTTTTCCTGAGATTTTAATTTTCCCCAGATATCTGCTTCCCATCCGATACTTGCCGTAATGTCAAACTGATTCACATATCTTCTCTCCCCGATTATTTGTCCGAATTGGGTGTTGATAGACTGAGTCTGAAATGTATAATTCGGTCCGACGGCTAAGGTAGGCTGATAAGCTGCTTTGCTTTGTTTTAGATATGCTTCTGCGGAAGCAATACTTTGCAGGGCAATTCTGATATCAAGATTGTTTTCCAAAGCTTTTGAAATGTGCTTTTGAAGTATAGGGTCTGTAAAGATTTCTTTCCAGGAAACATTGGCGATATTTGTACTGTCGGAAGGCAGCATATCAGTTCGGTACAGCTTTTCATCTACCACATTGTTGGGCCTGTTGTACTCTTTTCTTGCCATACAAGATGAAACAAAGGCGAGAAGTACAACTGAAAAAGTGATTCCTTTTATTATGTTTAAAATATTCTTCATTATTTGAAGTTTAAGGTTAAAGTCCAGGGTTCCGCATTTCCAGTAATTAACTTTTAAATCGAAAACCCTGAACTGTCTTAATTTATTCTGCTAAATTGATTTCTTCTTTTTTAAGAGGTTTTACTTTTTCCTGCAGGTATTCGAAAATAACATACAGTACCGGAATTACAAAAAGTCCTAAAATAGTACCTATCAGCAATCCGATTGCCGCTCCCGTAGCGATGGATCTGTTACCGACCGCACCGATTCCGCTTGCTAAAACCAATGGTAACAGTCCAAAGATAAATGCAAATGAAGTCATCAGGATCGGTCTTAATCTTGCTTTTGCCGCGTTGATGGCAGACATGACGATTGTTTCTCCGTGATGTCTTCTCTGAACGGCAAATTCAACAATCAAAATCGCATTTTTCGCTAAAAGTCCCACCAACATGATCAGGGCAATCTGGAAATAAATATTGTTTTCGAGCCCCATGATTTTCTGTCCGAAATAAGCTCCCATTACCCCGAGAGGAAGTGAAATTACTACGATCAGAGGAAGGATATAACTTTCATATTGTGCAGAAAGAATGAAGTAAACAAAAATTAAACTTAAAGCAAAAATCAGAACTGTCTGGGATCCGGAATTTAATTCCTCTCTGGTTAATCCTGTAAATTCGACATCGTAGTTTTGATTTAATGTTTCTTTCGCTACGTCCTGCACTGCCGTAATGGCATCCCCGGAACTGAATCCTGCAGAGTTGGCACCTGTAATTTTTACAGAAGTAAATAAATTATAACGGCTAACCGACTGTGGCCCATACGCCTTTTTCAAAGTCACAAACTGTGAGATCGGCGACATTTCACCTGAGCCTGTTTTTACATACAGTTCATTCAGGTTGTCAATATTTTGTCTGTTTTCAGGAAGTGCCTGAACCATTACCCTGAACTGTTTTCCGTATTTGGTAAAGTCAGCTGTGTAAATACCCCCGATATATCCCTGCATGGTTGCAAGAATGTCGCTTACAGAAACACCAAGCTGTTTAGCCAAAGGAACATTGATCTGCATTTCATATTGTGGATATTTTGTGTTGAATGAAGTTTGTGCAAACTCAATTTCCGGTCTTTGCATCAGCTTACCGATAAATTCATTTGTTTTGTTATCAAGGTCTGCATATTCTCCACCGGATTTATCCAACAGAACCATCTCGAAACCTGCACTGCTACCGAAACCGGGCACACTTGGCGGCTGGAAGAATACTATTTTTGCGTCAGGAACGGCTCCCGTAATACCGAATAATTTTTTGGTAATATCTTCTGAAGTCTGCCCGTCTTTTTTTCTTTCATCAAATGGTTTTAACTTAACAAAGGCAAGACCGTTGTTGCTTCCGTTTCCGGAAAGGAAACCTCTACCGGTGGAAATGGTAACGTTCTGAACACCCGGTACTTTTAAAGCTTTAGCCTGAAGCGTTTTCAAAGCATTGTACGTTCTCTCCATAGAAGCTCCCGGAGGAAGCTGAACATCAGTAAAGATAATTCCTCTGTCTTCTGTAGGTACGAAACCTTTCTTCATGGTAGTACTTGCCCAATATAAGATTCCACCCGTAATGGCAAAGATGATCAGGGTTACCCATTTATGTCTTAAAAGGAAAATAAATCCTCTTCCGTAACGTTCTGTCGTTGTTCTGAAAGCAATATTAAACTTATAGAAAAACTTCTGAATGAAATTTAAATTTTTATATTCTGCATGATGCGCATCATGAGGTTTTAAGAATAATGAACATAAAACCGGGCTTAGCGTCAATGCATTAATTGCCGAAATAATGATTGCCACAATCAGGGTGATACCAAATTGCTGGTAGAAAACTCCCGTCGGACCGGTAATAAAAGTTACCGGGATAAATACAGATGCCATTACCAGGGTAATTGAGATAATTGCTCCTGTGATTTCATCCATGGCTTCCACTGTGGCCTTTTTTGCATCGGAAATTCCGTGTTCCATCTTGGCATGAACGGCCTCGACGACGACAATAGCATCATCCACCACAATACCGATGGCAAGTACCAAAGCGAATAAGGTTAATAAGTTTAATGAATAGCCAAATAAATTCAGGAAGAAAAAAGCTCCCACAATTGAAACCGGAACAGCAATAGCCGGAATAAGGGTCGACCTGAAATCCTGAAGGAAAATATATACAACAATGAACACCAGAATAAATGCCTCAATTAACGTATGAACTACTTTATCAATTGAAGCTTCTAGGAATTCGTTGGTATCAAAGTTAAAGGTATATTTAATTCCTTCCGGAAAGCTTCCTTCTGCTGATTTTAGGTACGCTTTAATATTTTTAATAATCTCCTGAGCGTTGGAACCCGGTGTCTGGAAAATCCCCATACTGATGGCAGGATTATTTCCGTTTTCCCCGATTCCTGTATAAGACTGCCCTGCAAGTTCTACTTTGGCAACATCTTTTAACATTAAATTTTGCCCGTCACCCAAAGATTTAATGATAATATTATCGTATTGTTCCTTATTGTTAAATTTACCGACATATTTAATAATATATTCGAAAGAGCTTCCGCTGTTTTGCCCGATAGAACCGGCTGCTGCTTCTCTACTCTGCTCGTTGATCGCATTGGTCACATCGGTTGGGGTTACTCCGTAAGCTGCCATTTTAGCAGGATCCAGCCATACTCTCATGGAATAGTTTTTTCCTCCGAAAACGTTGGCATCACCTACTCCATTAATCCTTTTTAAATTTGGAATAACGTTGATATTCAAAAAGTTCTGAAGGTAAACATCATCAAGATCTTTATTTTCAGAATAGAAAGACATATACATCAAAGCACTGGTCTGCTGTTTCTGTGTTACCACCCCGGAACGTGTTACTTCACTTGGCAAAAGTGGCGTTGCTCTGGTTACACGGTTCTGAACGTTTACCGCTGCAATATCAGGATCAATTCCCTGCTTGAAGAACACCTGAATATTGGCTGAACCGTCATTTCCTGCACTGGAAGTGATATAATCCATACCTTCCACCCCATTAATCTGCTCCTCTAGAGGCACGACCACACTTTTCATTACCGTTTCCGCATTGGCTCCGGTATAGTTTGCTGTAACACTTACCGTGGGAGGTGCAATGTCAGGATATTGTGTCACCGGAAGCGCGATCAGTCCCAATACCCCGAGAATCACAATTAAAATCGAGATTACCGTGGATAAAACCGGTCTGTTTATAAAATTTTTAATCATTTTTTAGAATTTCGGTTTTATAGATTGAACGAGACTATCCATTTTTACAGGTTTCTTTTTAACGGCAGTTCCTGGTTTCAATCCTCCGATCCCTGCTGCAATTACCGTTTCCCCTTTATTGACTCCGGATTTAATTAAAGCCATATTGTCGATTCTGTCGATGACGTTTATCACAACATTTCTTGCTGTATCGCTTTTGTCGACTTTATATACGTAAACAATTCCCTGTTGTTCGTATGTTGCGCTTTCCGGAACAACCAGTACATTATCATAATGTTGAGGGAATCTTATGGTTCCACTGTTACCATTGCTCAAAAGTTTTTGTGCATTGCTGAAGGCAACTCTGAATTGTATGGTTCCCGTTGTAGGATCAATTTGTCCTGTGATCGCTTCTATTCGACCTTTTTCAGGATAAAGGCTTCCGTTAGCCAGCTGCAGTTCCACCATTGGCAAATTTCTAATTTTTTCCGGCATCGTAGCTCCTGGGGATTTTTCAAGGAAGTCAAAATATTCTTTCTCATTCATTGAAAAGTAAGCGTAAATTTCTGAAGTGTCGGAAATTGTTGTTAAAGGAGTTTGATCTGAAGGTCCAACAAGGCTTCCCACTTTTAACGGAAGTTTACCGATAACTCCTGAAATAGGTGCGCGGATAATGGAATATTCAATATTAGCCTCTACCCCTTTGTAATTGGCAACAGCCTGACTTTTTGCCGCCTGGGCCTGCTTCAGCTGTGCCTGAGCCTGGGCAAGATTGGCCTGAGCCGTTTGCAGCTGAACATTACTGATGATGTTTTTCTGAACAAGCGGTTTAAGTTTATTCACTTCAACATTTGCAGCATTCACAGCAGCCTGTGCCGCAGCAATATTAGATTCAGCAGCGCCGATTCCTGCTTTGGAAGCAGCGGCATTTTCATTAAGGATATTGGTTTCAAGACGGAACAAAGGCTGCCCTTTGGTTACATACTGTCCCTCATCTACCAAAACCTGTGTGATATATCCCTGGATTTTTGCACGAACATCATTGTTTACCCTGCCCTGAATAGTTGCCGGAAACGTCTGATAACCTACTATATTTTTAGCTTCCACATTTACTACAGGATAAGGTTTTGGCCCGTCCTGCTTAGGAGCTTCTTTTTTGCAGGCCACCAAAGAAAGTGCTGCAACAGAAAGTATAACTAGCTTATTATTCATTTTATAGTTTATTAAGAGATTCCTGAATATTAATTATGTTTTTATTTAAAAGAGCTTTATAAGCTTCAATTTTTTCATTATAACCATCGTCATGATTTTTCTTAAAATGGTCTAAATCATCCAGTAGTTTTAGTTCGTCCTTCATTTTCTGTACTATTTTTTCAAATCTGATTTTCTTGTACCCGTCATTGATGAAAAAATATCTTTTCCGCTCATCCATTTTGTTGTGGTCTACAATAAGTTCTGCATTCAATAAAAGTGAAATACTTGTTGATACGGAACTTTTGCTTGCAGAAAGCACTTCCACGAATTCGTCAAAAGTTATGCCCACCTTTTCATAGTCAAATAAAAGATATGCATATATTTTTGATGCTAAAGGAGGCAGGTTGAAAATGGTACCATAAAACTTTACAGCATCCTGGAAAATTTTCTCATCAATCTCTATACTCTTATGCATGGTATATAAATTTGAGCAAAAGTAAAAATTAGTTCTGAACTAAACGAACAAACATAATAGAGTTTATAAATCTATTGCTTTATAAACAATCAATGAAAACAGATTTAACTTTTCCCTTAAATAATAATCTTCTCAAAAGCTTTTCTCATTCCACCTGCAAGAAAAACTTCTCCGCAATACGTATAGCCTTTGCTTTCTAAAATTTTCAGCATAGGAACATTATCATAATTGGTATCTACCTTAACACTCTGAATTTCATGGGATCGCGTAAAATCCTCAATGTGATCAAATAACTTTTTTACCATACCCTGTCCGGCAAATTTTTCATCGACGGCTACTCTGTGTACAACCACAAATTCTCCGTTGCTAAGCCATGCTCCTTCGATATTGCTGTAAGCAGGTTCGTCATTTATTATCAGAGCGACGTAAACAGCAATTTCTCCATCGATGGTCATTACATATCCAAAACCTTTTTCAATATCGCTTTCTACGGTGTTAATATTGGGATAGCCTTGCTGCCATTGGGTGCTTCCGTCTTTTCTTCTTCTTTCTATGGCCTGTTGTAAAATGTTCCAGATGATATCTCTGTCTTCCGTTTCCGCCTTTCTTAGTTTGATTTCTGAATCCATTGTTGTGAACAAATATTACATCAAAAAACCGAAAACTAATTAAAATTAATTTTCGGTTCGAAGTAGTAAAATTTAAAATTATGAAATTGTTTTATTGATTTTCATTTTGCTGGAGATAAGCATCGATTACTTCAAATGCTTTTTTTTCATCCTCCAGTTTTACCATTACTTTCAGTGATGTGGCCGTAGGCGTTGTTGTAAAAGTAAGGTAATTGTTTTCGACAGCGTTCCTAATATTGGCATCGTCCAATTTCGACTTAATAAGCTGAATTTCTGCGGGTTTGTCACTTTCAAAAACTGATACTCTTGTACTTCTTTCCATGTTCTGTTTCGTTTTGAGTATCTAAATTTATAACATTTTTTTGAAAATTACAAATCCATAATTTAAATTTTATGAATGTTATTCTCTATTTTATCCAATGCAAGTTGAATTTCTTCTTTTGTAACATTTAAGTGAGGTCTGAAGCGTAACGACAGATCACCACAAGATAAAATGATCATTCCATCCTTCCAGAGTTCGTCTCTCATGGCGTTTCTCTGTTCGTGGGTAGGAAGATCAATGGCACACATTAATCCTCTTCCTCTTGCATTTGTTAATTTTTCAGGATATTTTTCAGAAAGCCTTTTTAGGCCTTCTAGCAAATAATCACCAACAAGTCTTGCATTCTCTACAAGATTTTCTTTTTCAATAACTTCCATTACCAACTGGAAACGAAGCATGTCGATAAAATTCCCACCGAAAGTGGAATTAATTCTTGAGCTTTCACGAAAAACATTGTCGGGAACTTCATCGAATTTTTCTTTATTGGCTAAAATCCCACAAACCTGTGTTTTTTTACCGAAAGAAATGATATCCGGCTTTGCCGTAAAATGTTGGAAAGCCCACATTTTTCCTGTAATACCAATACCCGTCTGTACTTCATCAAAAATAAGAAGGATCTCATTCTGGTCACAGATTTTTCTTAATCCCATCAGAAATTCATCTCTGAAATGGTTGTCTCCCCCTTCTGCCTGAATGGGTTCAATGATAATGCATGCGATCTTATTGGAATTCATCAGAATAGCTTCTTCGATGTTTAGTAAAGCTAATCTTTCATTTTTGATGGTTTCTTCCAGATTTTCTTCCGTGATCGGGAACGTAAGTTTAGGATTCAGGATTCTTGGCCAGTCAAACATCGGGAAGTACTGATATTTTCTGGGATCAGCAGTATTGGTAAGGCTTAAAGTATAGCCGCTTCTTCCGTGGAAAGCCTGTCTGAAATGAATACACATTCCGGCTTCAATGTCGAGCCCGTTTTCAAAATTTTTTCGGGTTTTCCAGTCGAAGCATGCTTTCATAGCGTTTTCAACCGCTAATGCTCCGCCTTCAATAAAAAATGCATATTGTAACTCTTCGGGAATTGCCACTCTTTCAAAGACTTCCAGAAAATGAGCATATTCTTCAGAATAAACATCTGCAAGGGTAGGTTTATTTACCGCCATTTTCCCCAGCCATGCTGATTTTTCTACCAGATAAGGGTGATTGTATCCGATTGACGCTGATGCAAACATAGAAAACATGTCGAGATATTCTTTTTTCGTCAGTTTGTCATACAACCATGACCCGTGGGATTTTTCAATATCCATCACGAAATCAAAACCGTCTGCTAAAACGTGTTTTCCTACTATTTCTTTTACTTTATTTACTTGTATATCAATTGTTTGTTCCATTTTAATTAATCTTAGGGTTGATTAATAATAAAAATTTAATAATGTAGAAACAAAGAGATTATCATATTAAAGTTGACAATTTTTAATTTTTAAAATCTCTGAATTTCGTAATGTTTATGCTTAAAGATCAAACTTAATCCCTTGCGCTAAAGGAAGATTTGTCGTATAGTTTATGGTATTCGTCTGTCTTCTCATATAATATTTCCAAACATCCGAACCTGATTCTCTTCCGCCTCCGGTTTCCTTTTCACCACCGAATGCACCACCGATTTCGGCACCGGAAGTCCCGATATTCACATTGGCAATACCGCAATCTGAACCTGCATGAGAAAGAAATAATTCTGCTTCTCTTAAATTTTGGGTCATGATAGCAGATGATAAACCTTGAGGAACATCATTCTGAATCGCAATGGCTTCTTCTAAAGTTTTATATTTAATAAGATATAAAATTGGCGCAAATGTTTCATGCTGTACAATTTCATAAGAATTCTTCACTTCTGCGATACATGGTTTTACATAGCATCCGGATTCGTAGCCTTTTCCTTTCAATACTTCCCCTTCAACGATGAATTTTCCGCCTTCTTTCTTACATTTTTTGATGGCTTCCTGGTATTGGTTTACTGCATCCGTGTCAATCAACGGTCCGACATGATTGGATTCATCAAGTGGGTTACCGATTTTTAATTGTCCGTAAGCTTTAACCAGTCTGTTTTTCACTTCATCATAAACGCTTTCGTGGATAATAAGCCTTCTGGTAGAAGTACATCTTTGTCCTGCCGTACCCACCGCTCCGAAAACGGCACCGATGATTGACATGTTGATGTCGGCATCCTGAGTGATGATAATGGCATTGTTTCCTCCCAGTTCCAGAATAGATTTTCCAAATCTTTGGGCGACATTTGCAGACACCATTCTTCCTACTCTGGTAGAACCTGTAAAAGATACTAAGGCTATTCTTTTGTCATCTACAAGTCTTTGCCCGATCTCATGATCTGCTACCAAAACACTGGAAATTCCTTCAGAAAGATTGTTTTCCTTTAAAACTTCATTCATAATATTTTGACAGGCAATGGCACATAGCGGAGTTTTTTCTGATGGTTTCCAGATGGTAACGTTTCCGCAGATCCATGCTAAGGCTGTGTTCCATGACCATACGGCTACCGGAAAATTGAAAGCGGTGATAATTCCTACAATTCCCAGTGGGTGATACTGCTCGTACATTCTGTGGCCGGGCCTTTCCGAATGCATCGTGTACCCGTGCAGCTGTCTCGATACTCCCACGGCAAAGTCGCAGATATCGATCATTTCCTGAACTTCACCCAAACCTTCCTGTAAAGATTTTCCCATTTCGTAAGAGACCAGTTTTCCAAGATCATTTTTGTACAGTCTTAGTTTCTGGCCCAGCTGTCTTACCATTTCTCCTCTTTTAGGAGCCGGAATCAATCTGAATTGTTTAAAAGCTTTTTCTGCGGATTCGATTACTTTGTTGTAATCAGACTCCCCGGAAGTTTTAACTTTAGCAATAAGGTTTCCGTCTACCGGAGAATAACTTTCTATTGTTTTCCCCGTTGCAAAGTATTTTCCGCCTGTTGAAGTTCCCTTATTTTCATCCTTAATTCCTAGATTTTTGAGCGTCTTTTCTATCCCAAAATCTTTTACTTTTTTAGACATAAAAATTTTACTTTTCGTTTTCCCTAAAGTTAAAAATATTACGCGAACTGCAAAATTTAAATTTTTTTAACTTGTTTTTTATTTGGACTAATTATAAACATGCTTATATTTGTATGGTAATCTTTTGACACACAGAAATGGAAAGCTCACAGGAAAATAATTCGAAACTGAAGAAGTGGTTTAAGCGCGTTGGCTGGGCAGGATTTGCCTTTTTTACGATAAAAGGACTGATATGGCTGGTGATATTTTACTTTGGTGCCGATACGCTTCAAAGTTGCATAAAATAAATAAAGCAGAGATATTTCTCTGCTTTTGTTGTTTAAGTATTTTATTATAAATTATGTATTTCTCTATTCCTGATTTTTTTATATTTTTGAAAAAACATTAGATGAAAAAAGTAGTATGGTCCGTAAAAGCCCAGAAAAACTACAGGATAATTTACTTTATTTAAAAGAGTTCTGAACTAAAAAAGAAATCAAAAGATTCATGAAGCTTGTAGACACCGCTGTTGTGAACATTTCTCAAAATCCGTATATTGGCTCTGCCTACGAAGAAAATATCCATTACAGAAAATATTTAATTGTAGAACAAATTTATTTATACTATCGATTAACCGAGAAAGATGAAATCCTGCTGGCCTCTTTCTGGAATAATTATCAGAACCCTGAAAAATTAAAGAAATTCCTGCCTTAGTTCTTCCGTAAATTCTATATGTTCTTTTACATTGCCCTTTGCATAATCATCTTCCGCAGCCTGAAGTTCCATTAAAAGTGTTTCTTTAGGGTATAATGCTTTGGTGAGCAATTCAATCTCTTCTATAGAAAAAGAATTTTCTTTAAGCTTGCGATAATAAGTTGGGGTTTTAAGGCCCAATAGATTGATAAAATATCCTGTCTTATAATTAGAATTCTGAATAAGTTGCGGAATACTGTCCCGGTATTTCTTAAACTCAAGTACTGTATTTATCATATTATGAGAATTATCTTATACAAAAATAAGAAAAAAATATAATTTTATTACTAAATTATTGTTTCTTTTTCCTGCCCGAATCCGTAAGGCTTTGATGGAGTAAATATTCAATTTGCCCATTTACACTTCTAAACTCATCATTGGCCCACTTTTCCAGAAGTTTGTACGTAGACTCATCTATCCTTATGACGAAAGATTTTTTGCCTTTGTTTTCTGTAGGATTCTGGGCTTTTCCTGATTTCATTTTTCTTTATTTAAATGCAATGAAGATTTTGGTATATCTACATCTATTAATTATATAAGGTTCCTGCGTTTAAAATTGGTGTTGCGGCTTTTTCACCACAAAGAACAACCATCAGATTGCTCACCATAGCAGCTTTTCTTTCATCATCAAGCTCAACAATATTTTCTTCAGAGAGTTTTTTCAGCGCTAAATCTACCATTCCTACTGCTCCTTCCACGATTTTAGTTCTTGCCGCTACAATTGCTGTTGCCTGCTGTCTTTGAAGCATTGCTCCTGCAATTTCTGATGCATAAGCAAGATGAGATATTCTGGCTTCCTGGATAATAATACCTGCTTTTGAAAGTCTTTCTGTAAGCTCCTGCTCGAGAATAGCATTGATTTTATCTCCGCCTTCTCTTAAGGTAATCGGCGCATGATCATCTTCCAGGTTGTCATAAGGAAAACTCATTGCCAGATGCCTCACTGCAGCTTCACTTTGCATTCTTACAAAATCAGAATACCGCTCGACATCAAAAGCTGCCTTGTATGTATCGCCAACTTTCCAGACGATAACTACCGCGATTTCAATTGGATTTCCCATTTTGTCATTTACTTTCAAAGTTTGTCCCTGAAGGTTTTCAGAACGAAGGCTGATTTTCTGTGATGAATACAAAGGATTAATAAAAAATAATCCGTTTTCTTTTACTGTTCCAACATATTTCCCGAAGAAATTCAGAACCCGTGAATGGTTTGGCTGAATGATCATCAGTCCTTTTAAAAAGAAACAGGAAAGTATGAAACATAACAATGCGATGACGACAAAAGTAATGCTGTAGTCGACTCCTGAGATAAAGAAATAAACTGAGGCAATGAATAGTACCAGGCATATAACTAAAGTAAGGTATCCTGATATTGGCTTTAGAACTTTTTCCATGATATAAATTTTTAATTTGATATTATTTTGATATCATAAAGATATGAATTAATTTCAATTTAATAAATGATAATTTATATTTTCTATTAAAAGTTTTTTAGTCGATTATACATTCAAAGTTCTACTGCTGTACTTAAAATAAAAATCCCGAAAATTACTTTCCGGGATTCTGTTTTATATGTTGAAAAAACTATTTTTTAGTCAGAGTTTTAAATTTAACATAAGATGCAATGGCCAATGCCAGCATAGTTCCAAGTCCGATGTACACCCAAGCCGGCACCGGCACCGGATCTCCCGCTGCATAAGAGTGAAGTCCGCTCAGGTAGTAATTTACCCCAAAATACGTCATCACCATCGAACAGAAAGCAAACATCGTTGCCACGTGGAATGCCCATCTGCTTCTTAATCCCGGAACCAATCTCATGTGCAAAACAAATGCATATACCATAATTGAAATGAAAGCCCAGGTTTCCTTTGGATCCCAGCTCCAGTATCTTCCCCATGATTCGTTGGCCCAGATTCCTCCTAAAAAGTTTCCGACTGTAAGTGCAAATAATCCGATTGTAAGAGACATTTCGGAAACAATAGCCAGCTCCTTCAATGTTGTATCGTGATGAATGCTATGAGTAGTTTTATTGGAAATGATATAAAATATTAAACTGATCACTGCAATAATCATCGACAGTGCGAAGAATCCATAGCTGGAGGTGATAATCGCAACGTGTACAATCAGCCAATATGATTTCAATACAGGAACCAAAGGTGTGATCTGTGGATCAAGAGCAGAACCTCCATGCGCAAATCCCATCATGATAACCGCTACCATAAATCCTGCAGCCGGAATTAATGCATTTGAATTACGGTACAGGAACAATCCTGCTGAAATACCAACCCATGAGATGAAAATGATTGCCTCATAGCCATTACTCCATGGTGCGTGACCTGAAATATACCATCTGGCAACCAAACCAAGGAAATGGAAAATATATCCTACAGCGCCGACGACAATAACCGCTTTGATTATTTTCTTTAATTTTTTATTAGACCTGAATAATTCTACAAATCCTAAGATCAGAAGAAGCCCTCCAATTATCGTGTAGAAAATCAATAATTTGAAATTGATATTTACTTTATTCATGAAAACTTCAAGATCCACTTTTGATTTAGCAGGAACTACGGCTTTCCCCCATTTCTGCTGGTAGTCTGAAAGTTTAGCCAACTGTGTATCGGCCTTTGACCAATTCCCTGATTTCTCTGCCTGCAAAACTTCTGCAAAATACGGACCCATTACCTGCTGGGATTCTACATCCGGTTCCATTTTCTGGTCAAGCCATGAATGCCAAGTATGGTTAGCATCATTTTTCACAGGAACGATTCTCATGAACTGACCGCTAAAAAATTCGTTGAAAATCTGAACTCTTTCATTGACTGCGATCACTTCTTTGTCATAATTGGTTTGCTCAGAAGCTTTTTTACGAAATGCCGTATTGTAATCACTTTCGAGAATATATCTTAGGTTTCCGTTGGCATCAGCCGGGAAAAGATTCATTAAAGAAGTGTATCCTTCATCATTTGCTTTTGTTTTTTTCTGCAATTCGTCACCTCCTTTTGTTCCTACTTTAATTATAGGAACCATTGTCCAGCTTGGCGTATCGATATTAACGGATAAAAACCATTGATTTGCAGTCAGTGATTTTCCGTCTGTTCCTTTAAACTCGTCTTTTTTATAAAGCTTTCTCAGAACATCCAGTGCCTGAGTATTGATCGGTACAATTCTCCCTTCGAAATTCTGAACCAGAAGATATCCGAATTTATCGGCATGTTCCTTATCTATTTTGTTTCTGGCAATAATCTCATCTGCCGAAACTATTTTCATCTTTGTAAATGGCTGTGCACCTTGAGGCTGAACCATTTCGGACGCTGGAGCATGATTATGACCATCCCCTTCGACATGCGTGTGCTCTTTGCTTCCGTCGGTTGTACCGTGAGTTTCAATTTTCTGAGCGTTTAGCCCAAAGCTTAACAGCAGTAAAAGTATGGTTATTGCTCTTTTTTTATTGACGTCTTTTAGCATTTTATTTAATTTCCAGAAATGTGTTCCCTTCCAGAAGAACATGAAGAACATGCCTCCGAATAAAAAGGTGTACCCTATATAAGAAATCAGTGTTCCCCAGAAATCGTGGTTTACGGAAAGTACCGTTCCCATTCTGTCCGGATCAAAGCTCGACTGGAAAAAACGGTAGCCTTTATGATTTAAAACGTGATTCATATAGATTTTAAAAGGAGTCTGCTTTCCTTCATCAATAATTTTAATGTGGCTTTCATATGCACTCGGAGACGAACTTCCGGGATACGTTTCCATCACGAAATCATCCAGTTTAAGGGAAAAAGGCGTATTGTAAATTTTAGGACCGAAACCGATCATGATATTCAACCCATCCATCGTCACCTGTTTGTAAGCATTTGGATTTCCTTTTTCAACGGAAAGATCAACCAGCTGTTTTGTTTTCGGTCCCTGGATTTCAACCGTCAGCATGTCCGGAACATTCTGATCTTTCTTTCGGTCTCCTTCAATAGCCATTAATTTTCCTTTTTTAAGACCTTCAGGAACAACCAGTTTCAATTCGTTAATTGAATATAAACTTCTTAAAGCCAATGGCTGAAATTCATCCTTTTTCGTATTTCCGGTAGCCTGCGTTGCCATGGTCATATAGCTTGCATCAACAGGCGTTTTGATGAATAGTTTTCCGCCTTCATTTTTAAACTCCACTGCACCTTCAATAGGTCTGTTGAAGGTTACCAGCGTTCCGTTGATTGATTTCGTTTCGCCAGGTTTAATGAAAATATTCTGTCTTCCTGTTTGTCCTGTGGATACCAAATGAAGATATTCTGCACCATTCGGATCAGCCAGAAGACTGTCTTTTTTTCTTTGAACATATTCTTTTGCGATCACTTTGACTTCCTTTCCGTGGAAATCATACGTTGCCTGCAGATCTTTGTGCAAAGGAGACATTAAATAAGGAATATCCTGATAATTTAAAACATCACCTTTTTCTTCAATCTGAATCTTCAGGAAGTTTTTGTCTGTTACAATTTCATTAGAGGTTTCACCCTCTCTGATGTGCATGGTCCCTTCAAAACTGATGTATCTTGTGATGGCACCACCAATGAAAATCAGCACAAAGGCAAGGTGAAAAACCAGTACCGGCCATTTCTCTCTTTTCCATAGCCTGTATCTTCCGATATTTCCAATAAAATTGAGGATGAGCAGAAACATGATTAATTCAAACCACCATGCTTCATAAATTAATGCTTTTGCTGTTGGAGTCCCGTAATCGTTTTCTAGGAACGTTGCATAAGCCATCGCAAATGCGTACACCAGTAACAACACAGCCATTGTTCTGGTCGAGATAAGAATATCCTGGATCTTCTTCATGATAAATATATACTTGATAGGCAAAAATAAGGATGATAAACAACAAAGACGTTAAAAAAAGCTGTTTTTTATCACTTTAAACCGCAGAATTGTTATTTTTAAAGATTCTTAATAAAAATATTTTCTTTGGGAATAGTTTAATAGCTTCAGCTGATTTATTCTGAATTTACTGAAGATTATCACTTTAACAGGATATGTATATAAATTAATTGGAGTTATTAAGAAAAAAAGGCCTTTAAAACTGATTTTATCTTTAAGTTTGTTTAAACTTTTTATATAACCACAAAAGATAATCTTAAAGCATTGATTAGAATATTTAAAGTTCTCAAAAGAATAAAAACCGAAGATTTTTTTAAGCTATTGTGAACATGTTTTTTGAAATAATCAGATAAAAAAAATAAACCGTTTTTAAATTATTTTAAATATTTTAGTATTCGAAAACAACAAATCGATTAATAATTTTCCGTCTAAAAATTAAAATTTCTTTTTAAGCAAACACGCTTTTTTAATGCCTAAAAACATTAAATTTGCCACAATATATTATGGATAAAAACACGCAAAAAAAACAACAGGAATCGCCTGAAAAAGGCAAATTTTTATCGAAGCCGAGAGTGTTCTTCGGGCTCACATTCATTCTTTTTTCCATCGTTCTTACCTTCTCTTTCGTTTCTTATCTCATGAATTGGAAAGCAGATCAGAGCCAGGCAGGAACCATGCTCGACAAAAGCATAAAATCTTCCAACCTGTTTGGTAAACTGGGCGACTGGCTTGGTAATATTTTTATTTTCGAAAGTATTGGCGTGGCGTCATTTATCATTGCGTTTTTATTTTTAGTCTTTGGTACGGTCATTCTTAAAAAGAAGATGTTCAAGCCATGGAAAACAGTTGGTCATTCTCTTTTCTTTATCTGCTGGCTTCCAATTTTATTCGGTGCCATTACAAAAGGACAGGGCGTTTTGAGCGGAGTATACGGTTATCAGATCATGGATTCCCTGAATGCGATTATCGGTACGGTAGGACTTTGGCTTGTTTTGGTGTCCAGTATCGCTTTATATTTTATCTTAGAATTTAATCTTCGTCCGAGCTCCATTAAATCAAGGTTAAATGAGATTAATGAAAACACGATTGGCAGAGTAAAATCCATGATGCCGAATTCTGACGAAAATTTTGAGGCAGATGATGAGCTTATTGAAGAAGCACAAAGTACAGAGATCAATTCGTCTAAAATTACGGTTACGGAAACTGTACAATCTAAAAAAGATACTGAACCCATTGAAATTCTAGCAACATCAGAGGTTGAAACGATCATAACACCAAATAAAACTTCTTTTGACGATGATAAAAATGATTTTTCACAGTCGTTGCATTTGAATTTAAATCCAAAGCCGTCAGTTCCTGTTTCAACCCCTGAACAGGCTTTTGATATAAAACCGATAACTTCTACAGCAGTTGCAACAGAAGATGATATTAAGTTCAAAGTGGAAGTAGCTCCTGTAATTGATATTCTGGACGATTCTGACAGAAAATCTCAGGAACTGGTTGAAAAACATGGACTTTATGATCATAAGCTGGATCTTGCCAATTTCCAGATGCCGACGGTTGATCTTCTTAAAGATTATGGCAATGAAGAAATCTCCATTAACAAGGAAGAATTAGAAGAAAATAAAAATAAAATTGTCGGATTACTGAAAAACTTTAATGTAGGAATTGCCGAAATTAAAGCAACAATTGGCCCGACAGTAACCTTGTATGAAATCGTTCCAGAGGCTGGAATTCGTGTTGCAGCTATTAAAAAGCTTCAGGACGATATTGCCCTGAACCTTTCCGCTTTGGGAATCCGTATAATTGCTCCGATGCCGGGTAAAGGCACGATCGGTATTGAGGTTCCGAGGAAAAATCCTACGATGGTTTCGATGCGTTCTGTGATTGCTTCTCAGAAGTTTCAGAATACAGATATGGATCTTCCGGTGGTTTTCGGGAAAACGATATCCAATGAAATTTTCATGGCCGATCTTTCAAAAATGCCTCACTTGCTGATGGCGGGTGCTACGGGGCAAGGTAAATCGGTGGGTATTAATGCGATCTTAACTTCACTCCTTTATAAGAAACATCCGAGCGAGCTGAAATTCGTTATGGTGGATCCTAAAAAAGTGGAACTATCATTATATTCAAAAATCGAAAGACATTATCTGGCAAAACTTCCGGATGCTGAAGAAGCGATCATCACAGATACCAATAAAGTGATCAATACGCTGAATTCTCTTTGTATCGAAATGGACACGAGATATGATCTGCTTAAAAATGCATTCTGTAAAAATTTAAAGGAATACAATAAAAAATTTGCAGAACGAAAACTGAATCCTGAAAACGGGCATCGATACCTGCCTTACATCGTTTTGGTAGTTGATGAGTTTGCAGATCTGATCATGACGGCCGGAAAAGAAGTGGAACTGCCGATTGCACGATTGGCACAGTTAGCCAGAGCAGTGGGAATCCACCTGATTGTTGCGACACAAAGGCCATCTGTAAACGTTATTACAGGTATGATTAAAGCAAACTTCCCTGCCAGAGCAGCCTTCAGGGTAATTTCAAGTGTAGATTCAAGAACGATTCTTGATTCTCCCGGAGCAGATCAGCTGATTGGTAAAGGAGATATGCTTTATTTTAACGGAAATGAAATTTTAAGGCTTCAATGTGCATTTGTAGATACTCCGGAGGTAGAAAGGCTGGCTGAATATATTGGTGAGCAGAAAGGATATGCCTCTGCATTTATTCTGCCTGAATACGTTTCTGAAGATTCTGCCAGCAGTGTTGGCGCTTTCGACCCTAATGAAAAAGATGCTTTGTTTGAAGAAGCGGCAAGAATCATTGTTTCTACTCAACAGGGCTCTACTTCAATGCTTCAAAGACAATTAAAACTTGGATATAACAGAGCAGGAAGAATTATGGACCAGCTGGAAGCAAGCGGAATTGTAGGAGGATTCAATGGGGCAAAAGCAAGAGAAGTGCTGATCAGTGATCTTCATTCTTTGGAACAGTTTTTGGAAGACCTGCGCAGCTAAAGAATAAACCGTAGTACGGTTTAACTTTTAGGATTTGAAAATGTCTAAAGATTAAAAGATTTAAATAAAAATGAAAAATATTATTTCAAAAATTATAGTAAGCAGTATGGTTGTGGGAGCTGTAGGAATTACGAACGCTCAGAAAATTGATGCTAAAGCTAAAAAAATATTAGATGATATTACGGCGAACTATAATTCAAAAAAGAATACTTATTTTAAATTCTCATTCGGAACAGGAACCAACGGACAGGTTTCAAAAACGGAACCTGGAATTTACTATGCTGCCGGTGATAAGTACAAATTAAAGATCATGGAAACCGAGCAGATTTTCGACGGAAGCAAAATTTACAACGTCAATACGGAAGATATGGAAGTAACGGTTGCAAAGCCTAATGGAAGCAGCTCTATGTTCTCCCCTATCAACTATCTTTCCACGTATAGAAATGACTACAACGTGATCTACAACGGTAAGAAAAATGTAAATGGTGTAAGCACTGATTTTATAAAGCTGACTCCTGTAAAAGCTAATGGAATACAATATGTTTATCTTTTCGTTGATTCGGCAAAAAAACAAATGGTAAAGCTTGAGCAGCACGGTAATAACAAAGATGTTGCGGTAATTGCCATTAAAGAATACAAAGAAAACCAAAATCTGGATCCTGGAATGTTTGTTTTTGATAAGAATAAATACAAAAATTATCTGATTACAGAACTTTAATTTTTAAATCTCTAATATGCAAACCGAAAGCTTTCTATAAACAGTTTAAGGTTTAACAGACTTATAATATTACGTATTATAAAAATTTCATAAAATATAAAAGCTGCAAAGGAAACTTTGTGGCTTTTTCATTAATTTTGGCAAATGTTAAAAATACTAGACCGATATATCATAAAAACTTTCTTCGGACCGTTTTTCTTTATATTCAGCGTACTGTTTTTCATATTTATTGTGAATATCATCTGGGTTCAGCTGGGGCAGTTTATGGGAAAAGGACTCAGCACTTTTCAGATCCTGAAGCTGCTGTTCTATCTTGGGGTAAGTGTGATCAGTATGGTATTGCCGCTTACGATTCTGTTGGCGAGCATCATGTCTTTCGGAGAATTTGGCGAACGGTATGAACTTGCAGCCATGAAAGCAGCAGGAATTTCCCTGACAAGAGTAATGGTTCCCTTGTTGGGTGTGACAACGATCCTGTCGATCATGCTTTATTTTTTTTCCAACAATATTATCCCGGATTTTCAGCGAAAGGCGAAAAATATGCTTTTCAATATTGCGCAGACAAAACCTGCACTTAACTTTACGCCCGGACAGTTTATTGATCAGATACCCGGTTATATGGTGAAATTTGATAAGATTACCGGTGAGAACGGAGAAAACATTGATGGGGTTTTTATTCATAAAAAAGCAACAACTTTTGACAATCAGCAATCTATTGTAGCAGAAAAGGGAAAGTTTGTTCCTGCTGCAAACAAAAATTATCTTAAACTCATTCTTTATAACGGATATGTTTATGAGGACAATTTTGCCGGCAAAGCTGAGAATGTCCGTTTGAAACAGCCCGATCAGGCTATTAAATTTGATTCTCTGACTTCACACTTTGACGTGAGCGAGATTATTAATAAGGCTATTGAGGAAGAGAAAATCACGGATGATTACCGTTTCCAGACTTTTAATCAGCTAAATAAAACCATTGATCAGACAAAAAAGGATAATGATAAATTTTTCACCAACATTAATAATGATGTACTGAATCAGACCAATTCTGTAATGTCTTACATGGATGCAAAGCAGAACAGATCGAAAGCAAAACCCAAGCAGAATATAAAGCTCGATACCGTAAAAAGTGAGAAAAGACTTGAGATCATTAATAATGCTTACAGCAGGTTAGACAATCTTAAAAGTACCTTAGAAGCAAAAAATAATGAAATTGATCCCGGGGTAAAATATTATAGTAAAGTTGTAATTTATCAGCAGAGAATTGTTACCTATTCATTTACCTGCATCATTTTCTTCCTGATAGGTTCAAGTTTAGGATCTATTATTAGAAAAGGAGGAATGGGGCTTCCCGTGATTATTGCAATTGTGATCTTTATTATATTTTATGTCATTAATGTGGGAGTTGAGAACATGGCTTGGTCCGGGAAAATAGATCCCTATCTTGCCGCCTGGATTCCTAATTTGGTACTCTTCCCTTTTGGAATATGGATGACCTATAAAGCACTTACGGACTCTCAGCTGTTTGACGCAGAAAAATACAAAGCATTCTTTAAGCCAATAACCAGATTATTTGTGAAAAAAGAAGAACATAAAAGATACCAGTAATTTACACTGCTTAGGACATCCGGAATTTCCGGATGTTTTTTGTTATAATATGTATGCCGAATATTCAATAGCACATTTTTTGTTATACTGAAATCGCCAAATCAATACATATGAAAATTACACTGATAAGTTTAAGCTTGCTCTTTATTGTTTCCTGTAACAAAGAACGCCCGGAAAAGTCACAAAATAACGATTCAGCGGATATTCTGAAAAGCGACTCTGTAACAACAGCTAAAAACGATTCTATAAAAACGATAGCTGATATTAAAAATGAATATACGGTAATCAGCAGTTTAATTAATGCGAAAAAACTAGATTCAACCACATTCAATTACAATTGTGAAGAGAGAGAAGGTGAAGTCACCTTTTATTTCCAGAACAAAAAACTAAAAATGGTTAAGGATTTCTATGCCGAGCACAGTCATTTTTCTTCTTCAACAAAGTATTTTGTAAAAGATGATCAGGTATTCTTTATTTTTAATGAAGAAACGGTCTGGAACTTCGAGGATGGAGGTACCCCTGAAAAACCTGCAACGAAAGATGATATAAAAGAAAAAAGAATTTATATTTTAAATGATAAAGCGGTCCAGTGTTTTGAGAAAAATTATTCCATACGATCCCAAGGAAATAATCAGGATCCTAATACCATTGCCAATAAGGAGACAAAGTGTGATATATCAGAGTTTATGAAGAAATATAAATTGATTATTAAAAATAAAGATAAAAAGGATAATATTGATTGTTTATAAAGCAAAAGCGGCCTCAAGAGCCGCTTTATTATTTTAAAAACTGAAAACTTATACTTTCATAATTTCAGCTTCTTTTACTTTCAGGTGTTCATCACAAATTTTCACATACTTATCCGTAAGAACCTGTATATCAGCTTCGATGCCTTTAATGATGTCTTCAGATACGCCTTCAAGTTTTTTAAGTTCTTTCAGACCATTTTGTCTGGCGTTTCTTATTACCACTTTCGTATCTTCAGTTTCAGATTTTGCCTGTTTTGCCAGTTCTCTTCTTCTTTCTTCCGTTAATGGCGGGACATTAAGAATAATATTCACTCCATTGTTGGAAGGAGCAAAGCCAAGATTTGAATTAATAATCGCTTTCTCAATATCATTAATTGCTTTAGCATCCCAAGGTTGAATAGAAATCGTCATGGCATCCGGAACAGAAACATTCGCCACCTGGTTGATAGGAGTCATTGCCCCGTAATATTCTACCATTACATCCTGAACCATATTCGTTGACGCACGTCCCGCTCTGATTCTCTGAAATGCATGATCCAGGTGCCTAACAGCCGCTTCCATATCGTGTTGTACAGACTCTACTATAAGATCTAGTTCTTCCATTATATAATAAAAATTTGATAAGTTACACATTTTGAAGATTTAAGTTAAAGAAAACAAGTTAAAAGTCATATTTATAGAACTTTATACCATCACTTTACTTAGCTCTTTTTACTTTTTACTTGGTTCTTACTTTACAAATCAACTAAAGTACCAACATTTTCCCCGTCAACTATTTTTTCAAGATTTCCGTCTTTGTTCATATCAAAAACAATGATCGGAAGTTTGTTCTCGTGACTTAAGGTAAATGCAGTCATATCCATCACTTTAAGGTTTTTAGCATAAACCTCGTCGAAAGATAATGAATTATATTTTACGGCGTTTACATTTTTTTCAGGATCGCTGTCATAAATTCCGTCTACTCTTGTTCCTTTTAAAATAACATCTGCTCCAATTTCAATAGCTCTCAAAGTTGCCGCAGTATCCGTTGTGAAATAAGGATTTCCCGTCCCCGCTCCGAAAATTACTACTCTACCCTTTTCAAGATGTCTTACCGCTCTTCTTTTGATGAAAGGTTCCGCTACTTTGTCCATTTCAATGGCAGATTGAAGTCTTGTTTTGATTCCGGCATCTTCCAACGCACCCTGAAGTGCCATTCCGTTGATTACCGTCGCAAGCATTCCCATATAATCACCCTGCACCCTGTCCATTCCTTTTGCAGCTCCAGCCACACCACGGAAAATATTTCCTCCTCCAATAACAATGGCAACCTCACAGCCTTTGTCTACTACTTTTTTGATCTCAGCTGCGTATTCCTGAAGCCTGTCATTATCAATACCATATTGTCTGTTTCCCATTAAGGCCTCACCGCTAAGTTTCAGAAGGATTCTTTTATATTTCATCTTTATTTTTAAATAACTTTATTTGTTGGTTTGTCAGAAATTTGACTTTGCAAATATAATCATTAATAAGGTTGATTTTTAATTCTGGATTAAATTTTTAAATCTTGCGTGATAAGCTGATTTATGGGAGCAATTTGATAACATCGAAAAGGAATATTTATTTTTATAGGGAGCAATTTCCCGCTCTCCGCACTCGCTATTTTTTCAGCATTCGACGCGGCGGAGCCGCCGCGTCGAATGCTGAAAAAATGAGCTCAAACAAATGCTGCGATCGGGGCTGAGGGTTGATTACATTAATTCAATCTTCGGAAGTATCCACGAACAGTGTGACAAGAACAGAGAAATAACAGAACCTTTTATTATGATAGACAAGTAATTTTACAAAAGTTGAATATTTACCTATAAATAATACGATAAATATTTTGAAAAGTACGAAAAAGGATTATTTTTGCATTAATAATAAACTGAATTGAAGAAAATTGTCATTTTTTCATTATTTCTGTCAGGAGTTGTTTCTTATGCGCAAACAGGAACAAACGTTTATCCGTTTCTCAATATTCCTGTATCTGCAAGACAGGCTGCATTGGGTGGAGATGCTATTTCCGTAAGAGATCATGATGTTTCCTTTGCTATTGCAAACCCTTCCTTGCTGAACAGAGATTCTGATAATCAGCTTTCTGTGAATGCAACAGCATATCTTGCAGATTCCAAATATGGAACAATAGCGTATGCTAAAGATTTTGAAAACGGGCATATGGCGACGATTAATGCGCGCTACATGAGCTATGGAGACATTCCCAGAACAGATGAAAGCGGTTTTGAAAACGGATCTTTCAAAGCTTCTGATGTCGCTATCGGCGCAGGATATGCCTATCAGTTTGAGGAAGATTGGACCATCGGTGGCGGATTGAATTTTATCACGTCCAAAATCGACAATTATACTTCTTCCGCCATTTCAGGAAATGCGGGAATTACTTATCACAACAAAAAGAACAAAGAAACTGCTTCTCTGGTATTCAGAAATTTTGGTTATCAGTTTAAATCTTTTAACGGAACCCGTGAAAATCTTCCTTTCAGAGTAGATTTAGGATATACAAGAATTTTAAAGGCAATTCCGTTAGCGATTACCATTACAGCGCACGACCTTCAGGAATTCAATATTTCTTCTCAATATAATGTCAATGGCCAGGAAGTCAATGTAGGACGAAAAATCGCAGACCATTTCTCCCTGGGCGCCGAATTGTTCCCGGAAAAAGGATTTAACATCAGGCTTGGGTATAATGTGAAACGAGGAAATGAACTTGCCGTAGCAGATCAACGGAATTTCTCAGGTCTTTCTGCAGGTTTTGGTATTAAATTATCACGATTCCGTATCGATTACGCGCATGTACGCTATCATAACTCTTCAAATGTCAACCAGATTGGTGTTTCAATAGATCTTGTAAGCCATGCAGGAGAATAGATTGTTCTGTTTACCTTAAATAATAATAATGAATCCCTGAATAATATTCGGGGATTTTTGTTTACTTACTGATTATAAAGCATATTCTATAAATGATAAAGTGGTGTGACAATAAAATCTGCCAAGTTTTCTTGATTTTTAAGAAAAAATCTGGAAATTTGCGGTATGAAAAAACCTGTAATAGCAATCGATGGGTACTCGTCTACCGGAAAAAGTTCAATATCTAAAATCATTGCCGAAAAGCTCGGGCTTATCCACCTTGATACAGGTGCGCTTTACAGGGGTGTTACCTGGTTTGCACTTCAGAATTGTATTAATGAAAATGGGTCAATTAATCTTGAAGAATTGTTTTCCTCATTCGGTCAGATCGAGCTTGAATTTAAAAATGATAATGGAGAATTGATTCTTTTTCTGAATCATATTGATATTTCCAAGGCAATAAGGACAAATGAAGTGTCAGAAAATGTAAGCTTTGTCGCAAAACAGAAAGAAGTAAGGGATTTTCTTCTGCAGTCTCAACGTTCACTGGCAGAAAAAGGGGGTATCATCATGGACGGACGTGACATAGGGACAGTAGTTCTGCCAAATGCGGACTATAAGTTTTTCCTGACAGCGAGCATTGAAGAAAGAACTAAAAGACGATACAAGGAACTCCTTTCTCTCGGTATTGAAGCCCACGAAGACCAGGTAAAAGAAAACCTTATTATACGGGATAAGATTGATAGCGAGCGGGAAATAGCACCGTTGAGACAGGCAGATGATGCTATTGTCATCGATAATACAGATCTTTCCAAGGAAGAAACAATTGATAGTATTCTTTTATATATCAAAAATTTTTAACAATTTTTAATAGACCAATGCCTCCTTTGGTATATTAATTGTACAAATACTAAGCAAGTAAAACTAGTATTATTAACTATTAAAAAAAACGAAAAATGTCTAAGAAAAACAATACAGCGGGTATTTTGGCAGGGCTTCTTGCAGGTGCTGCAGCGGGTGTAATTTTAGGAATGCTTTATGCTCCGGAAGAAGGTAAAGAAACCAGAAAAAAAATTAAAGATAAAGCAAATGATCTGAAAGATCAGGCTAAAAATAAGTACGGAGAAGTTTCAGAAAAGGTGAAAGATCAATACAGCAGTATTTCTTCTACTTTTAAAGAGACAGCGAATAACGTAGCTCACACTGTGAAAGACGGATACGATAAATACAAAGATCAGATTGTTTCAAAAACTGCAGATGTAGTAAAAAATGTAGAATCTGAACTGAATGATCTAAAACAATAAATAATTTATTTTTTTAGGTAAATTATGAAAGGAACTTTATAAACGAAAGTTCCTTTTTTTGTAACTTTAAAGAAAAACAATGATTGAAACTATTAAAGAATACGCATCGAAAAGAATTGACCTGCTGAAAATTGAGGCGACGGAAAAATCTTCGCTTTCAGCCGGAGTTATTACCTATCTTATTTTAATGTTGGTTGCCTTTGGTTTTTTCATTATCCTGTTCAACTTTGGGATCGCATTTCTCATTGGGAAAGCACTGGGAAACAGTTCATACGGATTTCTTATTGTAGCCGCATTTTACTTTGTAATAATGATGGTTCTTATGATATTTAAGAAGAGACTCGTAAATTATGTGGCAGATCAGGTTATTAAATTTTTAAATCATTAAACTATGGGCAGAAAGTATGAAAGCTTAGAAGAATTAAGAAGAAAGAAAAAACTCTTGAAACAGGAAATCGAAGGGCTTGAAGATCTTCTTACGTTCAAAAATACAAAAGAAAGTTTGAGTGCATTCACCAATGGTTTGACAGATCAGTATCTGCAGGAAAAAGTAGATGAAGACGGTGATGAAAAAGTCGTATTGAGAAAAGACGTTATTGCCAAACAGATCACTTCTGAAATAAAAGATGCACTTATCAACAAGAATACAGCAATGGGCATTGCCAGCTCTGCTTTTAAAGGAGATGCCGTAGATACCTTAATCAAGCTTGGGGTAACTGCCATTGTAGGAAATTATGCGCGGAAAAGTCTTAAAAGCTCAAACTGGAAAAGAAAAGTGGCAGGTGTCGCATTGATCTATCTTGCACCGATTGCGCTTAGATTTATCCGAAAAAAACTTGAGAATTACCAGAAAAACCAAAGTGTTTCAAGCATGGAACAGCTTATCTGAGTTCGAGAGTGGGAGTGTTTTATTTAATCATTCTATACTCTAAGACTCTCCCACTCTCAAACCCTATTACTCTCTCACTCCGAACAATTGTCCTAAAATAATACCGGCAGCTATAGAAACATTGAGACTTTCTGTTGACTGAGATTTTCCGAATCTGGGGATCATAACACTTTTCTGCAAAAGTTTTTCAGTTTCAGGGCGCATTCCATTGCCTTCATTTCCCAGGATAAGATTCATTCTTTCAGGTCTTTCAAACGAATAAATATTCTCCCCTTCCATATCTGTTCCTATATTAATGTTTTTTGTATTTAAAAGATAATTTGTCAGATCTTCATAAACAATATTGACCCTCGTAAACGATCCCATACTGGACATAATTACTTTAGGATTGTAAAAATCCACGGTATCTTTGCTGCAGATAATCTGTTCAATCCCGAACCAGTCTGCAAGACGTATAATTGTCCCCATATTTCCGGGATCCTGAATACCATCAAGAACAAGCTGTAAATTCTGGTCGGATAATTTTTTCTCTTCATTGAGATAGCAGACAGCCACAGAATCTTTCGGATGTTGCAGGAAACTTATTTTTTTTAACTCATTTTCAGAAATATGTGTTACAGGAACGTTCGCACGGTCCAATTTTTGCGGATCGGTAGAAAATATTTCTTTAATTTTAAAGTTAGAATTAAAAAGTTCATTGATCGTTTTATTACCTTCAACCAAAAACAAATTGTATTTTTGCCTGAACTTCTTTTTATCCAAAGATTGTAAAATTTTTATTGTATGAGCTGTAAGCATTATAAGAATTCTCCTCAAAAATATTATAAAATTATATCATTTGCAACATTTGTAGGTCTCCTTTATGCTTGTAGTACCACTAAAAAGGTTCCTGATGGGGAATATCTGCTCGTAAGCAATAATTTTGAGTTCGAAGATAAAAAAGCTCCTTTCGACAGTGAACTAAAAAACTATGTACAGCAAAAACCCAATAAAAGACAGTTTCTTTTTATGCCGCTCAGCTTATGGCTGTATAATGCTGCAAATCCTAAATATGACACTCTTCTGAATGAATATATGACCTATCCTAATGAATTGAGAAATCAGAAATTAAGAGATTCTCTTTTCATTAAATATAATATGAAGAGCAGTGTAGGAAAAAGCCTGTTCTTTGACAGGTTGTATCACAACTGGGGTTCGGCGCCGGTGATTCTTGATCAGACGAAAACTGAAAAAAGTGCTGAATCAATAGAAAAAAGACTCACCTACCGTGGATATTGGGATGCTGAAGTTAAATTTAAACATGATCTGGACTCTGCTGCAAAAAAAGCGGCAGTTACGTATTTTATTACCCACAGAGATCCTACTTATATTAAAGAATATTACTATAATATCACCGATCCTACCGTAAAAAATATTTACCAGCAGAAAATAAGAGAAAGCCTTATTAAGCAAGGTCAAATATTAGATCAGACGGTTCTTGAAAAGGAAGTTACAAGAATCAACGACCTGATGAAAGATTACGGGTATTACAGATTCAATAATCTTGGGGATGAAATCTATTTTGTTGCAGATTCAATTAAAAGTAGAAAACAAGTACCTTTAACCCTTGAAATTCATAAAGATTCCCTCGACCGGCCTTATAAGGTGGCAACCATAGGAAATATTGATGTAGCCATTGTAGATGAAATGTCGGATTACCCGAAAAATACGGCAAAAGACAGTTTAAGAGGAATTCGGTTTCATAAGGTTAATAATCAATATGATTCCAGGGCTTTGTGGCGTGCTATTACCATTGGAAACAAACAGGTCTATGATCAGAAAAAGTTTGATCTTACGAGAAGAAACCTGTTGGCTATGAACAATTTCAGTATTCTTAAATCACGGGATTCTTTAAGACACGGCGGAGGAACGGCTCCCAATGACAGTATTATAGACGTAATGTATGTACTTAAACCTCTTCCTAAATATGAACTTAAATTAGGAACGGATGTTAATTATTCACAATTGCTTAACCTTGGTGTTTCGCCTTCGGCAGATCTTACTACCAGGAACGTTTTTGGTGGTGCGGAAAACCTTTCGACGAGTCTTTCAGGAACATTTGGATCAATAAGAAGTACTAAAGATATCAGCAGCCGTGTTCTGGCCTACGAAATTTCGGCCCAGGCATCGCTGAACTTCCCGAGATTGCTGTTGCCATTCGATTATTACAAATTACTTCCAAAAAGGTACAGCCCTACTTCATCAATCGTATTGGGAGCTTCGGTTCAGAACAATATCGGTTTGGGAAGGGTAAACTTTAATACGGGTTTAAATTATTTGGCAACGGTAAATGATAAAGTTTCTCACAGGCTTACCTTATTCAATACCCAGCTGAGTTTAACAAAAAATAAAGACGCCTACTATGATTATTTCGTAAATGATGAAGCGATCAGAAGTGAAATTTTTGATGATTATTTTGCCTTTAAACCTTCTGTAGCTCAGGATTTTAGTGCCGGAAAGCTTACAATAGATGAAGTTTCAAGGCTTATCACGCGAGATCTCGAATATACTGCCGGGCTTAATCAGCAGGGTGCCGACCGATACATTGCGTTTGTAGGTTCGTTGATTAACAAAGACCGCCAGACCCAGGATGTTTTAATTTCTTCCTTTATTTATAATTTCGTTTATAATGAAATCGGGAAAAAGGAGTATCCCAACTCATTTTATTTTAATGGTAAAGTAGAGCTTGCGGGAAATATATTCAGCATATTCAATCAGAAAAGAAATGATGGTGGGGTTTTGACGAGCCCGGAAAGAACGATATTCGGAGTCCCGTATGCTCAGTTTGTGAAATTTGATTTCGATATAAGAAAATACTTTAAATTTAATAATAATACACTTGTTCTCCGCCAATTCGTAGGGTTGGGTATTCCGTACGGCAACTCTTCCAGCATGCCAGTCATCAGATCGTATTTTAATGGTGGAGCGAATGATATCAGGGCATGGGTTCCTTTTGGAGGGTTAGGTCCGGCAGATTCACAGATTGATGAAAGAGTTCGTACGTACATGACAGAAAACATGAAACTCACCACCAATGTTGAATTCAGAGTTCCTTTTAATGATACTTATGAAGGAGCGCTTTTCACAGATATCGGTAATATCTGGGCGTTGAAAAGCACGAGTGACGGTTCCGGCGATGAGTTTAAATTTAATAAATTCCTAAAGCAGGTCGGTGTCGGCAGCGGATTCGGATTAAGGGTAAATATCGCCTATATCACCCTGAGACTTGATCTTGCTTATAAAATATATGATCCAAATAAACCTGAAGGTGACCGATGGAGACTGAAATACTTCCAGCCATTCAAGCCTACTTTAAATATCGCATTCGGATATCCTTTCTAATCAGGTGAAATTCCCAAAGCAAAATATACTACAGCAACTGTTCGGGCCAATATTTCCCTGAACTGGTTTCTGTAGTAGCTTTCAGGCTTGGTAACGTCTTGGGCGTCAAATCCCAGCGCATTCATATTGTTATTTCTGGCAAACAATAAAGCCCGGAGATTATGAAAACCTTGAGATACAATGATGACATTGTCTTTTCTATACACATCCTTGCATCTGAGAATACTCCGGTAAGTATTGAATCCTTTTGGGTCCTCCATGATAATCTCTTCCGGTACTCCTTCCTGGTAAATGAGGTAATTTTTCATGGCAGCAGGCTCATCGTATCCTTTGCTTTTTTCCCCGCTTACAAGAATTTTTTTGATTTTTCCATGATGATAAAGTAATGCGGCGGCATCCATCCTCTTTGTAAAATACGGATTTGATGATCCGGATCGCATCTTTGGTGAAGTCCCTAATACCAATGCCACTTCCCTAGGTGGAATTTTGGATATTTTGTTGTATGTTCTTCCATCCGTTAACGCAAAAACCCAGGCATTGGCGAGACATATCAGCAGAATCAGAATTTCCGTTGATATAGAGATCAGGTTAAATATGTTTTTTATTATTCTCAACTAAGATCAAAGTTAAGCTTTATTTTCCTGCTTTTTGCAATAGACATGCAGGCCAGGATATGTCCTTTTTCTTCTTCTTTTTCCGTTAAATATTCATTCTCCAGCAAATCAACTTCTCCTTCTTCAAGAATACATTCACAGCTTCCGCATATGCCTGATTTACATGAATAAGGAACGGCAAACTTTTGAATTAACAGTTGCTGTAAAATCTTCTCTTTATTATCCGGTAATTCCGTAAAATATTGCTTTCCGAGCATTTTAAATTCAATATCAATATTTTCAATCAGCGGAAATTCTTTTTCCACAGGATAAATATCGTCATTATATTCCTCAAAAAGTTCAAAATGAATATTTTTCTTCGGAATTCCGTGATGATAGCATGCATTTGCAAGCGTTTTGATCATATCTCCTTTTCCGCAGATCAGGACTTCATCCACCGCATCCCAAATGGTCGATTCTTCATCGGTATCGTCTAAGTGAAGAATCTGATTAATAATAAGATGTAGTTTTTTATCATCAAGTCTACCTTGAAAAAAACTGTTTGATGTTTTTTCCTGTGTAAAAAAGTAAAAGATCTGAAGCCTTTCGCCACAGTTCCTGGCAAGATTGTCAAACTGCTCACGATAGATGAGATCTTCACCGGTTTTATTGCTGAAAAACAGGAAAAGTCTTGTTCTTGGCTCATTGTGAAGGATATTTTTAAAATGGCTTAAAATTGGCGTAATTCCTATCCCTGCAGCGAAGCCAACGATCGTTCTGAATTCACTCGGTTTTGAAATAAGAGTAAACCTTCCGCTGGGCTCGCTGACTAATAATTTATCGCCAACACTATAATTTCTGAATAATTCTGAAGCATCTCCTTCAGGCGAGTTCATTTTTATTCCTAAAGCGATCTTTTCTTCATAAGGAGCCGAAGTCATCGAATAGTCTTTGATTACGTCCTCACCATGAGACTGAAATTGTATACTCACAAACTGACCTGCATCAAACTTAAAATTCTCCTTCAGGTGCGCAGGAATTTCAAATTCCAGAGCGAAAATATTTTTGGTCAGTTCTTCCTTTTTCGTTATTTTTAGCCAATGAAACTGTGTAAGTTTCCCTTTATAGATTTGTTGTTTCATACTTCAATTCAAAAATAAATAAAAAATAATGAAAAAGATAATCTTATCAACGCTTTTCCTGGTATCTCTTGTAAGCTGTAAGAAAGAAAGCACAAAAACGGAAGACAGCCAGCCGGAGACAGATTCTGTTGCTACTACGGAAAATTCTGAGCCTAAGGCAGCATTAGCAATGTTTAGTCCACAGCAGGCTTCTGAACTTTTAGGGAAAAAGAACGATACGCTATATATTACCAATTTCTTTGCAACATGGTGCGGCCCTTGTGTAAAGGAAATCCCTCACTTTAAAAATAAAATTCAGGAACTCAACGGAAAGCCTGTTAAAATTACCTTTGTGAGTGTTGATAATAAAGAAGACTGGAATACAAAAGTTCCTCAATTTGTTGATGAACAGGGAATCCGAAGCAATACAGTATTGCTGGATGGACAGTCTTTACAGGGAGATTTTTTCGCTGCCAATTTTAAAAAATGGGATGGTAGTGCAATTCCGTTTACTTATATGAGAAAAGGTGATAAAACTGACGAGACTTTAGGGATGATGAGCGAAGAGCAGCTCAATGAAAAAATCAATTCTCTTTTAAAATAAAACGTCAGACTTTATGTCAGATAAATTTAGGATCCTGTGTTTGGTTTTATTTCTTGCTATTCTATTAGCAGCAGTTATTAATCTGAATACAGGATTTTTAAGTTTAAAATTTCAGGATTTTTTTACGGAAACTTCGCAAAGTCTTATCGCTGAAATTCGTGTTAATCGTATTCTGGTGATGCTACTGGCTGGGATCTCTATTCCGACTTCCGGATTTCTGATGCAGGAATATTTCCAAAATCCGCTTGCCGGACCGGATATTTTAGGTATTACTTCCGTGGCAAGCCTTTCGGTGGCTTTTTATATCTTTTTTTCCTACGGTATTTCACTTCCTGATTTTCTTCAGAATACATTTTTAAGTTTATCTTCAATTACAGGAGGCTTGCTTCTGATGTTTCTGTTACTCTCGATATCAAACCGTTTTCAGGATAAATCTTATCTGGTGATCTTTGGATTTTTGGTTTCGGCTTTGGCCGGTGCTGTTGTCTCTTTGCTTCAGTTTTATGCAGAAAATCAAAGTCTGAAAAACTATATCTTATGGTCTTTCGGTGCCAATAATCTGGTAAGCCGGAACCAGATTTATATACTTTTTGTATTGGTATTGATCGGTCTATTCGCTTGTTTTAAAAGTATAAAACCTTTGATCGGAAATTCTTTGGGTGTATCCTATGCACAAAGTCTAGGAGTTAATTTGAATCAGCTGAAAATTCTGATTATTGTATCCTCTTCCCTTTTATCCGCATCTGTTACGGCATTTATGGGGCCTGTGTTATTTATTGGGATTATAATACCTCATTTTTGCAGGCTAATCTATAATCCTTCAAAACTTTGGCAACAATGGATTTTGAATATGCTGTTGGGGATGTGTGTTATGCTTATATTTTCGATCATAGCCGAGAAAACACAGATTCCTATCAATGTGATAAGCTCTATTTTTGGAATTCCGGTAATTCTGGTGATGCTTTTAAGGCAGAATAAAGTGTAGATGGTGAATGAGTCAAATGATCTTTTAACATAAATCAAATAAGAAAATAAATCTATAATAAAACAGTGAGTCTGCTGGAAAATAAAAGAAAATGCACCTACAAATAAAACAAGCTAATATTGGTTACAACAAAACCTTGATCTCAAATGCAGATGCAAATCTGAATTTAGGTGAAGTTTGCCTTTTAATTGGTAATAACGGCGTAGGTAAAACAACTTTAATTAAATCAATCCTGCATCAGATTCCGCTTCTGAAAGGTGAGATTTTCATTCATGGCAAAAATATCAGAGATTTTTCAGTTAAAGAAATGGCAGAAAATATTGCTGTTGTATTTTCAAAATCAGTAATTCCGCAAAATTATACTGTTGAAGATCTGATTTCGTTAGGAAAATATATATACTATCCTTTTTATTTTACCCTAAAAAAAGAAGACCGTGAGGAAGTTACATCTATTATTGAAGAATTGGGATTAACTCAATATAAAAATACGCCTCTTAAAAATCTCTCAGATGGAAATCTTCAGAAAGCTTTTATCGGAAGGGCCATAACTCAAAATTCTCCGGTGATTATTTTGGATGAGCCGACAACCCATTTAGATGAGAAGAATAAGATCACCATTCTGAAGGTTTTAAGAAAATTAGCCAAAGAACATCATAAGCTGATTCTTTTTTCTTCACACGACTGGAGACTTGCCAAAGAGTTTGCAGATAAAATATGGTATGTTAAAGACCACCAGTTATATAACGGAATTGTGGAAGATGTCTTATTACAACACAAAGAACTTACAAATGCGACTCTTTTTAAGATCAATGAAAATTTTGTTCCTCCGAAAATTGCAGCGCCGTACGTTTACAGGGAAATGCTTTTTTCCTTATTGCAGAAAAACTTCCCCAAAGATCTCTCTTCCCTTACTTTTGAGTTTAATGACTATTGGATTATTTCAGATTTTAAACATAAATACCAATGTGAATCTTTTGAAGAAATAATTAATCTGTTAAAAAAAATATACTAATATTCTACTTTCTTTATTGTTTTAATATATTATGCATGCATAGTATTATGCTTGTCATATCAATTAATCATTTTATTTTCAGGAAATTAACAAATTTTAACGTAAATAAATATTATGCATGCATAATATTTGCTAAATTTGGATAAACCTCGATATTGAAAATGATGGATAACAAGAAAGAGAAAATAGAAAACGTTGACTTAATTTTGAAGCAAACCTGGCTGGCTGTTTCCAAGATGTATACGGAAATGGCTCAGGAACATGATTCTACAGCTGTTCAGGCGCTTACCCTCCTTAAAATAGATCCTAAAGAAGGAACCCGAAGTACAAACTTAGGTCCTAAAATGGCTATCGAACCTACCTCTTTGACAAGAATTATCAAGCTGCTTGAAGATAACGGATATATCTACAAAGAAAAAACAACAACCGATAAACGCGAAGTTATCATAAAACTTACTGATAAAGGATTGCACTCAAGAAATATGTCCAAAGAAGTGGTTGTGAATTTCAACAAAAAAATCATGGAAAAAATAGCTCCTGAAAAGTTAGAGACTTTTAAAGAAGTGATGAATGAAATTATGAAAATCGCTACAGATTTAAACAACAGAAAATAATATAACAAATCAATAAAATCAAATGAAAAGAAGAATCAAACATGTTACGGTTCTTGGTTCAGGAATTATGGGAAGCGGTATCGCGGCGCACTTTGCCAATATTGGCGTTCAGGTTTCGCTGCTGGATATTGTTCCTTTCGAACTGACTGAAGCAGAAGAGAAAAAAGGTTTGACCAAAGATGATAAAGCAGTACGAAACAGAATTGCTGCAGAAAACTTTGAAAAACTGAAAAAAGCAAGTCCGGCTCTACTCTATTCTCCGAAATTTGCAGACAGAATAAAAATCGGAAATTTCGATGACGATTTACCGAAAATAAAAGATACAGACTGGATTATTGAAGTTGTCGTTGAAAGATTAGACATCAAAAAGTCCGTTTATGAAAAAATAGAACAGTTCAGGAAGCCCGGAACGCTGGTTTCTTCTAATACATCCGGAATTCCCATTCATCTTTTAACAGTGGGAAGAAGTGACGATTTTAAACAATATTTTGCAGGAACACACTTTTTTAATCCTGTGAGATATTTACCTCTTTTAGAAATTATACCTACTCACGATACGCTTCCGGAAGTGATTGATTTTTACATGAACTACGGAGCAAAATTCTTAGGGAAAACAACCGTTTTAGCCAAAGATACACCGGCATTTATCGCAAACAGGATCGGGGTATTCTCCATGATGGATTTACTTCATAATGTTCAGAAGTTAGGATTAACCGTTTCTGAAGTGGATAAATTAACGGGGCCGGTCATTGGCCGTCCAAAATCTGCGACATTCAGAACTGCGGATGTTGTTGGTCTGGATACATTGGTCATGGTTGCCAATGGTGTTCGTCAAAGCGGTGCTGAAGCAACAAATGATTTCAATGATGTTTTTGCACTCCCGGATTACATCCAGAAAATGGTTGATAATAAATGGCTGGGTTCTAAAACTGAACAAGGCTTTTATAAAAAAGTAAAAAATGCGGAAGGAAAATCTGAAATTCACGGACTAAATCTTGATACTTTAGAATACGAACTTCAGGAGAAATCTTCATTTCCAACTTTGGAATTAACTAAAAATATCGACAAGCCGATTGATCGATTTAAAGTATTAATTGGCGGAAAAGACAAAGCCGGAGAGCTTTACAGAAAATCATTGGGAGCATTGTTTGCTTACGTTTCGCATAAAGTTCCTGAAATTTCTGATGAAGTGTACAAAATTGATGACGCCATGAAAGCCGGTTTCGGTTGGGAAAACGGGCCGTTTGAAATCTGGGACGCAGTCGGAATACAAAAAGGTATTGAATTGGCTAAAGAAGCAGGTTATGAAGTTTCAGACTGGGTGAAAAATGTAGAATCTTTCTATAAAGTTAATGAAGAAGGACAAAGTATTTATGTTGATAAAGATTCTCAAGAGTACAGCAAAATTCCGGGACAGGATTCATTCATCATACTAGATAATATCAGAAAAAATAAAACGCTTTGGAGTAATTCCGGTGCTGCCATTGAAGATTTAGGTGACGGAATCATCAATTTTGAAATCCGTTCTAAAATGAATTCTTTAGGAGGCGAAGTGTTGGATGGATTAAACAGGGCAATTGATTTAGCTGAAAAGGAATATGACGGTTTAGTGATCGGAAATCAGGGAACCAATTTCTCTGTAGGAGCCAATTTAGCCATGATTTTAATGATGGCGATCGAACAGGATTGGGATGATCTGAATATGGCTATCGCTTATTTCCAGAAATCCATGATGAGGGTTCGTTATTCTTCTATTCCGGTGGTGGTAGCTCCTCATGGAATGACGCTTGGAGGAGGCTGTGAAATGACAATGCACGCCGACAGAGTGGTTGCAGCCGCAGAAACGTACATCGGACTCGTAGAAACAGGAGTTGGTGTAATCCCTGGTGGTGGAGGAACGAAAGAACTGACGCTGAGAACATCAAGAGAATTCCATAATGACGACGTGAAAAATAACAGGCTTCGTGATGCTTTCATGAATATCGCTATGGGTAAAGTGGCAACTTCGGCTTATGAAGCTTATGATATGGGAATTCTTGAACATGGTAAAGATATTGTTGCCGTTGACAAGAGAACTCAGATCAAGACCGCAAAGATGCTGACAAAAAGTCTTGCAGAACATGGTTATACGCAGCCAATCGAGCAGAAAGTAAAAGTGTTGGGGAAAGATGCACTGGGAATGTTCTATGTCGGAACCGACCAGATGCTTACCGGAAATTATATCTCTGAACACGACAAGAAAATTGCTGACAAATTAGCCAACGTCATGGTCGGAGGAAATCTTTCTGAACCAACAGTCGTTACCGAACAGTATTTATTGAATCTTGAAAGAGAAACCTTCCTATCGCTTTGCGGAGAAAGAAAAACACTGGAAAGAATTCAGTACATGTTACAAAATGGAAAACCTTTGAGAAACTAATGGAGAGCTCCGTAGGAGCGAACTGTTAATAGCAGAATAATTTATGAAATTGATGAGCCTCGTAGAGGCGACCTGTTAGTTTTTATGGCAAATACATTTACACAAATTTATATTCAAATTGTTTTCGCTGTTAAAGAAAACAAAATCTGATTTCAAAAGAAAACAGAGAAGAATTGCATAAGTTCATTACGGGTATTGTTACCAACAGAAGCCAAAAATTATTTGCGGTTTTTGCAATGCCGGATCATGTGCATATTCTCGTAAGCATTAGTCCAACAGTTTTAATTTCGGATTTTGTTAGAGATATAAAAGCTGGGTCATCAAAATTTATTAATGAAAAAGGATGGATGCAAGGAAAGTTTAATTGGCAGGAAGGATATGGTGCATTCTCTTATTCTAAAAGCAGTATAGATTCTGTTGTAAAGTATATTTTAAATCAGGAACAGCATCATAAAAAGAAAACTTTTAAAGAAGAATATTTGGATTTATTGCAAAAGTTTGAAATTCAATATGATCCGAAATATTTATTTGAATGGATCAGTGATTAACAGGTCGCTCCTACGGAGCTCCACGATTTGCAAAACAAAAAGCTATGAACAGTTTACCTCTACGAGGCAAACTTTTAAAAAATTAATTAAACAAAAAATATGAAAACAGCATATATCGTAAAGGGTTTCAGAACTGCCGTTGGAAAAGCTCCAAAAGGAAGTTTACGATTTACAAGACCCGATGTAATGGCGGCAACCGTAATTGAAAAATTGATGGCTGAGCTTCCGCAATTAGATAAAAACAGAATTGACGACCTTATCGTGGGAAATGCAATGCCTGAAGCTGAGCAAGGCTTAAACGTGGCACGTCTGATTTCCCTGATGGGTTTAAATACAGACAAAGTTCCGGGAGTTACGGTAAACAGATATTGTGCCTCAGGAAGTGAGGCGATTGCTATTGCTTCTGCAAAAATTCAGGCCGGAATGGCAGATTGCATTATTGCCGGAGGTACAGAATCAATGTCTTACATTCCGATGGGAGGTTACAAGCCGGTGCCGGAAACAGATATCGCCAAAACAAACCCTGATTATTATTGGGGAATGGGCTACACGGCAGAAGAAGTGGCCAAGCAATATAAAATTAGCAGAGAAGAACAGGATCAGTTTGCTTTTGAATCTCATATGAAAGCATTGAAAGCGAATAAGGAAGGGAGATTTGCGAGTCAGATTGTTCCGATTCCTGTGGAATATAATTTTTTGGATGAAAACCAGAAAATGCAGACAAAGAAATTTGATTTCTCCGTCGATGAAGGCCCAAGAGCAGATACTTCATTGGAAGGTTTGGCTAAATTAAGACCTGTTTTCGCCAACGGAGGAAGTGTAACTGCCGGAAACTCTTCTCAAATGAGCGACGGTGCGGCTTTTGTCATGGTAATGAGTGAAGAAATGGTAAAAGAATTAGGTTTACAGCCCGAAGCAAGATTAGTAGCTTATGCAGCAGCAGGTCTTGAGCCAAGAATTATGGGAATGGGGCCAATTTATGCCATTCCAAAAGCATTGAAACAGGCGGGGATGGAGTTGAAAGATATTGAATTGATCGAATTAAATGAAGCATTTGCTTCCCAGTCTGTTGCTATCAAAAAAGAATTAGACTTAAATCCTGATATTTTGAATGTCAACGGAGGAGCCATTGCTCTTGGTCACCCACTGGGATGTACCGGAACAAAATTGACTGTCCAGCTTCTTGACGAAATGAGAAAGCGCGGAAACAAATATGGAATGGTTTCCATGTGCGTAGGAACAGGACAGGGAGCAGCGAGTATTTTTGAATTACTTTAAAAGAAAATAGATATAAGACAATAGACAAATAGATAATAGACTTTAAACATAAAAATGATGAATGATTTTAAAAGACACAATTTTAAGAAACTTAAAATCTGGCAAATGAGTATGGAAATATCAAAATTAGCATTTGATCTTACTGATACTTTTCCTGATTATGAAAAATATGGTTTGAAGAGCCAGATCGATCGATGTTCGATTTCTATTCCTTCCAATATAGCAGAAGGGTCAAGCAGAACAGATAAGTCTTTTAGTCATTTTTTAGATATTTCTTTAGGTTCATCATTTGAACTGCAAACACAAGTACTGTTAGCAAATCATAGAAAATATTTGTCTGATGATAAATGTCAGATCTTTGAAAGGATGATTGAAGAATTTCAAAGAGCGACAATGGTCTTTCAGAATACATTAAACAGAATTTAAAAGATGATAGACAGATAGAAAATAGATGATCAAAATGTGGTTCTATACAAGGACGAAAAGTCTATACTCTATCGGTCTATTATCTAAAGTCTAAAATAAATAAAAAAATCAAGTATTAAATGGGAAATATAGTAAAAGGAGGTGAATTCCTCATTAAGGAAATTCCTGCCAATGAAATTTTCAGTCTTGAAGAACTGAATGAAGAACAAAAAATGCTTCGCGATTCTGCGAAAGAATTTATAGACAGAGAAGTCGTACCGCAAAAAGAGCGTTTCGAGAAAAAAGATTATGCATTTACGGAAGAAGTAATGCGTAAGCTTGGCGAAATGGGACTTTTGGGAATTTCTGTTCCTGAAAATTACGGTGGTCTTGGGATGGGATTCGTAACAACTATGTTGGCCTGCGATTACATTTCAGGAGTTACAGGTTCATTGGCAACGGCTTATGGTGCACATACCGGAATTGGAACATTGCCAATTGTCCTTTACGGAACAGAAGCTCAAAAGCAGAAATACCTTCCGGATTTAGCAGCAGGAACAAAATTCGGAGCATACTGTTTGACAGAACCGGATGCTGGTTCTGATGCCAACTCAGGGAAAACAAGAGCAAAACTCTCTGAGGACGGAAAACATTATATCATTAACGGACAAAAAATGTGGATTTCCAATGCTGGATTCGCCGATACTTTTACTTTGTTCGCAAAAATTGATGATGATAAAAATATTACAGGATTTGTAATCAATCGTTCTGAACTTGAAAATCCTGAAAGTCTGACTTTCGGTGAGGAAGAACATAAGCTCGGTATTCGTGCCTCTTCTACCCGACAGGTTTTCTTTAATGATATGAAAATTCCTGTTGAGAATCTTTTAGGGGAAAGAAATAATGGTTTTAAAATTGCGCTCAATGCACTAAACGTTGGCCGTATTAAATTAGCGGCTGCTTGTCTTGATGCACAAAGAAGAATTTTAAATCATTCAATTCAATATTCAAACGAAAGAAAACAATTTGGCGTTTCTATCTCAACATTTGGAGCGATCAGAAAGAAGATTGCTGAAATGGCAACCGGAGTTTTCGTTAGCGAATCAGGTTCTTACAGGGCTGCAAAAAATATTGAAGATAAAATTGAAGAATTGGTTGCCGGAGGAATGGATCATCAGGCTGCAGAACTTAAAGGGGTGGAAGAGTTTGCCGTTGAATGCTCAATCCTGAAAGTTTTTGTTTCCGATCTTGCTCAGCATACGGCAGATGAAGGAATTCAGGTGTACGGCGGAATGGGATTCTCTGAAGATACGCCAATGGAAGCAGCATGGAGAGATTCAAGAATTTCAAGAATTTATGAAGGAACCAATGAAATCAACAGATTACTTTCGGTAGGGATGCTGATTAAAAGAGCAATGAAAGGTGAATTAGACTTATTGTCTCCTGCCATGGCAATCAGCAAAGAGCTGATGGGAATTCCATCATTTGATGTTCCTGACTATTCGGCTTTCATGAGTGAAGAAAAAGCTATTATAGCTAATCTTAAGAAAGTTTTCTTAATGGTTTCCGGTGCCGCGCTTCAAAAATATATGATGGATATCGAGAAACAGCAACATTTATTATTGAATGCTTCTGAAATCCTGAACCAAATCTACATGGCAGAATCTGCGGTTTTAAGAGCTGAAAAACATTTTTCTCCTGATTCTGTTGAAGCGGCAATGGCTCAGCTAAACCTTTATAAGGCGGTTGAAAAGATTATCACCGCTGCAAAAGAAGGAATCGTTTCTTTCGCAGAAGGCGACGAGCAGAGAATGATGCTTTCCGGATTAAGAAGATTCACTAAATATACAAATCATCCGAATGTAGTGGCATTAACTGAAAAAATTGCTGCACATTACATCGAAAAAGGAGCTTATTAGTCTTTTATATATAAATTTGATTTCAAAGCGTCTCATTTTTGAGGCGCTTTTATTTTTGTATTTTAATTAAAATTTCATTCTTCAATTTAATAAAAAACTAAAATGTAGTAAGTGATGTAATATAATTGAATCCTGAATTGTCTTGTTATCACAATGGCTATCATTTAATGTAAATTTTATTATGAGAATAGTATTAGTTTCAGTTATATTTATTTCGACTGCGGTTTCAGCACAGCAAAAAGACAAAAAAACGGTCTTGCCTAAAATGGATACGGCAAAGGTAAAAACATTTACTTTGCCTGATCAGAATCTTAAGTCTAAAGATTTTCAAAAGGAAATATATAAAATGCCTTCTGCAAAACCTGATGAATCGTTATATTCCAGCCTTAAGGACAACAGAAAAGATTCCACCGATTATAAAATGCTTAATGCAATGATTCCAGAAAAGAAGGAAGATGATAAATAATTGCCTGTTTTATTTTTAATGTCTTAAGAATTCGTATTTAACAAAATTATTATTTAAAAAATGTCTCAAATCTTGGGGCATTTTTTATTTTTGTATTCTACTTATTTACGATGACAAAAGAAGAACTGCTCAACAGAGCGATAAAAATAGCCGATAAGGCACACAAAGGACAGACAGACAAATATCATGCACCGTACATTGCCCACGTTATTCGTGTAATGGAATACGGAAAAACCCTGGATGAAAAGATTGTAGGGGTATTGCATGATGTTGTTGAAGACCATCCGCAGGAATTCAGCCTTGATTATCTTCGAAGTGAAGGTTTCCCGGAATATATTATTTTTGCCATCAGCTGTCTTACAAAATTTGATCCTGAAGAAGATTATGATGATTTTGTAAGAAGAACAGAGCGCTCTCCATTAGCAGTTGCTGTAAAGCTTAATGACCTGCGTGACAACATGGATCTTCGCCGTGTAAACAGAGAGTTGACTCCCAAAGATATCAAGAGATTTAACAAATACCTTAAAGCGTATCGCTATCTGATTGAGAAATATTAATCCGCACCCGGGAAATGGTAGGTTTTGGCAGGAGGATTTGTATCATCAATATTGATATTTAAAGCAAGGTATACAAAATGAAAGTTTTTATTGCCTTTTGCTTCAAATTCTCTTTGCCAGAGATACCCCCCTAAGACACCGAAGTGTTCATCGATCTGATATCCTAAGCCGCCATATACCCTGTTTCTCGCAAAAGCAGGCTTTATAGGAGATACAATGAATATTTCATCATAGGCATTGGCAAAAAGAGTTTTGGGACCTATTTTTTTTGCATTTAAAGGAACAGAAATATTCAGACGGTAACGGTAACGCATTCTCTGCGAGCTTTTATCCGTTTGAGGCTCATAAAACCACGATTTTTCCGCACGGAGTCTGTTTTCAAATTTTACAATTCCCTTTTTAAAATCAATGACATCCTGTAGCCAGATCCTGAATTCTTCTTTATTGATCGCATGCTCTTTGTACGTTGCATATCTTCCCAACCCAACAAAAGGCTTGTGGTTTTTGGTAAGATTATATCCCAATCCACCTTTTATTTCATAATAATCAGGATACGTATATTCTTCAATTCCTCTCGATTGGCCTTCTGCATATAGAAAAAACTTCGGATGAAATTTGTAAGTTATCGTCAGTGCATTAAAGCTGGAAATGTGTTCTTGTGCTTTGAAAAATGTTGTACTTAAAAATAAACTCAGACCTAAACCTACTGACAGTTTCATTCAAAAAATTTTTGCAAATGTAAATGAATTAACAATTTGTTAATATTAACTTTAATTCATCAACAATTAACAATTATTTAATATTGATATTATAAGATAACCCAATATGGAACCATCTTTGAGGCATTGCAACACCAAATGTTTCTGTATATGAAGTATTTGTTAAATTATTAATAAGAATATATATCGAAAAGTCTGTTTTAACAAAACTTAATTTATCATCCAAAAGATTGTAACTGCCGTTATTCAATCTTTCATTATAACGATAAATAACTTCATTAGTAAAGTTTTTCAAAAATCTTGTTTCGAGTTTTGTAATGAACTGGTGTTTTAAATTATCCAGAGCATATCTTGCTAAAAAATTGCCGGGTTTATTTAATTTATTATCCAAATAAGTATAGCTGACCGTGTATTTCAGCCAGTTGTTGATGCGATGATTTACCTCTGCTTCAATCCCTTTAATCGTGGTTTCTCCGATATTCTGAGCATACCATACCGGGTCATCGTTGCTTATTTTGGTCCAGTCGATGGCATTATCAGAATCTCTCAGGAATCCGCTCAGCTTTGCCAGTATATTTTTTGTCTGAAACTGGTATCCTATTTCAGCATAAACCGCATTTTCAGGCAATAAATTCTGATTACCTTGCTCGGTTTTGCTTACATAATACAGATCTGTGAAAGATGGAATTCTGTGAACTTTTGCAATGTTTCCATAAATTTTATTGTTCTGGTCAAAGCTATAGCCAACGTCTAAACCGGGATAAAAAAAGTTTCCTTCATTAGAATAATTTGCCCATGAAATTCCCGGACTGATGTTTAGTTTGTTGTTCAGCAGTGAAAAATGATGTTCAAAGAAAACCTGGGAAACAAACCGGTTTCTCTCTCCAAGGTTATTGCTTGCAAGAAATTCCTTTCTTAGCTCTACGCCAATTCCTGTAGTTCCCAATCCCCATTGATAGCTGGAGTTCACTTCTCCGCCCACATTATTACCGATGTGCATATTACGGTAGACTTCAGGTTTTTCCCTATTATAGAGATACATATCCTGCCCTCTTCTCCAATATACATTTGAGTTTAATTTTAATTTTCCAAAGGTTTGCTGATGAGCCAGGCTTACGATGGAAGCTTGTGTTTCTTCATATTGTTCTGTTGCATCTTTTGAGGAATAAAAGCCATTGGCTCCGAATTTCTTTTCAGAAAAGCCCGCCTGAAGTCTTATATTTCCATCTTTAATGTTAAGCTTACTTTGATAAAAAATATTTCTGATTTCATAATCGGTATTGTACATATATCCCTGTGAGCCGGAAGAATTGGCCTGTAAAGAATTTGAGAACTTTTCATTTCCCAGCTGAGCGTTCAGGCCTAAACCATACGTTTCGTAATCTCCGGCTTCAGCCTTTACTCTCACTCTTTTTCCCGGATCTGTTTTTGTAATAACATTGATAACACCAGCATAGGCATTTTGTCCGAAACGTCTTGCTGCAGGACCTTTGATTACTTCAATTCTTTCTACATCATCAAGGTCGACAGGCAGATTCATCGTGTTGTGACCGGTTTGTGAATCATTCATCCTGATCCCATTCAGGAGCAAAAGAACCTGCTCAAAAGAACTTCCCCGGAATCCGATATCACTTTGTACGCCGTTAGCTCCTCTCCTTCGGATGTCCATTCCTGCTACCTGCTGTAACACTTCGTCGATACTTTGTGCAGGAGAATTAAGAATTTCCTCTTTCGTGATAACAGTAATGTTTTGATTCGCGCTTTTATACGGCGTGGAAAAAAGTTTCCCCTGAATTTCAATAGTTTCTATATCAGTTGATTTTTCCTGTGCGTGTACGAAAAACAATGTTCCGAGAAAAAAAATACTTCCTGCTTTTTTGATCATACCTTAAAATTATACCGGTTATTTTTACAGATCCCAAAAGTAGTGGAGTTCTCTAACACCTACAATGATAAATGTCATAAAAAATGCAGTTGGGTAAAACTGCATGTGGGAAATATCGTTGTTAGCGCTTTCTCATCAAATGTGCAATCAGATCTCTGAAAAACTTTCTCATTCTGTTGCAATTATCTGTGCAAATTTAAATAATTCTATGGTATTAAAACAATACATGAAAATGCAATGACAGCAACACACCGTAATTTAGCCTTAATTAAATAAAAAATCCGTCAGAATTTCGTAATTTTGTTAGTCTTAATTTTACTATGGCTAATACAACAGATATAGATATAAAAAAACAGATTTTCGTTAAGAACGCACACCTTAACAATCTGAAACACATCGATGTTCTCATCCCTAAAAATAAGCTGATCGTCATTACGGGAGTTTCCGGAAGCGGAAAATCTTCATTGGCTTTTGATACGATTTATGCGGAAGGACAAAGAAGATATGTAGAGAGCCTTAGCTCTTATGCACGTCAGTTTTTAGGCAAGCTCGAAAAGCCTAAGGTTGATGATATTAAAGGGCTCGCCCCTTCCATTGCTATTCAGCAGAAAGTAATTTCCTCAAACCCGAGGTCAACAGTGGGGACGTCAACGGAAATCTACGATTATCTGAAGCTTCTTTTTGCAAGGATCGGGAAAACATTTTCTCCGGTTTCGGGTGAAGAAGTAAAGAAAGATTCGGTTTCTGATGTGGTAGACTTTATTAAAGATTCAAAAAAAGATTCATCGTTTTTACTCACGGCTCCTTACGAATATGATGCAGAAAACTTTGCAGAAAATCTTAATATTCTCAAGCTTGCCGGATTTACAAGACTCGAGATCAACGGTAATGTAGCAGGAATTGAAGATCTGGAAAGCTTCGGGTTCACTCCCGAAAAAGGAATGGAAATCAATCTCGTAATCGACCGTTTTTCCTACGAGGAAGATGAAAGCTTCCTGCAGCGTCTTGCAGATTCTATACAGATGGCATTTTATGAAGGTCGCGGATACTGTTATCTGAAAAATACAGATACTGGGGAAATAAAAGAATTCTCCAATAAATTTGAGCTTGACGGCATAGAATTTCTGGAACCGAATGTTCACTTTTTCAGTTTTAATAACCCTTATGGTGCCTGTCCGACCTGTGAAGGATACGGTAAAGTGATCGGTATTGATGAAGATCTGGTAATTCCCAATAAAGCTTTATCTATTTTCGAAGATGCGGTAGCTTCATGGAGAGGAGAAAGCATGAGTGAATGGAAAAAAGATTTCATCAAAAAAGCTAAAGATTTTCCGATTCATAAACCTTATCATCAGCTGACCAAGGAACAGAAAAAATACCTTTGGAAAGGTGACGGCAAAAGCACATTCCCATCCATCGATAACTTCTTCAGAATGCTGGAAGAAAATCTTTACAAAATACAGTACCGGGTGATGCTTTCCAGATACCGTGGAAAGACCCTCTGCCCTACCTGCGAAGGATTAAGGCTGCGTGAAGAAACAAGCTGGGTAAAGGTCGACGGACATAATATCCAGTCGATGATTGAGCTTCCTTTGGATGAGCTGTTCCCTTTGATTAACAGTTTAAAATTATCGGAACACGATCAGGAAGTAGCCAAAAGATTGCTTTATGAAATCACTACCCGTATTGAATTTTTATTAAAAGTCGGATTGGGATATTTAACGCTTAACCGTACCTCCAATACCCTTTCGGGAGGAGAAAGCCAGAGAATCAATCTTGCTACAAGTTTGGGAAGTTCGCTCGTGGGTTCCATTTATATTCTGGATGAGCCTTCGATCGGACTGCATTCCAGAGATACGGAAAATCTTATCGGAGTTTTGAAAAATCTTCGTGACTTAGGTAATACGGTAATTGTTGTGGAGCATGATGAAGATGTAATGAAAGCCGCAGATTATATTATTGATATCGGCCCTGAAGCAGGTTATCTTGGTGGCGAACTTGTATTTGCAGGAGATTATAAAGAGCTCAAAAATGCTGATACTTTAACATCCAAATACCTTACCGGAAGACTGGAGATAGAAATTCCCAAAGACCGAAGGAAAGCAAAAGAATGGATTAACATCAGAGGTGCCCGACAAAACAATCTCAAAAATGTAGATGTAGATGTTCCGTTGGAAAATCTTGTTGTTATTTCCGGAGTTTCCGGTAGTGGAAAGTCGACTTTAATGAAAGAAATTCTTACCAATGACATCCAGATTCAGCTGGGTATGGGCGGAAAGAAAGGAGATTACGATTCGGTTGAGTTTCCAAAAAAACTGATTAAGCATATTGAACTGATCGATCAGAACCCTATAGGAAAATCTTCACGTTCAAATCCTGTTACGTATCTGAAAGCATACGATGACATCAGGGATTTATTTGCCAAGCAGAAAGTGGCGAAAATGATGGGATATAAGCCTAAACATTTCTCCTTCAACGTAGATGGCGGAAGATGTGATGAATGTAAAGGCGAAGGAGTCATCAATGTATCGATGCAGTTTATGGCTGATATTGAGCTTCAGTGTGAAGTCTGTAAAGGAACCCGTTTTAAGAACGAAATTCTTGAAGTCAAATATGACGAAAAGAACATCTCCGATATTCTGCACATGACGGTAGACGATGCCCTTGATTTTTTTAAAGATAATCACGAAGATAAAATTGTAACTAAGCTGAAACCGCTACAGGAAGTAGGACTCGGATACTTGCAGCTGGGACAGAGCTCTTCTACTCTTTCCGGAGGTGAAGCGCAGCGTGTAAAGCTGGCCTCATTCCTGGTAAAAGGGGTTACTACTGATAAGACACTGTTTATTTTTGATGAACCTTCGACAGGTTTGCACTTCCATGATATCAAAAAATTACTGAAATCTTTGCAGGCATTAATTGATCTTGGACATTCTGTCATTGTGATCGAGCATCAGCCGGATATCATCAAATGTGCAGATTACATTATCGATATTGGTCCTGAAGCGGGAAAACATGGTGGTGAAGTAGTATTCACCGGAACACCGGAAGAGCTGGCAAATGATAAAAAATCTTACACAGCCAAGTATATCAAAGAAAAGCTGGAACAATAAATTTAAAAAAGGTTGTCCTAAAAGTTGGGGCAGCCTTTTTTAGCATTAAAAATGGATAAGGAAATTTTGCTCCGTAGGAGCAGTATCTGTGTAGCAGAAAAAAAACGATAGAACATACAAGCACGCCGGAGGTGTACTATAATAAGATAGAACTCCTCCGGAGTTCATATTACAACAAACTGACGAAGGTCTCACAGATACTGCTCCTCCTGGAGCAAATTAAAAACATGACTTCACGCCATTTGCTGTAGATGATAATTTAAAAATAGCAAAGTTTTAAAATAGAGACTATCCAACTTTTAGGACAGCTTCTTTTTTATTAGTAGATAATATAGCTTTTGTAGGCGTAACTTTCGTCAATTCGAGTAAAATTCTGAAAGAATTTCGTATCGAGAATGGAGGTTTTCATTACAGGTTCTCAATACGGTTTTCTCCATTTCATTTCGAAAAACATACTCAAACTGACGCTCTCTAATTAATAGAAAAAAATTAAACAGTTTGTAAATCTTTAAAATTCTTAAGCTGCAATTTCGAAAAATTAATTCTTTTTCTCTGATTAATTTTAGGAAGCTTGCGATCTCCGTTTTTAATTCATACCAATCGTTGAAAAAAATGATCAGGATAAATCTGGAAAATTATGCTGGTAATTTTCCCAATTCATCCTGATAATTTGTTCAGTTTATCCTGATAAATTTTAGAGCTATCCATTTTTAAAGTTTAAAAATGAATATATATATTATTAAAATACAATGTGTTATAAATATTATTAATGTCTTATTTATATTAAAGAATTATATTTGTTTCGCATTGTAACAAAATCACTGCTAAAAAATTATTTTTCATCAGTTCTTGATCTTCTTTTAAGTATAAGTATTAAAGAAAGATTATGATTTTCTGACTTTATGAAAATTAAACAGTGAAATAAATTTTAAGTTGAACTGATATTATATGTATCAAGGTTGTATCTTAAAAACGGCTTATTTATGCATCCTAAAGCAGACTTTGCTTTAGTAGCTCTGATACTGTTTCAATTTCCTCTCGTGTATTGAAATAATGCGGTGACAGTCGTACAATTCCATTGATGTTTTTCCTGGTAAAATCAATTAATGCTGAATTTTTATAGGTTACCGAAAAGAATATATTATTCTCTTTCAAAACTTTCTGAATGTTCTCAAGATCTCCTCCTGGACCGGAGAACGTTATAATGCTGCTTAAATGATTACCCAAATCCCAGACGTGGAATCCACTGTCTTGAAGATTACTGCGGAGCGTTTGTGACAGTTTTTTATTGTATTCTTCAATATGATTCATGCCGATGGTGTTGGCATATTTTAAAGCTTCGGTAAATCCGAGCAAAGAGGCATAGGAAAGTTCCCAGTGCTCGAATCTTTTGGCAGAATCAAAAAGCTCATAATCGTCAAATGCTGACCATTTTGCTCCCCTCATATCTAGAAGCAGAGGTGCATAGTTTTGTTCAAGCACTTTATTCGAAACATACAGAAATCCTGTTCCCCTTGGGCCTCTCATGAATTTCCTTCCTGTTGCCGTAAGAAAATCACAGCCAATTTTTTGTACATCAACAACCATTTGACCGACCGACTGACAAGCATCAACGAGATAGAGAATATCATACTTCCTGCAGATTTTACCTACCCCTTCCACATTCTGAATTAAACCTGAATTGGTAGGAATATGAGTCACGGCAACAAGTTTGGGATTGTATTTTTTAATTAATATTTCCAAATCGTCGAGATCAAGCTCATAATCCGGCAGATTTTTCATTCTGATGACTTTGATGTTCATTTTCTTCTGCAGGGAAATAAAGGTGATCTGATTGGAAATATAATCATCGGCCGTCGTAATAATAACATCCCCTTCTTTAAATACAATACTTGACAATGCCATCGTATACGCTTCTGTTGCGCTTGTGGCAAAAGCAATATTGGAAGATTTAGCATTGACTAATGTTGAAGTTTCATCATAAAATTCTTCCAGGTGCCTTGCGTTCCGATCCGCAACTTCATAACCTCCCAGTTGCTCTTCCTGCTGTAAATAATTGATCATAGAATCAACAACTACGGATGGCATTAACGATGATCCTGCATTATTAAGAAAAATTTTATCGTCTGAAAGTCCTCTGATGTCTTGTCGTATTTTATCTGTATTCATTTTAAAAGTAATTTTAATCTTAGAATATGTTTAAATTATAAATATATTTTAACATTAAGAATTAAAGGTTTAATTTCTTAATTAACTTAATTTAACCTCAGTTTGGGATAAAAGATATTTTAAATAATTGATTTTCAAAATAAAATTATTTTATCGCAAAGAGAAACAAAGAAATGTTTAGTTTTTGAAATGCTTTTTAAGTTAAACAATGCCACTTCGTTTATCAAAGTAATACAAGAATTTTGTATTACTTTGATAAGTTTCACGCCTTTGTATATCTTAAATTTTTAAAACCTTATGATTAATACTTTTGTTTAGCTTTGCGTTTTATCCAGAACTCAGTTATTTAAATTAATTAATTGATTCCTTATTTTTTTACTTAATAAACTAAATTCCTTAATGTTAAGAATAATCTTTTGCATCTTTTGCGGTTAAATATAAATTTTAAACAAACTTTATACAAAAAATCCCGAATAAAAATTTCGGGATCAGTATTTTTAAAGTTTTTAAATTAATCTAAAACACTCCAGCCTCTTTTCGGGTTGTTGTTATTCGAAACTTCCTGTTCGTTGACAATGATATTTTCTTTTCGCTGTCCGATATAATCCAGTTCGCTCAGCTTAGAGAAAATCGTTTCAAGGCTTCTCAGCATTTGTTGGATGTACAATAAAGGCTCTCCACAGTTGTGGTGATCATAATTTGTTTCTGCCACGATAGACAGTTGATTAAGTAACGTATGTGGAGCAATCTCACTCCATTCAAGGCTGTAATTAAGCATTTCCTCAAGCTCTGCAGGAATGAGAATCTGGGTCGCATTATAAAGACGTAGCGCCAGTTTTGCAAAAGATTCAATCAAAAATACCGGCGGCTGATAAGGAGTAATATTTCTGAACTGGAAATACATATCTCCAAAGGTATTGATCATGGTATTGCACAAAAACTTTACGTTCTGTGCCAATGCGGTATTCTGATTTTTATGCGAAGCTTTCTGAACAATTTTGAAAGCATATTGCTGAAGATTACCGATAGATCTCGCAAAATTATTATAATAATCAAGTAGCGCCGGATGGCTTTGGATGGAAGTACACGGTGGAATAAAATTAGAATCTACCTGTGCGATGTTTCCTTTTAAGTCTACTTTCCCGATGATCAGGTAATTTCCTCCGGAATAGCTGCTGTTCAGAGAGGTTACGGGAAGAAGTTCAATATGATGATTGGGCTGCGTATTCGGATGACGCGGCGGAATTTCTTCTGGATCAATATCTCCGAATGGCACTTTATCAAAAGGATTTACGGAAATTAAAATATAGTAATCTCCGTCTGCCTGCTCATCATTCATCAGCTTTGCAAGTGATTTGACGCTGACTCTTCTGTCATTTAGCTCAATTCTGTAGCCCGCAAGGGTAACAGCACTGCAATGCTTGATAACGAGCTGTACATCGTTGGTTGCCGTATTATGAACATCAAATATCGTACGGTCAGTAAATTCATTCGATATTGGCAATAATCCGTAATTGTATGTGGTAATGCCTAATGAATTGGAGTCTCTTATATTATCAATCAAAAAGTTATCCTGATCGTTAAGATGTCTCTGGGAAACTTTCATCCCGTCAACCCAATTGATGGCAAAATGCTTAATAGGCTGTATCATATTTAATATTTTTAAAATGGGTGTGTTTGTGTTCTTCGTAGTCCTTCTTCTTCGTGCTGTATTACTCTTTTGCAGATAACAACATCATTTTCTGCGATTCTGTTTTCTGTAATATCCTGGTCAAAATCAATATACTTCCTAAAGCTGAAGAATGATTTTTTAGTGTAAAAAATCCAGTAATAAGGCTCGCTTTCCTGATCAGACAAATGAATTACGGAATTCGGGTTTTTGTGATTATAGTCATCCACAACCCTGTAAAACCAGTCACCGAAAGTCACGCCTGTTGGCAATGTCTTCGCTTTGATTCTGAATCTGTTGGCGTCTTCGAGATTTTTGCTGAGTTCAACATTAAGTACCATCAGTCTGTCGAAATCTGCGCCTTCAAAATCAGGAAGCTTCTGATCCGGCGAATATCTCCAGGTCTTATAAATATCTACAGGAATGCTGATCAATTGTACATAGCAGTAATGGAATACCAACGGAACGAGAAAAGTTAAAATACTTGTGGCCGCCATTATAGGATATCCGGTTCCTTTACTCATCCAGTTGAAGATAAGGTAAAACAGATATCCTCCAAAGCCGATGCACGTTATAGATAATATAGATTCAAACAGGATACTTTTTGTAAGAGAATTAAAATGCTTTTTAAAATATCTGTCTGAGAGGTTTACATGGATGATGCCCAAAATAAGATAAATGATTTGCGCAATAAGGTACCAATACGGATTAAAAAGATTTCCCGCAAAGCCGAAAATCCCCGGAATGGCCAGACACAAACTGCACAACAAAACATAGATGATAATGGTTTTGATCTTTATGGCAGGCTTATTTCTTCTGATAATCCCCAGAATTACCATCATTATAACCGCAAACAAAGGCATCAGAATATACCTTAAAAAGATTCCCTTTACTGAAGAAATTTCCATGTGTCTTTTTTCGAATTAATATTTTTAATTGGTGAAGTAAATATAGTTAAAAATTTTCAGAGGAATGTTGAGTATCCAAGCCTGTTTGCATTTCTTTCATCATCTTCCAAAGCGAAAGAATATTCTTTTTTTTCAGTGATGAAATTTTCTTCAATATCAACACTTACCGGCAGGAAATAATCATACATTGCCTGAAGTACTTTCCGGAACGGACTTCCATTTATATATTTTTTCATTTCCGCATAAGGAATCGGCCCAATGTTGACCACCCAATTTCGTTGCCCGTCCATGTGATTTCCGCTGGGAATATAAGTGACTCCCAATTGTGAATTACCCAACAGCATAGAATCATTTTCCTCTTCAATACCTGCGATGATATTCGGTGCGAAAGTGACCTGCACAGGAATTTGAAGGAAGGCCGTCATGCATCTTTCGAACCAGGCTTTATCACCCCGTATCTGATGAAAAAAGGGCAAAATATAAATGAAAATATAAGCATTCTGCTGATCCATCATTTTAATCAGGGGCCACAGTTCGCTTACTGTATCCAGCAGAGCATCGGTATCGCTGGCAATTTCAAAATCGAATTCTTTAAGAAGAGCACTTATTTCGGTAAAAAATATTTCCAGCTCAAAAGGCTTGAAGAATTTTCGGGCGTCTTCTTCTACTCTTTTCTGCTTACGGATTTCCCGGACAACATTTTCTACATTTTTCCTGGTTGCACCCAGTGAAGGCGGATGGAAAAGTCCTTCCGGAAGATAATCGTAAATACCTTCCCTATATGTTTCTATAGTGAAAACCTCTTCATCGAACCCGAGGTAGTCACTTGTGATGCCCTTAATATCCTTAAGATAAGCACGGTCGTTAATGCCGATCCGTTCGATAAAAATATTGCTTACTGCTCTGTGATATTTCAAGAGATTCACTGCTACAGCTTCCGCTTTGAAGTCTGTCTGCAGTTTATTGTAATGCATTTCTACAATATTATTCTCATACATAGTGTTTGCTGTGATTTTGGCCTGTAAAAATAATATTTCTCAAATTCTTGAAAAAATATTTTACAATTAATTTTATTCTAAAAATAGTAAATAATTGTGATTAAAAGAAGAAAAAAGAAAACAAGGTTGAGGCTAAGGCTAAGATTAAGGCTGAGACTAAGATTAAGGTTGAGGTTGAGGTTGAGGTTGAGAGTTTGTTTAAATTTGGTTAAATGTTACAAAATCATCATTCATTTTTTGACGCAAAGATTTTATTTGAAGACTTAATCTTTTAAGTGAGCAAAGAAGTATCAACAAGTTAATTGACAAAGCTGTGTTTCAAGCTTCGTAGGCATTTTATTTGCTTTTATTTCTAAAAATAATATGTAAAGTTGAATTAGAACTTTACACTATAAATAAAGAATTATTAAATGAATAAATCAGCGTTAAAACCTGACTAAACCTTAGCCTCGGCCTCAACCTTTCCCTTCTCCACTGAAATTAAGATTTGATTAAATTTCCTCAATCCTTCTTTCAACCTTAATCTGAACCTTAAAATTAACCGTATCTTTGCAGCCTGAAAATGTTATTACAATGAAAAGTATGTATTCAAAAATCCTGGTTATGGCGTTCATCGCATCTTCCCTTTATTCATATGCATGGGGATTGACAGGGCACAGAATTATTGCAGAAATTGCGGAGAACCATCTTTCCGGAAAAGCGAGAAGAGAGGTTAGAAAAATCATGGGGAAAGAACGTCTTGCGTACTGGGCCAACTGGCCGGATTTTATTAAATCTGATACTACCGGCGTATGGAAACAGGCTTCTTCATGGCATTATGTAAATATTGACCCTCAGACAGATTTCAAAGTTTTTGAAGAGAAGCTTAAAGCTCAGGCAGGACCAAGCTTGTATACTCAGGTGAATGTTCTTTCCAGTCAGCTTAAAGACGAAAAAACTTCTGAAAAAGACAGAAAAATTGCTTTGATTTTTCTTATCCACATCATGGGAGATCTTGCCCAGCCTTTGCATGTAGGAAGAGCTGAAGATTTAGGAGGGAATAAAATTAACGTCACGTATTTCGGAGAAAAAACAAATTTACATTCTGTATGGGACGGGAAACTGGTGGATTCTCAAAAATACAGTTATACAGAATATGCAAAACTGTTGGACATTAAATCTGATGATGAAGTAAAGCAAATCCAGAAAGGAACACTGGAAGACTGGTTGTATGATTCCCACAAAATTGCCAACAAGATCTATGCACAGACACCGATGGATTCTAAATTGTCTTACGATTATCAGTACAAATTCAACGATACGATGGAAAGACAGCTTTTGTATGGCGGTTTAAGACTTGCAAAATGGTTGAATGATCTTTTTTAAAGAATGAATGGTGAATTGTGAATAGTCAATTTACTTTTACTATTTGTTATAATATATAGGCGGAACTTCGGTTTCGCTTTTTTGTTGAAAAGTATTAGTGAATTGACAATAATCAATAGTGACTCCGATTGGAATTAAATGAGTTGATTTTCAGCGGTATTAAAATCCCTCCTCTGGAGGGGTGGCGAAAATTCTGCAAGAATTTTTGTCGGGGTGGTTTTATAAAGCGAATATGCTACGCAATTGAATGATGAATTCTTTATGATGTCTAGTTGTAATATTTTTTAACCTCTATCCTAGCCCCGATTGAAGTGGAAATCCTTTTTTGAAAAAAAAGATTGCAACGGAAAGCGGGAAAAAGCTTCAAATAAAAAAAATATTGCTTTTCAATTAATAACTCCTTATAAAATAAAACCTGCTATTTATATTGTAAGAGCGATAATTTACAACTAATTTTTCAGATCCGATTTAATTAAATAAAAAATTATTGAAAAGATTGTAACCTTTTTGATATCTCATACGTATAATATATAGAAACTCTTTTTTGAGGAAATAATAAATGAGACAATTAAAAATCACTAAGCAGGTAACCAACAGGGAAACTGCTTCATTAGACAAGTATTTGCAGGAAATTGGTAAAGTGGAACTAATCACTGCGGACGAAGAAGTAGAATTGGCACAAAGGATCCGTGCGGGCGACCGAGCAGCGCTGGAAAAATTAATAAAAGCCAACCTTCGTTTCGTAGTATCGGTATCCAAACAGTACCAAAATCAGGGTCTTTCTTTACCGGATTTGATTAATGAAGGTAATTTGGGACTTATGAAAGCGGCAAAAAGGTACGATGAAACTAGAGGTTTCAAATTTATCTCTTACGCAGTTTGGTGGATCCGTCAGTCGATTTTACAGGCTTTGGCTGAACAGTCGAGAATTGTAAGATTACCATTGAACAAGATCGGATCGATCAACAAGATCAATAAAGCTTACGCTCACCTTGAACAGGAAAACGAAAGACCACCTTCTCCGGAAGAATTGGCTGAAGTTCTTGACATGAGCGAGGAAGATATCAAGGAATCAATGAAAAACTCCGGAAGACATTTGTCTATGGATGCACCTTTGGTAGAAGGTGAAGATTCCAATCTTTATGATGTATTACGTTCAGGAGAATCTCCAAGCCCGGATAAAGATCTGATGCTGGAATCTCTTCAAATCGAAATCGAAAGAGCATTGAATACGCTGACTCCAAGAGAAGCGGATCTTGTAAGATTGTATTTCGGTTTAAACGGGAAACATCCAATGACCTTGGAAGAAATCGGTGAAACTTTCGATCTTACGAGAGAGAGAGTACGTCAGATCAAAGAAAAAGCGATCAAGAGATTGAAACACAATACCAGAAGTAAGATTTTGAAATCTTATTTAGGTAAATAATTTTTAAGTTAAAAATAATAGCGGAGCTTGATTTTTCAGGCTCCGTTTTTTATTTTTAGAAATAAAAAAAGAAACCCAAAACTGAATTTCTTTTTGTATATTTATTAAAGTTATTTATTGTTTTAAAATATGTAAGTAGCAAATAATCTATAACTTATACAGTTTATTTAATCGTAGACTTTACACTTCCGCAAGACAGCATCGATTTTCCATAATAAGGATTAATAATCTTTGATTCATCACTCAGCCAGCTTCCGTCGGCCATCGGGCAATATTGAATGTAAACTGGATTTTGTGATAGCTTAAACTCTTTTGCAAGTACGATCATGTGGTCAGAAAGTTGATGAAAAGTCTGCCTTTGTGACGAGATATTCTTATTGTCTGCAATAGTCTTAGCATCTTTTCGAAGAATATTTAATTCCTTTTCAGGAACAATTTTACTGTTGATTTTAGAAGATGTTTCGACAAATTCTGAAGCCGCTTTTGACGTTTTAACAGCATCATCAGAAGCCAGAGCAGATTTGATAGCAATATAATGGTGATACAATTCTGAAACCTGAGCATCTTTTTTAGTTTGTGCTGATATCGAAATTATTGAGAATACAGAAATTACTGCCGTAATAATATACTTTTTCATTTAAACGGATATAAAATTATTTTAACACACAAATTTAAAAATATATGTGATATTGTTGTTATAAAATTTTGGAAGGTTGTTACAGAATCAAAAAGAACCTCTGAATATCCAGAAGTTCTTTTATTATTTATTTAATTTTAAATTCAAGCTTTACATTAAAGAATCGTCCTGTAAGACGTACCGGAACAGGATACATAAAATTCGTATTTGCATCAGTAATCCACTGGTTGGCTACCGTATTTCTGATGTTAAATGCATTAAAAACCTGTACGCCTAAAGTCAGCTCATCAAAATTACCCCAGAATCCATATCCTCCTTTCCTTTCCTTAGGATCTATAAATGCATATGACAATCCAAGGTCTACCCTTTTGTACGAAGGTAATGTTTTCTGATATTGATAAGGATCTGTAAGCACCGGTGCACCTGTCGGAAGCCCCATCGCATAGGTTAAGGTAAGGTTGACACGCATTTGCGGAAATGCCGGCATATAATCCTGATAGAACATCGCGAATCTGAACCGCTGATCGGTCGGTCTAGGGATATTCCCTTTATCATCAATGTTTTCGTATACTCTTGCATAACTCGCCGACAGCCAGGAATCTATACCCGGAACAAATTCCCCGAAGAGTCTTGTGTCAATTCCATATGCATATCCGGAAGCATTGTTTTTACCAGTATAGCGGATTCTGACATTATCCATATAATACGGAATAAGGTCATTCATCTTCTTATAATAAAGTTCTGTCGTCAGCTTAAAAGGACGGTCATACATATAAAATTCGTAGTCATTGGCCAAGATAGCCTGAATGGATCGCTGAGATTTTATAGAGGAATTGAAATTTCCATCAAGATCTTTTATTTCTTTATAAAAAGGTGCCTGATAATAAACTCCTCCCGAAAGTCTGAACAACATATCTGTATCCCAATCCGGCTTGATGGCAAACTGAGCCCTTGGTGAAAAAATAGTTTCATTATTAAAGCTCCAGTGGGCAACTCTCGCTCCGGCATTTACGAAAACTTTACTGCTGCCCCAGAAAAACTTCTGAGAATATTGAGCATAAGCAGAAAATCGTGTCGGCTGTATATGGTTTTTGCCTGCAATGTTGTACATCAGCCTAAGATCTTCAGCGTCCCGTGGAACTATAAATTCCTCATGGGGAAGACTGTATCCTGCGGAATCCACCAGTTTCCATTCATTGGTAAGATCCTTTAAATTTTCTTTTTCATATTTAAATCCAAGTTCAATATCGGTATTGATGTTTGGTGAAAAACGTGTCCTAAACTGTGCTCCGTAAGTTTTTACATATAAATCGTTTCTTGCATGTTCTATCTGGCCTCCTGAATCATATGAAGTAACGGGAGCACCGGTTACCGGATCAAAAGTTTCTAAAGAATACCTGGAATTTATAGTATAATACTCTCGTTCACGATTCTGATAAGCAAAAGCATCAAGGGTAAAACGCCATTTATCCGACGGTTTAAAGTTCATTGATGCTGTTCCCATCATATTCTTATACTTATCGTCTTCGCGCCCGATGTATCCTACATTCAGTTTAAGCGGCTGCAAAAGACTTCCGAAATCAACTTCTCTTGTTTTCGGAATCATTTCGTAGTCATTATTTGAATAATATCCTATAAATGACAACGTTAATTTCGGGCTAAAATGATAGTTGAGATACGTCTGAAAATCCATATATTTTGGATTAAAATCTGTATCCTCTTTTAACGTGTTGAGAACAAGGTTTGTGTTTCTGTATCTCCCGGAAAATAAAGCAGTAAGTTTTCTATTGTCATCTTTATCTTTGCCTGCTGCAAATCCGGTGGTAAGTCTTCCGCCAATCAAGCTGCCTTCTCCCGAAAGCTCGAATTTTTCAGGTTCCCGATAGTAGATATTTAATGCTGAAGACATTTTATCGCCGTATCTCGGTTCAAAACCTCCGGCAGAGAAATTCACGGTGGAAACCATATCCGGATTAATGATGCTCAAACCTTCCTGCTGGGAATTCCTGATCAGGAAAGGTCTGTAGATTTCAATATCATTAATGTAAATCAGGTTTTCGTCATAGTTTCCGCCACGAACCATATACTGTGAAGAAAGCTCCGTATTGGAGTTAACGGAAGGTAAGGTTTTAATAATTCCTTCAATACCTCCGGAAATGCTCGCTACATTCTGAGCATCTTTAGCTGAAATTTTCACAGTGGTAAGATCATTGGTTCTTCCTGTCACTTTTTTCTGAAATACCACTTCTTCAATAGTGGCGGTTTTCATTGTATCCTTCTTTTTTCTTACCTGGGAGAATACTAATGCAGGAACCATAAGGCTCAATGGTAAAACTAGTTTTTTCAAAAGAAATGTTTTAGAATTTCAAACGTGAATATATAAATTTTATTTTAACTTATTTAAACTTTATTAACATTTGTTAAGATAACTGCAAAACGTTTAATAAGAATAAAAGAATAAATTAAAGGATTGCCTCTCTTACTCTGGTTAATTTTTGCAACAGATCTTCCAGGAGATCAAGTCTCAGCATATTAGCGCCATCGGATAAAGCGGTTTCCGGAGTAGGGTGTGTTTCTATGAAAATTCCGTCTGCTCCTACGGCGATTCCGGCTTTAGCAACGGTTTCGATAAGATCCGGGCGGCCTCCTGTAACGCCTGAGCTCTGATTGGGCTGCTGTAAAGAATGGGTCACATCAAGAATCACCGGAGCATAATTTCTCATGGTTGGAATACCCCTGTAATCTACGATTAAATCGGTATATCCGAATGAATTTCCTCTTTCGATGATGGCAACTTTCTCATTATTGGAATCAGTAATTTTCTGAACGGCAAACTTCATGGATTCCGGAGAAAGAAATTGTCCTTTCTTTAAAGTCACACATTTTCCAGTTTCTGCAGCAGCTACCAGAAGATCGGTCTGACGAACGAGAAATGCAGGAATCTGCAATACATCCACATATTGTGCAGCAAGGGCTGCATGCTCATTCTCATGGATATCCGTTGTGGTAGGAATATTGAAGGTCTCTCCTACTTTTTTAAGGATTTCAAGAGATTTTTCCTCACCGATCGTGGTAAACGAATCTACCCTGCTTCGGTTGGCTTTCTTAAAACTTCCTTTAAAGATATAAGGAATATTGTATTTATTAGTCAGTTCAACTACCTTTTCGGCGATTTTAAGTGCCATATCTTCACCTTCGATGATACAAGGTCCTGCAATCAGAAAAAAGTTTTTGGAATCTTTGTGATGAATATTATCTAAATACTGGATCATTTTATAATTAATTAAAGTTCAGTAAAAATACTGAGAAAGTTTCAGAATCAGAAATTATTTATGGTAAATGCTGAAGTACTGTTCATAGTTAAAAATCGATCCTGAAACTTCAGGTAAAAAAGTTGCGCACCTTTTGACTAAAACCTAGGCAGCTTTTGATCAAAACCTAAGCACCTTTTAGGTAAAACCTGCGCAGGTTTTTTATAATACTTCCGCATCCTCATATGGTAAAATTATTTATCAATGAATTAATGCTTCAAGCGAAGGGCCTGTTTAAATTTATAATGTATTTTTAACATTAAGGAATTAAGTCCTTTTAGCTTTAAAACTTAATAAAATTAATTTATTGATTCCTTAACTTGAATAAGTCTAACTCGCTAAAATTCTTAATGTTAAATTGAAGAATAAACAAAGTTTATTTAGTTTAGAAAAATTAAGGGAGAAACTATAAAAATTTATTTAGTAAAATTTAAATAGGCTCTTAGTATTCAATTTTTAATTGAAAAAGAATATTTATAAATGCCTACTTATCGTATGTAAATTTTGAGCACACCGTTCATTATGGTCGGATTTTTGAATAGTAATCAGTACTTTTTATTTATCAAATCACTAAAATATAAAATTATGTCAACAGAAAATCTTACACATCATGACGCTGTAAAAAAAATTAAGGATTTATCGGAAAGTGCAAAAATCTGTATGTTCTGTACGGAACTGGAAACACTTCCTATCAATTCAAGACCGATGACCCTACAGGAAACCGACGATGAAGGGAATCTTTGGTTCATCAGCAGCGATACAAGCAACAAAAATTTTGAAATTAAAGATGATAAAAGAGTCCAGCTGTTTTTTATGAACAATGGAGACTATCAGTATCTTTCGGTATTCGGGGATGCTACAATCTATAAAGACCGCTCAACCATTGAAGATAAATGGTCACCAATGGCGAAAGCATGGTTTGAGGACGGAAAAGATGATCCAAATGTTTCCATCATCCGTGTGGAACCAAGAGAATCTTATTATTGGGATACAAAAGTGGGCAAACTGGTAAGTCTTGTAAATTTTGTCACAGCAGCCGTTACCGGAAATACGACCGACAATTCTGACGGTGTAGAAGGTAAAGCTAAAATTTAAAGATCTTCAGATAAAAATTTGGTAGACTGTCCGAAAGTTTGGACAGTCTCTTTTTTTCTACCGTAAATGAACAAAGTAATCTTCCTGCTCCGAGGAGCAATATCTGTGTAGCATAAAATGTAAATGGGATAATTGCAAGCACGCCATAGGTGTGCTATTATTAGATAGAACTCCTATGGAGTTCCGGTATTACAAGCAACCGGTAAAGTTCTACACAGATCTTGCTCCTCCCGAGGAAATTAAAAATATACTTCACTCTTTATGCTGTAAAATTATTATTAAAATAAAACTCAAAAGAGGCTGTCCAACTTTTTTGGACAGCCTCTTTTTTTCTGCCAGAAATGAACAAAGTAATCTTCATGCTCCGTAGGAGCAATATCTGTGTAGCAGAAAAAGCAATAGGATAATCGCAAGCACGCCGTAGGTGTGCTATTATAAGATAGAACTCCTACGGAGTTCCGGTATTACAAGCCACTGATAAAGTTCTACACAGATCTTGCTCCTCCCGAGCAAATTAAAAATATACTTCACTCTTTATGCTGTAAAATTATTATTAAAATAAAACTCAAAAGAGACTGCCAGAAAAGTTTGGACAGCCTCTTTTATGGTATAAACTCAAATGGTACTAAGGTGTCTCATGGTGAGGCATATCTACAGGTTTAGATTCCGGAGAGCCTTTTTCCCGAAGCCAGATGGAAAGAATTACCAGAGATGCAACGGCGAGAAATTCGCTTTGCCAGTTCTGAAAAGACTCAAACCAGAAACGGGATTCTGTGATATACTGTGATGCACTGATCGTGGGTTTTTCTTTTGAGATCTGCTCTTCATTATAATCCTTCAGACTTCCGTAGAAATGAAGGGAAAAACTGAGGATGAACAGGATCGCAAAAGCTATTGATAAAGAATGTTTATAAATGGTAAGCCATATTCCCCCTTTTTTTACGGGCCAGGGTGCATCAGGATGAGGAATCGGTTCTTTGTCGACATCTTCTTCCTCTTCCAATGATTTTGATTCACTGGAACCTTTCTGACGAAGCGAAACCGTTAATAACACATATAGCATCATCTGCAGAAATTCACTTTCCCAGTTTTCAAATGTTGCCTGAATAAAATGCCCGCTGTGAATGTATTGTCCAAGACTTAATGCCGGACTTCCATTTTCCATAAGTTCTTTATTGTCGGTTTTCCAGCCTGTAAAAAACTGTGCCGCAAGACAGGAAATCATGAAAATAATCAGAACAATACTTAAACTGTTTCGATATAAATACCCTTTTTTAGACATAATTTTTAAAATTAAATTGCAGAATCGGTATCCACACGCGGAAGATCTCTGACGGTAGGCCCGGTAAGAAGTTTCCCATTAACATTAAAACGTGATCCGTGGCACGGGCAGTCCCAGCTGAGCTCTGCACTGTTCCACCGTACTTCACACTTTGCATGCGGACAGGTGCTTTTTACGAGATGTATTTTCCCGTTGGATTCTTTATATAAAGCGTAGGATTCGCCTTCATATTTTACCACTTTTGCTTCTCCTTCTTTCACTTCCGTAAGTGAATTGATTTTTTCAGCAAAAAGTTTGTCTTTGATAAAATCGTAGGCTACGACTGCATTTTCTTTCACAAAATCGGCAAAGCCCGCAATCGGCTTGATTCGTGACGGGCTGAAGGTATCTTCATATTTACTGCTTCCTGTAATGATCAGATCAGATAAAATCTGCGAAGAGATGGTTCCGAATATCATTCCGTTTCCTCTGAAACCTGTTGCCGTAAATATTTTACCGTCACTTCCGGGAAGCTTACCGATATACGGAAATCCGTCTGCAGGTTCGTAATATTGACTTGACCAGCTGTAATAAACTGTTTCTACATCAAAATATTTTCTGACATAATTTTCAAGCCTTGAGAAGCATTCTCCTGTATCTTCTTCATGACCGGTTTTATGGTCTTCACCGCCGGCAATCAAAAGTTTCTGTCCGTCAATTTCCTGGACCCTGTAATAATGATAAGGATCGATGAGATCATATCCCAGGCCTTCCGGATATTTTCCGTCTTTCAGACTGAACGCCAGAGCATAGCTTCTGTAAGGTGCGTTGGTGATATGCAGAATGCTCAAACCGGGAGGGATATGGGTAGCATAAACAACATTTTTAGCTTTAATTTCTCCTCCTGACGTTTTCAGGATGACATGGTTTTCATGTTCATCATGGCTTTCACTACGGCAATCTTCTATGATAACACCACCAAGGCCAATAAAAGCTTCACATAAACCTTTAATATATTTTACAGGATGAAACTGAGCCTGATCCGGAATACGCACCGCCTCCTTGAACGGAATCGGAAATGGAATTTCTTCCACATACGTCATCTCGTGACCTACTTCAGAGGCTCCTTCTACAATATCTTTCAGCTGCTTCTGCTGTTTTTCATCCAAGGCAAAAAGATAGCCTGTTTTTCTTTCGAAATCACAATCAATACCGAATTGTTGAATATTGTTTTCTATGATACCGATGGCTTCCCGACCTGCATTTGCAAGGAGTTTTGCGTTATCTAGACCAAAATCATCAATTGCTTCTTTAAAGGTGGTATCGAAAAAATCATTAAGGTGTGCGGTTGTTCCGCCGGTTGTTCCGAAACCGATATTGGCAGCTTCCAGAAGGATGCATCTTTTACCTGCCTGTTGTAGTTTTAGGGCAGTAGAAACGCCGGTGATCCCACCACCAACTATTGCTACATCATATAGCTGGTGGAGGTCGGCTTCCGAGGAAAATTTCCTGATTTCTTCCTGCCATATACTTTTTCTTGCGCCGTCTCTGTACATGACTTAGAATTTTAGTTAAACTTACTTGATCTGCAGCGTATCACTTTCCGTTGTTCCGGTTTTGTTCTGGCTGCTGTCGTACTTATTTTTGGGTTCGTCTTCCTCAACGCCGCATCTGCAGGATGAGAATACGAAAAGGCTTAAAATCCCCAAAACCAAAGTGGCTGTTTTCATAATCATTGTTTATTGTTTTTTTTTTATTTATCCGTTCACGACAATTCCGCCGTTGGGATGAAGAACCTGCCCGGTAATCTGGGCTGCATCATCACTCGCAAGGAATAGGAAGCTGGTTGCTACTTCTTCCGGAGTTGCATTTCTTTCAAAAGGTGGCTTGTTCGGATCATCTTCTTCCTCACCAAAAGTCTCTTTCGTCAATGGTGTTGCTACAGGGCCGGGTGCTACTGCATTTACGCGAATTCCTTTAGGCTTTGCCTGTAATGCCAATGACCGGGTGAAAGTAACAATTGCCCCTTTTGTTGCCGAATAATCCAGCAGCTCGGGATGTCCCTGATAGGCAGTTGCCGATGTTGTATTTATTATAGAGCTTCCTTCTTTCAGGTAAGGGAAAACGATTTTCGTAAGGAGAATCATCCCAATAATATTAGAATTGAAGGTTGTCCTGATATTTTCTTCTTCCAGATCAAGGATATTATCAGCAGGGAACTGTACGCCGGCATTATTCACCAATATGTCAATACCGCCGAATTCAGATACAACTTTCTTTGTTGTTTCTTCGCAGAACTGATAGTCATTAACATCTCCCTGAAATATGGAGACTTTTCTTCCCAGGCTTTCAATTTCTGATTTTGTTTTTTCCGCATCCTTATCATCGGAATAATAAATGATTGCAATATTTGCACCTTCTTTTGCAAAAAGTACGGCGACCGCTTTGCCGATTCCGCTGTCTGCTCCTGTGATCAGTACAGTCTTATTTTCTAATTTCAAATTCCCCATAAAAATCTATTTTTCATTTACCGGTTTTTGCATTTCTGCCATTCTGTGTGCAGCCATACTGTCTGTTGCGATATTCGACATGGCTACGGTCAGTTTATTTTTTAATCCTGAAACCACTTTATCATCTCCATTCATTAAAGCATTGTATCCGTCAATCGCCACTTCTTCGGGTGAAGAAAGGTTGTCTTTATCCTCCAGGATTTTGCTTTCGTTCATGTCGGCTTTGTTAAAGAAATCGGTGTCGGTAGGTCCCGGGAGAAGTGCCGTTACGGTAATTCCGGTATCTTTAAGCTCTTCACGTATCGCTTCAGACCAGGATAAGATAAATGCTTTTGTCCCGTGATACACCGAATGCCAAGGGCCGGGTGCTTTACTTGCAATAGAAGCAAGATTCAGGATTTTCCCTGATCCTTTGGGTAAACGGTCTTTTAAAAACATTTTTGTCAGGATAATGACAGAAACAATATTTAAATTAACAATATCAACTTCTCTGTGAATATCCGTATCCTGAAACTTTCCGTATACGCCCTGTCCTGCATCATTTACAAGGATGGAAGGACTGATTCCGTTGAGTTTCAGTTCAGAATATAAAGCGTAAGCGTCTTCCTCAATAAAGAGATTCTTGGCAATGGTAATTACATTAATTCCGTAAATCTTGAATTCGTCTGCCTTTATTTTCAGTTCGTCATGATTCCGGGCCACCATAACAAGATCATATCCATTCTTTGCAAACTGTTTTGCAAGCTCATAACCGATACCGCTGGTTGCTCCCGTAATCAGCGCATATTCATTTTTTTTATTCATCATCTTACTTTAAAATTAATAATTGATTAATTTCACTTTTAAAGCATCCCAGAATAAATTCCGTGTAATAAAGCTGGGCATTTAATGCCTGCGTTTTAGGATGCAGTTCCAGTTTTTTCGTCAAAACGATTTCCCCTTTGTAAGAGAATGAAAAGAATGCAAAAATTTTATATGAAGAATTGCGTATTGGTGTACAATAACCGGTTGTAGCGATTGACCAGTCGGATTCGAAAAGCTTTGCCACGTTCAGGGCCATTGTTTCCGCAATATTTTCTGACACACAGTCGCATTCTTCTGCTTCGTGTGCATCAACATTCAGTAATTTTACTTTTTCCTGCAATGTATAGGCTGTAAGTCCGCCTTTGTAGAACATTGAGGCATTCGGCATCTGCGAAAATGCTAGCTGTAAACAGCCTGATGTAACGCTTTCTGCTACTGAAATGGTTTCATCTGTAGTCATTAGAGACTGGCTGATGTATTCCAGAAGATTTTTTTGAAATTCCATAATTCTGATATTTATGTGTTTGTGTGTATTTTTTTTAGAGGCCTGAAGCCTTCCACGGATCAAGAACAACCTTTACACATCCGTCCTGTTTCTTATCGAAGATTTCATAACCTTTAGAAACATCTTCAAGAGAGAGACGATGGGTAATAATGTCATTCAGCTGTACCCTGCCGCTCTGTACATGATCCAGCAATTCATCAATGATTGCGTGAACATTGCACTGTCCGGCCTTTATAGTAATTCCTTTATCAAAAATCTGTCCAAGTTTGAAATTATCATAGTTTACAGGATAAACTCCAAGGACAGAAACAATTCCGCCTCTTCTTACAGCGCTCATACAGGCTTCCAGAACTTTAATGGAACCTTTCTCAAAATTGATCACAGCTTTCGCACGGTCTAGAAGGTTTCTGTCCGGTTCAAAGCCTACAGCATCGATACAAAGGTCTGCTCCTCTGCCGTCTGTCATATCCCTTATCCGGTCAATAACATCCTGACCATCTTCCCATAAAATGGTATCGCAGCCGGTGAGATTTTTAATCTGATCAAGCCGGTATTGCTGAGTATCTACGACAATTACTTTTTTTGCTTTATGCAGGATAGCTGATTTTGCCGACATAGAACCTACAGGCCCGGCACCGAAAATGGCAACTGTTTCGCCTCCTTTTAATTCACCCCACATTACTCCTGTGTATCCGGTAGGGAAAATATCGGTAAGGAAAAGAACCTGCTCATCGGTAAGATTATCCGGAACTTTCCGCGGACCGAAATGTGCGTAGGGAACTCTGACATACTGTGCCTGGCCGCCGTCATAACCTCCGTAAAGATCTGAATAGCCAAAAAGTGCTCCTCCTTTATCGGCAAGAATTCCGCCTTCCGGGCCGTAATGTTCGGGATTACTGTGTTCGCAGGCTGTCGGAAGGTCGTGCTGACAGAAATAGCAGCTTCCACAGGAAATCGGGAACGGAACAACTACCCTGTCTCCTACTTTGAGGTTGGTGATATGCTGTCCCACTTCCTCAACAATTCCCATGAATTCATGTCCCATCACCATAGGCCTTACCTGGGGAATTCCTCCTGAATACATATGCAGGTCGCTTCCGCAGATAGCTGTTGACGTGACTTTCAGAATAATGTCTTTTGATTCTTTGATGATCGGATCGTCGACAGTATCACATTTGATAAGGCCGGGCCCGTGGATAACTGCTGCTTTCATAATTTAATATTTAGCGGTTGGTGTGAAGGTGTTATTTAATTCTGGGTATTTCGTTCCAGTTCAAGATCCCAGACTCTGTGATTGGCAATAGCCTTAATGAACTTACCGGAAGGATCTTCATCTTCGGCAATAACGATAGCCGGATCAATGTGACTTTTCATGCTTACGTTACTGTTCATATAAAGTGGCTCTGTTCCTTCTCCGAAGTAAATAGCCTTACAGTGTTTGTACGCTTCGTTGACAAAATTTAATGCATGAGGTTTATTTTCCGGAGTGAGAAGTTCTTTCGTTGAGTTTTCTCCTGCCGCGATATAAAGTGCATCAAAAGAAACACTGGCATTGCTCGTTAAAGAATGTTTCGGAGTCAGTAAAGATCCGTCATCAGTCTTTACCGGAGCCATACTTGTTCCGATGATTTCCACAACTGCATTTTCTGCTTCCAGTTTGGTTTTTAAATCGTTAACAGATCCTGCATCTGCGCCATTTGCCATAATGAAACCTATTTTTCTGCCCATAATAGTATCTTTAACAGTATTCTGCATGCTTAGCGCTTCCGAGATTTTAATGTCAGGTTCTCTTTCTTCACTTTGTAGTGTTGACGGATCTACATCCGCCGGAATGCTTTGATTTGGGAAATTGAGCTCTTTCACTTCAACGCCTAATTTTCCTGCAACTTTCGAGGCGAGATCTTTATCTACAAAGGCCAGCTGGCTTACCATTCTTTCTCTGATCTCGGGTATCGTAACTTTAGAAAGTTCAAAAATCAATGCATTCTGAAGATGCATTTTTTCCGGAGCAGACTGGCTGTTGTAGAACAATTTGGCCTGAGAATAATGATCGACAAAACTCTTGCTTCGTTCTCTTACTTTGGCTCCCGAAACTCTTGATTCCTGGGATACAAAACCTCCTTCTTTCATCATTGCCTGGAAAGGACATCCTCCACCGATAGAATTCGGTTCGTAACTTACTTTTCCTTTGGCAATCTGTTGTCTCATGTATCCGTCTCTCTGGTTGTTGTGAACGGTTTTTACAGATCGGTTGATCGGGATTTCATGGAAATTCGGACCTCCAAGTCTTATTAGTTGCGTATCAGTATAGGAAAATAGTCTTCCCTGCAGTAACGGGTCATTTGTGAAATCGATTCCGGGAACAATATGTCCGGGATGGAAAGCGATCTGCTCTGTTTCTGCGAAAAAGTTTTCCGGGTTTTTATTTAATGTTAAAGTTCCGATAAGCTGCACCGGTACAACTTCTTCAGGAACAATTTTTGTTGGGTCGAGAAGATCAAAATCATATTTAAATTCATCTTCTTCAGGAATCAGCTGCACGCCGAAATCCCATTCCGGGAACATTCCGTTTTCAATGGATTCCCAAAGATCTCTTTTATGAAAATCAGGATCTACTCCTGAAATTCTCTGTGCTTCATCCCAGGCAACCGAATGTACACCCAATTTTGGTTTGAAATGGAATTTAACAAAATGAGCTTTTCCTTCATCGTTAATTAATTTAAAGGAATGTACCCCGAATCCTTCCATTCTTGAAAAGCTTCTTGGGATTGCCCTGTCGCTCATCAGCCACATGATCATATGCATGCTTTCAGGCATCAGAGATATAAAGTCCCAAAATGTATCGTGAGCAGACTGTGCCTGCGGTATTTCGTTGTGAGGTTCAGGTTTTACAGCGTGAACAAGATCAGGGAATTTAATGGCATCCTGAATGAAAAATACAGGAATATTGTTGGCCACCAAGTCATAATTACCTTCGTCTGTATAGAATTTTACGGCAAATCCGCGGACGTCTCTTGCGAGATCTGTACTTCCTCTGTTTCCGGCAACAGTTGAAAATCTTACAAAAACAGGTGTTTCTTTACCTACTTCCGACAAAAAATTTGCTCTTGTATATTCTGCAAGACTTTTAGTTAATTTAAATACACCATGTGCGCCGGAGCCACGGGCGTGTACTACCCTTTCAGGAATTCTTTCGTGATCAAAATGTGTAATTTTTTCTCTGAGAATAAAATCTTCAAGCAAGGTAGGACCTCTGTCTCCTGCTTTCAGTGAATCCTGATTGTTGTTGATTTTCAGTCCCTGATTGGTTGTTAGTTTTTCATTCTCATTTGAAGTCATGTGAGATTCCAGCTGGTTCAGTTTTTCATTTGTTGGTTCATTGCTTTTCATAATTCTTATTATTTTGTGGTATTTGATTTTGCTTTAAAAGCAGTTGGGATGCTTTTAATGAGTAATGTACAGTGATTATATTAAAAGCCACATAGAAGCTCTACATGGCTTTATATTTTAAAATTAATCTTCCTGTTCTGCATCAAAATTGATGTAGGTTTCAGCGATTTCTGTCAGATCATAATCTGTATCTTCTTCCTCCTGTAATGTTTTTTCGAGAAGATCGGCTGCTTTATCGTGTCCCATGGTGATGGCCAATTGCGCCAGTCCGCCGTAGGTTGCAATTTCATAATGCTCAACCTTTTGTGCAGCTATAATCAAAGCGGCATCACGTGTCATAGAACCTTCTTCTGTAGACTTTATGATTTCTTCACCTTCTTCGATGATTCCTTTAATAGCTTTACATTCTTTTTTCTCAGGAGTTTCATTGATGAGCTTGAAAACTTTTTCAAGTCTGCTCACATGTTTCTGAGTCTGAAGCTGATGGTCTTCAAATGCTTCTTTCAGCTCTTCTGTAGTAGCAGCTTCCTGCATTTTTCCTAATGCTTCAATGATTGCGTTTTCTGCATAGTAAATATCTTTAAGAGCAGAAACAAAAAATTTATGCAAAGGGGAATTGTTCATCTCGTTTTTGTCTACTGTAGCATTATCAACCGATGCTGTTTTTTTTGATGTGCCGGTTGCAGATGTAGATGAGGTACCTGTACCTGTTGTACTGTTGTCTTTATTATCTAATGTTTTCGTTGCCATAATGTGAAGTGGTGTTTGGTTTTTTATAAAAGATTACCCCTTTACTTAAAACAATAAAGAGGTAATCGTGGAAAAAGAATTATGAATTATTACGTCTGCCTCCAAATCCGGATCTGCCGGAACCTGAAGATCTTCCGCCTCCATGGGATGCCTGTCCGCCCATACGAGCAATTCTCGTACGTTCAGACTTGCTCATTGATGCAAAGCCTCTTCTTGATGTTCCTGAACCAGAACCAGAATTGGAACCTCGACCTGAACCGCCGTTATTTCCTGATCTGGAGCCGCCTCTGCTGCTACCTGATCCTGATCTTCCTGAATTTGAATTTGAGCCAGAACCTGATCCTGAAGATCTTCCACCTCCGTTTCTGCTTCCTCTCGGTCTTCCCGGATTATCATGTCTGTGATCATAGTTGTCACTGTTTGAATTGGATGATCCTCTCGATGACCTGCCTCTTCCGCCAGATCTTGATCCCCCGGATCCTCCTGAGTTTCTTCCTCTTCCTGAGCCGGAGTTTGAACCTGAACCACGTCCGGATCCTGATCCTCCACGGGAACTTCCTCTGCCACCTCCGGAAGTAAATCTTCCCTGGCTGTCTCTCTGCTGGTTTCCGTTACTTGATCTTCCTCTGCCTCTTCCTCTATTATCATCTTCGTCGTCATCGTAGTCTTCATCGTCATCATCATAATCATCGTCGTCGTAATCGTCATAATCTTCATCATCATAGTCGTCATAGTCTTCCTCTTCATCGTCATAGTCTTCATCAAAGTAATCTTCATACTCTGAGAAGTCGTCATCATATTCTTCGTCCTGTGACGCATCGTTATAACCGTGGTCATAACCTAATTGATAAATTTCTTCAAGATTGCTTGATGAATCTGAGTTTCCTCTGGAACTACGATTTCTTGAATTTCTAGTGTTCATAACTGAATTTTTTATATTAATATTATAGTGATGGTATTGCCGGCCGTGACTAGTATTAGACAGCAATGGTTTTTTGGTTAATTTGCATTGAACATAAAAGCTAAAAGAGCTTAACATGTACCTCTTGAGGAGGTTTTAAGAAATATGGATGAATTAATTAACTCAAATTTACGTTAGAATATATCACCAGTTTATGACCCAAATCATGTTGGAAGGCATTAATATAAAATTTTCCGGTCTTTTATTTTAAGTTTGCCTTCTCTTTCCATTTTTTTGAGAGTCCTTATTACGGTTTCAACTCTCAGTCCTGTAAGATTGGCAATCTGCTGACGTGTAAGTTCTACAGGAAAGCACTGTTCACAGTCACCGTTATGATAACTTTTTAAATAATTGAGTAAGCCTTCCAGGCGGATAACAGGATTTTGGGAAGACATATTCTGAAGCATGATGGCCTTAAAGTATAACCTCTGGGAGAGACAGGCATTCATTTCAAGAGAAATTTGGGGATTGTTTTGTAAGAGCTCAAGAAAATTATTTTTGGGAAGCCTTATCAGTTCAGTTGCGGTAAGGCATATGGCATTCATTACATAAAATTTTTCGATAAAAAGCAATGAATCGCCGAAGCTTTGATTTTCACCTATGATGTTATGGATAAATTCTTTTCCTTCCTCATTATAGCTGTTCAGCTTGATTTTACCTTTTATAATCTGGTAATAATAGGCTGCATGATCGCCTTCTCTGTATATGATTTCATCTTGCTTATAAGATTTCTTCTCGGCTCCGAATTTGTAAAGAATTTCGGGATCGATATTCATACAGCTGATCGTTTTCATTTTTACAGTTATTTTAGAGTTAAAAAGATCGTAAAAAATCAGTATTGAAGCCCAAGCTCAATATAAGATTTTACGATCTTTAATTCTTACTATTTTTTCTTTCTCCATAACTTTTATAGTTCTGATCGCCGTTTCCACACGGAGACCTGTAAGACTTGCCATCTGTTGCCTGGTCAGCGGAATCATAAATGAATATGGAGACTGTTCTTTCTGAAAGCTTTTCAAATAATCCATCAATGCTTTAAGCTTGGCAGTCGGATTCTGAGAGGACAAGTTTTGTGCCATTATTAATTTAAAATAAAGCCTCTGAGAAAGGATTTTATTCATGTTAAAAGATATTTCGGGATAAAGCTTCATAAGATCAAGAAAAATGGTTTTAGGAAGTCTTAAAACGGTACATTTTGTAATAGCAACGGCATTTACAGGATAAAGCTTGTCGATGAAAAGTAAAGATTCGCCTATGCTTTGTCCATCTTCTAACAGTGTCTGTATGATCTCTTTTCCATCGTCACTGTAATTATTAAGCTTTGCTTCTCCGTTAACAATCTGGTAATAGAATTTTGGAACGTCTCCCTCACTGAAGATAATTTCAGAGGGTTGATAATGTCTGGTAATTGCTCCTACAGAATGCAGAACTTCTTCTTTAATAACCATATCAGTTGTTTTTTAGATGTTTTTATTTTTTAAGCACTCCTAGTAGAAAATAGAATTGGCAGCCTATCATTTATATGCAAATTTCGCACCTTTTTAAGATTAATAACCAGACTGTAATTGATGTATAGTGACTATAAATCAATAAGTAAGAAAAATTATTGTGCTAATAGATGCAGAACTTTTATAAAAAAAATATCCCGTTTCTCAAAGATAAACGGGTTAAAAAATTTATCAGAATTATATTTTTTTGATTTGCTGCTTTTCAGTCAGCAAGGTTTGAATTTTTTATATGGAGCATCAACAGCGTATAGAAAATTGCTGATGTCTGTTTAGGTTGGAATACGGAAATTTCATAATATTATATTTAGTGGTGTGTTCACCAAAGATAGATAATATTATGCTACTAATATATGATCACAGTCATACTTAAAAAAGCCGTTCAGATTTCTCCCTATTTACTGTCGGGAACGAAATTTTTCCTCGCAAGCTCCTTTCTCACACGGCTAAGGCTTTCCGGAGTAATTCCAAGATAGGATGCAATCATCCATTGTGGAACCCTTAACAAGAGATCAGGATACATTTTGATGAATTTCATGTAGCGTTCCTCCGCAGTTTCTCCTAGTAAAGAATTGATCCTGTCCTGCAGGCTTTTAATATGTTTCTGCAAAAGAATATCACTTTTTTCAAGACTGTTTGGAAACTCACCGATCAGCTTATTAATAAAATCAGGATGCAGAAGCAGAACTTCAGAATCTTCCACGGCTTCTATATAGTAAATGGATTTTTCGTTAAAATAAAGGCTGCTTCGATCCGAAATAAGCCAGCTTTCCGGAGCAAACTGAATGATATGCTCCTTTCCGTTTTTGTCGATAGAATACATCTTAAGAAGTCCTTTTTCAACAAAATAAATGTACCTGCAAATTTCGCCGTACTGCAAAAGAAACTGATTTTTCTGAATTTTCTTTACTTCATAATGCAGGCTGCACATGTTTACTTTATCAACCGGAACATCCAGAACTTTGGATAAATAATTATTGATATTCTTCATTATACGATTTGGTCTGCCGAAATATGTTGGTGAGATGCATTATTGATTACCTTTCCGTTTTCAATAACCAAAAACTGCGGGCTTTCATGTCGTGTTTCCAGATCTTCAGCAATTTTATTTGAAATTGCTCGGTAAGCAAGCAAATCCAGAAAATATAATTCAGGCTTGTGAGGCAGGCTTTGGATTTCTTTTTCAAAATTCCTTAATACCGTCTTGCTGATAAAGCAGCTTGTGGAATGCTTAAAAATTCCAATTTTCTGAGTGAAGGAACTTTCAATTGCTTTTTTCAGATCTTCCTCAGATTCTATATATTTCCAGATCGGACTTTTTTCAGAATCTTCTTCTTTTCCTCCGAATATTTTGTCAAAAAAACTCATACGCCAAATTGTTTTAGATGATGATGAAGATGTTTGTATTCCAGAAATCCCCAGTCTTTACTTTTCATTTTACCAAAAAGAACATGATGATCCGGGAGGTTTTCATTTTTAAAGCAGACCCGATACTCTTCAAGTGTTCTTAAAAGGCTTTCCTTTTCTTCTTCAAAATCACACTCAAAATTAATAATAAGTTTTTGAAAAGTCGGCATGTTTCGGGGAATTCCGTTATTAAAAACCTGAATCTCCCATTTGGTTATAATTCCGATTACTGCAAAGAGACGATTAATTTCAGGAAGCTCAATCTTTCTGAGAGGCACCTGAAGAACGTGATTACAATGTCTCATCATCTGACAGACATCCATTTTTCCCCATCTTGGTTTTGAATGTTGCCGTAAATTGTGAATTCTGTTTATAACCTCTTCAAAAAAAACCGGATTGTGAAGACTTTTTTTCACCAGCCTTTTTCTTTCTTAAGATTTTCTATATGAGCAAAATGATGATTGCAATGCCAGACATAAATGGCAAGACAATGTCTGAGATCGTAGTTCTTATTGTGCTCGGGATGATGGAATGTTCTTTCAAACTGTTTATTCGTCATGCTTTTCAATAATACTGTCCATCGTTGATGAGTTCCTTTGATCATCCTCATTGCAGGTTTTACAGGCATATTCTGGCTGTCCTGAAGTTCCGCCCATTTTGCTTCGTCATAAGGTTTTATTGTAGGATTGTCTTCCGTTAAAGCCAATTTAAAACGGGTAAAGCTGTTGATATGGCTGTCTGCAATATGATTTACGAGCTGGCGTACTGTCCAGCCGCCTTCTCTGTATTGAGTGTCAAGCTGATCATCTGAGAAATCTTCAATTAGATTTTTCAGTCTTCCGGGAAAATCTTTGATGACTTTTATATATTCGTCCAATTTAATATCACAGATATTTTCAGGCTCCTCAAACCTGCCTATCGGATACTTTTTTTGTTCTATAGTGTTCATTTTTATTTTTAAAAGATTTTCATAAATGTCTATTTGTCCGATAAATGTTATCTGGTCAATTTTTTGAATATTAGTTTTTGTAAATTTATCAAAAATTCGAGAATATTAAATATGAAAAAAGCGTTAATAATCGTAGATGTACAGAATGATTTTTGTGAAGGCGGAGCATTGGCTGTTCCGGGTGCAAATGAGGTAATCCCATACATCAATGCATTAATGGATGAAAACGAATACGATCAGATTGTTTTGACTCAGGACTGGCATCCTGCTAATCATAAAAGTTTTGCCAGCAATAATGGCAGAAAAGTCGGTGAAAGTATCATTTTAAATGGTGTCCCACAGTTTATGTGGCCGGATCACTGTATTCAAGGAACTTTCGGTGCTGAGTTTCACAAAGATCTGAACAGAGATAAAGTAACTCATATCATTCAGAAAGGGAAAAATGTTGAAATTGACAGCTACAGTGGTTTCCAGGACAATAATCATTTTATGAAAACCGGATTGGATGATTTTCTGAAATACCACGATATTCAGTTATTGGAAATTGTAGGTCTTGCAATGGATTATTGTGTGAAATTTACCTGTATTGATGCGGTAAACAGCGGATATATCACCTGCCTTCATTTCAATGGAACAAAAGCTGTAAATGTAAAGCCGGATAATGGCAGAGACGCCATTTATGAAATTATTCAGAAAGGAGTAACCGTTCTTGGTTAGGATTAAATTTTATCAGGATTTTAAGCATAAAAAAACCGAAACTTAAATGTTCCGGTTTTTTATTGATTTATTTTGGCTGCTTTGCCTGAAGTTCAGCTTCTTTAGCTTTCATTTCATTGTATTTAGCCGTATTTTTTGTCGTATTATAGACGTCTTTCATTACCTGAACAGCGGTAATATCATTTGGCATTGCCTGCAGCCATTTTTCTCCGTATGGTATAGATTTATTGAATCTTTCTTTTCTTGCTTCAATAAGTTTGGTTGCTTCGTCCGGCTTTGTCTTTCTTAATGCATTAATTTCACTGACAGCTTTTTCATCATCACCAATTACCGTGTAAACTAAATTCTGGTAAGCATTCGCAAAATCAGGTTTCAGCTCAATAGCTTTTTGGAAAGAAGTGACCGCTTCATTTGCTGTTTCCGGATTTTTAGACTGAAGAACCCCAAGATTGTACCAGTTGGTCGCATCATTAGGATTTTTTGCTAACTGCTCCTTCAGGTTTTGCATAAATTTATCCGTATTTCCGGAAGCATATAATGCACTTCCCTGATATTCCTTTAGTTTAGCATTGTTAGGGAATTTTGCAAGTCCTTTTTCAATAATCGCCAAAGCTTCGTCATTTTTCTTTGCATTCAACAAAAGAGTTGATAATGTTTCGTAAAGATCAGCTTCTACGCTTGGAGACTGCTCTGTTTTGAAATCAGAGTAATCTTTTGAAGAAGTTTTCTTTAAAAGTTCCCAGGTATTTTTGTCGTAGCTTATAACCTGTCCTGTTTTGTTCTCTTTTGCAGTATAAGTTGTTTCAACGCCAGTGTATCCTGAATTGATAAGGTCTGTATATATTTTTGTTGCCTGAGGAATATCGTTTGCCAATGCATAATTTAAACCTGCATAATACATATATACTTTATTATCCTGTCCGCTCGTTTTTAGTAAGTTATAAACTTCCATAAACTTAGGGGCTGCTGCAGCATAGTTTTTCGCGTTGTACGCATCCATTGCTACTTTGTTGGCTTCTTGTAGCTGAGCGTTTACATCGCCTTTTTGTCCGAAAACCAAAGCTGATGCTACGATAGCCATACCTAAAATTAGCTTTTTCATAATCACTATTTTATATTAGTTATACAATTATTCTTCCGAATCAGAATTCTCATTTCCCTCAGCGTGGTCTGTCTGCGGAGTTTCTGTATCGTTTTCTTGGTTATCAGCTACAGTTCCTTCTATTTCTTCAATTTCTTCAGAATCTTCTACTTCTTTGTCCATTTCAACTTTGGCAATGGCAGCAATTTCATCGTTTTTCTTAAGATTGATGAGTTTTACACCTTGTGTATTTCTACCCATTACTCTCATTTCATCCATTCCCATTCTGATGGCAACACCGGATTTGTTGATGATCATTAATCCGTCTTCATCTGTTACGTTTTGGATGGCAATCAGATTTCCTGTTTTTTCAGTAATGTTTAAAGTGATTACTCCTTTTCCTCCTCTGTTGGTAATTCTGTAGTCTTCAACGGCTGTTCTCTTTCCGTATCCTTTTTCAGATACTACAAGAACGGTTTCTTTTTCTACATCATTTACTACAATCATACCGATTACTTCATCATTATCATCCATGGCAATACCGCGAACACCAATGGAACCTCTTCCTACTTCTCTTACTTTTTCTTCAGGGAAACGGATACATTTACCATTTTTAGTAGCAATCATGATCTGTGATGTGCCGTTCGTTAAATATGCTCCTAACAACTGGTCATTATCCCTGATTTCAATCGCATTTACCCCATTTACCCTTGGTCTTGAATAAGCTTCCAATGAGGTTTTCTTGATTGTACCGTTTTTGGTTACCATTACTACACTCATTTGATTCACATATTCAGAATCTTTAAGGTTATTGGTTCTGATGTAAGCTTTAATTTTATCATCGGGTTCGATGTTAATTAAGTTCTGTACCGCTCTTCCTTTTGCTGTTTTAGAGCCTTCAGGAATTTCGAATACCCTTAGCCAGTAACATCTTCCTTTTTCAGTAAAGAACAGCATATACTGGTGGTTGGTAGCAGAAACAATGTACTCAAGGAAATCTGAATCCCTTGTTGTTGCTGCTTTATTTCCTACACCGCCCCTGCTTTGAATTTTATATTCTGAAAGTGAAGTTCTTTTGATATATCCGGCATGTGAAATAGTAAGTACTACAGATTCGTTCGGGATGATATCTTCAATAGACATTTCACCTCCTGAATAATCGATTTCGGTTCTTCTTTCGTCGCCATATTTCTCTTTAACTTCAATTAATTCATCTTTAATGATCTGGAATCTTCTTGGTTCATTAGCCAGGATATCTTCAAGATCAGCAATTTCTTTCATAATCGCATCATATTCGTCACGGATCTTATCAAGTTCCATTCCTGTAAGACGCGCAAGACGAAGATCAAGAATTGCCTGAGCCTGAATTTCAGAAAGTTCAAAAGCTTCAATTAATCCTTCTTTTGCAGCCTGCGGATTGGCAGAGTGACGAATGATAGAAATTGCTCTGTCCAGGGAATCCTGAGTTCCGATCACTTTCATGAAACCTTCCAAAATATGAGCTCTTTCTTTTGCTTTTCTAAGCTCAAATTGAGTTCTTCTTACGATCACTTCATGTCTGTGCTCCACAAAATGGTGGATAATGTCTTTCAGATTTAATTGTTCTGGTCTTCCATGTACCAAAGCAATATTATTAACACTGAAAGAGGTCTGAAGCGCTGTATATTTATATAATAAGTTTAGAACAACATTCGGAATCGCGTCATTTTTCAATTCATAAACAATACGAAGCCCTCTTCTGTCTGACTCATCTCTGATTTCGTAAATTCCCGGGATTTTTTCTTCCTTCACCAATTCTGCGGTTCTGGCAATCATCTCGGCTTTGTTTACCTGATAAGGAACTTCATTGACAATAATGGCATTTCTATTTCCTATTTCTTCAAAGGCAACTTTAGCACGAAGCACTACCCTTCCTCTACCGGTATGAAATGCATCTCTTACACCGTCATATCCGTAGATAATTCCACCTGTAGGAAAATCCGGGGCGATGATGTGCTGCATTAGTTCATCAATGGTAATTTCTTTATTATCAATATATGCACAGATGGCATCTACCGATTCGGATAAGTTGTGCGGGGCCATGTTTGTGGCCATCCCTACGGCAATACCGGAAGTTCCGTTTACCAGAAGATTAGGAATTTTAGAAGGTAAAACAGTAGGCTCCTGTAAGCTATCGTCAAAGTTATTCTGAAAATCTACCGTTTCTTTGTCTAGGTCTGAAAGCACTTCATCAGAAATCTTTTTCAATCGTGCTTCGGTATAACGCATAGCCGCCGGCGGATCACCGTCCATTGAACCGAAGTTACCCTGCCCGTCTACCTGAGGATAACGAAGGCTCCAGTCCTGAGCCATTCTCACCATTGCATCGTATACAGAAGAATCTCCGTGAGGGTGGTATTTACCTAAAACGTCTCCAACAATTCTAGCAGATTTTAAATATTTTCTATTAGAAAAAACCCCTAATCCATACATACCGTAAAGTACTCTTCTATGAACGGGTTTCAAGCCGTCTCTCACGTCAGGTAACGCCCTTGAAACGATAACAGACATCGAATAATCGATATAAGACGACTTCATTTCATCAACAATATTGATGGGAATCAGTCTTTCTCCTTCTTTTTGCATAAACAAATTTTATTATAATGACAGTCAGACCCTTAGCTGTATGTCTGAAAATTATTTTTTTTGAATTTTTATTAACGGGCTAATTTACGAAAAATTTGCCGATTTTTGCCCTAGAATTTTACTCAAATTATTAAAAAAATCATAAAATATGAGCGTATTAAGCATAACTTTCCACTGTACGAAAAGCAATCTGGAAGAATGGGAAAATTATATCGATGAAACATTGATTTTAATGGCTGAAAACTTAATGGATGTCAATAAATATATTCTTTCGGAAGTGGGCAGCGACTATATTGAAGAAGGAAAAAATTATAATCTGCTGCTGGTTTTTGATAATGATGATCTTAGAGAAGATTTTGTGAAAAGTGAACTTCAGAGTATTGTTGAACGTGTAGAAAATAAATTTGGACAGGAAGTAATGATCTTTAATACCTTTTTAAATCCAAGAAAGTCAAGACTTTAAGAGTCTGTTTAAATTTTATTAAATAAATTTTTTGACAGTTTTTTCTTAATTTTCTAAATTAAATGAACTTTGTTTATTTTTTAATTCAACATTAAGAAATCTTTAGATTCGACGTAGTCAATTTTAGTGAGTTAGGTTTTATTCAAGTTAATGAATCAATAAATTGATTTTTATTATGTTTTAAGCTAAAGGGACTTAATTCCTTAATGTTGAAAATACATTATAATAGGCTTTAAAAGTTACGTTTATATATATTTATCTCAAAATAAAAAACCCGGGAAATTTCGGGTTTAATTTTTTACCTTCTGTGCGGAGGTGCAGGCGGTTTTGGAGGAGCCGGAGGCCTGTGCAGACAAGAAGACAGCACGGCAAACATAGCCAGTGCCAGTAACATTTTAGATAAGTTTTTCATAAATTTTTATTTGTGATTACAATATATTTATCAAGCTGGATGCCAATGTTATTTAAAAAACAAAAGCACCGAAAATTCGATGCTCTTTATTTTAAATTTTACCTGTGACGTCCATGCCCACGTCGTTTGTGGTGACCATGTCCTGGTCCGTGGCCTCTTTTTTCATAGATATATACTTTCTTTGCCTGTCCCGGAGGCATTCCCCTTCTTCCATGATGCTCATGAACAATGCATGAAGTCATCAACACCATAACTGTTGCAACCCCAACAATTTTAATCAAACTTTTCATTTTTTCACTTTTCAAATTTCCGGATATATGAAACAATGTTGATGCCAAAAAAGTGAATTAAGTTATTTAAATCTTTTGAAATATGCTTTAATACTGACTTTATACAAATATTAACTTTGAAAATTAATGGTATTTGCGTTTGTATTTTCTTTTAATTCTGGAATAATGTGTTTGCTTATTTTGTTCGTCTTCGGATACTACGCTTATATTTCCGTCAACTTCAAGGATGGAAAGTTTCACTTTATCTATACTGTCAACACCATGCTCACGGATCGCTTCTTCCAGCTCATCTTTGTTGATTTTTACTTTATCTAAGGCATCCTGATCTACTTTACCATCCTTCACTAAAATCACAGGATCATCTTCAAGAAAACTGCTGAATTTTTTGTTTGAAAACATTAATCTTTTAACAATAAAATTGGCAATAAAAAGTACAAGTGCTGCAACAAGCCCTCCTTGAAGAGAAGTGTTTTCTCCAACCATTGCATTCTGAACAGCGTTGGAAATAAGCAAAAGCAGAACAACATCTCCGGCATTCAGCTGCGAAAGCTGGTTTTTACCAAAAAGGCGAATCGCGACTACCATAAAAAGATAAACGCAAAGTGATCGTACAACGACGTCTAAAATAGGATTCACAAATTTCAATTATACCATCAAATGTATTAATTTTTGTTGTATAGCATCAGGTTCTGCCTCTAAGTTTTAACAGAATGAATTATTAAACAATAAAAAATTATAATTAAAGTTTAAACTTTTATATAACCACAACAGTCACAAAAGATGAGCTTAGCTTTTATTTAAAGTTGATGAATACAATAAAAAAGGTCACAGTAGTTAAAAAATCTTCGATTTTTATTCTTTTGAGAACTTTGAATATACTAATCATTGCGTTGTGATTACCTTTTGAGACTTTTGACTACGTCGAACCTTTGGTTTGCGGTTATTCTGAAATTAGTTTAAAAGTTTTTTAAATAAAAAATAAAAACCGCCTCGTAAAAGCGGTTTCATAAGTTGTTAAGGACATTGTGCGATCGGAATTTCACTGCAAACTGTTTTATTTAATCTTTCGCAGTAAACACAATACTTTTTTGGTTGTCCACCGTACATCGACTTAAGTTCTGTTTTTGTCAGTTTCTTTAAATTTTTCATATCGCTTTAATTTTGTTGATTAAATTTAAAACGAAGTTTATTCATGAATATTACAATTTGTTCGGAGAATTTTCCATGATTTTCATTTATGTGGTAGAAGCATTTTTGCTCTTTTTAAATTCCTGAAAATCGGAATACCCATATTCAGGACACGCACCTGATTTTGAAGTAATAAAAGCTCCTAATGAAACAGCCTGTTGAAGAGTTTTCTCAGGACTTTCATTGTAAATTCTTTTTGATATAAAGCCCGACAGAAACGAATCTCCACTTCCTACAGTATCAGCAACTTTTACTGGTACTGCATCTAAAAAATACATTTTTTCGCCTACAAAATATTTTGCTCCTTCACTCCCTTTGGTTAAAACAACTTCATTAATCTGAAAACGTTTTTGAATATATTGTACAGCCTCTTCATCAGTCGTATATTTTTCGCCGGTAAAATCCAAAATTTGTTGTAGTTCGGATTTATTGATTTTTACAATGTCTGCTTTATGTAAAAGTGTTTCAATATGCTCTGTATCAATAAAAGGAGGCCTGAAGTTAACATCAAAAATTTTGAGTTGAGCTTTTTCCAGAAGCCGGAGCAGTGTGTTTTTTGTCTTTTCATTTCTTGAAGAAAGACTTCCGTATACAAATGCTTCAGCATTAGAAATCAAATCATTGTGTTCCGGAAGATATTCAATATGATCCCATGCAACATTATCAATAATTTCATATGTTGCTTCGTTTTGTTCATCAATTTTAGCGATTACAGTACTGGTCGGGTGTATATTGTCGTTTTGTATAAAATCTGTTGAAATTCCCCAGTTTTTTATTTTCTGTTTTAGCTCACCGCCCAGCTCATCATTTCCTGTTCTGCTGAGTACTTTTACATCAATCCCTGCCTTATGAACGTGATAAGCTACATTAAAGGGCGCCCCTCCTGCTCTTGAACCTTCAGGAAAAATATCCCAAAGAACCTCCCCAAAACATACGATATAAGCATTTTTATCTTTCATATTGTCATTTAAATATTATTATTCTACAGAGCTACGTTCCATAAATTTTGCCTGCAAAATCATCCTTTCTCCTTTCGGATTATAATTGTTAATTTGGTTATCAAGAAGTTTAACAGACTCTCTTGCCATCTCGGCCAGCGGCTGTTGTACAAAACTTACTTCAGTAGGAAAAAGATAATAAGCTTCTGTCTCATCAAAAGCAACCAGTGACACATCTTGCGGAACCTTTATTTCATTGTCGATAAGATATCTCAGCCCGGCAATTCCCAATTTATTACTTGAAAAATAAATGGCCGTTTTTTTTGAAAGATCCAGGTTGGCTTTCAGCTGATGGTTTACTTCTTCCGTAATATGATGAATGCTCGTTAAAATTCTCTTTACTTTAACATCAGATTTTTCAATTCTTTTTTCAAAACCATTCTGTCTGTCTAGCAAATGGGGTAATTCCGTATCATATCCTACATAAATAAGTTCTTTAAAGTTTTTCCTGAGTAGATAGTCACAGATCTTTTCAGAAACTTCAGCATTATTGATCATTACCCCGGGAAGATCTATATTTTTAAGATACCTGTCAATCGTTACAATAGGATATTCTTCTCTGATCAGCTTGTTGATGGCTTCATCTGAATCAACCACAGGAGCAATGATCATCCCGTCTACCTGCTGCTCGGAGAACAATTCCGTCAGTCTTTTGAATTTTTCCGGATTTTCGTCGCAACTTCCGATCAGAAGAGTGTACCCAAGCTTCATAGCTTCGTCTTCGATGCTGCGGGCAATATTAGAATAAAAATCGTTGGAAATATCCGCCACAATTAGGCCTATCAATTTGCTTTTGCGCATTTTAAGGCTTTTGGCAATTTTATTGGGTGTATAATTGATGTTTTGTGCGACTTCCAGAATTCTTTTCCTTGTAGCTTCACTTATCCGGCTGCCCTCCTTCTGGTTGAGAACATAGGAAACAGTTGCGACAGATACCTCCGCCAGTCTTGCAATATCTTTTATAGAAGCTCTTTTCATTATGGTTGACTTTACCGCAAAAATATCTCATAAAAGCACTAAAAAACAATAGCATTATTTTTTGGACATTTGAAAAATAATTGTAGCTTCGCAGCTTTTTAAATAATTAATTCTCAATGCTTAAATATTTGATTATTAATTGTTTAATTTTTGTACATTCCGGCTTGTTAATGTAAAATGATTGGAATCAAGAAGCTTTACCGCAATTTTGGTTAAACGTTTATTCATCTTAATTTAGTTAAAATTATTTTTAATTCAAAATTATGTCCAGAATTGTGTTATTTTTTTGATGTATTGTACTTCTACTCATAATTGCTTACTTTAGCTTTACAAATTATTATATATGATTGACAAGATAAATATTAGGGTTTATGCCTGTGCGGTTAAGGATAAAAAAGTCTTGGCTTTATTTGAGGAATATGCAGGTGAACCTTTAATGAAATTTCCTGGTGGCGGGTTGGAATTTGGTGAAGGAGTAATAGAATGCCTTCACCGTGAATTTGATGAAGAGTTAAATGTAAAGATAAATGTGGTTGAACATTTTTATACTCAGGAAAATTTTCTGGTGTCGCGTTTCAGAGAAAATGAACAGCTGCTGACGATTTATTATCTCGTAGATATCATCAATGAAGAAGATTTTCTGATTCTTGATCCTTGCATAGAAAAAACGGAATGGATTGATATTGAAACAGTTGACAATCCTTTTGTTCTGCCTGTTGATAAAATTGTATTTGATAAATTGAAAGAAAAATTCCTGTAAGAAAATACTTACAGGAATTTTAATTATGCTGATTATTATTTGTAAACTTTGAAATTATTTGCTCCCGGATAAGGCTGCAGATAGCCTGAGTTCCAGTTTGACTGAAGCAGTGACTCAAGGTATTGATCGGTAGTTTTGTTGTGCGGATCATATTTGTCTTTGAGATCGATATCTGCCATTTTACCTTTAAGATTCCACCAGAATGCACTCCAGCCGCCTCTTAACTCCTTAATAATTTCATACACATTTTTTCCGGTAGCTCTGTTCATCAGCTTCGTAAAAATCTGTCCTTCTGTTGTGGTGAGATCCCGAAGCTGCTTTTCATATTGGTCCGCAAGGATGTTCTGGCGATCTTTTATGTATTTTCTTTTGGCTTTACTGTCAAGGTTATTCATTTCTCCCTGAATGTCCCTGTACTGCTGCAGAGCGGTTACAAATAATGGGTAAACCCTGTATAATTTTTTATTTAAAAAATAGTAATAGTTTCTGTCAAGCTGATTATTGAATTTCGGTTTATTGAGCAAAATCAATTCATCCATTACAACCACCGTCTCGCCATTTATTTCATAGATCTTCGCTTTCTGCCGTTCATCATAAAAATATTTATTTCCGAATTCGTCTACCTTTAAAAGTTCCTGAGGGTATTGGCTTAATGGCTTTGCAATAACAGAATCTTTCTGACCAAAAACACTCACCCCAAAAAACAAAAGATAAAGACAAATAATCTTGCTAAATTTCATTATTTTTACACCTATTATAGAGAAATTTAAACGCAAAAATCATTCCTTTTTATGAAATTTGATAAGAAATCTTTGAAATTTTTAGAAAAATATTTAAATACTTCTTCGCCTACCGGTTATGAGCATGAAGGCCAGAAAATCTGGATGGATTATATAAAACCTTATGTTGACAAAATTGAGGTCGATCATTATGGTACATGCTATGGAATCATCAATCCTGAAGCTGAATTTAAAGTGGTGATCGAGGCTCATGCAGACGAAATTTCATGGTATGTGAATTATATTACCGATGACGGATTGATTTATGTAATCAGAAACGGCGGTTCAGATCAGACGATAGCTCCATCTAAAGTAGTTCACATTCATGGGGAAAAAGGAATTGTAAAAGGTGTTTTTGGATGGCCTGCTATTCATACAAGAAGCAATCAGAACGAGCCTACTCCTAAAATTGAAAATATTTTTATCGACTGTGGTGCAACTTCAAAAAAAGAAGTAGAGGAAATGGGAATCTATGTCGGATGCATGATTACTTATCCTGATGAATTTTTTGAAATGAATAACAGGTATTTTGTCTGCAGGGCTTTAGACAACAGAATCGGAGGCTTCATGATTGCTGAAGTAGCGCGTCTTTTAAAGGAAAATAAAAAAATACTTCCTTTTGGTTTGTACATTACCAATTCTGTTCAGGAAGAAGTGGGATTGTATGGTGCTGATATGATTGCAGATACGATAAAACCAAATATTGCAATTGTAACAGATGTTACCCACGATACTTCAACTCCGATGATCGAAAAGAAAAAAGAAGGTGATCAGAAATGTGGTGACGGACCGGTTGTGTTTTTTGCACCAAGCGTTCATCATACCATCAGAGAATTGATCATCGAGACAGCAAAAACTGAAAAAATTCCTTTCCAAAGAGCTGCTGCAAGCAGAATGACCGGTACTGATACGGATGCTTTTGCACACTCTAACGGTGGGGTCCCAAGCGCATTGATTTCATTGCCGTTACGATACATGCACACAACGGTGGAAATGGTTTCTAAAGAAGATGTAGGAAATGTGATTAAGCTGATTTATGAAACTCTTCTTAAAATTCAACCGGAAATGAAACTTAAGTATCATTAAAATGAGCAATTTCTTGAATCATCTTGTCAGTAAGCCAACATTTGTATCCGTTTTGACGGCATTATATTTTAGTTATGTTCTTTTTTTGATCGTATATAAATGGTTTGATCCACCGAAAATAGGCTCGGCTTATAAAATGATTCTTGAAACTTTACTCGTGTGCAGCGTCGTACCTTTGGTATTATTCATCGTTGACCGATTACTGGTGCTCAAATTCAGTAATATTAAATTAACAGTCATTGAAACAATTATTTTAGGAAGTGTTTTTGTGTATTGTTTGATTCAATAATATAATAGAAAAGTATAAAAGTAAAAATGAAAACAAAGCTTATTGCTCCTTCCCTGTTGGCTGCAGATTTCGGAAACCTGCAGAGAGATATAGAGATGATAAATAATTCACAAGCCGACTGGTTTCATGTGGATGTAATGGACGGAAGATTCGTTCCCAACATCTCATTTGGTTTTCCTGTGATGAAGACAGTTCAGCAGCATGCTAAAAAATTTGTTGATGTGCATCTCATGATTGTGGAACCTGAAAAATATGTTGAAGAATTCATCAATCAGGGCGCTGATCTTGTTTCTGTACATTACGAAGCCTGCACCCATCTTCACCGAACCATTCATCATATTCAGAGTTTGGGAGCCAAGGCTGGCGTTGTTCTGAATCCTTCCACTCCTGTACTGATGCTGGAAGACATTATTGCAGATGTTGATCTTGTATTGCTTATGAGTGTAAACCCAGGTTTTGGCGGACAAAAATTCATTGAGAATACTTACAAGAAAATTGCAGAAACCAAAGATCTTATTTTAAGTAATAATTCTACTGCTCTTATCGAAATTGATGGAGGGGTAAATATTGATAATGCAGCTAAACTTTTCGAAGCCGGAGCAGATGTATTGGTCGCTGGAAATGCTGTCTTTTCGGCAGAAAATCCTGAGAGGACAATAGAGCTTCTTAAGATTTAATCCCATAAAGAAAATTTTATGACAAAAAGGCAGCTATATAAGCTGCCTTTCTTCTTCTTCACTGAAATTAAGTCCTTACGGTTATTAGTTTTAATTTTCCCTGTTGTTTTAACACTGTAAAATTGCAAAAAAATACCATACCAGATATCCGTATAAATACTGAATTTATCATTACGTATAAATACGTAATTTTAAAGTATTGATCGATGTTTCAACATGATTTACAGTTACTTATTTATGGACAAAAAAAATCCGGAGAAATATTTTCTCCGGACATATGGACATATATTGTTGAGTGAATTTTTCTTAGAAAATTTCTCTTCCTGAAAAATGAAATTGAGCTTCAATAAGAGCGTTCTCATCAGAATCAGAACCGTGAACCGCATTTTCTCCGATGCTTCTTGCAAACATTTTTCTGATTGTACCTTCTGCAGCTTCAGCAGGATTTGTAGCACCAATCAAAGTTCTGAAATCTTCAACAGCATTATCCTTTTCAAGAACCGCTGCGACGATTGGTCCTGAGCTCATAAATTCAACCAGTTCTCCATAGAATGGTCTTTCAGCGTGAACTTCGTAGAATTTTTTGGCATCAGCAACAGTAAGCTGCGTTAATTTTAATGCTTTAATTTTAAAACCTCCTTCTGCGATTTTTCCTAATATAGCACCGATATGTCCGTCTGCAACAGCATCTGGCTTAATCATGGTGAATGTAATGTTAGACATATATGTATATTTTTTTAATGGCGCAAAAATACAAAAAAAATCTGTTACTTATATTTTAAACAAATTTTAACATAAAAATAACATTTGTTAAGAAATGGTAAATAAAACTTTGGCACAGTAATTGTTTCTTATATTTCGATTCTCATGTTTAATTTGAGTTTTCATGGTTATTAGTTTTTACCCAGCTTCGGCTGGGTTTTTTATTGATGCATGTTTCAGGGATTTCTTATCATAGAAATGAAAGAAGAATTCTAATACTATTAAAATCAATACGTTATTGCTTCATTTTAAATCAATGAAGGTTGAAATAAATTATTTTTAACTAAATGTTGAATTATTTTTGAACGGATTCTTCAGCTTCCTCCATCAACTTAATATAAGTTGAATATCTCGAATGCTGAATTTCGCCTGTTTCAAGGCCGGCAACTACGGCACATTTTGGTTCATTGATGTGAAGGCAATTGTGAAATTTGCATTCTTCTCTTTTTTTGAAGATTTCAGGGAAGTAATGCTGTACTTCTTCTTTTTCTATATCGATCATGGCGAATTCCCTTACTCCTGGCGTATCAATTACATTACCTCCAAAATCCCAGAAATGCATTTGAGCAAAAGTTGTTGTATGCTTTCCTTTAAGATGAGTATCGGAAATTTCTGATGTTTTTAAATTCAATCCGGGCTGCAATGCATTCACCAATGTAGATTTGCCACAACCGGAATGTCCGAAAAAAACAGAAGTTTTGTCTTTTAGCAATTCCTGTAGCTGGTCGAGGTTTAATTTGGAATAGGAAGAAATTTCGAGGGATTCATATCCTATTTCGCTATAGAGAAACTCAATATCCTTTACAATCTCTATTTCTTCTTCGTGAAGAACATCAATTTTATTGAATAAAATAAGTGGTGTAATATTGTAAGCTTCACAACACGCCAGAAATCTGTCTAAAAAACCGAGAGAGGTTTCCGGATGCTTTAAAGTAAAAATGAAACAGGCAAGATCAATATTAGAAGCGATTATGTGAGCTTCTTTGGAAAGGTTTACAGATTTTCTGATCAGATAATTTCTACGGGGTTCAATTTTTGTAATCCAGGCAATATCATCCTGTTCAAGCTGAAATTCCACAAAATCACCTACAGCAAGCGGATTGGTAAGCCTTGTTTTTATCAGTTTAAATTTACCGCGAATTCTGGCTTCAAAGATTTTGCCGGTTTCCGTTTCCAAAACCTGATACCAACTTCCCGTAGATTTAATAACTTTTCCTTTCATATCGTAACTTGATGCAAATATAACGAATTAGGGCTTAGAATTTAGAATTTAAGCAATTTACAGCGAAATGTAAAGTTAATTTCTAAGTTCCAAGCCCTTGAAAATTTATATAAAAGCGCTGTTATCTGTTGATCATAATATTATTCTGAACTTCAATAGATTCTTCGTGAATCGCTTTAAAAACCTTTTCGATAAATTCTTTAGACATTCCTGTTTCTACAGCTTTTTGAGTCGCATATTCAGTAATTACTTTCCAGCGTTCCGGTTGAAATATGGCAATATCATTTTCTTTTTTAAGTCTTCCGATTTTCTCTGAAATTTTCATTCTTTGTGAAAGTAATTCAATGAGCTGAAAATCAATATCGGAGATTAATGTTCTGTGTCTTCCCATATCATCTTCAAAGCCAGCAAGATTTGTATTTCTCATTTTCAGATTACCAATAAGATCTGCGAGAATTTCCGGTGTGATCTGTTGTGCAGCGTCACTCCATGCCTCATCAGGATTTGCATGCGTTTCAATAATAGCTCCCTGGTAACCTACATTCAGGGCTTCCTGAGTAATATCTGCCAAGCCTGTTCTATTTCCACATATGTGAGACGGATCGATAAGCATCGGGATATTGGGAAACTGGCTCTTAAAATCCAGGGCAATCTGCCAGTTTGGATTATTTCTGTATTTTGTTTTCTGATACGTTGAAAATCCTCTGTGAATAACACCCAGATTTCTTATCCCCTGACCTAAAAGTCTTTCCAAAGCACCGATCCATAAAGCAAGATCTGGATTGACAGGATTCTTTACCAAAATGGTTTTTTCTGTACCTCTCAGTGCCATAGCGATTTCCTGAACAGTGAATGGATTCACAGTAGAACGGGCGCCGATCCAAAGAATATCAACATCTGCTTCCAGTGCTGCAAAGACATGGTGGGCATTGGCAACTTCCGTAGCCGTTTTAAATCCGTATTCTTCTTTTACTTTCTTTAGCCAGTTTAGCCCAATCACTCCTACCCCTTCAAATCCGTTCGGCTTGGTACGTGGCTTCCAGATTCCAGCACGGAATATCGGAACATCTGCATTGGTTTCTTTAATTCTTCGGGCTGTTTCCAGCATCTGGGATTCGCTCTCCGCACTGCATGGCCCCGCGATCATCATCGGTTGCGAAAAAGCATTGATCCAGTCGTTCTGTAATTCTTTTAGATTCATTTATTCTTAATTATTTTATTCTTATTTGTTTATATACATAGCAGTAGCATTATAAATTTACTTTATAATTCTTTCTAAAAAATGCCGTTAAAATTTTTATTAAAGGAATCAGGAAATGGAAGCCATTGGTCCTGTTATTTTTTGGAAAGAAATTCAGTTAGCAATACCAATAAAATCGATAATTTCTTTCTGAACTTCCAAAATAAGTTGAAGAAAAGCTAAAATAACCGCTAAAATATTCAGCGGGCGCAGAAACAGATATAAATGGTTTTACCAGATTTTCCACTATTGATCGTTTATTTATGGGCTTTTCCTTTTAATTCGCTATTGTTGAAAAAAGATTTTCTGTGCAAATATTTAGCAAATATATAAAATTTATTTAAATATGGTAGGCTGAAATTTAACGAAAGTATAAGTCATCTATGTAAGATCAAATCTCATAAGGTCATCCAGATCCTTCAGCAAAGGATTTTTCTGAACAAATTTTTCAAAGATTTTTCTTTTGGTCATGACTTCGATCTTCAGGTTTTCAACGTCACGCTGATAAACTATTTCGATGGAGAAATTATGAACTTTGGTTTTGAAATGATTAAAAAACTCCCGGCTTACTTTGTCAAATTCCACTTTTGCAGAATCTGAAGGGAACATTACCGTGATCTGGTTTTCACCTGTTTTTACAAGCTTAAATGATTTAATGGCATTAAAAACAAAGGTGTCTTTCTTTTGCAGCTGCTTCAGTAATAAATTCCATTCTGCCTGCAAATCTGTATCCGTAAAATGGTTTTGCGGAAGACTTTCTGTTTTTATAACGACAGTTTCCTCTTCTTCGGATTTTTCATCCTTATTTAAAAAAGCATTAATGCTGAATCCGGAAGAAATTACCTGCCTGGTTAATGGCTTCGTTGTCTTTTTTATTTCCGTTGCCTGAGGTTTGTTCAGTTCTTCTGTTTGTGATTGGCTGATTTTTACCTCTATTTTTTTTTCAATAGCTTTTTCAGGAAGTTTTATTTCCTGCTTCTCATTGAGAAACGGAGCTAATATTATAAACTTTTTTTTTTAGAAATATCGGAATTAGCTGTTATGGAAGCTAACTGCATTAATGCAATTTCTACGGTAAGTCTTGGATTTTTAGAATTTTTATAATTAATATCTGCATGATTACAGATTTCAATAGCATCGATGAGCTGTTGAGCATTCCAGTTTTGGGCCTGCTGTACAAATTTAGATTTTGTTTGTTCTCCAACTTCAATAAGATCAATTGTAGACGTATTCTGGGCCATCATAAGGTCTCTGAAGTGGCTTCCAAGTCCTGCTATAAAAATATGAGGATCAAAACCTTTCTTAACGATTTCGTTGAATGCTGCAAGCACTTCCGGGATCTTATTTTCTTTGGCAAGATCTACAATTTTCAGATATTGATCATAATCCAGAATATTCAATACTTCAGCAGCTTTCGCCAATGTAATATTTTTCTGTGAAAAAGTGGAAAGTCTGTCGAAAATAGACAAGGCATCTCTTAAGGCACCATCAGCTTTTTGAGCAATCAGATAAAGAGCGTCGTCTTCGTACTGGATGTTCTCTTTCTGAGCGATGTTTCTTAAGTGTCCCTGGATATCTTCGATTGTGATTCTTTTAAAATCATAAATCTGACAACGTGATAAGATAGTAGGAATAATCTTATGCTTTTCGGTTGTTGCCAGGATAAAAATGGCATGCGCGGGCGGTTCTTCCAGTGTTTTAAGGAAAGCATTAAAGGCTGCGGAAGATAGCATGTGTACCTCATCAATGATGTACACTTTGTATTTACCAACCTGAGGAGCAAAACGTACCTGATCGATCAGTTCGCGGATATCATCTACTGAATTGTTTGATGCTGCATCGAGCTCATAGATATTATAGGCAAAGCCGTCTTCTGAAACAGATCCGTCTTTTTCATTGATTTTTCTGGCAAGGATCCTTGCACATGTAGTTTTACCTACTCCTCTTGGCCCGCAAAATAACAAAGCCTGAGCGAGCTGATTTTCTCCGATCGCATGTTCTAAAGTATCCGTAATATGAGATTGCCCGACAACAGTGTCAAATTGTTGTGGACGATACTTTCGTGCAGATACGATAAAATTTTCCATTGGCCAAAAGTAAGAAATATAGTTGTAATTTGAAAATTTTCAATTTCAAGTTATCCACAAAACTTATCATTGGTCAATAGGAAAATTTTTTCTCATCATTTATCTTTCAGAATACGCAAAATCAATGATCTCACTAATCGCTTTTTCGATCTCATTTCTACCTTCATCAGATTTCAGATCAATACCACAGAACGTGCTTGCGTTATGAGCAGTGTAAAGGTTCAGGTAATAGGCTCCTGATACCAGAAGGGCTGCTATAGCACGATATCTTGTTGATTTTTCTTTAAAATGCGGATCTACAATGTTTTTAAACAGCAATTCATCCATTTCTTCTCTTTCATCTGCTATCTTTTTCAGGAGTGGCTTACTTTCTGAAAGTCCCCAAAGAATAATCTTCTGAAGTTCTTTGTTCTTCTTGATCTGCTCATATTGATTAAGAATTGCCATTTTGGAAAGTTCTTTTCCGCCATCAGAAATGTCTACTTCGATATTATCCTGATTCATTTTGCTCCAATAATCCTGAGTTCTGATATATTCATCAATCAGTTTATCAGTACTTCCGAAATACTCATAAATAAGTTTTTTGTCAAAGCCTGCTACAGCAGCTATCTTACTCACTTTCAGTCCGGCATAGCCTTTTGTTCTTAAAATTTTTCCAACTGCTCCAAGCAGCTTTTGTTTCGTCTTTTCTTTATCCCTAATAGGGCCTTGTACAACTTTTCTAGCCATTTGTAATTATTTTTTTGCAATATGCAACTTTTTATTGATATCCTCAAATGCATTGAGGGTTTTGTCAAGATGTTCACGCTCATGTGTTGCCGTCATACTCATCCTTATACGCGCATCTTTTCTGGCAACAGCCGGATAGATTATGGGGTTTGTATAGATACCACGATCCAATAACATTTTTCCGACATCTCCCGTAATATGGGGATCACCTAATTTCACCGGAATAACTGCTGAGCATGTTGTTCCGGTATCCAGTCCTAAATCATCCAGTCCTTGTTTGAAATAATTGATATTCTCCCAGAGTTTTTTACGCCAATGTGGTTCTTCATCTATTAATTCTATTGCTTTTATAATCCCTGTCGCTGTGGAAGGAGGTGTGGTTGCCGAAAATATTTGCTGTCGAGACTGGAATCTTATAAAGTTTGCCAACGTTTTATTTGCAATCACATATCCTCCAAGATTACCAAAGGTCTTGCTGAATGTTCCTGTGATTATATCAATTTTATCCAGCAATCCTGTATTTTCAATAGTTCCTCTCCCTGTTTTGCCTAAAATCCCCACCCCATGCACGTCGTCAATCATAAGATAGGCTCCGTATTTTTTTACTAATTTATAAATTTCTTCAACAGGTGCAGTGTCTCCATCCTGAGAATAAACCCCATCAATCACTACCAATTTCGTACGAAATTGATTTTTAGAAAGTTTTAAAATCTGCTCCAGCGCTTCGAGATTATTATGAGGAAATGTTTTTCTGTTGGTCAGTATACATCCTTCATAAACACTTGCATGCACTGCCATGTCAACAATTGCGATATCTTCCTTTTGGAGCAAAATCTGTAATGTTGCGCTGTTTGCCGTATATCCTGTCGTGAATATCACTGCTTCATCCTGTGTTCTTCCGAAAAACGAAGATATTTTGTCTTCTAAATCATTATGATAAGAATAATAACCTCCGATCAGCGGTGTTGCCGCCGTTCCTGTTCCGTATTTTTCTATTCCTTCTATAGCCGCCTGCTTTACTTTTGGGTGCTGAGTGAATCCTAAATAATCGCTTGTAACAAAACTTATGAATTCTTTTGTTACATTTTCTGTGCCGACATTCATGACCGAGCTGCAACCTGTATTGTTCCGCAATCTGTATCTGTGGCCGTTTCTTTTCATATATTCCAGAAAATCGTAATAAATATCCGCTCGTTCCATCATATCCATTCCCGGGATATTTTCAAAATCTTTAAATGTTGCCGTTGAAAAATTAATATTCATCCTTTAAATGTTTGTTGTTATTATAACAAATATAGGATTTATTTAAAATAAAATCAATTTTTCATTAAAAAAAATACAATGCTTGAATTATTTTTTATTAAAAAATCATAAATATATCACACATTCATAATAATTCCAACTAAACAAAATGAAAAAAGCAAAAGCAATTTAACTTTATGCAACTTATAATCAGTTAGTCATCAATATCTTAAAAATCCAGAATTTGCTTATTTTCATTAAACGCGCTTACGGAATTTTTTACCTGCAATTTTTCAAGAATATTCTGACGGTGCCTGTTTACAGTATTGATGCTTATTGACAACTGATCTGCAATTTCTTTACTTGTATATCCTTCACCGACATATTTGAGCACTTCCATTTCCCGCGTGGAAAGAATATTGTTATAATTGAGTTTATCTTCTACTACTATTTCACCTTTAACAGAATTTATAATTAAAAATCTGGCAGGCGCCACCTTAGACTGGTCCAGATCAATGTCGTATAGGCAAAGCGCAAACCTGAGTTTCTTATTATGTGAAGAGAAAAAATAAAACATTCTATGCCTTATAAACTTATAGATTTCATTTTTATCTTTTATTTTCATTCTGGAAATAACGCTAAATTCAGAACGCTTTTCAGAATGAACGGATTCTAAAAGCTTAAAAAATCGAAGCTCATGAACATATTTTTTCAGCTTATCATCCGGGTGGATTTTTTTGAGAATTTCTTCTTCCCAAATAGAATTGATAACCGTTGGATAATGAGTGAAATTTAATCCAAGCTCTGATGCTATACCTGAACTAAAAACATAGCTTTTATTAAACTGCATATCACTCAGTACTGCGATAGAGTTTTCAGTTTTCGTATAGGCTTCAGCGATAGTTTTATATATTTCAACATCCATCAGGCATCGTTTACCCTCTTCTTGTTGATTTTGCAGCAAAGCTTTGTTAAGTGTCTTTACAATTTTCATAAAATGGTTATTTTTCAGTATTGAACCGAATACCTTTAAATAATATTTTTGCTAAATTAATAATAATTATACGTAGAGTAATCGCAGGATTTAAAATGAAGAAAATATTTTTAAGTTTTTTTGTATTGTGTATGGTCAATAAAATCGCTGCACAGACATTAGAAAAAATGGTATGGTTTAATGAGCCTTCAAGATGGGAAATCAGGAATAATGCCTTAAATATGTTTGTGACGCCTCAAAGCGACTACTGGAGGATTTCACATTATGGATTTACAGTAGATGATGCTCCATTTCTATACTCAACATATGGTGGAGAGTTTGAAGCTAAGGTAAAAATAAAAGGAAATTACAAGGCAAGATTCGACCAGATGGGCCTTATGCTGAGGATTGATAAGGAAAATTATATCAAAGCAGGAATTGAATTTGTAGACGGAAAATACAATCTAAGTACAGTTGTCACCCATACAACCAGTGACTGGAGTGTGATAACATTAGATAAAACGCCATCCGATATCTGGATAAAAGCGGTACGAAGACTTGATGCCGTGGAAATATTCTATTCTTTTGACGATAAAAACTATACCATGATGCGTAATGCCCATCTACAGGATAATTCTCCTGTTATGGTAGGCCTTATGGCTGCCTGTCCGGATGGTGACGGGTTTAATGCTACTTTCGAAAATTTTAGCGTAAAACATTTACCGGATGAACGACGACTGAAATGGCTGAAAAGCAACAAATAGGTTGAATTAAACTTCAATACTTAGTCAATTTTATTAGCCTCTCCTGATCAGAGAGGTTTTTTTTATCAGACGATTCCAGGATACCACAAAATCGCATTTTTAAATAAATAATTTCATTTTACGGCAGTTTTATTACAATTATTTAATATTTTTAAAATAAAATTAATATTTGGTTAGATATTTGAATAAAAAAAATTAAATATAAAATCAAGAATATTTTATCAGTTTTACACACCAACCATTAAATCTAATATGATGTCAACTCACTTTATAACCCCGAAAGACAGCCTTATCAAGGTATTGAGGAAGTCATTTTCCATTCCCGTCAATTGATTTTTTACAATCATTAAGTGCTTTGAACCATTTTTAAATTATTAATACCTTTAACGATCATGATTTTTGAAGATGAACATTCTGTAATGCAGGATAATCACAATCTTTCTTTTGTAAAAAATGTTGTGAATTTCCACGGTGATAAATCTTTCATTCTTAATTCTTTACAAAAAATAAAGAACAATACCTTGTGCAAAATGAAGAGAAAAACAATTAACAAACTTATTAAAGATTATACTCGTCACCTCAATTATATTGAAAATGAGGATATCAATTCAAAGCCTGATAATTACGAGCTTTCACCTGTTTATGCGAGGCAGTCTTATAATAAGGTGCTTAAAGAAGATGAATATCTTCAGAAAGTTCTTGTTTTCTTAATGAACCAATAAAATTCTTTCTTCCTCCAGATCAATTTTCAGGAGATGCTTTCGAATAAGATCTTCATCGAAATATTGCTTCTCATCATGATTTTGCTCAATGAGCCATGCTCTTTGGGCATCCAGAAGCTTTAGATATGCATCTTTAGTCTCGGAGGAAAGTTTTATATCTGAATCTTCATCAATTTTACCTTTCCATTTTTCGTGAATCTGTTGCAGAAACACACTTTTACCCAGCAAATCACTGTGATTTTCTTTTAAATGCTGAACGGTAAGCTTTGCCAGTTCGCGACGGATCAGATCTTCTGCTTCATCATCCGGTAAATGATCGTCATACTCAGGAAGATTTACCCTTTTAATAATATATGGCAAAGTAAGTCCCTGAACAACCAGCGTTGTAAGGATAACAATAAATGTGATGAAAAGAATGAGATTTCGCTGAGGAAAATCTGGACCTCCAGGGTATAACTTTACAGGAATTGAAAGAGCGGCAGCTAAGGAAACAACACCCCTCATGCCTGTCCAGCCTAAAACAGCAGGGACTTTCACACCCGGATTCCTGGAATCTGCTACTGTTATAAAATTTCTCGCAATAAGAGTAACCACTACCGCACCATACGCCGATAATAATCTTACCAATACAAGAACTGCTGCAATTAAAAGCCCATAGCCAATGGCTGATGAAATACTTACACCTTCCAGCCCGGAAATTATTTCAGGAAGATCAAGACCAATCAAAATGAAAACAAGGCCGTTTAATGCAAATGCCAAACTTTCCCAGACGTTAATGCCCCTAAGTCTTGAGGAAGTACTGAGAAAACTATGGCGATGATTAGACAGCAATAAACCACCACTTACTACTGCCAAAACTCCTGAACTGTGAACTTCTTCAGCCGCGATATACATTAAATAAGGAGCGACAATCGTAAGAATAGTATCCATATTGGCATCGGTAGGTAATATTTTCTGTCCTTTCATAAACAGCCATCCTATCAGCAGTCCTATACCAATTCCGCCAATCAGCATCCATGAAAAACTCAGAGCAGCTTCATGCCAGATAAATTGTCCTGTAGCAACAGCAATCAAAGCAAAACGGAAAATAATAAGTGATGACGCATCATTCAAAAGGCTTTCTCCTTCAAGGATGGAAGACATTCTTTTGGGCACTTTCACAAACTTGAGAATGGCTCCTGCGCTTACCGCATCCGGAGGAGAAACAATTCCTCCAAGCAAAAATCCGAGGGCGAGCGAAAATCCGGGAATGAAATGATTGGCCACAAAAGCTACCGTTGTTGCTGTAAGAAATACGACAATAAAGGCAAAACTGCCTATTATCCTCCTCCATTTCCAGAGTTCTTTCCACGAGATCTTCCACGCCGCTTCATAAAGTAACGGTGGGAGAAATATAATGAATATCAGTTCGGGATGTATTTTTACTGCGGGAATATTCGGAATAAAGCTGATGACCAAACCGGCAACAACAAGCAAAACAGGATAAGCCACTTTAATTTTATTTGCCAGCATGATCAGGAGCATGATAATAATGATCAGCGTGAGATAAAAAGGAAAATCTTCTATCATTCAGTAAATTAATTTAAGTAATAAATTTAAACGATTTTCTGGAAAAATTTATACCCTGATAGATTAAATAGGGTTATATTTTATAAATCACAATACAATAAGTCACTTTAAATTGATAAATAATAAAAAGATTAAAAATTTAACATACCACACAAATACCACATTTTTAACTTTTATATTCTTGTTTAAATATTGCTGATAGCCTGTTTTAAAGGGGTTATAAGGTTTACAGCAGTAAAAAAAATTAAAAAGTATCAGGCGTTTAAATAGTATTCAAAACATAAGGCATAGTATTTGTAAATATTAAGTCACAACATATCACCCAATTTGGATAATAACTCAAACACACAAAATATCATGAACGTTGCAGATTTAAAAATCAAAAATTTAGTAGAATACAAAAATCAGATTTATAACATCACTGAAATATTTCAGGATACTAATGAAAAAGATTATTTTGTGAAAATTGAAAATGACATTCATAGCTTCTCTGTTCCGGCAAATTCTATAAAGCCGATCCAGATTACAGAAGAATGGCTGGAAAAATTCGGTTTTTTAAGAACTTACAGCTCTGATCAGCGCATCAGATATGAAAGACCGGAAGCATTTATAAAATATGATATTGATCTTAGCTCAAAGAAAATCGTACACGGATTGAAAATTTATGGAAATTCTATCAGATGTAAATACATTCACGAATTTCAGAATATTTTCTCTTGCCTTTTTGGCAAAGAACCGGCAACTATGAGCTACGGATTAGTAGGCACCGAATCTTAATTATAATATATTTTCCAAATCAGAAAGATGCTGCTTCAGAAATTGAAACAGCATCTTTTTTTTGATCAATTTGTATTTAAATAATCTTTAATAATCTTTAAAACTCCAAAATTATCATTTGAGCAGGCTTCAAAATTTGCTGCCTTTTTTACAGAAGGATGCGCATTTTTCATGGCGTAAGAATACTTGGAATTTTTGAGCATTTCAATATCATTCATATAATCGCCGAAAGCCATGGTTTGCTGTGGAGAAATATTCAGGGCTTGCTGAAGTTTTTCCAATGCATTTCCTTTATTGATATTTTTATTCATGATATCCAGCCAATACTTACCTGAAACGACAATTTCCAGGTTGTATTTTTCAAACTCTCTCAGAAAAGGATAAACGTTTAATTCGGAACCATCCGGATGATAAACAGCAATTTTAAAAATGCTGTCATTATTTTCTGCCGTAAGATCTTCCACAACTTCATTATCAGTATAAAATTGTGATATATAATTGATAAAGTCAGCGTTGCCCGTTTCTACATAAGCTTTCTTCTTTCCTGACAAAACCGCTGTTGCTCCTGTAATATTGCGAATGGCAGTAATAATTTCAGCGATGTATTGCTGATCCATCTTATCTGCAAAAAGTTCTTCGTTTTTGTAGATGACGTAGCCTCCGTTTTCTGCGATAAATGCCATTTCGTTCTCAAGACTTCCAAAGTATTTGGTAATTCCGAGCATCTGCCTTCCACTGGCAGGAACAAATAAAATATCCCTTTTTCTAAGTTCTTCATAGATCTTCGGAAAATCCGGACTTACCTCATGTTCTGAATTGAGAAAAGTTCCGTCCATATCCGTTACAATCATCCTGATATCATTCATAAAAATATTTTTCAGTGTTTAAATTCATCACAAATATATACTAATAATTTTTAATGTAATTTATCTATTCATATTCAAGTATTGATTATTGATATTAAACTTTTTTAAACTAATTTCAGAATTAAACGCAACCAAAGGTTCGACGTAGTCAAAAGTTGCAAAAGATAATTACAATGAAATGATTAGTATATTTAAAGTTTTCAAATGAATAAAAATCGAAGATATTTTTAAGCTATTGTAATCTTTTTTCATTTGTTATTATCAACTTTAATTAAAAGTTGAGCTCGTCTTTTGCAACTTTTGCGGTTAGCAGCCATATTGATAATATCGCATTATACATGGTTAGCATGGAAGATTTGTGCAGTATAATGATTTCATCTCATTTATATGAAATTACCGAATTAAACTGTATGAAACCCACATTTACAAATGAAGAAAAGCCTGAAAGCTTCAATTGAGCTTCAGGCTTTTTGTTTTAAACATCATTAAATTTAGACTTATAGCGAATCAGTTTTAACCCAAACACTTACCGAACAGGAATTTACCCTGAAGATGGCTTTTCCTTCTTCATCGGTTTTTATTTTTTCTTCTCTTTGATTAAGAAAATCTTTAAATATTGCATTTGCATTTCCTTTACCCAAATCAACCTCTTTAAAACCTTCCTCGCCGTTTGAAATTATTGTGATGCATCCAAAGCTGTCATTATTGCCTTTTCTTACCCATGCAATACAGTTGGGATGATCAAAATATCTGATCTGCTCCCCTACAGCAAAACGTTGTCTTGCTTCAAGAAGTTTAGGTAAAAGTTCAATTCTGGGCATGGTAATTTTAATTTCTTTACCGTCTATGTTATCGGTATATTCTGCGCCGAAAAGATCCGGATAAAATATACAGGGATATGCATCTTCCGAAAGTAAGATAATGGCATAAGCAATAGGCTTGAACCAGTGCTTAACAGCAGATTCCAGCGCCTGTAGCTTTTGGGTGTCGTGGTTTTCAACAAATGAAACTGAAAACACAGGCTTTTGGCTTAAAAAGCTCCCGTTTAAAATTTGAGACAAATTATAATTACTGCCTTCTTCAGACGCTTTAAAAAAATTATAATGTAAAGGTGCATCGAAACAGGATATCAGATCATCCATTTTATCAGAAAAATAAGCAATTTTTTCCGCATCATCTTTCCAGAATTCGCCCAAAACAAAACATTCAGGATTCACTTCTGTTTTTATATAAGTAATCCATTCTTTCAGAAAATCAGAAGAAAGATGCTTCAAAGCGTCAAGCCTGAGGCCATCTGCTTTGGTCGTTTCAAGGTACCATTTTATCCAGTTTTTCATTTCCTGGATTACATGTGGATTACGGTATTCCACATCCGCACCCATCAGGTAGTCATAATTTCCGAACTGATGACTTACGGCGTCTGTCCATTCCGTACCGTATTCATTATGAATTTTAAAAATTCCATTTAGTTCTTCACCATCTTTCTGAACAAAGTCAATACCGCTGAAACAATGATAATTCCAAATGAAGTCTGAATATTTACCCTTTCGTGCAGGAAAAGTAAACTTTGTCTGAGCCATAACTTCAAATGCATCGGAAACAACTTTGTTTCGATCTTCTTCATCCACTTTATGAACTGTTATTTTTTCTGCTTCATCACCACCCATTCTGTGATTGAGTACGATATCAGCATATACCGCAATTCCCTGTTGATGGGCTTTATCAATGGCATTAATATATTCTTCCTTTGTGCCGTAGCGGGTTGCGATGTCTCCCTTTTGATTAAATTCGCCCAGATCATATAGATCATACACATCATATCCTCTTCCCTCTAGTCCCAGACTACATTTTGTAGCCGGCGGAAGCCACGCTGCTGTTATTCCAAGGTCTTTTAAATAGCCCACATTTTCTGCAAATTCATTCCAAAGCTTACCGTTATAATACCAGTGGAAATATTGAATAATGACTCCGTTCATAGTTGATAAAAGTTACGTTATTTATTGATCTAAACGAATTTCGAGAATAAAGTTAACAAAATATATGATTACACTCAATTGTGAAATATGCTTATTGTGATTCTGCTCATAATAACTTTATGATACACATTGCTACCTTTGTTTAACACCTACAAGATAAATCTTATATGAAACCTAAACAGATTCCGGGAGTTCCTGCACAGAAAAGCGGCGGATTCCATGATACTGAAAGCAAAAAACAATTTAAAGCTACTGAAATAGATGCCAAATTTGAGATCCTGAAAAAACGTTTTTTCTCAATTAATGAATGGAAAGAATATTGCGGGAAAGCATCATCTGAATTTAAACATTTTAGTGAATCCGGGCAGCCGGTTAACAGAACTCCTCAAAGGGGAGATTTCATAAGAATCGGCATTCCTGGCCCGGGTACAAAAGAAGCAGGAGGATACGACTGGGTAGAAATTACCAATATTGCTCACAGGCAGATCGATAATTACGAATCATATCTTATCACCTGCCGGCCATCAAAAGATCCTAACCAACCAAAAGGACGTGTCGCTCACTTTTACAGGGCGTCTGCTACTTCCAACATTATGATCGCTAAAGAAGGATATTCGGTAAAGACAGGCGTTTATGGAAGAAATGAAAAACCAAATTTCGATGCGGGATTTCTGGATAAGATAAGAAACTTTATGATTGCTGTGGGAGGAATGATGGGATTTTCTAAAATCCAGTGGAAGCTGCTGACAGACGGACTTCTTGATTTTAATTAAATAGTATAGCTTTAAGTATATTAATTGTTTTTCACTCCATTTTTACTTTCTTGACTCCTCATCATTGAGGAGTTTTTTGTAATGATAAAATATTCCAGATATAGATGAAACCTTATGATACCAGTCATAAAAAAGCTGAGTATGATGGTCTACCTTTGAATAACACACCACAAATTTAATATTATGAAAAATTTCCTTTTACTAACCTTGTTTGCAAGCATTATTGTCGTAAGCTGCAAAAAGGAACCTCAAACCCAGCCGACTCATATCGATAGTCTGAATACGGGCGACAGTATGGTTTCCGGAGCCGCCGGAATCAATTCCGATTCGGGAGATGATACTTTACCTATGGACAGTACGGTATATGATGTAGATTCCATCAAAAACAGCAAATAATTTTTACGGAATATCTTTATTAACACAGGTTTCATTAATGAAACTAGCATTTTGTGATATCTGTAATTAAGGATTTTTTGTAGTCATTACTGTTATTTTAAATTTTTATTCCGTAGAGGGGTTAAGGATTTTTCCAACTAAAGAAGAACTTCATCTTTTATAAATTATGTCTCTCCTAAACTTACAAAGCTTATTCTGCTTTTCCTGGTACAGTGGTTTTCTGGCTGATCATCGGTACAACAATCGGCCTTTATGCAGGTATTAAATATGTTGTCCCGGATGTGGAACATACCAGCTGGAAAGTTTTCTCATTACCGGAAGCGAAAACCACAGACAATTCCTTTCTGGATATGGATCATCGTGATCTTGTTTGCGGGATGGGCTATTTATTACAAAATAACAAGCTACAGCGTACAATAAATATGATAAAAAGATAAAAGATAATCTCACACACTAAAACATTTTATTATGGCTATTAATGAAAATTACCTTATCTCTGCCGGCGCGGAGATGAAAGAATACAGTCCGGGAGAGTTTATCTTTAATGAAGGAAACACTCCACTGTATTATTACCAGATCGCGGATGGACAGGTAAAACTGAACAATTTTACGGAAGATGGAAAGGAGTTTATCCAGAGTATCATGTCGAAAGGGCAAAGTTTTGGTGAAGCTCTTCTTTTCCTTAACAAAAAGTATCCTATGGACGCAACAGCACTTACCCATTGTAAAGTGCTGAAGATATGTAAAGAAAATTTCTTCAGCCTCCTGGAAACGTATCCTAAGCTTTATCTGGAAATTTGCCTTTCGATGTCTGATTACTTTATTATCAGAATATTATGCTTCAGAAAAATTCTTCACAAAATCCTTGTGACAGGCTCATAGGTGTAATGAGCTATCTGAAAAGCGGTCAGGAAAAGCAGGAACCGTTCTCATTTAAAATACCGCTTACCAGACAGCAGCTTGCAAATCTCACGGGAATATGCGTAGAAACCGCCATTAGAACGATAAAGGCAATGGAAAAAAATAAAATCGTGAGAATAAAAAACCGGAAGATTTTCTTTTAACATTTCAGATCTCTATGCTTTTGATTGATATGCGGAATTTCAGAATTGTTCCTCTCATTCAGACAATATATTATACCATCACTGCGGTATGGCCACTTCTTCATATTCAGAGTTTCATGGATGTTACCGGTGAAAAGACAGATGTGTGGCTGGTAAAAACGGTGAGTTTACTGTTGTTGCCTTATTGTTTTCTGCTATTATACCTGACGGTAAATCATAAAAGAAACTTTATTATTGTTATTTCAATAATGATATGCTGTCTTGGATTAGCGGCTGCAGAAGGATATTATTATTTCAGAAAAGTTATCAAATGGGTATACCTTGTAGATGCAATCATCCAGATGATCTTTTTTGGATACTGGATGCGCTACATTAAAATCAATTCAAAGTAAAATAACCAATGCATGGATCATTTTGTAGTGATCCATGCATTCATATATTCCCTGTTCATCCTGGCGATATTGTCGAGTGAAATATTTTTGGGACACTCCACTTCGCAGGCCCCGATTACAGAACAATTGCCGAAGCCTTCCTCATCCATGGCTTTCACCATATTCAAAACCCTGCGCTTTGCTTCTACCCTTCCCTGGGGAAGCAACGCAAAATGCGAAACCTTGGCACCAACAAAAAGCATTGCAGCACCATTGGGACAGCAGGCAACACATGCGCCACAGCTGATACAGGCTGCAGCATCCATTGCTTTATCTGCATTTTCTTTAGGAACGGCAATAGCATTGGCATCCAACGTACTTCCTGAGGTATTTACGGAAATAAATCCTCCCGCAGCCATGATCCTGTCAAAAGCGCTACGATCGGTAATAAGATCTTTAATCACAGGAAAAGCAATACTCCTCCAGGGTTCTACAACAATTGTTTCGCCATCTGTAAACATTCTCATGTGAAGCTGGCAGGTTGTGATTCCGGTATCATGCCCGTGTGCTCTTCCGTTGATATATAAAGAGCACATTCCGCAAATTCCCTCGCGGCAATCATGATCAAAAGCTATGGGCTCTTTGTTTTCATTGATGAGCTGTTCATTAAGAATATCCAGCATTTCCAGAAAAGACGAGTCTGTGGATACATCAGAAATTTTATATATTTCAAATTGTCCTTTGCTTTTTCTGTTTTTCTGTCTCCAGATTTTTAGGGTAAGATTTAAGGTTTTCTTTGCACTCATAAACTATTTTAGATTTGGTAATTTTTAAATGTACATTAAAAAACAGGTTCAGATTTATGAGCGACCTCATATGATACATACTTTTAGGTACCACATGTAGTTATTTTGGTAAAAGATGGTCTTATAGTTGCAGATTCATCACCAATCAATAATCACTAAATACAATTTATTATGGAAACTAAAACACCAGCTAAAAAAACGGCGGCAAAATCAACAACTTCTAAAACTTCATCAAAATCAACTTCAAAGACTCCTGCTAAAAAAGGTGCTGCAAAAGAACTGAAAGATCTGTTTGAAGATTCATTAAAAGATATTTATTGGGCAGAAAAGGCATTGGTAAAAGCATTGCCAACCATGATGAAAAATGCTACTGATGAAAAACTGAAAACAGCCATTGAAAATCACCTGGCTGAGACAGAAACTCACGTAGAGAGACTTGAGGAATGCTTCAAAGCATTAGGCAAAAAAGCTCAGGCAAAAAAATGTGATGCCATGCAGGGACTTTTGGACGAAGGAAAAAGCATCATTGAAGAAACTGAACCCGGAACAGTAAGAGACGCCGGTATTATCGCAGCCGCACAAAAAGTAGAACACTACGAAATTGCAACATACGGAACGCTTGCTGCTTTCGCAAAAGTATTGAAAGAAGAAGATTGTTTTAAATATCTTCTGGAAACATTAAATGAAGAAAAGAAATGTGATGAGTTGCTGACAAAAGTTGCTGATACGAACCTTAACAGCAAGGCAATGTAAGAGTAACTTTAAAATAATTTTGAGAGAGGTCTATAAAGGCCTCTTTTTTTTTAATAATTTTATTTGAAATTCTATAAAAACTGCATTAATGTGGTATTTTTTTTGACAGAAATAATGTTTTATGGTTTATTATTTGATTTTATCTAAACGAAATTCAACTAAAATATTCATTGTTGAACCATAATATTTAATATATGATAATTAGTGAAGATTTATTACTGGCATACGGCGGTTTTTATGAAACCTATGAAATGAATGATACCATCTTTTATGAAGGCACGATGCCGAAATTCTATTTTCAGATTATCACCGGTATCGTAGAGCTTAACAACTATCACGAAGACGGAAAGGAATTTACACAGAATATTTTATCAGACGGGCAAAGTTTCGGGGAATCTTTTTTATTTGATGATAAATATTATCCTACCAATGCAACTGCAAAAGCATCCTGTAAAATCCTGAAGCTTCCTAAAGGTGATTTCATCAATCTTTTGAAGCATAACCCTGAAGTATCCCTTAGAATGTTTCAGTGTCTGGCAGATATTCTGCATAATAAATACATTATGCTTTTCAATATTTCCTCTTCCGATCCTATTTTTAAAATTAAAACAGTCATGGATTGTTTAAAGGGTCATAATAATGATCATAAATATTCTTATCAGGTGCCACTAACGCGACAGCAGCTTGCTAATCTTACCGGGCTACGGGTAGAAACCGTCATCAGAACAATAAAGAAAATGCAGGACAGCAATCTTGTAAAAATAGAAAACAGAAAAATTTACTATTAATCTATTATAGGAACAGAATTTTACTTTTTTATAATTAATGTAACTAATGAGATTTCATCATCAGCATGAAGTCTCATTATAATCTTACAGGGAAAAGCTTATTATTTAAACAGTCAGTCCGTACGTATTTTTTACCTGAGCCATTACAAAAGTACTGTGTGTACTTCCTATAGACGGTACGGCACCGAGAATATTAAAGACAAAATTCTGATACTGTTTCATATCACGTACGTATACTTTCAGTAAAAAATCAAAATCACCGGAAATGCTGTAGCATTCTGCTACTTCTTCAATTTCGAGAATTTCACGTTCAAATTCTATAGCGAGATAGCTGTCATTGCTTTTTAGCTTAAGCTGACAATACACCGTTAATCCAAGATTAAGTTTTTCAGCATCAAGTAATGCAGCATATTTTTTTATATACCCTTCCTGCTCCAGTCTTTTTACCCTTTCAAAAACAGGTGACGGCGAGAGGTTTACTTCTTTCGCGAGTTCTTTAACAGTCAATTTTGCGTCTTTTTGAAGAAGTCTCAGAAGCTGCAAATCTTTATCATCAAGGTTGTCCATAGAATAATATTCTTTAAATGTTGATATTTCAACAAATATAGAGAATTTTATTCCATATAAATAATTATAAAAAGCATATTTAACTTAATTTTTAATAATAATTCAATATATTATTCTTTATCTCTATTTTTACTAAAGACAAAAGCTGTTACAATTGGTTTTTGATAATAATAAAAAGTAAAAGGGAATATTTTATATGAGAGACGCTCCTATTTTTGGAGTGCTCTCTTTTTCAAAAAATTAAAATTACATTAGTATATTAATCTTAGGGGGAGCAGTTTTACAATATTTGTACAGCTGCTTTTTGTTACTGAGGTAATTCCGGAATAGAAACTTTTTCTGTCTTAGACGATAATGTCCTTAAAAAAGCTTCCAGCTGTGAAACTTCCTGGTCAGATAGATCCAGCATTCTTACCATCCCTGATTTTTCTGATCTTAATGTTTTACCTTCATAGACTGTTGAGCGATTCTGAGAATGTTCAGGATTTCCTTTACTGTAAAACTGAATCACTTCTTCTAACGTAGTCATTGAGCCATTATGAAAATAAGGCCCGGTTCGGGAAACTTCTCTCAATGACGGAACACGGAACCTTCCGGCATCATCGGGATCATTTGTAGTGAGATATCGCCCGAGATCCTCTGCTTTTTCGCCCAACAAAGCCGTTCCTATATTTTCAAATTTATTATTGGAGAAGTATCCGGAATTATGGCAATTGATACATTGGGCTTTGGTTCTGAAAAGATGCAATCCCATCAGTTCATCATCGGTGTAGATTTCTGCTTTTCCGTCAATAAACTGATCAAATTTGCTTGCTGAGCTTCTGACTTTTCTTTCGAAAGTCGCAATAGCTTTTGAAATACGGTCTTTTGTAACGGCTTTATCACCAAACGCTTTTTCAAATAAGGGTTCATAGCCTTTTATCCTGGCAATTTTGCCGGTTGCTATATCCATATGCTCTCCCATTTCCCTGTGGTCTTCAATGGGCATTCTTGACTGCTCTTCCAGTGAAGTAGCGCGGCCGTCCCAGAATAAAGCTTTGGCATAGGCAACATTGAAAATACTCATTGCGTTGCGATTTCCTAATTGCCGGTCGTGACCAAAAGAAAAAGTTCTGCTGTCACACCAGCCTAATTCAGGGTCATGGCATGATGCACAGGCAATCTGATTTGATTTTGAAAGCCGGGGATCAAAAAAAAGAGTTTTTCCTAATACTTCTTTATCTGCAGAATACGGATTATCAGAGGGAAAAGTAATTTCCGGTAAATGACCAATTTCAGCATATGATGAAACAGATTCCGGATCCAGGACAGGTTTCGGCCATTTTGAAGAATCGCCTGAAGAATATAATTTCCTGAGGTTTTCCATCATCGCAAGTTTCTGCTTCATATCTCTCTTTACCGAATTGTTCAGACAGTTATTTAAAACTGAAACAAGAAGAAACAAAACAAGAACCCAGCTTAGTGCATTCTTCATAGCCATTATAATTTTAGCAAAAATATAATATTTTTTAAATTTGATACTAAATGGAGCTTTTAAAAATAAATAAGCAGGCTATAAATCAGGGATAAAGAAAAAATGTGTAGAATTAGTTCTAGTGATGTAACAATAATACACTTCGAGGTGTCTTATATGTAAAACCTAGTTTTAAATGAAAACCATTTTGACACCCATTGCCTTACTGGCAGGAATTCTGACATTTGCACAAACAGAAAAAGATACCATAAAATCCAAAGAGAAGGAAATTGAAAGAGTAACGCTAACCGTAAGAAAACCCACTGTAGAATCTAAAGTAGACCGTACTGTATTTAATGTTGCCAACAGTTCGATCCTGGCAGGAAATACGACATGGGATGTTTTAAGAATGACGCCTCTTGTAAGTATTGACAACAATGATGCGATAAAAGCGGAAGGAGAATCGGTAACCGTTTATATCAACGACAGAAAATCTGTTTTCACAGGTAAGGAATTAAAAGAATATCTAAAGACAATTCCAGCCGACAATCTCATGAAAATTGAGGTGATCACCAGCCCTTCTTCACGGTATGAGGCAACGGGAACCGTCATTAATATTGTCCTGAAAAAGCGTGATGATGAAGGACTGAAAGGAAGTGTAACGCTCAACAACCGACAGAATACAAAAAATTCACAATACACCAATTTTAATCTAAATTATCACAAAAAGAATTTTACTCAAACGCTTATCGGCAGCTACAGTGACAATACGTATGTTCAGAAAGATTCAAGTTTTTATTCTTGGTATGCAGACAATTCTACAAACCAGATCGACAGCTATGTGATTGGAAGAAGCAAAAGTCCGTCCTTATCTTCCACATCAGAATTTGAGATCGACAACAAAAATACCGTGGGTGTCATCCTTGAATATTACCAGAGTAATTCAACTTCCAACTCCGAAGCCAGCGGAAGTGATTATCTTAATAATGTTTTCAAAAGTTCTTTCGATCAGAACCAGAATTCAACAGGGCTTAACCGTAACCTGGGGACCAATATTTTTTATAAATGGTATGATAAAGAAAAAAATAGAATTCTGGATGTAAATCTTGGGACCAATTATTACGGGCAGGAAGAAGATAGTTATTTTGTAAGAAATACTGTTCCTGCACCGGTTGGTAGCGACGGTATTGAGAATCTTGGGGTTTTCACAGACACAGAAAATCGAAATTATTATGCAAAGATCGACTACACACAGCCTTTAGGAAAATCAGGCGCAAATTTCGAAGTCGGAGCAAAAATAAATTTTAACAATAACGTTGTGCCGAATAATTTATATGGAAATATGCTGAGCGGACTAAGTGATCATGATGTTTTCCATTATGAAGATAATATTACATCAGTGTACGCCAACTACAGCAGAACATTTTTCAAAAAGCTTGAAACGAGAATCGGGCTTCGTTACGAATATATTGATTACAAAATGCGCCAGGATATTGCGGGAGCTTCAAGAAAAGATTCTTACGGAACCTTCCTCCCTAATATTTTGCTGAAATATACATTCTCTGATAAATATGATTTAAGCTTAACATACAACCGTAATATCTGGAGACCGTGGTATGCAGAGTTCAATCCTTTTATGACGCCAAATACCAACGGCATTTACAGCCGGGGAAATATTGATTTGGATCCTAACCCAAGTGACAGGCTTTACATGAAACTCGGGATTTTAAAGAAATATTTTATTTCTGCGAGATACATGTATACGGATCAGGATTACTGGACGGATTATCTTAAAGAGGATATTGTTGTTAATGGGAAAGCGCAAACAATTAATATCACCCAGCCTTCCAATTTCAATGGAAAAGTTCACAAATATTATCTTTATGCCAATACGAACCAGACGTTCTTTAAGAATAAATTTACAGTAAATCTGGGACTTGGCTGGTATTATATTGACAACAGTGATTTTAATACGAAAAACGATATTAAAGGAGATCCTTACATTAGCTACCTTAGTGCTTCCACCAATCTTTCCTATACCAATCTCTTCAACAAGAATATTAATGTAAGCGCATGGATGGAAATATCCAATCAGAATAACGGAAATTCTACCACTAATAAAGCTAATGTATTTCACAATATTTCGGTGACTAAAATATTCCCTAAAACGCAAATGGAAGTCAGCCTTCAGCTAATGAATATTTTCCAGAGACCAAATTATGATGCAACAACATATAATCAACAAGGATTTGTAAGAAGTTCCTCAAAATGGGACTGGTACGGGGCTTCCATATCGTTTGTAAAACGTTTCGGAAACCAGAAAGTAAAAGAGAATACCAAAACCGATGTTGAGAAAAACGGCGGTGGCGGAAAATAAGATATAACATTCCTCATTTAACAAGCGGACGATACAGCTTACAGCTTTATTGTCCGTTTTTGTGTTTAAGTAAAGATTTAAATATAATAAAATATGCTAAATATTTCATATCAGATCATTTGTGGCACAGATATTTTATATTGATTAATAAAAATACCAAACGATGACAACAAGCGCCGAAATAAGAAAGATGATCAGAAAATATTTAACGAAGAGTATAAAATCTCAGTTCAATGTTGATATAGATTTGGAAAAAGAATATACATTCACAGAAAATATCGTCTCGAAGAAACCGATTATAGCACCTACTTTTACACAGAAAATATTGTCGAGGCCAGGACTAAAGCTCTTTTTAACTTCATTAATAACCGAAATAAACAACGAAAAATGCAGTTGGGATTTCATTAAATCAAAATTGAAATCATTACAGAATTCAGATTCACAACATATCCAAATAACATAATTTATCCCGGTAAAAAATTACCGGGATTTGTATTGCTGATTAAGTTGGTAGATCTTTTTCCATCGTTTTTACTGTAAAAAATTGGCTACCTTATTCTCGAGGTCTTCAAGGTTGAATGGCTTGGCAACATAATCATCGGCCTGTGCCTGCTTTGCCAACGCTACAATATCGTTGTTAGCCGTTACATAAATGACCGGAATGTGCTTAAATTCCTCATGATTTTTCAGGAGTTTTGTTGCTTCCACCCCACCGATTTTTGGAATCCAGTTATCCATAAGAATAACGTCAGGCTTATATTGAGCCACTCTCTCCAAAATATCATGTGAGGTTTCTGAAATTTCCACCTGATAACCATTTTCTTCAAAAATGATGCTGATCACTTCAAGGATAGTGGTGTCGTCATCAAAAATCAGGATTTTCTTTTTGTTCATATTCTTACGTAATTGTTAGGGATTTACTCTTTTTATTTTCTATAATTGATTGATATATGTTGGCAGATCTTTGGGCTTAATGATCATATCATATGCTACTTCTTCAACGGCATGTCTTGGCATATAATCTACTTCAGCAGTCTTAGGATCCTGGATCCATACTTTTCCTCCGTTTTTTTTAATATATGAAAGTCCTTCTACCCCGTCAGCATTAGCCCCTGATAAGAGGACTCCGATAAGATTTTCCTGGAAGATCTCAGCTGCCGATTTGAAAGTGACATCAATTGACGGACGTGAATAATTCATTTTTTCGGAACTGTCCAGCGACATTGTTTTCTTATCTTCAAAAAGCAGGTGATAATCTGCGGGGGTAATGTATATTTTGTTGGATTCAATCTCTGTTTTGTCATCTATTTCTATAACTTCCAAAGGGGTAAGCTGCTGAAGCAGTGCCTGAAGAATATTGTTAGAATGCGCTTTACGATGCAATACCAATAAAACGGGCACGGCTATTTTATCGTCAAGTTTTTTGATCATTTCAAGAATGACCTGAAGACTTCCTGCAGAACCTCCGATGATTATTAATTCTGTTTTTATATTTTCTCTATTCAATATCATTAATTATGATCCAATTTTTTCCATATTCGCTGATCGTCGACCTGATGATAATTTTCATCTAATTTAGAAAATCTTAGTGTTTCTTTCGCTCCTAATGCTAAAAAACCTAAATTTTCTAAACTATTATCAAACAATCGGAAAACTCTTTCCTGCAGGCCCCGATCAAAATAGATCAGAACATTTCTGCAGATAATTAGTTGAAAGCTGTTAAAAGAGCTGTCTGAAACCAGATTATGGGTTGATAAAATTAATTTTTCCTGTAAGCTTTTATCGAACTTTACACTGTCATAGTTTGCAGTATAATAATCCGAAAAATCTTTTTTCCCTCCTGACGCAATATAATTTTCGGAATATAATTTCATTTGCTGTAGCGGAAATACTCCTGATCTTGCCGTTTCCAGTACCGAAGGATTGAGATCTGTACCGTATATCAGCGATTTATGGTAAAGATTGGCTTCTTTCAACAGAATCGCTATAGAATATGCCTCTTCCCCTGTAGAACAGCCCGCTACCCATATTCTTATTAAAGGATAAGTTCCCAACTGAGGCAGAATTTTTTCTCTTATAGCTTTAAAAAATAACGGATCACGGAACATTTCCGTCACGTTTACCGTAATTTCCTCGATAAAACGTTTCAGATATTCCGGATCATTGAGAATGGTATACCGAAGCTCAGCAAAGCTGGTAAAACGGTCGATAAGGCATATACGGTTTACCCTGCGTTTGAACGACGCCCTGCTGTACTCGGAAAAATCGTAGCCATACATATCATAAACATCTTTAATCAAGTATTCTACCTCCTCATCTTTTATGATACTAGGCTCCAGCATTTATGGTAATTTATGTAGTGCTTTAATTAACTGATCCACATCGATGGGCTTTGATATATAATCATTCGCCCCTGCATCCAGGCATTTCTGTCTGTCTTCCGGCATCGCCTGTGCCGTCACGGCAATCACAGGCACTTCGCTGATGGAAGGTGTCTCTCTTATTATTCTTATGGCTTCATAGCCGTCCATTTCGGGCATCATCATGTCCATAAGCACAGCACTGAAATCATTATCTTTATTCAGAATATCAATAGCTTCCTGTGCCATTGTACAGCTTTCAATCTGATATCCCTTTGATTTAAGGGTCAGCTTGAGGGCAAATATATTTCGCGGATCGTCGTCCACTATTAAAACTTTTTTATTCATCAGAATGTTAGCTGTTTAAATTTCATATAACCAAACTCTTAGCAAGGACAATAACTGATCTATATCCACAGGCTTCGAAATGTAATCTGAAGCCCCTGCAGTAATGCACTTCTCACGTTCTCCGATCATCGATTTTGCGGTGATGGCAATAATCGGTAATCTCGTAAACATTGGCATTTTCCTGATCTGCTTTATCGTTTCGTAGCCGTCCATTTCCGGCATCATCATATCCATTAAGATAACATCTACATCAGGATGTTCTTTTATCTGCTGCAAGGCGTGTTTTCCGTCCATGGCAACCACCACTTCCACTTTATATTTCTCCAGCGCTTTTGTCAGAGAGAATATATTGCGTACATCATCATCAGTAATGAGTATTTTCTTGCCACTCAATACTTCCGTTAAAGATCCCAGTGTTTTACTTCTTACGGTTTCAATAGAGTTATTTTTTTCCTCGACAAGATGTAAGAACAATCCTACTTCATCCAGAATTCTTTGGTAAGAATGTGCCGTCTTTACTACGATGGAATCAGCATACTGCTTTATTTTTAATTCTTCTGACTTAGACAAATTCCGTTCCGTAAATATGATGATCGGAAGATTTTCCAGGCCATCATAGCTCTTGATTGATTCAATGATTTGATATTGATCTCCTTTCAAGGATCCAATATCCAGAATTACACAATCTACATGATCGGCCGTAAGAGCTTTCACACTATCTTCCACGTTATTCTCTACCGATAATGATATGTTGAAATTACCAAGGAAATAAGACAATGCGCTGGCATGCTTTGCATTCTCTTCAACAATTAAAACTTTTTGCGGAGATTTGCTGAGTACTTCTTCAATTTTTCTGAACACTTCAGTCATCTGATCGAGTGCTACGGGTTTGTTGATGAAATCAATAGCGCCTTTCATAAGACTTTCCTTCTTCACATGCAATACAGACATCATATGTACCGGGATGTGCTTGGTTTCAGGATTTGATTTAAGATCATCCATTACCTGCCATCCGTCTTTTACAGGAAGCTGAACATCCAGCAAAATCGCGTGCGGACGGTATTTCAGTGCTGCTGAAAGACCATGATCTCCTCTTACGACCACTACTGCTTTATAATTTTGCATGCGGGCATATTTCAGCAATGCTTTGGCAAAATTGGTGTCATCTTCAATGATTAGAATTACTTTATCGCCATCCTTGATGTTTTCTCTGTCGTCTGCTACATTTTCAGGGATTTCCAGCGTAATATTATTATAATATTCTTCTTCTCCGTCATCAAGGATGTTCTTTATTTCCACGACATCTTCGCGGATGATCTCCACAAGATCCTGATCTGTTTCTATATGCTCAATTTCAGATTCTGCAATTGCCCTCACCGGAATAATCAGGCTGAACTCACTTCCTTCATTAACCTTACTTTCTAATGTAAGCTCACCACCCAAAAGACGTGCAATTTCCCTGCTGATCGACAGGCCAAGACCTGTACCTCCGAATTTTCTTCTGGTGGAGCCGTCTGCCTGCTGGAATGCTTCAAAAATAATTTTCTGCTTGTCTTCGGCAATACCAATTCCTGTATCTTTCACCGAGAAAATAATAAAATCTTTCTTTTTAGGATCTTTCTTAATATCTAAATTGATACTTCCTTCTGTTGTAAATTTTAAGGCGTTTGACAATAAATTTCTTAAAACCTGATCAACACGTAAGCGGTCGGTCTCAATCGTTTTATCCAGATCATTATCAATTTGTACATTAAACTGAAGCCTTTTTTCCTGGAAGATAGGATTAAACAAGCTTTTCAGATCTTTCACAATATCGCCGATTGGCACTTCCTGATATTCGAGTGTCATCTTACCGGATTCAATCTTAGCAAGATCCAGGATCTCATCAATCAACGTCAGCAAACTGCTTCCCGAACTCTGAATAACTTTTGCTGATTCTATCTGATCTTCGTTCAGGTTTTCTTCAGGATTTTCAGCCATCAGACGAGACAGCAGAAGAATTGAATTCAGTGGTGTACGCAATTCATGAGACATATTTGCCAGGAATTCCGATTTATATTTTGTACTTAAAGCAAGTTCTTCAACTTTTTTCTGGATCTCATTATTCCGTTCGGCGATCAGGTGATTCTTTTCTTCCAGTAATCTTGAGCGTTCTTCCAGTTCTGCATTGGCCTGCATCAGTTCTTCCTGCTGTACTTTAAGCTCCTCTTCGGAGGCCTGCAATTTCTGAGTCTGTGCCTCAAGTTCTGTATTCAGGTTTTCAAGCTCAGAATGCTGTACCTGCAATTCTTCAGATTGCGCCTGGGTCTCTTCCAGAAGCTGCTGTTCTTTTTCACGACCTTTGGCTGCACTTAATGCAACGCCTATGTTTCTGGTACATTCTATAAAATAATCTATTCTGCTTTCATCAAAATTATGCGTAGATCCTAATTCAAGTACGCCTATGATGTTACCGTCAGCAAAAACAGGAAGCAATAATATTCCATAAATCTTTATGGTGCTGCTTGCAAACGTCACAACAAAATCATCTTCGTGAAGATTGTTATAAACCTGTGTTTTCTCACTGATAAACGTCTGACCAACCATTCCTTCTCCCGGTTCAAATATCCTTTTCATATTATTTTCAAGACCGAAAGCAGCCTTTAATTTCAGCAAACCTTCATCATACAGATAAAGTGAACCGTTGATACATCTTCCATATTCAATGATCTGGTGAAGTGCATTATCAGAAACTTCCTGCACAGATTTATTGCCCATCAATGATTCATTAAGCAAGGCTAATCCTTTCTGGCGCCAGTCGCTGGCATTTATTTTATCAAAAGATATTTTCAGGGATTCTGTCATGTGATTTAATGATTCTGCCAAATCTCCCAGATCATCCTGAGAATTATCGATAGCCCGTTGACTGTAATCTCCGTTGGCTACTCTGTTGGCAATCTGTTGGATAGCGCTTACACGTCTGCTGATCTCCATATCTTTAGCCTGAAGCGCTTTTTCCAATTTATCTCTCCTGATAAGGTCTGCTCTTAATTTAAGATAAAAGAATGTTGTGACAACAATCGCGGCAATGGCAGAAAATATAATGAATAAGACAGTAGTATTGGAGGATTTGTTCAGATCTTTATTTTTCGATGCAAGCTGAACTTCTTCATACTGTACAAATTCCTGAACAATCTTCCGGCATCTGTCCATATAGACTTTACTCGAAAGAACCTGTTCCTGAGTCATTGCAATTCCTTTTTTCCTGTTGTCTACAAAGTGTTTCAGATTTGAAATATTGGTATTAACATTTCTTTCAAGATGATGAAGACGACTGAGCTGGCTTTTATCAGTTATATCTAAATTTTTAGCACTTTCAATAGCTTTAGGAAACTCGATCAGGCTTCGATTAAACGGATCCAGAAAATTTTCTCTGCCGGTCAGCTGATACCCTCTGTTACCCGTTTCGGCGTCCAGTAAAGAGATCAGGACATCTTTTACTGCGGTAATGGCTCTTCTGCTTTTTGAAAGGCTTTCGCGGTTTTCCATCTGTTTTTGTATACTTACATACGATGCAATTGAGCTTGCAATAAGGATAACTAAAGAGAGTCCTACTCCAACCTGAAGATTTCTTATGATTTTTTTCGGCATTGAAAATTAATTTAATGGTAATGTGAAATAAAACGTAGATCCTTCATCTACCTTACTGGAGACACCAATATTTCCATGGTGCTGTTTGATGATTTCTGAACATATGAATAAACCTATTCCCATGCCCTGGAATTGCAGCGAAGATTCTTCTACGCGGTAAAATTTGCGGAAAACAGCTTCCTGTTTGAAGTCAGGAATTCCAATCCCGAAATCAGTGACATTTACTTTTACTTCCTGCTCTTCCTCGTCAACAAAAGTGGTTACAATAACCTGGTTGTTTTTAGGAGAATATTTGATAGCGTTTGTTAAAAAATTGATTAGAACCTGTTCTATACGGATCTCATCAAGTGGAATAAGAATATCGGGCCTGATGCCGTCTCTTTTTATTTTAACACGGTTTTCATCATGGGTCTGAAGAATGGTATCGATGGCATTGCTGATAACATTTTCCAGATTGGTAGGTTTTTTATTGATCTTTAATTTGCCGTTTTCGATCTTGGAAACATCAAGCAAATCGGTAATCAGTGTATTGAGTTTTTCGATCTGATCCTGAACTTTGGTAACAAAACCTGCTTCGGCACTTTCTTTATCCAGCTTCAGTTTTCTTTCTAGAAGCTGGACGTACGCCTTGATACTCGTTAAAGGTGTTTTTAATTCATGGCTGGCAATACTCAGGAATTCATCCTTTTCCTTTTCAACTTTTTTCTGATCATTAATATCAGTAAAAGTTCCTACCCAGTTTTTGATAATATCTCCGTCATAGACAGGTGTTACACGAAGAAGATGATATCGGTAATTTCCTGACTCAATGTTCTTGATTCTGATTTCCAATTCCAGGGCAGTCCCTTTCTTTCTGCACCGTTCAAATTCTTCTCTGATATTAAAGTCATCGGGATGAGTTTCCGGGAATTCTTTTGCAGATTTGGAGTATTGATACCATTTGCAATTCACAAAATCTACGGTACCATTTTCGGTAAGGGTAAAAGCAATTTGAGGCAGGGATTCCAGCATCAGATGAAAATGATCGATTTGAGATTTCATAGTCACCTGAGACTCTCTCCTTCCTTTCACTTCAAGCTCCAGGCTCTGCTGTGTTTTCTTCATCGCAAGATTCTGTTCCTGAAGGTTATAAAACGTTTTCACCTTAAGTAAAAGAATTTCAGGATCTACGGGCTTAGTCACATAATCTTTTCCTCCCGAAGCGTACCCACGGGTAATAAATCTCTTTTCCGTATTTACAGCAGATAAAAATATAATGGGTACTTCTTTTGTTTTGCTGTAACCTGCGAGTGTTTCTGCAACCTCAAAGCCGTCCATATCAGGCATTTGTACATCTAAAATAATTAAAGCATAATCATTTTTCAATGCTTTTCCCAATGCTTCCTCACCAGAATCGGCTGTATCTACCTGAAAATCTTTTGATTCCAGCAGTTTTTTCAGGGAATAAAGGTTGCTCTGATTATCATCAACAATTAAGATCATAGAAATTTAAAAATCAATAATTAATTATATTTATTTTAACTTCAAAAATACTCACAATATTCCGAAAAACACTAATGTTTTCACGATTATAAATACACATACCATATTAATATGAATATATTTTAAGGTTAAAAAAAATTTCTAAACACGCAGCAATATTTATTCCACTAAATCAATATTTTAGAAATAACATTAACAAAAATTAAAAAAACACCACATATTTTTCTCTTAAGATTATTATTCACGGCACAGTGTTTGAATAATGATTGACAACACTTTTTCACTTAAATATATACTTTCAATTTTTAAACCTCTGTATTTTCAGAGGTTTATTGTTTTATATCTATAAAATACTTTAAACTACTTGTTTTCATTGGTAATTGGTGTTTAATATTAATTCTGATTTATTAACTTCTATCAGAATGTGGAGTCTAAGATCTTTTATCGACAGCAATCTTATTTAATTTCTTAAGGTGTAGAATAAATTATTCGTTATCCATTGGCACTTCTTTAATACTATCCTGTACCTGCAAAGTATCCGATCGTTGTTCCAACGTGTTAATGGTGTCGGATTCCGGATTGTTTACACTTTCTCTTTTGTTATTCTGGTCGGTATACTGTGTTTCGGACTTTGTACAACCTGAAAGCAGATATAAAATACCCACTGAAAGAACGATCTTTTTCATATTTAAAATTTTGATTACTTCAAACTTATTAAATAATCCATGCTGACTTTATGACAAGGATCACAAGTAATGATGTAATTTTCTAAACATAAGGTTTTATTACCTATCTTTATGATCTAAATCATAATGATCATTTAATCATGTGATTGTTTTAAATACAGTATGTGTTTTACCTGCTGTATAACAAAATCCATATATTTTTATGTTAATTGAAGAAGAACTTTTACTCTCTTACGGAGCGGAAACAGAAGATTTTAAGCCTTCACATGTCATATTTGAAGAAAATAGTACTCCAAAATATTATTATCAGATTATAAAAGGCAGGATAAAGCTAAATCATTATGATATTGAAGGCAAAGAGCTTATTCTTGCTATTTTAAGCAAAGGTTTAAGTGTATGTGAGCTTTTACTGTTCATAGATGAAAAATATCCGGTGAATGCCATTGCATTTGAGGAAACAACTGTGCTGAAATTGCCAAAAGCAGATTTTGTAAGGCTTCTTGATGAAAATCCGCAGATTTCGAGGGATATCAATAAATTTTTGTCAGAACGTCTTTATCAGAAGTATATCATGCTTGAAAACAATGCTTCCCTACGCCCCGATGTCCGCATAAAAGGTGCTCTTAACTATCAGAAAAGTTTCAGCGATGACGGCTCCAAATTTTCTTTTGAGGTGCCGCTTACAAGACAGCAGATCGCATCCATAACAGCTTTACGGGTAGAAACAGTGATCCGTACCATTAAAAAACTTGAAAAAGAAGATTTTCTGAAAATTATCAACCGGAAAATTTATATTTGATTTAATATTTCTTTATTCTGTATTGACTGAATTGTTTTTTAAATTCTGAACTTTGCATCAGAAAATTAAAAATATGAATTGGATTATCTTAATTATTGCCGGACTGTTTGAAGTAGCCTTTGCATCATGTTTAGGAAAAGTAAAAGAAACATCCGGAACGACCATGTATCTTTGGTTTGGTGGCTTTCTGATTTCCCTTACAATCAGTATGCTTTTGCTTATTAAAGCGACACAGACATTGCCCATCGGTACTGCGTATGCGGTCTGGACGGGAATTGGTGCTGTAGGAACTGCTTTGATGGGAATTTTCTTTTTTAAAGATCCGGTGAGCTTTTGGAGAATATTTTTTATTATAACACTGATTGGCTCCGTTATCGGGTTGAAAGCAGTTTCTTCACATTAAGTTGAATTTGAACAAATAATTTTAATATCTTCGTGAATAATTAATAACTATGAAAAAAGCTTTACTATTTCTACTGGCGGGCGTTTTAATATCTGCACAAAATACCTCCCAATTATTGAATACCAATTGGTATATTTCACAGATTTTAATAGGATCGCAAACAATTGCGACTCCAGTTATGGATCAATCACTTCAGCCGTCTGAATTCATGTTTGTAAGTGATAATTACGTTTTTAATTCTAAATATGTTAACTCAAGCGCTGTACCTATTACATTTTCTACGACAGCAGACTCATTTTCAAAAACAAGTTCAGGAGGATGTACACTGTTAGATTATTGGGGAAATAATATGGCCGCCGTACAGGTCTATGACCAGAAGAATTGTGACTTTTATGGAAAACCTATTGGTCATGTATTTAACTATCAGGTTATTGTAAATGGTTCTGGTAAAACGCTCATTATTACAGACAGTGTAAACGGTGATAAAATTTATTACAACAGCTTTTTCTTAGAAAACAAAGAAGTTCCCGGAAAAGATCCTTTTTTGATTTCACAAAATCCTGTTAAGGAAAAACTTATGATAAAAAATTTAGAAAAAGGACTTTCTTTTCAAATCGTAGATGTCACAGGGCATGTGATTTTTGAAGGAAAAACATCTGGAAAGGAAACTAGTATTGATATAGGTAGCATTGTTAAAGGTCAATATTTTTTGATTGTGCAAGGAAAAAAACCTCAGAAATTTATTAAAGAATAAAAAACGTCTCCATAATCGGAGACATTTTTATTTTTTATAAACCAAAGGCAGAATTTCATTTTTTCTCAGGCCATATTTTATTATTTCGTCATCAGAAAACTGTTGTGAATAGAAGTTGATATCTGTTTCAAAACCTGCTTTCTGCAATCTGTCAAAGTAATCCATCCCGTACCAGCGTACATGATCATATTGGCCGAAATGCTTCTGACGTTCCTTTGGATCTTTGATTGTAAAATCCTCATACGTTTTTTCAAGAGAATTTTTCATGGGAACCTGCAAGATTCCCCATCCTCCGGGCCGTAATACGCGGTACAGCTCACTCATGGCTTTTGCATCATCTTCAATATGTTCCAAAACATGATTACAGAAAATAATATCAAAACTTTCGTCTTCGAAAGGAAGATCCAGAATATCTGCTTTCACATCAACAATAGGAGAATATAAGTCAGCAGAAATGTAATTCAGGTTTCGCATTCTCTTAAATTTGCGAAGAAATTCCTGCTCGGGAGCAATATGAAGAACTTTGTAATTTTTAATGAAAAAATCAGTTTCATTTTGAAGATACAGCCACATCTGACGGTGTCTTTCCAGGCTTAAAGTACCCGGCGACAAAGCATTTTCCCTTTGTTTTCCATAGCCATAAGGAAGAAACTTCCTGTATGATCTCCCGTCGATAGGATCAACAAAACGGTCACCTTTAAAAAGCTGATAAATAAGAGGTCGCGCCCAGATGCTTATTTTAATCAGCATAGGACGTGGAATTTTATTTAATAAAAGTTTGGCAACCTTTTTCATTAAAAATCCAATTGAAAAGCTTTCTCTTCGTCACTTTCAATACCTAATGCATCATAAATATACTGGAAGGTCGAAAGCAATACTGGTTTTCCGTTAATTACTGCCACATCATGTTCAAAATGTGCTGAAGGCTGATTATCAAGAGTCGTAACCGTCCAGCCATCGTTATGAAATTTTACCTTTTCGGTACCCAGATTAATCATCGGCTCAATAGCGATTGTCAGGCCATCTTTAATCACCTTTCCGCTTCCCTGTCTTCCATAATTAGGAACCTGCGGATCTTCATGCATTTGTCTTCCCACTCCATGTCCTACAAGTTCTCTTACTACCCCATATCCTTCTTTTTCACAATGAGCCTGGATCGCATGAGAAATATCGCCGATTCTTTTTCCTCTGATGCATTGCTCAATACCTTTATAAAGTGATTCTTTAGCTACTTTCAGAAGCTTTTTGGTTTCAGGTTTTACTTCACCGATTTCAAAAGTGTAAGCGTGGTCCCCTACAAAACCATTTAAAACAGCACCGCAATCCACGGATAAAACATCTCCTTCTTTAATTTCCTCTTTACTTGGAAAACCATGAACAACCTGCTCATTTGGTGAAATACACAATGAATACGGAAATCCTCCATATCCCAAAAATGCAGGCTCTGCACCATGATCTTTAATGAAATCATGTGCCAGTTTGTCTAAATACAAAGTGGTAATTCCCGGTTTGATTTCTTTTGCCAACATCCCTAATGTTTTTGAAACCAACTGAGCGCTCTGCTTCATAAGACGTAATTCGTCTATTGTTTTTAACTGAATCATTTTTTAATTATAAAATGTAACAATATAACAGTGTATCAGTGTAAAAATGTCCTGTATACTCTGATTGGCAGATTGTTATATTGGTAAATTATTACATCGGACATTCTACCAGAATAATCCTTTTTTCTTTTCTTTTTTAAGTTTTGAATAAGCCAAAACCTCTCTTCCTTCCACACGGAATTCTATTCTTTCCTGAATAATATTATAGATTTCTCCCCAACCCGGAAAGCCTCCCAGATTTCTGTCATCAATAAACCAATCAGCATCAATTTTTCTTGATTGATTTTCAGAATCAAAAATTTCACCTTCAAAACTGGAATTCACGGCATAAAATTCAACACCGTGCTTTTTGCAAAACTCTACAGCTTCGTCCAGTGTTTTCCCATGACGGTATGTCCAAAGTATCAGTCTGTATCCTTCAGCCTGAAGTTTTTTTAATGTTTCAAAAGCAAAAATTTTTGGTTTGCCAATCGCCGGATAAGCATCATCAACAATAGTCCCGTCGAAGTCAACAGCAATTTTTTTATTATTCATTCTGTGAATTTGTTTTAAAAATGCAAAGATACAAATAAAAAGAGTGCCAGAAATAATTCGGCACTCTTAACTTTTATAATTTAAAATTTAAATTAACTTTTTACCCAACTGAACTGGAACTGAAGGTCAGGCGTTGAAATCCTGTCCGTAATTTTCTGAAGTCTTGAAGGAAGTTTCATCAGATATTCCTGAGCTTTTTCCGCTTTTTCATTAAGACCTTTTACGTGCTCGATTTTCCATTCATCCAAAAGATCTTTCAGAATATTGATATAATCCTGTCCTGTATACACCATGCATCTTTGTGCAGCATCTGAAAAATGTCCCCATAATTCTCCTGCTTTCTGCCCGGATTGTCTCATCATGTGAGCAGGCATTACAATTTTCTTACGCATCATATCTTCAAAGGCAAGGATCATTTCAGAAGGATCGATCTCGAGAATCTTGGCTACAAAATGCTTGTAGGCTTTCGCATGTCTGGCCTCGTCTGCTGCGATCACGCCACACATCTTAGCCAGTTTCCCGTTACCGGATTGTTTTGCAAGAGTTCCTACTCTTCGGTGGGAAATATTGGTAGCCGTTTCCTGAAAACTTGTATACACGAAATTTCTGTACGGATCCATACTTGTTCCTAAGTCAAAACCATCATTGATAAGATATTGAGTCGTCACTTCAACTTCTCTCATATTCACTCTTCCGCAAAGATAAAGGTACTTGCTCAGAAGATCTCCGTGTCGGTTTTCTTCAGCGGTCCATGCTCTTACCCAATGTGCCCAGCCGACTTCTCTCTGCTCCTGGTCAACGCCATCTACGCCCATCAGCCAGGATTCGTAAGAAGGTAATGCTTCTTCCGTAATACAGTCACCGATAAGGGTTACGAAAAGATCGTAAGGCATTTCCCTTGCAAACGTCTGGATCTCTTCCAGATCATATTTGAATTCACTGCTTGAAGGATCTGGAAGATAGTCGGAAGGCTGCCAGATCTTTTCGATCGGCGTTAAAAATTTATCCAGAAAAGAGCCCACTTCCTTTTCCAAGATTCCCATTACTTCTTTCCTTACAAGCTTTTGATACATTTTTTAAATTTAGGTTTAATTTGCAAATTTAGAGTTTTATTTATTATTTAAGACATAATATTCTGTTAATTCTTCTGATATTAGTCATAAAAAATTGCCGTCACAATAATATAACGGCAATTAATATTTAATATTCTATTATTAGCTCACTAATATATCTCCAGTCATAATTTCAGGAATTTCAATTCCCATGACCTTTAAGATGGTTGGTGCTACATCGCCCAGTTTGCCAGGCTTGAGATTCCAGCTATGGTCTTTATCCATCACAATAAAAGGAACAAGATTCGTGGAATGCTGGGTATTCGGCGTACCATCGGGATTGATCATGACATCAGAATTTCCGTGGTCAGCCAGAATGAAAACGGCATACCCATGCTCATAAGCAGTAGTCGCTACTTTTTCAATGCACTTATCTACCGTTTCTGCCGCTTTTACAGCCGCTTCAAAAACACCTGTATGACCCACCATATCAGTGTTGGCAAAATTTAAACATACAAAATCTGCTGTTTCATTTTCAAGTTCCGGAACGATGGCATTGGTAATATCGTAGGCAGACATTTCAGGTTTAAGATCGTACGTCGGAACATCTTTAGGGCTTGGGCAAAGCAATCTTTTTTCCCCGTTGAAGGGTTCTTCTCTTCCTCCTGAAAAGAAGAAGGTTACGTGAGGATATTTCTCTGTTTCTGCAATTCTGATCTGTGTTTTTTGATTTCTTTCTAAAATTTCCCCCATGGTTTCATGCAGAACTTCTTCATCAAAAACCACATGTACATTCTGGAAGGTTTTATCATAATTCGTCAGCGTCACATAATACAATGGCAGCTTTCTCATGAAATATTCCGGGTGGTCATGTTGTGTGAGGACCTCTGTAATTTCACGGCCTCTGTCTGTACGGAAATTGAAGCAGATCACCACATCATGATCAGTGATTTTAGCTATAGGAACTACATTTCCGATGGCTGTAGAATCGATCATAATGATCGGTTTCATGAATTCATCAGTAATATTTTCGTCATACGACTTCTGAATTTCCAGTAAAGCATTGGTCGTCTGAGCTCCTACGCCTTCTACCATCGCATCATAAGCAATTTTCACACGCTCCCATCGCTTATCCCTGTCCATGGCGTAATATCTTCCCACTACGGAAGCCAGCTTACCCACTGTTTTTTCCATATGCTGCTGAAGATCTTCAATAAATCCTTTTCCGGAATGCGGGTCACAGTCACGGCCATCAGTGAAAGCATGAACAAAAACGTTTTCGTGTAATCCGAATTCATGAGCAGCGGTTAAAAGACCTTTCAGGTGATTGATGTGTGAATGCACACCACCATCGGAAACAAGCCCTATGAAGTGAAGTTTTTTGTTTTCTCTTTTAGCATATTCAAATGCATCCTGAATGACTTTCTGTTGACCCAATGAACCATTTTCAACAGCCATATTCAGCTTTACAAGATTCTGGTAGACTACTCTTCCTGCACCGAGGTTCATATGTCCTACTTCAGAATTTCCCATTTGTCCGGCAGGCAATCCTACGGCAAGTCCACTTGCTTCAAGCGTAGTATGCGGAAAATTTTTAAGACAGTTATCTATAAATGGAGTGTTTGCTTTGTCAATGGCTGAAACGTCCGGATTCATTCCCAATCCCCATCCGTCAAGGATTGCTAATATTGCTTTTTTTGACATTTTGTATAAACTTTTGTATTACAAATTTATCTATTTTGAAATGAATTGAAGAATTGAAGGGCTTAAAATTTGTTTAAAATCAATTTCCGCAGAACTTTATAGAGAGAAAGTTTAGATAAATATTTATAATTTTGCGATATGGACTTAAGAGATCAACTAAAAAACCTTTTTCCTGATCATGAGGAGCAGGATTTTCAAATGCCTGAAGAAGCATTTAAACAAAAAGAACCGCTTATCTGCAAATTTGAGAAGAAAGGCAGGAACGGTAAACCCGTAACCATCGTTGAAGGTTGGGAAGGAAGTGAAGAAGATCTTAAGAAAATATCAAAAAAAATAAAAACCACCTTGGGAATCGGTGGCTCTGAAAAGGATGGAACGATCATTATTCAGGGGGATAATCGTGATAAGATCATGAATATCCTTAAAGAAATGGGATATAAAACCAAAAGAGTTGGTGGATAGGTTTGTTTTACTAAAGCCTTTTGTTTCAAACGCAAGGATCGCAAAGCTTTGAATTGAAATGATTGCGTATATTTTCGATCGCAAGGGCACTTCGTTCAGCAAATGATAGCGGAATTTATAGTTAAAGATTTCATGAATAGACCGAAAAATTAAAAAACTTATACTCGTTTTCTTTGCAAACATTGCTTTAAAACCAATTTTGAAATCTTACCTCTCCTACTTTAACAAAGCTTTCTTTCTCACTATCATTTGCTGAATGAAATGCCCTTGCGAACGGATTAAGGATTAATCTTTATAATAAATTCTTTGCGTACACCGCGTTAAAAATACATCACAATTTCACAGCTCATATTTAAAAATATATCTGCGTCTCCGGCATTATTTTTTTCAATCTTTCAATGGTTGCTTTTTCCATCGGATTTCCGGTTAATATCAATGTTTTAAGATTTTTCAGCTTTGAAAATTCATTGGGGAGATCTTTCAGATTATTGTTTGCCAGATTCATGCTAACAACGTTCTTTAATCCTTTTATTTTGGGAGAAATTTCCTGGATATTGTTCTGACTGACATTTAAAAACTCAAGATTTTTTGACCTGAATAAACCGTCAGGAAGTTTTCTGATGGAATTCTGCTGTAATTCCAGGTATTTTAACTGCTTCGGAAATTCCAGCTCGCCCAAATCGTTGAGCTGATTGGCCGCAAGGTTTAAGGATCTTAAATTTCTGATTTCATCAAGATCTTTCGCAATAAAACTGATCTGGTTTCCCTGTAAATTAATTTCTTCAAGACTCGGAATTTTTAATAAAGCCTCCGGAAAAACATTCAGATTGTTCGCATCAAGATGAATGACTTTTAATTTCTGAAGTTTTGCAAGATTAGGATTGATGCTTGTCAGGTTGTTTAAATTAATGGAAAAGCTTTCCAGTTTCTGAAGTTCTGCAATCTCATCGGGAATATATTTGATGCTGTTTTCATTCAGATTTAATATCGATAATTCTTTCAGTTTAAAAATTGATTCATCCATTTTCTCAAACTTATTTTCCATTAAATTCAGGAAGAAAATGGAATCCAGCTTTTGAATCTCGGAAGGAAGATTAAACATCGTTTTCCCACGGAAACTCATGCTGTATATGGTTTTCCCGCTTTTCAGCGCTTCATCAATATTGGTATAAGTAGGATATTTCACTGGATCAATCTGAGCTTTTACCAGTGAAAGGATAAGTAGCAAAATAGAAAAAAATAACTTTCTCATAGAATAGAAAAAGCTACCGGCAATATAATATCACCGGCAGCTGTATAAATATTAATAATTTATTTTTTCAACAGTTTTACTGTCTGCTGGAATCCTCCTTCTGCCTCAATATTTAAAATCAATACTCTTGAAGCTTCAAGCTGTTTTGTAAAATCCAGGTCTAACATTTTGTTCAACCCTGAATATTTCTGGGTGAAAACGATCTTCCCTTCAATGCTGTAAGCCGTTACTGCAATATTCTTTAATCCTTTCGGAGAATTAATTTTCACGATTCCCGAGGTAGGATTTGGCGCTACAGTTACTGTATTCTCAGCATGGGTATCGATTGTTCCCAATGTTCCGGCTGTTCCTAAATTGTTCTTCAGAGCGATGACTACGGTTGCAGATTTTCCTCTGTAATCAATGGTGTTTCCTGTAGCATCAACATCTGTGGAAATCGTAGAATTCGGGTGCTGAACAGAGAAGAATCCAAATTTATGATCCGGTGTAAAGGTAAGACCTGTCGGTTCCGAACCTGCCGGCATGGAAGCAAATAATCTCACTTTAGGATTGGCCTGCGTATGATCCGGGGCAACTACCCAGATGTAGTTTTTGCCACCATCCTGGAGCACCCAAAGATTTCCAAGCTCATCAAAAGTAAGGTTGTCGTTTCCGTCTCCCCAGGCTTCGGTTTTTGTTCCCTCGGCAGTGTTAAAAGAATAGTTTGTTGTAAGGCCTCCTACGAAAGTTTCCACCTGGGAAGCTGTCATTCCGTCGTCCTTCAATCTGTATACTTTATTCAATCCTTTAGCAGTAAAATAGATTTTACCATCAATCGGACTGATTTCTACATCTTCAATTCCGTTGAAAGAAGTTCCTCCAAGAGATTGTGCCAATGATGGTGTGTTGTTCTGATCTGCTTTTGTCTTGTTAGGAACCTGAATCCATGTTGCGGTTGTTGCTACAGGATCTCCTCCACTTAATCCCTGATCCAGTTTTAATACGTAAAGGTTTCCTGAAGAAAGATTGTTCGGCGTATCCATTACATATTTATATACCATATGCGTTCCACCGTCTTCACCGTAATAGGCAGTGGTTCCGGCATTGTTGATCACCACGTTTTCGTGATTCATGATCCCCATCTGCCAAAGTTTTCCTTTAGATCCATCCGTATTTTGCGAAATTACCTGAGCCGTTACCGGATCGATTTCTACCAGCCAGCCGTAGTCTTTCATTCCGTCTGCATTCACGTCATTAGAAGTAGTCTGCTCTTCTGCTGTAATAATGGTTCCCCAAGGGGTAATTCCTCCCGAACAGTTTCTGATGGTCTGTACAAGGCTCGGCGCAGAGAAGCTTACCGCTCTGGATCTTGTCAGCTGCCAAAGCTTGGTAGTCGGGTTATAGTTGATTTCCGCCATCGTAACACCACCGGGATTTGTTTCATGGTTTACGGAAAGATAACCGTTGGTACTGCTTGCGTTTTTCGCAACATATGCTGTGAAGTCATTTAATCCACCTACCAATCCTCCTCCTTCGGTATAGCTGTCCCCTTCTTTAAGGATCAACTGATATTTATGTTCAGCAGGGATAATCAGTTTTCCGGTTTGAGCAGTCGGCACGATAGACGTGAAGCAGCTGATATGAGCGGCATTGCAGGAAACAGGATTCACTGTAGCTGTGGTCTTAAGATAGGCATCAATTCTCAGATCCGAGCTTTCGGCGCCTCTGTTGTGAAGCTCTATAGAGATTCTGTTGTTTCCGTTTACAAATTTAGACTTAGGAATTGTAAAAACATTATATACATTTTCTGCAGAACCGCTGATGGTCGTACTTGACCAGGTAGTGAAATCGACAGCTCCTGAAGGCATATTGTCTCTTACTACCTCTTCACCGTTAAGATAAACGATAATACCATCGTCTCTCATTACTCCCAATTCCATATCTGATGACAGGTCATCAAGATTTACGGTAAAATCTTTAGCAAAATAAGCTGTGATAAGCCCGTCAGCCATAGTGGTTGTTACAGGATCGCCATACCCCAGCGGTCCGTTACCCTGCGACCATCCGGATACATCATAGTTGGCATTTTTCCATTGTGAAGCCAGTGCGGTATTGGTGTCGTTATATCTCCATGAGGAATTCTTGTTGAAGATAAAAGTCTGCGCATTCAGTAATGAACCTGTGACCATTGCAAGGGCTGCAACTGTTAGTAGTTTTCTTTTCATTTTAAATTTCGATTTATTAAGACGTAGCAAAACTATTTTTTTACTGTGAACTGCCTATTAATAGGAGTTTAAATAAACCTGTACCAATATTAATTAATGGAAAATTTAATGTTAATGGAGTTAAGCGTGTGTTAACTGATCTTTTTTTAAAACGCATAAGCCATATTAGTTTTTTTGATAGCATTGAAAATAAAGAACACATGAGAATGAAAATCTGAGATTTTCATGGGTGGATGATATTGAGGTTGAATGAAATTGTTTTAGAATATGGCTGAACCATACTTCACTAGGATTATTACTTACTTCATGTGGATTATTGTCTACTTCACCTGGATGATTGATGTTTTTCATGAATAAAAGCTTACTTCACATGGTTAAAGTTGATTTGCACCAGGTAAATGACGTTTTGCAGTAGGTTAATGTCAATTACGCAAGGTAAATAGCTGTTTGCAGTAGGTTAATACCGTTTTGCATATGATTAAAATCGATTTGCAATAGATTAATGGTGATTATTCAAGGTGAATATGGCTTTGCAGCAAGTAAATGGCGTTTTACATATGATTAAAATCGGTTTGCAATAGGTAAATGTTCTTTATATCTAGCTAAAATGGAGATGAATGTGCGTCCGTCTGTTCGAGTGTTTTTTGGAGTGAAGCGGAGAAAAATGTATCGAGAACTTATGGGTGCTACCGATAGGCAGTCCAACTTCTCGATACGATTTTTTCAAAATCTACTCGAAGTGACGAAAATAACTGGATACACTACTATGTAATCTTAGGTATGTATCATTAATTAACCTTCGTTTTACTAATATCGGTAAGTGAATTTAGAAATGCGATGATTTGCTTAATTTCAGTCTTTGAGAGATTCAGCTTTTCGGAATCGAGGGTCTGGTTTTTCATTTTTAAACCCAGGCCTTCTCCCCCGCCCTCGTTGTAGAAATCCAATACTTCTTCCAGCGTATTGAAAGCTCCATTGTGGAAATATGGTTTTGTGAGAGCAATATTTCTTACGGTAACCGTCTTGAAAGAGTTTTCATATATCCATGAGTTTTCTTTTCTTACCGGACTGTTTATTCTTCCTTTGTCGGCATCGAGCTCAATAGGCTTTTGATTAATAGGTTTTGCGGTTACGCCCAGCACTTCAGATTCATTTTCATTAAAGAATGGCGGAACCAATCCAGAGAAGTTCGTTGCAAAGTGGCACGTAGCGCAGTTGGCTTTTCCCATAAACAGATTAAATCCTTTTTGGGCATCGGAAGAGATTTCCTTTTCATTTCTCATGAATTTATCGAAATCACTTTCGTAAGAATATAATGAAGCAACATATGAACTTAGCGCTTTAGAAAAATGCTCGCGGCTGATGTCACTTTTTCCGAAAGCGGTTGTAAAGGCTTTCTTGTATTCCGGTTTAGACTTTAATTTTTTAATGATATTTTCGTAGCTGGTATTGAATTCATCTTTATTGTAGATCACATGCTCCGCCTGTTGTTCGAGATAAAAAGCTCTCAGGTCATAAAAGAATCTTTTGGCAAAAACAGCGTTATATAATGTAGGCGAATTTCTCAATACGGTTTTTCCATCGACATTGCTTTGGGATTTTGCCTTCAGATCTGTGAACGCATTTTCGGGAAGATGGCACGTGGCACAGCTCATTTTTCCATTGTCACTGATAGCCTGATCATAGAAAATCTGTTTTCCCAGTTTTCTTAGGGCTTCACTGTCTTCTTCTTTTTTCAGCAACGTATAAAAGTAGGGATCGAGGAAATCACTGCTGAAAAATTCTGTGCTTCCTGCATTCCAACCGGAAAATTCTTTGAGATCATCGCTTCTTCCATCCCAGCTTCCGAGTTCTTTGTACAAAGGCTGGATATATTTTTTGTAAAATTCTATCCGGTCGAATGTTTCAAAATCGGTATGAACTGAAAGATATTGTATTCCTGAACTCAATAACTGATCGGCCTTTTCAGTATTATAATTTTTAAAATAGGAATCATCATTAATGTATTTTTTTATCCCTGAAAAAGCGTGGCGGGCCTCTTCGGAAATATTAAGGGAACCGGGCGTATCAAAACCGGTGACACCTAAACTGTATATCCGGATCAGTTCGATTCTTAAAGGCAAAGTCTTATTGTTTCCCTTGCTTAATCCATTTTTTACTGAACTTAAATAAAAGCTTGCATAGCTGTTAAACAGAAAATCAGTGATTGTTTTAATTTCTTCTTTATTCTCTTCTGCTTCGTCGGAAAATATCAGTTCATCCAAAACCTGGAGACCTTCCGGAGGAAGTGTGTAGGAAGTTGTACCCGCCGCTTCAATATGAAATAAGGGAGCTGCATTGAGATGTGTTTTGGTGAATTCGGGATAATGGTAGGCAACGTAGAATTCTATTTCCTTGAAAGCGTTTCTTGTCTCTTTTAATGTTTTGCGGAGATCTTCAAGGGATATTTTATTTTCAGAAAAGCGGTAAGCATCTGATTTTAAATGATCAAGTTTTGTTTTAAAATCCGTTAAGCCTTTTGTGATTGTGGAATTTTCGATTTCAACGCCCTTCTGCACAGGATTAAAAGACATTGCGGCAATGCCCAGCAACATAATAATAACAGCCAACGGATAAAACTTCATTTCATTTTTTGCGCAAAACTATGGATAGGAAAGCATTATGAGATTACCACAATTTTAAATTTGAATTAAATAATGTTTACGTTCTACTTAATATTCTACGTATATTTTTAACATTAAAAATTTAAGCAAACTCAAAATATAAAAGTTAAGAAATCAAATACATTGATTTTTATTAAGATGCATTAAGTAAATCCTTTAAAACTAAATTTCTTAATGTTAAAATATAGGTAAAAATTAGGCCCTTTTAAAACAGGCTCTTATGAGAATTTTTATTAATTTTAAAACCCAAAATCACATTCATGATTAAATGATCCGTTTCTATACTATCTTTTTAATGAAGGAGGAGATTTGGGGAAGATTTAATTCAGATTTTTAATTCAAATAAAAACATAATATGCTTAATAAACTTGCTGCTTCAGAACTTGTTCTGAACGATGACGGAAGTGTTTATCATCTTAATCTTTTACCTGAAGATATTGCTGAAAAGATCATTCTTGTAGGAGATCCGGACCGCGTTGCGAAGGTTTCAAAATATTTTGACACGGTTGAAATCCGTAAAAACAAAAGAGAATTTTACACGCATACAGGAAAATTACGTGGTGAAAGAATCACGGTAATGTCTACCGGAATCGGTACGGAGAATATTGATATTGTCATGAACGAGCTTGATGCTCTGGTGAATATCGATCTTAAACATAAAGAATTTAAAACCGAACATTCCAGCCTGCAACTGTTCAGAATGGGGACATGCGGAAGTGTAAATCCGGATGTTCAGGTAGATAATATGCTGGTCACGCAAAATGTGGTGGGACTGGATGGATTGATGAATTTTTATCAGGACTATAAATTTGAAAATGAGTTTTCAAAAAACTTTCTGGAAAAGTTTCCATATTCTACAATTAAGCCGATGCTTTATTTCTCAGAATGGTCTGAAGAACTGGGAAACCTGTATAAAGATGCCAGATATCACGGAAATACGGCAACCTTCCCGGGATTTTATGCTCCACAGGGAAGACAATTGCGTTTAAAATCTTTAGATGATCAGTTCCTGGAGACCTTAAATGATCTTGGTATTACCAATTTTGAAATGGAAACTTCCGCTATTTATGCTTTTTCAAAACTTTTAGGTCATAAAGCCATCACCGTAAACAATGTGATTGCTAACAGAAGACGCGGAGAATTCTCTGCCGATCATCATACTTCAGAGAAAAAGTTAATTGAATGGGTTTTAGAGAGAATCATTAAGTAGATTTTATATTTAATAGAAAATAATAACGAAAAGGATTTCAAATTTGAAATCCTTTTCCCATTAACAAAAAAACAAAAACAATTATATCGACAAATCCTCCTAAAATTCATTAATTGTTACATAAAAATGTGCGGAATTTAAACTCTCTGCGTTACCGGCTATATTTGTCAGATTAATAGTGATATTGGAAGTTGACGTTAATCTCGGATTTGATATTGAAAAGGTAGAATTTCCTGCAAAGTCATTCGCAGGTGTAACATTAATTGTAGCTTTTGTCGTGGAAGGAATAAATCCTGTTGGAATGGTAATATTCAAAGTTGTTGTTTTGCCTGCCGGAAGATTGTTGATTGAAACGCCTGGCCAGACTTCAAAACTGATCTGATTTTTTTGTACCGTTCCTAAATTTCCCAGCTTATACTGTCCATTAACATCCAGCTTTGCAGTAGTGTTGGGTGTGCTGGTACCAATACCAACATTAGCATTGTTATCTCCTATAACAATTGCATTGTATTGAGAGGTTGATGCATTATAACCTATTGCGGTAGAGTTCTGGCCCTGAGCTGTTGCCCCTGAACCTAAAGCGGTAGAATTCTGCCCTGAAGTTTTAGACTGAAAACCAACAGCAGTTTCGCCATTGGAAGTTGTCTGTGCTCCATGCCCTATCGCAAGAGACTGGTAGCCGCCAGCAGTTGTATTGTTGCCAATAGCTGTAGCTTCGTTATTATCTGCTTTCGCCGTATATCCTATAGCAGTTGCCTGATAAACTGCATTAGAATAATTACCGATAGCAACAGCGTTTTGCGATGCATTTGACGGGCTTCCGAAACCTATGGAATTATTAGCTCCCAGTCTTCCGGCAATCGCTGTGTTTACTTTAAAAATAAGATCATCATTAGTAGATGTTCCGAGTGATAAATTGGTATTTGCCCCACTATAAGTTCCTGCATTATTTCCTGAAGTACTCCAGCTTCCAGAACTGGGAGGTGCCGTAGTAACTGTAGCCATTTGATTCCATTGGGAGTTGTTCCAGAAATAAAATCCTGTTGCAGAAACACCGCCCAGCCCATTATTCCATATTAATAAACCATTGGCAGGTGATGGAATTGTGGTAACATCTGTTGTAGAAGTCAGTGCTACTCTCGGTATAAGAAGACCTTTGTTTACTGAAGTAATATCCAGCATTGCAGAAGATGCCGGATTTGCAGTACCTATTCCAACCTGAGCCTTAGTTAAATTTAATAATAAAAACATTGTACCGGTTAATAGTATCAAAAGTTTGGTTTGTTTTTTCATCTTTTTTCGTGTTTAATTTTTGGTTTGATTCACAAATATAAGAATTGCTGACACATAAAAATTAACTGTACTAAAAAAATTAGATAAAAACAGATTATTTTTTTATGAAAAATTTAACAGTGTACCATGATTTTAGGAATAGTTATTGTTAAATTATTATCATCACTAAAATATTTTTATTATGAATAATTCAGAATACAACAAAGCAGAAAATGCAGTAGATCATACTGAAAACTCTTTAAAAAACGCAGCCGATAATACGAAGTGGAAAGTTGAAGAACTTGCGGACAGAGCAAAAGATTATATCAACGAAAAAAGAGCTAATGATGAAGAGGCAAGACATGAAGACTGGCTGGACAGAGCAAAAAATAATGTATCAGACGCATGGGAAAATGTAAAAGATAAGGCGAATGATGCATGGGAAAAAACCAAAGATGCGGCAGAAGATGTGAAGGCAGAATGGAATAAAAAAACAAATTAAATTTCAGTCATATAAATATTTTCAAGAAAAACGGGGTCTTTTTAAAGAAGGCTCCGTTTTTTATTATGTACTAAACACAAATATTGCTACATTTGTACATTAATAAACATTAAAAAATATGTCATACGGTTTACTTAAAGGCAAAAAGGGAATTATATTTGGAGCCCTTAATGAACAATCGATCGCTTGGAAAGTGGCAGAAAGATGTCACGAAGAAGGCGCTGAATTTATCCTGTCTAATGCTCCTATTGCTTTACGAATGGGAGAACTAAACGGATTAGCAGAAAAAACGGGTTCTGAAGTAATCGGTGCAGATGCAACTTCTTTAGAAGATCTTGAAAAGCTTTTTGATGCTGCTGTTGCAAAATTTGGTAAAATCGATTTCATTCTTCATTCTATCGGAATGTCTATCAATGTAAGAAAAGGAAAACATTATACAGAAATGAACTACGACTGGTTGGAAAAAGGGTGGGATATTTCTGCCGTTTCTTTCCATAAAGTAATGCGTGTGGCGTGGGAAAAAGACTGTATGAATGAATGGGGAAGCATTCTTGCTTTAAGCTATATTGCTGCTCAAAGAACGTTCCCTGATTATAATGATATGTCTGATAACAAAGCTTATCTTGAAAGTATCGCAAGAACTTTCGGAGGCTATTGGGGTGAGAGAAAAGTGCGCGTAAATACGGTTTCTCAATCTCCTACTCCTACTACTGCCGGTAGCGGTGTGAAAGGATTCGGAGGTTTCCTGGGATATGCTGAAGATATGTCTCCTCTGGGAAATGCTACTGCTCTTGAGTGTGCAGATTACTGTGTCACTTTATTCTCTGATCTTACGAAGAAAGTAACGATGCAAAACCTTTTCCATGACGGAGGTTTCAGCAGCTCAGGTGTTACTCAAAGAGTAATCAGCAAATATGATTCTGAAAACAATTAAAAATTGTTCTTAAAATAATAAACCGGAATATTCTTCCGGTTTTTTTTGTGTTAAATGGAATGAAAATAATTTCGGCGGCATCTTCGATGCCGCCGAAACATTAAAAATAATGTTAATATGAAGTTTATAAAATTACGGTCTGTATAGAGTGTGCAGGTGCTGCCAGTTTTGCAGACATTCCTTCAATCCAGAGATTGGTGTCAATATCATCATCTGAATCATTCATGATGACCGTTACCAATTGTCCGTTCTCATTCATGAATGTGGTGGAAGTAAGCGCTACCCTGTTTGAGGAAGTTCCGATTCTTTGTGCATTAGGCTTAATGAATTTTGAGACGTGCCCTACATAATAATATTCATATGTATAGTGCAATTCGCCTGTCTTTGTATCGGCAATAATGGGTGCAAAGCAGAAATTTCCTACATGATTTGGTCCTCCGGTTTCATCGAGAAGAACATTCCAGTCGGTCCATAAAGCAGTGCCTTTATTAAAGTCATTCAGCATATTTCTTCCGTAAAGTTCTCCCAATTTTACATCATAAATTTTAGACATATCAAACTGTTCTTTACAGCCTTCTGTAAAAGCCAGAAATTTATCAGGGAAAGCTCTTTGGGTTTCAGCTAGATTATCAAAAAGCTGTGTTTTATTATTCCAGGTTTCATACCAGTGGTATCCTATTCCGGAAGCATATTTTGAAGTTTCAGGATCACTCAAAGTTGTGGTTGCTCTTTGATAAATCAGATCACGGTTGTGATCCCAAATCATTACTTTTTTATCTTTGAATCCGTTTTTCCAGAGTGTGGGGCCTAAATTATTTTTAAGAAAATCTCCTTCCTCTTCAGCCGTGTAGATACATGACTCCCAGGTCTGCGTTGCCATGGGTTCATTTTGAACTGTTAATCCCCATACATTTATTCCTCTTTTTTCGTATTCTTTTATGAATTTAACATAATAATCTGCCCAGGTCTGATAAAAAGCATTTTCAAGTCTTCCGCCTTTAAGCATACTTTTATTTGATTTCATCCAAGCAGGTGGACTCCAGGGTGAAAAATAAAATGTAAAATCTTTTCCTATTGTTTTCTGAGCCTCCTTAATCATGGGTATCTTATACTTCTCATCATGAGACACATTAAAGGTCTTCAAAGAAGTATCATTATCCTGCACATAAGTATATGAATCGCTTGAGAAATCACATGAATTCATATTGGTGCGCACCACAGTATAGCCCAATCCGTTTTTTCCGTAATAGGCATCGATGATTTCTTTCTGTTTATTTTTAGGAAGTTTATAGAATGTTTCTGCTGCTGCATCCGTAATAGCCCCACCTATACCGATTAATTTCTGGTATTTAAAATCCGGATCTACAAAAATACAGGCATCAATTTCTTTAGGTTGAGCCATTTTTTCAAACTTTACATTTCCTTTGTCAACCATTTTTTCATTGGTTTTAGAATGGGTAAGAAAAACTTTTGCTGTTTTCCCGGCATTCTTTTTCCAATAATTTTGTGCATTGGCGTTAAAAGCAATACCTATCACCAAGCAACTTACAATTAGCTTTTTCATTTATTTCTTCTTCTTTTTTCTATTCTTTTTATTGTAATTTATGTGGTCTAAATCTGAACCTTTCACCTTATTTATTTTGGTAAACCCGTACATAATCGATCTCAAACTTCTGAGGAAAGACAGTATCGTCGATTCCTTCTTTACCGCCCCATAATCCTCCTACGGCGAGGTTTAATATTATAAAATAAGGTTGGTCAAAAGGCCAGGCACCATAGGTTTTCTCCTTATTTTCATAAGTGAAAAATTTCTTATCATCAACATAAATATCGATCTTTTCAGGAGTCCAGTCTGCTTTGTAAACATGAAAGTTTTCACTGGCATCCTTCACGAATATTGTATCTGTTTTCTGAGTATTAATTTTATGGTTGTAATTTTTGGTATGCGCAGAAGCATGGATGAATCCCTGGTTATATCCCACATGTTCCATAATATCAAGTTCACCGTCATCTGGCCAGGTTTTCATTTTTTCACTCATCATCCAGATGGCTGGCCATGTGCCACGGCCTTTAGGTAATTTAGCTCTCACTTCAACAGTTCCGTATTCAAAAGAAAATTTACCTTTTGTAAGAAGTCTTGCTGAAGTGTATTTGCTTTCTTCCCAGTTTTCTTTTTTTGCTTCGATGATAAGGTTTCCTTTTTCCACTCTTGCGTTTTCGAGACGGTTTTTGGTATAAAACTGTAATTCTTCATTTCCAAATCCGTGACCTCCGATATCGTAATTCCATTTGGTGGAATCAGGTAATCCTTTATAATTAAACTCATCCGACCATATCAGTTTCTGGCCAGGATGTTTGTTAGCAGTGCAGTTTAATAAAGAGAAGGCAAGACTCCCTCCGATGATTACATTAAAAATATATTGAAGTTTAATTTTCATATTAAAGTTTTGTTAAAAACATCTGTCTTTTACCACCAAAAGCGGGTATTATCCCGCTCTTAGTAAAGTAAACTATTTATTATTTAGACCAATTAATTCTCTTTGTCTGGACTTCCTGTGAATTGGTTCCTACCATGATGTCGAAGTCTCCACTTTCCCAGTCGAAATTTAATTCATCATCATAAAATTTCAGATTTTCAGGTGTTAAAGTGAAATTTACTGTTTTGCTTTCCCCTTTTTTAATGAAAACTTTCTGAAAGCCTTTCAGTTCTTTCACCGGTCTTACCACTTTTCCGAACAAATCTCTTATGTATAGCTGAACCACCTCTTCCCCATCGTAGTTTCCGGTATTGGAAACTTTTACACTGATGTTTAAAGTCTGATTGCCTTTAAGATTCGTTGAACTTACATTCATATCCGAATAGGTAAATTTAGTGTAGCTCAGGCCATATCCAAAAGGGTATTTCGGATCATTGTCCAAATCAATATAAGCAGAAACATAATTTCTGTCTGTATTGTTCTTCGCTGGTCTGCCCGTGTTGTAATGATTGTAGTAAACAGGTATTTGCCCTTCTGTTCTTGGAAAACTCATAGGAAGTTTTCCTCCGGGATTCACTGTTCCGAAAAGGACATCTGCAATAGAATTGCCTGCTTCCGTACCCAGCCACCATGTATACATAATTGCCGGGATATTGTCTGCAGCCCAGTCAAAAACCAAAGGTCTTCCAGCATTGATCATTAAAACAATCGGCTTTCCTGTTTTTGCAATTTCTTTTAAAAGATCTTCCTGAACTCCGGAAAAATGGATGTTGCTTCTGCTTTTCGCTTCACCGCTCATTGCGTGACCTTCGCCTAAAGTCATAATGACAACATCTGCTTTCTTAGCCGTTTCCACAGCTTCTGCAAACATGGATCTGTCCTGATCATCAACATTCGCACCTTTTGCATACAGTAATGTTGAGTTTTTATCAAGTTGATTTTTAATCCCGTCAAATTGTGTTACAATTCTTTGATTATCATCTTTAAATGCAACCGACCAGAATCCGTGGTTGGCAGTAGTTTCTTTCCCGAAAGGGCCAATGAGGGCAACCGTTTTCGTTGATCTCGAAAGAGGCAGAATATTTTTTTCGTTCTTTAATAAAACAATACTTTTAGATCCGAATTCTCTGCCGAATTTTCGATTTTCATTATTATTGGTCTGCTCTTTTTGTCTTTTTTCGCTGCTGAAACGATAAGGATCATCAAATAATCCCATTTCGAATTTCTTAACCAAAATTCTTCTGGCAGCATCATCAATAAATTTAGGATCAACTTTTCCTTCCTGAACTAATTTTGGAAGTTCAGCCATATAGGCACGGCTTTCCATATCCATATCACTGCCTGCCGTAATTGCTTTTTCTGCAGCTTCTTTATTGTCTTTTACATATCCGTGGTTTACCATTTCGCCAATACTTCCCCAGTCAGAAACGACAAATCCTTTGAAGTTCCATTTCCCTTTTAATAAATCTCTTAAGATATACTTGTTGGCAGTTGCCGGTATTCCGTTGATATCGTTAAAAGAGTTCATGAAAGTTGCAACACCTGCTTCTGCTGCAGCCTTGAAAGGTGGTAAATAGGTTTCGTTTAATTGTCTTAAACTCATATCTACTGAATTGTAATCTCTGCCTCCAACAGCTGCTCCGTATGCTGCGAAATGCTTAGCACACGCCATGATGGCATCAAGATTTCCAAGTCCTTTTCCCTGAAAGCCACGAACTCTAGCCAGACCGATCTGTGTACCAAGATAAGTGTCTTCACCCGAGCCTTCCATTACTCTTCCCCATCTCGGATCTCTTGCGATGTCTACCATCGGTGCGAAAGTCCAGTGGATTCCGTAGGCTGAAGCTTCGGTGGCCGCAATTCTTTCAGATTTTTCGATTAATCCTAAATCCCAGCTTGCCGCCTGTCCAATATTTACGGGAAAGGTTGTTCTGTAACCATGAATAACGTCTAAACCAAATAATAATGGAATTTTTAATCTTGAGTTTAAAGCTAATTCCTGAAATTTCCTGGTTTCTTCTGCTCCCGCTACGTTGAGCATCGAGCCCACTTTCCCTTGTTTTATTTCATTTAATACATTCGCAGAGTTGGAATTTTGTGGTCCTGTGGCATATTCAAAACCACTGTATTGAACCAACTGTCCTACTTTTTCTTCCAACGTCATTTTCGACAACAATTCGGTAACCTTTTGATCGATGGTTTTTTGTCCGAATGCATTCATTCCAAACGCTGTCATTGCCAATAAGAAATAAGCTCTTTTCATTTATAATTTATTTTTGATTATCCGCTTTTTGCTGTTTAGTTAACACAAAGTTCGCAAAGATTCTTTTATTAACTGCTTGTTTTTAAAGTTTACAAAGATATTCTACTTAACAAAAGAACAAGAAGTTTTTATTCTTTACAAATTTCAGATAATCATATTTTAACTTAGAAAATATAAGTTGCTGTTGAACTTGCCGGAATCGTTACCGGAGCTGTTTTCTGATTATATTTAATATTAAATGCTTTATCCGTTGAATTGCCATTTTGAACGATCAATACAGTTTTTCCAGCCGGTGTTTTGAAAGCTACTGTTGAAAGATTATCTCCTTGTGTAGATTCAATTCTCTGTGAATTTGCCGGAACAAATTTTGAGGCATGAGCGATAATATAATAGGCCACATTTTTTTCATAGTTGCCAGATCCGTTGATGGTAACGGCTCCTTTACATTGTGTACATCCTCCCGGTGTATGAGGACCGAATGAAGCATCATTTGCCACATTCCACTCCAATGCTGTTCGGCTCCAGTTTCTCATAGACCCAATAATAATGTTTTTTGTGTGCCAATCCAAATCTCCTCCGAAATTTCCTGTAGAGCTTGTCCATTGTTCTGTAAAATACACATTCTTACTAGGAAATAAGTTGTGAACTGTACTTAAAGCCGAAATATCTCCCGCATATAAATGAAAGGCAGATCCGTCAACATATGGATTTGCACCGGAATCATTTAAAACAGCCAATGGATAAGCAGGATTGTCACAGTTGTGATCGTACGCAATAATTTTTGTAGTAATATTCGCAGCCTGAAAAGCCGGGCCCAGATTATTTTTGATGAAAGTTGCCTGCTGTGTGGCTGTCATATACATACTCGGGTTATTTCCCGGATGTAAAGGTTCATTTTGAGGTGTAACCGCATCAATTTTGATTCCCTGCGCCTGCATAGCCTGAATGTATTTTACGAAATATTGTGCATAGACACCATAAAATTCAGACTTTAGACTTCCTCCGATACTACTTCCGTTATCCTTCATCCAAACCGGTGGCGACCACGGTGTTGCTAATATTTTAATATTCGGATTGATTGCAAGAATATCTTTTAGCATCTGAATTACCGCCTGATCTTTCGTCAAACTAAATTGAGCTAATGTAGGATCTGTCTGTCCTGCCGGCATATCATCATAAGAGAAAACTTCACTGTTAAGGTCAGAAGCTCCGATACTTATTCTCAGATAACTGACACCAATACCTGAACTGCTGAATAGATCGTTAAGTAATTCTTGCTTTTTGGCAGCGCTTAACTGATTAATTACCTGCACACTTCCTCCGGTTAAAGTATATCCGAATCCATCAATCGTCTGGAAAACCTGTGAAGCATTCACTTCAATAGATGTTCCTGAAGCGGAATTTCCGGAAAAATATGCCGTATTCTGTTGCTGCAATTTTATTGACTGATCTCCTTTCGTGACCCAAACCTGTACAGGATCGCCGGAAGTATTTCCACCTCCGTTACTTCCTGAATTATCATTATTATTATTTGCCAGATCAGAAGATGTACTGCTACAGTTTAAAAAAGAAAGAAGCGCTACACCGCAAAGTGCAGCACTTCTAAGTACGAAACTATATGAATATTGTGAATATTGTAATTTCATTAATTTAATTTAGGTTGATTAAGTAGTTTTTCTTATTTCAACTTTATCAACACTTAAGCTGTTGACTGTTTTTCCACCGCATTTAATTACTAAATAGACGGTTCCAGTAGTCGTTGCAGTATAAATACCACTGTTCTTACCAGCATTACAACCTATTGCAGAAACTTTCCCTCCAAATGCCGTTTTACCACAGCCATCCCAAGTATTAATATTTCTGTATACACTACCGCTTAAATCATTACCTGGTGCTGGTAAACTGTTTAACATGTACACTTCAAACCACGTATCTTCCAAGCCTGTTGCAGACGAAGCAACCATATCTATAGCATATTTTTGTCCTGCTACAACATTTACAGCCTGATAAAAAGCTTGTTGATTACTATTTGAAGCAACGATTGTAGCTTTTCCATTGGCAAAAACCCATTGTGCACCAGTAGAACTTATTGGAAAAATAGTCCATTTTGAAACTTCATCAGGAGTATCAAATCTTCCACCCTGAATAATATTTCCCGCAACAGGATCTGAAGTAGGAACAACGATAGTTTGGCTTGTCATGCCACCAGACTGCCCACCAATGCCAACAGCACTATGCTGAATAACATATGTACCGGCATCCGGCAGGAAAATATCAATTTCATTTTTACCATTTGTAAATCCATCACCATCAATATTCCATTGAGAATTGATAAAACCAACATTATTATCATTCACTCTTTTTAAATGATAATGATTCTCACTTGTTTTAGTAATTGTAAACTTTGCATCTGCAGATTGCTGTGTCAATCCGTTTCCCTCTTCTACCGAATCAGGAGAACAAGCCGCTAGGAAAAAAGCAGCAGAACCTACTAAAAGACTTTTATTAATATATTTAGTTATCATACTTAATTTTTTTAATATCCAGGGTTTTGTTTGAGTTGTGTATTTGTAAGTTCGTTGAAAGGAATTGGTAAAATTTCATTCTTACCTGCTGTAAATCCTCGTGATCCTAGTACTGCAGGAGCGTCACCCCATCTTACCAAGTCAAACCATCTGTGACCTTCACCTGCTAATTCCCTTCTTCTCTCATCTTTGATCGCCTGCATAGAAACGGGAACGGAAGTAAGTCCAACTCTTGCCCTAACTGCATCTAATAGTGCCTGAGCCCTGGAGCCTGAGCCTCCAAGCGCCTCTGCTTCCATTAAATAAGTATCTGCTAAGCGTATTGCTATATAATTTTGACGGAAGTTTAGTTCAGCAGCCCCAGGTAGTGTGGAAACGTCAGTAGTTCGCGGTAAAAATTTATTCAGAAAATAACCAGTATCCTTATAAGCTGCTGAATAAGTAATCTTACCTTCTTGTACCAACTGTTTTGCATTAAATATAGTAGCATTCATACGTGGATCATTTTGCATAAAAGCAAATAAACTTTCTGTAATAGGATTGAATGACCATCCTGAATAAATTTTTGGCGCGTCATTTATAGCAGGAGGATCAAGTGCCTTTAAACTGTATGACCTAATTGCAGTCATAACACATATAGAATTTCCTTCATCTTTTCCTGTTCCCCAAAAACTCCAATCTGAATTTCCTTTATTCGTGCTCATTACTTCCAGAATTGACTCTGATGTAAATTTATTATCGATCTCCCATAGCTTACTATACTGTGAAACCAATGCATAACCATATTGGCTTGCAGCACCTCCAGGAGTTTCTCCGTTAACGAACCTCAATTGCGTTGCGGCATCACTGTACTTCTTATCATATAAGTAAATTTTACCTAAAATTGCACGAGCTGTCCCTTGTGTAATTCGGCCTTTTTGAGATTGAACAGCAGGAAGGTCATTAATTGCAGCCAATAAATCAGTCTCAATCTGAGTGTATACTTCAGCTTTTGGAGCCTGTGGAATATTATAATAGTCATCATTATATTTTACCGGTTTTAAAATCAATGGAACATTTCCGAACATTCTTACCAATTCAAAATAATATAATGCTCTTAAAGTCTTAGCTTCCGCAATAAACATTTTTCTTGTATTATCATCCATGCTTGCATTAGGAATTCTTTCCAATAAAAGATTAGCCCTAGCAATTCCCTGATAGTAATCTCTCCAATAACTTGCTGGCATAATGATCGGATTTATGCTGTAGTTAGCAAATCCTTGAATGCCGGCCCCATCAGTTGAACTTCCCCCTCCTGAATAACAGTCATCGGAAGCTGCATTGAAAAATGTTACCATGTTTTCAAATCCTCCGGAATATTTTCTTAAAAGATCATAGGTAGCAACTAAACCTGCATATGATTGTTCTTCGTTTTTAAAGAAATTTTCAGTATCGAAAGTTCCTGTGTTTTGTACATCTTCTAAGTTACTATTATTACAGGATACAGATCCAAAGCTGATCCCTGCTAATAATAAAACAGCAACATTTTTATATATAAATCTTTTATTTTTCATTTTTCTTATAAATTAAAATTGAATGTTAGCACCAAAAAGGAAAGTTCTTGCCTGAGGATAGTATGCTCGGTCAATACCAAATGTATCTCCTCCTGCAATTTCAGGATCAAAGCCCGTATATTTTGTAAAGGTCACCAAGTTTTCTCCTGTTACATAAAACCTTACTTTACTTGCTCCAAATGCTTTAGTGATATCTTTAGGTAATGTATATCCTAATGAAACAAGTTTTAAACGCAAATAACTTCCGTCTTGTAAATAATAATCTGACATTCTTGTAAAGTTTTGGTTAGGATCCGCCACGGTTACTCTTGGAGTAGAGTCGGATGTTCCTTCACCAACCCAACGATCAAGTATTGCAGTCTGATAATTCGCATTTGCAATATCAAGCCTTCTAAGTCCTTGGAAAATTTTATTTCCTGCCTGGCCCTGAGCAAATACCATTAAATCAAAATTCTTATAATTTAAGTTTAAAGTAAATCCAAAAGTATATTTTGGAACTGAGTTGCCTAGGTATACGTAATCATTTTCATCAATTTTTCCATCTCCGTTTGCATCCAGTCTTTTAAAGTCTCCTGGCTTAGCATTTGGTTGAATAAGTGCTCCGTTTGAATTTCTATAAGCATCAATTTCAGCCTGATTTTGGAAAATTCCTAAATTTTGGAATCCAAAGAAAGATCCGTAAGGACTTCCAACCTGAAGTCTTGATACATTACCCATTGATTGAAATGAAGCAAAGTTTTCATAAACTTTATTATCTTCTAGTCTTGTAATTTCATTTTTCAAATATCCGAAGTTTCCATTGGCAGAAATTCCAAAATCACCAAAGTTTTTCTTATATCCTAAGCTAACTTCAATCCCATCATTGTTCATATCTCCGATATTTCTCCATGGATTATTTATTAATCCTAGATATCCTGGAATATTAATTCTTCTTAAAATATCAGATGTTTTTTTTCTATAAACATCAACGGTTAAGTCGAAGTTTTTGAATAGTTTTAGGTCTGCTGCAATATTAAGCTGAGATGTTCTTTCCCATTTTAAATCAGGATTTTCGAGAGTACTTGGCGCATATCCAATTCTGATAATGTTATCACCAAATGCATAATTACTTCCCGGAACTAAGAAATTAGCAAATTGAAAATCATCAATTGCATCATTTCCTAAAACTCCATAACCTCCTCTCAGTTTTAAACTGTTTACGATATTATTTTGTGGCCAAAAGTTTTCATTAGAAACATTCCAACCTAAAGAGAACGCTGGGAAATTACCCCAATGGTGAGCTTTAGCAAATTTTGAAGATCCATCTCTACGCATTGTTCCAGTGAAAAGATACTTGTTTTCATAATCGTAAACTACTCTTGCAAAATAAGAAGTCTTATGTGTTTCTTTGCCATCCCAGGCAGCTGTACTTCTGTCACTCTGCGGAATATCAAAGTTAAATGAAGCATCTTGCCAGTTATTTACAGGTAGATTAGTATAAGTAACATTTTGTCCAGAAGAAATATTATACTCATAATATCCTTGTCCCAATAATACACTTAGATTATGGCCTCCAAATTTATTTTGATAAGTTAGTGTATTTTCCGTGCTCCATTCAAATTTCTTTTCATTTTGCCTGAATAAACTGTTGAAAGTATCATTTTTATAAGAAGGGCTCAAATAAAATAATGGAGTGAAACCTTGTTGTCCCCAATAAGAAAGTTTTCCGTTGGCCGTAGTTTTAAAATTAAAATGATCTAAAAATTTTAAATCTGCAAAAACATTACCTACAAAATCATCTCCCCAGTTATACCTTCCTAGTTGTGTTTGCTGAAAAGCCAGTGGGTTTGACATTTCCTGATTTACATAATGGGAAATTCCGAAAGGCAATCCTGTATCTGGATCTCTAACAATGTATTGGTTTGTATAATCTCCAGGAAAGGGCTGTTGTGATATACTATTTACAAGAAGAGGAGTTATAGGATCTAAATTGATCGCAGAACTTAAAGGCCCACCGAATTCACCGTTTGCATTGATCCCTGCTGATTTTTTATGTGTATAGGCAAATGTTTGTCCAATTGTAAGAAAATCAAAAACTTTGTGAGTTGAATTAAATCTTGCATTAATTCTCTTATAATTTGATATATCTCTTAGAACAATACCTTCTTGATCGTAATAACCAAATGAAGTAAAGAATGTAGATTTATCACTACCACCGCTAATACTAAATTCATGAGATTGTCTTTGAGCACTATTAAAAATCGTCTTTTGCCAATCAGTTCCTGTTCCTAAACCCGAAACATTTGAAAAAAGTGGTGAACCACCATCATTGACATATGCCTCATTAATAATTGTTGCGTATTGCGTTGCGTTCAAAAGATCTAGCTTTCTAGCAGCAGATCCAACACCAAAGAAGCCATTATAGTTAAGATTTAATCTTCCTTTTGATCCTTTTTTAGTTGTAATCAAAATTACACCTTTTGCAGCAGCAACTCCGTAGATTGCAGCAGAAGCACCATCTTTCAGAATTTCCATATTTTCAATATCAGCCTGATTCAACCATTCGATATTGTCTACCACAATTCCGTCTACTACCCAAAGAGGATCATTACTACCAGCACCAAAACTCGTGATACCACGAACCCTTACTGTTGCTGCAGATCCAGGTTGTCCGGAATTTGAGATTACAGAGACCCCTGCAGCCCTACCTTGTAGAACTTGTTCAGGTCTTCCCATTGGGACATCCTCCAAATCGGAAGCTTTAATACTTGAAATCGCACCCGTCACGTTACTCTTCTTTTGAGTGCCGTAACCGATCATTACCACTTCCTCTATTTTCTGCTCTTTCGGAAGGGTGTCATTCTTTGTGTTCTGGGCATTGAAATTTGCAGTAAAATAGAGCACTGCAACCATCCCTAAACTTCTAGATATTCTTACATTCATATACAGTTAGTTTTTTAATTCTCAAATTGAGACAATAAAAATATATTTTTTTTCTTTTATTTAACATTTTATTAATAATTATTTTAATTTTTCGTTTATTTTTGGGGGTTTAAAGGCATAATTTTTATCTTTAAAACTGCAAATTTTCCTTAAAATTTAATGATAAGAGTCCCCAAAATGATAAGCAAACATTCCAAAATATCACTTCCTTTGAAGCTTACTTTCCTGATTTTTTCAATCGTGCTCAACTGTATGGGCATCGTGATTCTGCAGCTTTCGGAGGCAAAAGTTACGTATGAGAAGCTTGGATTTCTGGAATCATTTAAAGATCTTCCAATTGCTATTATTTCACTTTTTGCAGTAAACTTTATCAGCAGATTCGGAACAAAAAAGTCACTTATACTCGCTTTAACAATTGTTGGGATTTGTTCACTTATTTTACCCTTTGTAGAAGTTTTCTGGTTTTATAAATTATGGTTTGCCATTATCGGAACCTGTTTCGCCATAGGAAAAATATGTGTTTTCGGGATTATCCGGAACAATATTTCAGAAGAAAAATCCCTGGCAAAAACAATGAACAGCGTCGAAGCATCCTTTATGATAGGTATTTTTTTGGTTAATATAGGTTTCGGATGGCTGATTTCGAGTCAGTTTTCCCAATTCTGGAAATTTGGTTTTTTATCTGTTTCGATATTATCTGCCATTGCGATTTTTTTGTTTTTAAAACTTTCGATAGCAGAACCGGCAAAGATTGAAAAAGAAAATATTATAAAAGATCTTTCAGCATTATTCAATCCGTTATTGATCATTTTTTTAGCGATCATCTTTTCAATCGTTTTTCTTGAACAGAGCTTTAATTCCTGGCTGCCGTCCTTTTATAAAAAACACTTGAAAGTAAATTCATTTTTTGCACTACAGGCTTCTTCTTTTCTGGCATTGTTTTCATATATAGGAAGAACGGTCACCGCAAATATTATTCATCGGTTTTCATTATCAAAATATTACACTTTTTGTATATCGTTAATTGTAATAGTTTTGTTAATTATCATCGGGATACAGTTTGTAGACACGCAGGATTCAAAAACGCTGTTATTTTTATTTCCGGTAATCGGATTGTTTTTATCGCCACTCTACCCTGTTATTAATTCTAAAATGATTGCTAAAATTGATAAATCTAAAGCCAATCTCTTTACTTCCCTTATTGTTATTTTCTCTTCGCTGGGCAGTTCCGTAAGTTCAATTATGATGGCGGCTTTATTTGGAAACCAATTATTAAATTTTTATCCTTTGTACATTTTATCTGCTGTCATTGTGATTTTTATAATTAGTTTAATTTATTTTAGATTTGCAGATAAAAGAATTTAGAAAATAATTTTATTTTTACTCCATGAAAATTAATACCGAAAAAAACAAGGAAACACTTCAGGAACTCATTGATACAAAAGACTTTGTAGCACATGTATCTGTAGACTGCACTATATTCGGTTTTCATAATAACATTCTGAAAGTCCTGCTTTTAAAGTACCACGATCTGAATTTATGGTCACTTCCCGGCGGATTTGTATTTAATGATGAAGATCTTCGTGAGGCGGCAGCACGTGTCTTATATGAAAGAACGCACCTTAAAGACATCTTTTTAAAACAATTTCATACATTTGGCAGAATAGACAGAACGGAAAATAATGTTCATCAGATCCTGTTAAAAAATAAAGGCATTGAAGTCCCGAAAGACCACTGGATCTTCCAGAGATTCATTACGGTAGGGTATTGCAGTCTTATTGATTTTTCAATTGCCAATACTTTTCCTGATGCTTTTAATGAAACCTGTGAATGGTTTGAAGTAGGAAAATTACCACAAATGGCCTTTGACCATGACAGGATTATTGAAACCGGTCTGGAATATTTAAGAATGAACATCAATACAGAAGTTGCAGCAAGCAATCTTCTCCCTGAAAAGTTTACGATGAAAGATCTTCAGTGTCTCTATGAGACGATTTTAGGTGAAAAATTCCGAAGAAATAACTTCCAGCGTAAAATACTTAGCTTAAATATATTAGACCGACTTGAGAAGCTCTATGACGGCTCTGCCAATAAGGCTCCCTATCTGTATAAGTTTAAAAACAGAATTTATAATCCTACCAACCAATACCCTATTTCCAACGAAGCTGCGGAAAACTGATTTTTAACCAAATGATTAAGTTTTGTATTTAAAATACTAAAAATCAACGAATAAACGACATTGAAAAAAAATTTTTCTGAATACCCTAAAAGTCTTATTTTTAGGAAAATTAAAATATAATGTCATATTATTCCCTTACAAGCATTCCCGATTATTACGGGATTGATTCTTTACTTACCGAAGAACATAAACTTATACGACAGTCAGTAAGAGACTGGGTAGAAAGTTTTGTAATGCCTCAGATAGATCATGCTGCACAAAACCATACCGATATTCCTAATTTAATGAAAGAATTGGGACAAATCGGAGCTCTTGGTCCTTACATTCCTGTTGAATACGGAGGTTCCGGGCTTGATCAGATTTCCTACGGATTAATCATGCAGGAGCTTGAAAGAGGTGACTCTGCAGTGCGCTCTGCTGCTTCTGTACAAAGCTCTTTGGTAATGTTTCCCATTAATGAATTTGGTTCTGAAGAACAAAAAAGAAAATATTTGCCTAAACTGGCTGCCGGAGAAATGATCGGTTCTTTCGGCCTTACCGAGCCTAATCACGGGTCAGACCCCGGTTCTATGGAAACGAATTTCAAAGATATGGGAGATCATTATCTTTTAAATGGTGCCAAAATGTGGATCACCAATTCGCCACTTTGCGACATCGCAGTAGTCTGGGCTAAAAATGAAGAAGGTAAAGTGCAGGGACTTATCGTTGAAAGAGGAATGGAAGGCTTTACCACTCCTGAAACCCATAATAAATGGAGTCTAAGGGCTTCAAAAACAGGGGAATTGGTATTTAATAATGTAAAAGTGCCTAAAGAAAATCTGCTTCCTGGTGTTACAGGTCTTAAAGGTCCTTTATCTTGTTTAAATTCAGCGAGATATGGAATTTCCTGGGGTGTAATCGGAGCTGCTATTGATTGCTATTGTACAGCAGTTCAATATGCTAAAGAAAGAAAACAGTTCGGAAAACCAATCGGGTCTTATCAGCTTCAACAGAAAAAACTGGCAGAATTCTTAACAGAAATCACTAAAGCCCAGTTACTTTGCTTACAGTTAGGTAATCTTAAAAATGATCATAAAGCAACACCGGCACAAATTTCTATGGCCAAAAGGAACAATGTGAAAATGGCGATTGATATTGCCAGAGAATCCCGACAAATCCTTGGTGGAATGGGAATCATGGGCGAATTCCCGATGATGAGACACGCGGCTAATCTTGAGTCCGTTATCACTTATGAAGGGACGCATGACGTTCATTTATTGATTACTGGTCTTGATATTACTGGAATAAATGCATTTTAAATTATAGAACGGTGATTCGAGATACTCATTCACTGTAACTTTCTATAAGTCATATTATACACAAAAAAGGTGGCTGAGGACTTCGAAGTCACCTTTTTAATTGGAATATGCTTTAATCTCCTCTACAAAATTAATATCCGGATTCAGGATTTCTTCAATCAAACTTTTAACAGATTTCATGGCATCCTCGATATTTCCTTTTTCAAACTGTAACGAAACAACGCCTTTTTTTGCTTCGGCAAAACTCCATATTCCCGTTTCAACAGGCATGCCCCAGAATTCGGGTAAGTTTTCGACCACATATTGATAAATACAAAGCTGTAAAGCTTGTTTTCTATCACTGTTATGAAAATATTCGTCGACTTTATCTTCATCAATTTTCACAACAAGATTTTTTATTTTTGCCGTTTTATAATCAATAATTCTTAGTGTTCCGTTCAGTCTGTCAATTCTGTCAATAAATCCGAAAAAAGAAATTTTATCTGTTTCATTTAAATAAAAATCTACTCCTTCAAAACGCTTTTCGATATCAATAATCTCTAATGTATTGCCTGCTTTTACCAATTCTAAATCATGAGTAAGAATTGTTTCAATCACTTTTTTAGCTATCGCTTTATGAATGAAATTCATCCCTTTATCGTAAAATTCTGGTTGGTGTTTTAATTTGTCAATAGCGATTTCAATATATTGATCTATAGCTTTAATTGAGTTTTTTAAATCATTCTCTTTTAAAACCTTACCTTTTAACGATTCATAAACTTCTTGAAGTGAATAATGAACCAAATTTCCATAATTTCTGACAGAAAGTTCTTCCTCAATTTCATCAGTTTCTGAAGTATTCAATATCTTGGAAAGATAAAAATCAATCGGATTATAAAGATAGCTTGTAAGATGTGAAGCCGAAACTTTTGATTTCCATTTTTCAAGTCTTTCTAAAACAATTTCTGTTTTCTTAATTTCGATTGGCTGCGTAATGATTGGTTCTGACGAATTTTCAATGATCAGGTGCTCAATTTGATGTGAGCTTTCCATTTCGATCTGGGTAATAAATCTGCTTTTTTCCCCTGTATTAACTCCTGAACTCAACGCATTAAACAACAAGTGAACATTCTTAGAATCCTGGATTAGACGGTAAAAATGATATGCGTATATGCTGTCATTTTCTAAAAAAGTATGAAGATCAAAAAACTTCCGTACATCAAAAGGAATATAAGTATTCTGCGAATTTCCCAACGGAAGCTTTCCTTCATTCACAGATAATAAAATGACATTTTCAAAATTCAGAAGACGCGTTTCTAAAAGCCCCATAATTTGAAGTCCTCTTAAAGGCTCGCCCTGAAAATCAATACTTTCAGAATTGATATGCTGATTAATAAGAATTTCCAGCGTTTCCATCCTGATCTCAAACTGATACGGAGCTAGCTGGTTTTTAATGATCCTGAACGCATTTTCGAAATGAGATACATTTTCATATTGAATATCATCAATTTCAAGCCATTTTATCTGCCTGCAAAATGCAATCAGTGCATCTAAATAGTCATTAGTTGAAACAGCTTTTTTAAGCAGATTAAAGTAAGAAAGTTTGTTTAAAAGCTCATTCATAAGCTTTTTAGAGATATAAACTATATTTCTTTCTTCAATTTTAGTTTTAAAATTATTGATAATCAGCTCATCCTCAGTAGATTTCGGAAGCTCTTCAAGGATAGGAAAAATATCTCGGTAGTAATAGGATGATTTGTTTTTCTCCAGTTGTTTCTGAAGATAAAAAAGCTGTTTGACAGCATTTGAAAAGGAAAGATTTTTCAATGGAAAACCCATTGTAATATTCAGATTCTGAATTCCATACATGACATCTAGACTTGCAGGAAGCAAATTTTCGTCCAATAAAACAACGGCTGTATTCGAATATGTTTTATTCTCGATCTCTTTAAAAATTTCCGGTAAAATTTTCGTCTGGGTAATATTTCCTGAAACTTCGTAGACTTTTATATTTTTAGGCTGCTTAAAATCGTCTTCAATCCAATTGAAAAGACGGCTGTCATTAAATTCTTTCCAGGTTTTATGATTTCTGAGAAATTTTCCTGCTTCCTGCCTTTCATCATCAAAATAGTATCGGTCGGCCTGGAAAAAACACTGTCCTTTATTCCATTGTAAAAGGGTTCTTAGCAGCTTTTCTTCTACTGGAGTAAAGGCATTGAATCCACAGAAAACGAATTGTTCTTTTGTATTTTTGGCAAATTCTTCAATTCTTTTTTTCGCTGTTTCATGAATCATTCCTGAAGTTCCCCACTCTTTTTCCTGCAGTTTTTTCTTCAATACCGGAAGAAAAACATTCATATTTTTCCAGAAATTAAGGAATTTTTTTCTCGGCACATCATCGTTTTCTCCAAGATTTTGTGCCCAGTCTTTGATCCTTTCTTCATCAAACATATATTGCAGAACAGCCTGATCATTTTCCGAAAATTTCATCATGTCATCCCAATCTTTCTGCAAGGTAGGGAACCACTTCAAGAATTCAGAAAAATCATCATTTGGGATAAGGTTCAGACTTTTATAGACATCAAAAGCAAAAAGCCACAATGAAATCCCCTGAATTTCCTGTTTATCTGCAATCCGGTGAATTAATTCCTCAACTGTAAGAAAATCAGGAAGAAAGCCCGAATAATTTCTTTCTTTTAAAATCTCACGGATAAAAACAATTGGTCTTTTTCCGGGTAGAACGATACTGAACCCTGAAAGATCAGTGTTTTGGGCAAGAAGTTCATCAATAATTTTGTTCAGGAATTTCAAGACGATTAATAGCTTTTATATTTTTCCAATCCTTCAGCAATAATACGATTATATTCCGACTGTTTATCTTCCAGCATTCCATTTTTTGTTTCGCTGTCATATGTCCTTTGAAAATCCTGGTATTCTTTTAGATTTTTGTTATAAATCGCTTTAAAATATTTATCAAAATCTGAAGACGTTTTTATTTTTTCAGCCACTTCCTTACGAAGCTTTCGGGCGTATAGTTCAGCAACATCAAAATGCTTTTGCTCGTGAAGAAGCACATAGTCATTGATTCTTTTTACATCTTTCCAAGACTTATCTTCATTAAAAACAGTCTGAATTTCTATTTTGACCGGTGCTTTGGGATTGGAAGATTTTACATAAGAATAAATCCATCCGCAATTGGTATAAGCTACAACATTGGCACCCCGCTGGTTGTTTATTTTGCTTTTGAAGTTACTCCAGTTTAACTTCACATTTTCTGCCCAGTATATTTTCTGTCCGAATACAATATTGGAAATCAGAAAACAGGCTAAAAAAATCCATTTCATTTGTTTCTATTCAACTACAATTGTCCTGGTGATCCAATTGTTGCCACCATTCCAGAATTTAAAAGTATAAGTACCAACCTGTTGCGGACTAAAATTTATCTGGTTGGCAGAGGTATAACCTGCCTGTGTACAAGGTCCGCTGGTGGTGTATTTGTATGATGTAACCGTTCTGGTCAAATTATCATTCCGGACATAATCATACCCGTAAAAACCCTCACAGTGAGACGGATAGGTAGAATACGTCCTGATGCTCTGAATACTGAAAACATCCATCGTATCCTTAACAATCTTTACAGTGTCAATTTTGATTTTATCAATCGATTCAATGGTTTGGTAATCATCGTCATTACATGAAATAAAAAATAATCCTAAAAAAAATGCAGAAAAACCAAAACGGAAAAAATTTTTCATAACTACAAAATTTTGATTATTACAATATTTTCATCAAATGGTATTCCTTAAATGCTAAGTTAAGAATTAAAATTTCCTTTTGATACATAAACCACTTTTTTAGTATCAAAAAATTCTTCATCAAAATAGTTTTTAAGGTTAAAAATTTCACATTTGAGTCCGGCAAGTTCTTCAGCAAGATCACCGCCTTTTAAATATAAAATTCCGTTATGCTTGGCATTAAACTGATCTTTTTCAAATTTACCTTTCAGCCATCTCAGAAATTCCGGCATTTGTGTCACCGCACGGCTTACTACAAAATGAAATTTCTCTTTCAGCTTTTCGGCCCTCCCGTGAATCGCTGTAACATTCTGCAATCCGGCTCCTTCGGCAACTGCTTTTACAACATTTATCTTTTTCCCGATAGAATCAATCAAAGTAAATTCTGTTTCAGGAAATAAAATCGCCAATGGAATCCCCGGAAAACCGCCTCCTGTTCCGATATCCAAAACCCTTGTTCCGGGAGCAAATTCCATCACTTTCGCGATTCCGAGAGAGTGCAGGATATGCTTTTCATACAGAGATTCCATATCTTTCCTTGAAATTACGTTGATTTTTTCATTCCATTCATGGTATAAATCTTCCAGTTTCTGGAACTGCTCGATCTGTTTTTCTGTAAGATCCGGAAAGTATTTTAGTAGTAACGTTGTAGACATGTGAAATATTATAGAAAGCAAAAATAAGTTTTTATCGGCTTAATTCAAATTCAAAAAAAATAAGATTGCTCCATACTGTTGTTTTTAGTTTCTTTCAATATAATTATTCGTTCTTTTTAAACGCAGAAGAATTTTTTCATCTAACTTGCCTGACTTCATTTCATCGATTCCAATCCTTACAAAATAACCATCCTTTACCTGAATATCTGCTTTTCCTGTCTGCTTGTTAATACTCAGGCTTTCAATATCGTCTGTGGTAAAAGTAAAACTACCCATCGTCTTTTTATAATCAGCAAAAGTCATTTCTTTGGTAGATTTCGGCAAAAGTGAAAATATTTCATTGATCTTTTTGATTTGAATTAAATTAAAAACATGATCATTTTCTGAATCTTTAATGCTCACGATAAGTCCCGGAAGTCCGGAAAACTTGTACGGTCCGTCATTTACAGGATAATCTTTGCTGAACCAGGCTTCCCAGCTTCTTCCTTTAAAGTTTGTGGTGGCTTTTTGACAGTCAATATTATTGATCTTTAAAAATTCTTTCTCAATTTTCCATTCAGGAATTTCACGTTCGCGAATCAGCAGGTTGACAGTCTTGAATTTATCATAGAATTTTACAGTCTTCGCAACATAATCTTTTTCAACAATATAGCTGAGATTTTGGTCGTAATTTTTAGACAAAAGCAAATCCTTGTAACTTTTTGTTGCAGCATACGTGGAATCTCTTTCATATTTTACGGCATTATAAAAGTATGACTCTTTACCATCGGTATCAAGATTCATAACATCGGTAATGATAGAATCTTTTTTGTTGACATCAGGCTTCATTCTGTATTCGTAGACGAAACGGTAATGCTGAGCAGAAACAAATGACATTATAAAAAGGAAAAAGAATTTGTACATGTTCAGGTATTTTATTTAAACCCATATTGGATAACTACAAACATAGTGATAAACTTTAAACTGAACAAAACCTTTTATTTCCTTCAAATATTTTTTATTAATATATTTGTTAAAATTGAATAATTAAATGGAGAAACTTTCAGAAAGAGTAAACAGACTTGGTTACTCACAAACTTTCGTTATGTCAAATAAGGCCAGAGAAATGAAAGCCAGCGGAATAGATGTCATCAGCCTTACTTTGGGCGAACCTGATTTTGACGTTCCGGACAATATAAAACAGGCCGCTTTCGATGCCATCAATCAGAACTACAGTCACTACTCCCCTGTCCCAGGATTTCTGGAACTGCGTGAAGCCATCGCTCACAAACTGAAAAGAGACAATAATTTAGAATATAAACCTGCACAAATCTGTGTTTCAAACGGCGCCAAACAGGCGATTATAAATGTTCTTGCAGCACTTCTTAACGATGGTGATGAAGTTATCCTTCCAAATCCATACTGGGTTAGTTATGATGAAATGGTAAAGATGATGGGCGGAGTTTCTGTAATGCTGCCGACTTCATATGTTACCGATTTTAAAATTACGGCAGAACAACTGGAAGAAGCCATTACCGATAAAACCAAAGCCATATTGTTCAGCTCACCCTGTAATCCTTCAGGCGGATACTATACGTATGATGAATTGAAATCTCTTGCAAAAGTTATTGCTAAATATCCTCACGTAACCGTCATTTCAGATGAGATTTACGAATACATCAACTACGAAACAAAAACAATTTCAATTGCCCAGTTTCCTGAAGTGTATGAACAGACGGCTGTAATCAACGGAATGTCAAAGGCTTTTGCGATGACAGGATGGAGAATCGGTTATTCTGCATGCCCGGAATGGCTGGCCAAAGCCTGCGAAAAAGTTCAGGGACAAATGACAAGCGGCGCAAATACAGTGGCTCAGAGAGCTTCAATTACCGCTTTACAGGCAGATCCTTCAGAATACAAATATATGATCGATGCCTTCAAAAAAAGAAGAGATCTGGTATACGATTTAATGAAAGATATTCCTGGATTCAAAGTATTGTTGCCAAAAGCTGCTTTTTATTTCTTTCCGGATATTTCATTTTACATAGGAAAAACGTTAAATGGAACAGAGATTAAAAATTCTGACGACTTTGCCATGTTCCTTCTTGAAAATGCACATGTAGGATGCGTAGGCGGCGTTTCTTTCGGAAGCCCGGAATGCATCAGATTTTCCTATGCCGCTTCTGAAGAAGAGCTTACTGAAGCCATGAGAAGAATTAAGAGTGTCTTAGAAAAATTCAGTTAGGTATTGTAGCTGTAAAAATAATTCACTAGCTTTAGAATTCAAAATATATAAAAATGAAAAATCTAAAGACAAAAAAATTAACAAGAAAAAAGTTGCAGACAATTAAAGGTAGCCAAACAGTCTACATCCAATGTGATAATGGGACGACTGGCCAAGCTCACAATGTAGAAAGTTTTGCAGAAATTGCTGAAGCTGCAAAAATGATATGCAAAGGAGGCGGATTTGATATATCATAGTAAAAAAAATTTGTAAATAGATTTAGGGCACTTTTAAGCCCTATTTTATTTTTAATAGTTTAATTTTATTCTCACTGATCTATGTAAGCAAGATATATGAAAGATAAAAATTTTACCTATTGTGTAGTTGCTTCTCAGGACAAAGTAAATGAAGCAGATATGCAGAAGCTTGGAGAAGTGAAAAAATTAAACTTAACCGAGATTTTTGGTTACTAAAAATAACTTAAAGCCCTGAATTCAGGGCTTTTTTATTTATTATTAAGCTAAAACAATAATAGATTTTATTAATCAATAATGATTTGTTTGATAGACGAATCATTTCTATATTTGCAGCAGAAAATTTAAATATAAAAAACAAGAAATTATGTCTTTAGTAGGAAAAAAATTCCCGAATGTAACCATTGACGCAATGTCTGAAATGGGTGATGATCTTAGAATTAACGTTTTTGAAGAGGCTACTGCAAATCAGCAAAAAGTTCTTTTATTCTGGTACCCGAAAGATTTTACTTTTGTGTGCCCTACTGAGCTTCATGCTTTCCAGGAGGCTTTAGGTGAATTTGAAAAAAGAAACACTAAAGTGATCGGTGCATCTTGCGATACAAACGAAGTGCATTTTGCATGGCTGAATGTTTCTAAAGATAACGGCGGTATCGAAGGAGTTACTTATCCTCTTTTGGCTGATACACACAGACAGCTTGCTAATCTTTTAGGAATTGTTGATCAGGATTTTGAATATAATGACGAAGGAGAAGAGGTTTTCACAGGTTCAAACGTTACCTACAGAGCAACATATCTTATCGATGAGACAGGAAAAATTTTCCACGAGTCTGTAAATGATATGCCTTTGGGAAGAAATGTAAAAGAATATTTAAGATTAATCGACGCTTATACTCACGTTCAGAAGCATGGTGAAGTTTGCCCTGCCAACTGGGAAGAAGGAAAAGAAGCAATGAAAGCTGACAGAAATTCTACCGCTGAATATTTAGCGAAAAACTAAATTTTTAATCTAGCAATGTATCAATCTAATAATGTAACAATGATGCAGAAGAAGATGATTGGTAAACTGTTACATTGTTTTATTGGTACATTGTTAAATTTTATTTTAAAATTTAACTTATGTATACAGAATTAACAGAAGATACGCTGCAGAATATTGTAAGCGAAAATGAAAAAGTAGTCGTTCAATACGGCGCAACATGGTGTGGAAACTGCAGAATTATGAAGCCAAAATTCAAAAAATTAGCTTCTGAAAACAACAGTATTCCTTTCCTATATGTAGATGCTGAGAAATTGCCGGAAAGCAGAAAACTGGCTAAAGTAGATAATCTGCCGACTTTTGCAATTTTCAGAAACGGTGAACTTGTAAATCAGGTTCAGACCAATCAGGCAGACAGTTTAATTAACTTATTTAACGAATTATAATGAAACTACCGGTAATAAGACAGTTTTATCAGAGTCAGACTCCCGAAAATCTTGAGAAAACACTGGAAGTCCTGGAAAGTTTTTCAGAGTTCAGAGGAGTAAGTGAAGAAGATTTGAATGTTGTCGGAGAATTGATCACCAACATCTGCGGCGCACTTGAAGTTCACGCCAACGTACAAACAGGAATGAGTGAAAAAGACGCTTTAAATTCATTTGCACAAAAGGTTCTAGGATCGATTGACAAATAATATTTAACACAATTCCATGGATTAGTGTTTAAATAACCAAAATAAAATCCCGATGAAAAAACATCAGGATTTTTTGAATTTATGAAAGTTTTGAAATTCTTAACTCAAAACTTGTAATTTATAACTTACATTTAGTTTCTTCTGCTCATCAAAATACTTAAGATATACCAGAATAAAAGCATAATCGAAGCAAAAAGCTGTAAAGAAGCGCCAACATATTGATTGGTACTGTAAGAATCCTTTAATTTACTAGTCTGATAAAGAATGGTTGCAGAAGCAAGAATTACCATTCCTACAGAGAACCAAAGTCCAAGATTAAATCCGAATAACATTCCTCCTACAATTAATCCAAGAGAAATAAATCCTCCGATCACAATGATATTTCTAAGGAAAGAAAAATCTCTTTTTGAAGTAAAAGCGATGAATGAAATCCCGGCAAACATTGCGATAGTAAGCATCGCTGCTTGGTAAATCACCTGCGGTCCGCTGTAAAGTGTAGCAATTTTAATCAATGGAAGAAAAATGACCGCTTCCAGCAAAATATAAAATCCTAAGCCAAAATATTGCGTTGATTTACTCAATGAAAGTGACCATTTTGTAGCTAAAACTGAAGCCAACCAGAATACTCCGATAATTAAAAGCCAGATATACCGCTGGGCAAACATGGCAAAGATCAACTGATCCGGAACGGTTTTCAACAAAACACTTTCTACCCCAATAAATGCAAGAATAGACAATGCGACATGCAAATACGTTTTTTTGTAAAAGTCAGCTTTCTCCACATCTGAAGAATGCGCAACCAAAACATCTGTCATCATAGTTTTAATTTTAATATTATTTTTTTATAACTGTTTATTGCTCATGGGTTATTCCGCATATTCAGGCTTTACTCCAAGAATCTTTCCGTCGTTTTCAAAAATTACTGTAATAATATCCCGTGGCGGATTCTGTCGATCATCGGAATATTTATATTGAATGATCGGATAGGTCTCGTTCTCATACAATTTCTGATATCCCGATTTGTATACGACCATTTTCCGGTCAAAACTGATTCCTCCAGATAATTTTGAGATGATATCATCAGACATATAATACGCTATCTTATCCGAAACCAAAGTTTTAATTTTTTCTTTATCCGAAGATTTCAATGCAGCGACAAATTTCATAAATGCCTGATTGTACAGATCAATTTTATCCTTGGGAAGTTCGGAAGTAAGCTCAATTTTCTTGCTTTCAACTACTTTTATTGTACTTTTCTGCTGGGAAATTGCCCAGTGAAAAACAAAAAATGCACATATCAGAAGTATTTTTTTCATATAAATCTATGATTGGTTGACAGCAAGATACGAAGAATTATATTACCGATAAAAATTTCATAGTATCAACATTATCAGCATAAGTGTCCAGGCCAGGATTCTGAGCTTCGCCAAGAGCTACGGAATCCAATCCAAGTTCTTCTTTTGCCACAATACACTGGATGTTTTCTTGATTTTCAGCAATAAAATTTTTCACTTCATCCAACAAAGAATATCTGCTGAAATTAATTACCGAAAGCGGACTGAAAAGCTTTTCATCTTCTTTCAGCATTACAAAATTATTATCCCAAAATGTTTCCTGATTGAGAAGATAAACCGCTCTGTTGTAATCATAATTATTGGCATATTTATTATGGTTAATAATATCCTGGAAACCAATAAAACTCTCAAATAATCTGTCAATTACGTAATCTTTAGGAATAAAAAGTCTCGTTACATTCCGGCAACCCAACCCGAAATACCTGAAAATATCTTCTGCAAGAAGTTTCAATTCTTCTTCGGTTTCGTCTCCTTTTAAAACTGCTACTGAAGTCCTGTTTTTTCTGATGATATGAAGATGGTTTTTAAAGTAATATTCCAAATATCTTGCGGTATTATTACTACCTGTAGCGATGACTGCATCAAAATTTTCAAGCCTTTCCACAAATTCATACCTGACATTACCCCCGGAAAATTCATTCCATTTTTTAAGTAAAAACGGGATCATGTATCGATCTTTCGATGATAGTTTGATTACTGGAATATGATTGCTCAACACTACCGAAATCACATCATGAAATCCAACCAAAGGAATATTTCCCGCTAAAATAAGCCCCACTCTTTTTGATGTTTTGGAGATAGAATATTCTTTAAGCCAGTTATTTATATTTTGTTCCGTAAGCAGATCTGCCCACTGTCGTAAAGCAAATTTCTGATTTTCAACCGTAAACCATGGGTTTTCAATTTCAGACTTTTTAATTAAAAGTTCAAAATCAACATCATTTTCATTATAATCTTCATTTTTTTTTGCTAAAAACTCTGATATATAGCGACTAAGTTCTATAAGTCCTAAAACTTGATTTTCAATATTCATAAGTACTGTAAAATTGGGGAATATTTTGTAATTTTGTGCAAATTTAAAAAAAATTAGCGATGGCTATTAAAATAACTGATGAATGCATTAATTGCGGGGCCTGCGAACCAGAATGTCCAAATAATGCAATTTATGAAGGAGCAGTAGATTGGAAAGCTTCAGAAGGTACCGAATTGAAAGGAACCGTAACATTGCCATCAGGCCTTACAGTAGATGCAGATGCACCACAGGAGCCTGTAAGCGATGATGTGTATTTCATTGTGACAGATAAATGTACAGAATGTAAAGGCTTCCACGAAGAGCCGCAGTGTGCAGCAGTATGTCCTGTAGATTGCTGTGTGCCTGATGAAGATCATGTAGAATCTGAAGAAGCACTGCTAAATAAAAAAGCATTCTTACACGGAGAATAAAAACTGCCGTCTCATACATCATGAGGCGGTTTTTTATATACGAAATCTGTATTTATTTACCAACCAACTATAAATGAAGCCGTAAGGATTACTTTACGGCAAAGCAAAAAAATAAATGATATGAGCAAAAAACACAACTTTAGCGCAGGACCATGCATCTTACCTCAGGAAGTTTTCGAAAAATCAGCACAGGCCATTCTGGATTTCAACGGAATCGGATTATCACTTCTTGAAATTTCACACAGAAGCAAAGATTTTGTTGCGGTAATGGACGAAGCCCGCGCCATTGTAAAAAGACTGATGAACTTAGGTGATGATTACGAAGTTTTATATTTGGGAGGTGGCGCCAGCCTGCAGTTTGCCATGGTTCCGTACAACCTGATGAAAGTAGGCGGAAAAGCAGCTTATCTTGATACAGGAACTTGGGCTGCCGGAGCTATTAAAGAAGCAAAAAAAGTAGGAACGGTAGATGTTGTAGGATCTTCAAAAGAAGAAAATTATTCATTTATTCCTAAAGATTATAAAGTAGGTTCAGAATATGATTATTTCCATTGCACGTCAAACAATACCATTTATGGTACTCAGATGAAATCTTTCCCCGAAGTGGATACCTTAATGGTTTGCGACATGAGTTCTGATATTTTCTCAAGAAAATTGGATTTCTCTAAATTTGACCTGATCTACGCTGGGGCACAGAAAAATATGGGACCAGCTGGAGTGACGTTGGTGGTTATAAAAAAAGAAATCCTTGGTAAAACAGGAAGAGAAAATATGTTCTCCATCATGGATTATTCTCAGCATATTGCCAAAGAATCGATGTATAATACGCCACCGGTTTTCCCGGTTTATGCATCTTTACTTACTTTACAGCACCTGGAAAACAACGGAGGGATTGCCGGTGCCGAAGCAAGAAATGAAGCCAAAGCAAAACTTCTTTATGACGAGATTGACAGCAATCCACTATTTGAGACGTTCTGCGTAAAAGAAGACCGTTCTTTAATGAATGTTTCCTTCAAAATTACTGACGAAAGCAAAAAAGAAGAATTCGACAATGCATGGAAAGCTGCAGGTATCAGCGGTCTGAACGGCCACAGAAGTCTTGGAGGTTACAGAGCAAGTCTTTACAATGCCTTACCAATTGAGAGTGTTCAGATTTTGGTAGATGTAATGAAGTCGTTCAATAAAAATTAGAAATGCGGAATTAAAGATCACGATCATTATTTTAAATTTTCTTAATTTGCGCAACTATTTAAATTTTTAATAATTCATCTTTAACTATTTAAATTAAATAAAAAGATCCATGAAAGTTTTAGCTAACGACGGTATTTCCAAAGCAGGAGAAAAGGCATTGAAAGATGCCGGAATTGAAGTTCTGGACAACAGGGTTGCACAGGATCATGTCATCAGCTTTATCAATGACAATAAAGTTGATGTTCTTCTTGTAAGAAGTGCCACCAAAGTGAGACAGGAACTCATTGATGCCTGTCCGGGGCTTAAAATCGTCGGGAGAGGCGGTATCGGAATGGATAATATTGATGTAGAATATGCTATTGAAAAAGGGCTGTATGTTATCAATACGCCTACTGCTTCATCAAAATCCGTTGCAGAGCTGGTCTTCGGGCATTTCTTTTCACTGGCGAGATTTCTTCATGAATCCAACAGGCTGATGCCTTTGGAAGGAGAAACTCATTTTGATGCCATGAAAAAATCCTTTAGCAAAGCATACGAACTTTCAGGAAAAACATTAGGGGTGATCGGCTTTGGAAGTATCGGTCAGGAAGTTGCAAAAATGGGAATTTCCTTAGGAATGAAAGTAATTGTCCTCACCAGAAAACCTCAGAAAAAAGTCCTTACGCTTGAATTTTTCGACGGACAATCCGTGAATTTCGAGATTACTTCCACCAATGATATGGATGCTTTCCTCAAGGAGGCAGACTTTATCAGCATCAATACCCCTAAAACAAATGAATATATCATAGACACTCCTCAGTTTGAAAAAATGAAAGATGGCGTCTATATTGTTAATACTGCAAGAGGCGGCGTGATGAATGAAGTGGCCCTTATCGATTTTATCGAATCAGGAAAAGTAGCCGGTGCCGCACTGGATGTTTTTGAAAAAGAACCCAATCCTGAAGTACTTCTGCTGATGAATCCTGCCCTTTCACTTTCACCGCATGTAGGCGGAAACACCGTAGATGCCCAGGAAAAAATCGGAGTAGAGCTTGCAGAACAAATTATTAAGATCAAAGAAACTATAAAATAAAATATGCCTGTTTTTAAACCTTTTCGCGGAATAAGACCTCATAAAGACTATGAGAGCACTTTCCCTACTCATCCTCTGGACAATTTCACGCAGGAAGAGATAGCGGAAAAAGCTCAAGTTGAAGATACTTACATCAATATGATCAAGCCATATGTTGTCAGTAAATCTAAAGATATCGATAGGAATTTAAGAAAGATCCGGTCGACGTTTGAAGAATTGATAAATGAGAATAAACTCGTTCAGGACAATTCGGCGTATTATCTTTATGAGCAGATCTATCCCGATAAACAGGTTTTCAGAGGACTTTTGGGCCTTGCCAGCATCGAGGATTTCTGGAACGGAAAGATCAAAAGGCATGAGAGTACCATTCCGCAGAAAAAAGAAAAACTGGCCCATTATCTTGAAAAGGTAAATCTGCAGGCAGAACCGGTATTACTTACCTATACCGCCAACTCCAAAATTGAGCTGCTCATGAATCACGAAGAGAAGAATGTTCCGATCTTCAATCATGTAGATACAAAAGGAATAAGGCACAAGATCTGGAGGATTGACAACCGCCTTAAATTACAGCAGTTTAAAGAAGTAATTGACCAGATCGATTCTTTCTACATTGCCGACGGTCACCACAGAATCGGGTCTACCGCCCTGAATGCGAAACATCAGAAAGATAAAAACAAAAGACATAACGGAACAGAACTTTACAACTTCGTCTACAGCTTCATCGTATCCAACCAGTCTATTAAAATCCATGATTACAACAGAATCGTGACTGATCTTAACGGGCTGTCAAATGAAGAATTTTTAAGCGAACTGGAAAAATATTTTCTTATCCACGAGAAGGGTGAAACGGCATATTTCCCATCCCAGAAGTTTCACATATCAATGTACATGGATGGTAAATTTTATTCACTTCACGTAAAACATGATCTCCGTTCCCAGGAAATGTCACTGGATAATCTTGATCATCATCTTCTTGATAAATATGTGTTTAAAAATATCTTAAAAATAGAAGATCCCGACAGTTCTGAAAAGATAGATTATATAAAGGGCACCTCTAACATTGAAGGAATTAATCAGCTTAAAGAAAAAATAGACAGCGGAGAAGGCAAAGCAGGATTCGGAATCTACCCTGTAAGTTTCAATGATATGATTAAAATTTCCGATCTGAAGCTGAGCATGCCGCCAAAATGTACATTCATTGAACCAAAACTTGTTACAGCCCTTCTGATGTACGATATGAAACAGTAAAAACTAACCAATTTTTCCTTACTTTTAGCATGGAAAAAGAAAGGTAAATAATAAATGAAAAAGATCTTCATTATCATTCCACTCTTTTTGGGTGGATTTTTATTTTCTCAAAAAAAGCCGTTGAAAAAGCCGGTAAAGAAAACCGGCATCACTCAGAAACTCAACTATCACGATGAGTTTAAAAAGATTTCGGATGAGATCATGATGAACGGAGCCGCCTACAACAATCTTGGCGAACTTACCAAAGGGATCGGACCAAGATTCAGTGCTACACCGGGATATATGAAAGCCGTAGAATGGGCCGAAAGAAAGCTTAAGGAAATCGGTATTGAAATGATCTGGCGACAGGAAGCGAAGGCTCCGATATGGGTCAGAGGAAAAGAATCGTTACAGATAAAAACGGGCAATGGTGAATGGAAAAATATCAGGATGTTGTCTTTCGGAAACTCTGAAGGGACAGGAGGAAAAGATCTTATGGGTGAAATCGTTCTCATCAACACGACTTCTGAACTCAATGCAATGTCTTGGGGACAGTTAAAAGATAAAATAGCTTTTGTCAACCTTCCTATGGATCCGAGAATTATCAATACCAGCGATTCTTACCTGATTACGGCAAAATCTAAGCTCATCTCCCCTTCCGTGATTGCTAAAACGGGGGCAAAAGCTCTAATCATACGATCATTAACCACGGCAAATGACGACACGCCTCATGCAAAGATGATCTATTATGAACCAGATGATAAAGTAAAAATTCCAGCCTTGACCATCGGCGCAAGATCTGCTGATGAGCTTGAAAAGCTACTTAAAAAGCAGAAAGTAACCGCAAAAATCAATATGACCGCCGAGTCAAAAGGTGAAACCACCAATCCAAATATCATCGCTGAAATACCGGGAAAGAAAGATTCTAAAGTAATTGTTCTCGGCGCCCAGCTCGACTCCTGGGATTTTGGGGAAGGTGCCATTGATGACGGAACCGGTGTCGTACAGTGTATAGAAGTACTAAGAACAATAAAGGCACTCGGTATCGAAAATAATCACACGATTCGTGTGGTACTGTATGCCAACAGTGAGAATGGCGGACAGGGCCGGGAAATGTACGCAGCTTATGTTAAGAAAAAAGAAGAAAAGCACGTTTTCGCGCTTGGAACGGATGCCGGAGGTTATTCTCCAAGAGGATTTTCTCTGGATATGTCGCCACAAAGAAGAAGGCAGATTTTTGAATGGAAAAATTATTTTCTTCCATATGGCGTCTATGATTTTGACCAAACCGAAGCGATTCAGGATATTTCTCCGTTAAAAAAGCTTGACATTCCATTGGCTGAACTGGTTGTCGATACACAACGGTATTTTGATTATCATCATTCCGTAGAAGATACTTTTGACAAAGTGAATAAAAGAGAACTCTTGCTGGGTGCAGTCGCGATGACACAGATGGTGTTTATGATTGATAAGAACTGGTAGTGTACTTTAATTTCTGAAAAATCTTAATTGATAAATGTGTATTTTAAGATAAGCTGATTTTTCTTTTATCGCATAGCTATACAAGTCTGTTTTGCTTTAATGAATGATTTAAGATATACAAAAGTCCGCTTCGGTTTATTCAGGCAAAAACAAATACTATTTCATTATACACTTTACATTGAAAATAGGCAGTAAGTACTCAAGAAACTGTATAGATTCGTATCATGAACTATAATAAATATGATTGTTAAATTTAAAATAATCGGCAAACTAGTATTTATTTATTAAAATTTAAACTAAAGAATAAAAGGAGAAGAAAATGAAAAACATTATAGCAGCTGCAATATTGCTGGGTACTATGGCATTTTCGGCACAGGAAAAACAAGATTCAGTGCAGTTTGCAGAAATTTCCACGGAGATATTAAATAAAGGAAAAAGCTATACCGAACTTCGGGAGCTGACAAAAAATATCGGACACCGTCTTAGTGGCTCCGACTCTTATGAAAAGGCCGTACAGTGGGTCGAACAGAAACTCCGTGATGCAGGAGCAGATAAAGTGTGGCTTCAGGAGGTAATGGTTCCGGTTTGGATAAGAGGTAAAGAATCGTTACAGATCAAGACCGCCAACGTAAAGTGGAAAAACTTAAAAATGCTTTCACTCGGAAATTCCGAAGGTACAGGTGGAAAAGATATTTCCGGGGAAATCATTATGGTCCGCTCAATAGACGAGTACGACAAGTTGTCTAATGAACAGGTAAAAGATAAGATCGTTTTCTTTAATTATCCGTTTAGTCAGTCTTATATTGAAACGTTCAGAGGATATAGTGATGCAGCAAAATACAGGACTACCGCCGCTACCTTAACGGCAAAAAAAGGTGGTAAGTTTGCTATTATCCGTTCGCTTTCTTCTGCTTTTGATGATGTTCCGCACACCGGAGCCATGCGGTATGGAGACGATAACAAAATCCCTGCGGTGGCTATCGGAAGTACAACGGCTGATGAGCTGGCAGCTCTTTTAACTTCACAAAAAGTAACCGCTAAACTAAACTCTAATTGCGGGATGAAAGGTGAAAAACTCTCCCACTCTGTCATCGGGGAAATTACCGGCAAAAAAGATCAAAGTGTAATTCTCGTGGGTGGACATCTTGATTCGTGGGATGTGGGTGAAGGCGCTCATGATGACGGAGCAGGAATTGTTCAAAGCATTGAGGTATTGCGGACTTTCAAAAATTTAGGGATCAAAAACAATCATACCATTCGCATGGTCTGTTTCGCTAATGAAGAAAACGGCGTGAAAGGCGGAGTTCAATATGGGAAAATGGTAAAAGAGAATAATGAGAAACATCTTTTTGCCATTGAAACTGATGCCGGTGGATTTACTCCACGTGGAATTTCTTTAGACATGGACAGTGAAAAAAGAAAGCAGATTCAAAGCTGGTCAGAGCTGTTCCTGCCTTATGGGATTTATGATTTTAAAAACACCTATTCCGGAACCGATCTTTATCCTCTTCATGATATGGGAATTCCTACCGCAGAGCTGGTTCCCGATTCTCAACGGTATTTCGACATCCATCATACGGAAGAAGATACTTTTGAAAAGGTAAATCGCAGAGAGCTTCTGCTGGGAGCAGTGGCCATGACACAGTTGATCTATATGATTGATAAAAACTGGTAATATACTAAACCGTTCCTTTTTGGAGGTTTTTTTTTATGAAATGATTCTCTTTCTGTATTGCTGTTCCGAAAAGCTGTTGCACCCTTGCAATGACTTTTCGGAAACATCCGAAAGTTTGTCACACCCTTGCAACAAGGTTTCGGGTAATCCAGAAAGTTCCATGCACCCTTGCAATGACTTTTCTGGTAAACCAGAAAGTGTGTTGCACCCTCGCAACAAGTTTTCCGATAAAGCGCAATACAATATAAAGAAAGTACAAATTCTGGTTACCTCTTTAAGTTTAAATTTTTAATGCAACGTTGGCAAGGTTTTATTTTAAATGATTGCGCATATTTTCCGTTCGCAAAGGCGCTAACGCTCAGCTAATGATAGCGATGTTTTAAGCATCAATTAATGAAAGCTAATACATACGATAACTTACTCAAACTTCTTTTTTCCTTACGTTTAAAGCAAAATATCCTACGTCAAAAAAACTTTTTTATCAAGCTTGACATCGATAATATTCCCACCCCTCTTGATCTTTATACTGAGAGTATTCTGGTCTTTTTCCAAGCGATTGATGAAATAATGGCAGACTGCGTTTTTATCAAGATTTTCAAGCTTTACCCCATTGATGCTGATGATTGCATCTCCTATTTCAATTGGAAAATTTTCTTCTTGAAAAATAAATGTGACCATCGCATTTCCATTGACAAAGCGATAACTGAAACCAAAAGATTCAAGAGTAGACGGACTTGTACCTATTCTTTTCATGTAAATTTTGTTATTGTTCCAGTCCAGTATAAAAGTGAAGTCTTTAAAAAAATCGTTGCCGATATAATCTGTTTTTCCGGTAGCCATTATTTCATCTTTAAACATTGTGTTTCCCATCTTCATAGCCTCTACTCGGAAAATATATCCCGATGCAGGCATGGCTGTCCCGAAAGCGCCGGTGGTACGGGTTCCGAAAGTCTTTACTAAATGCTGAAGTGCCTTCGGATCTATATTATCACCCGCTACTTCCAGCCTGCCGGAAAAGCCGGTATCAAAAGTAAGTTTTATTTCTTTGTTCAGTACTGAAGCCTGCACTATCGGAGTTTTCTGTAGCTGGCTTTCAAAAGGAACTACAACCTCATAATCCCGGATATCAAAAAGTGAAAGATCTTTTGATGCTTCCAGAGAATTCTGTGAATAATTGACTTTCCAGAACAGTTTAGCCATCTGATTGGCTCCGATAATACCGTCGACTTTCAGGCAGCTAAGTTCTGCGGAATTGAGATTGAGAACAACAGCGCCTACATTTTTAAAAACCAACTCATCGATCTTCATTTCCGGAAGTTCGGTGAAGATCTGCTGCTGTACCTTTTCATCCGAATCTTTGATTGATTTTTTATACTTTTTTTTAAGATTAAGTTCGTTGTAAATATTTTGTGAAATTACAGTCGGTGCTCCGGTATCAAACAGGAAGTTATAGAATTTTCCGTTGATACTCACCTTTACAAATGGCAGATTATTTTCAAATTTCAGGTTTATTTTTTCTACCGGATGCGGCATCTGCACCTCTCCTTTTTCAAAAAACTTTTTAGTTTGTCCGATAACTGTAATTGCGGAAAATATGAATAGTGAGTATAGGATCTTTCGCATTGACTTATTTTATGGCTAAAATAAGAGTTTTTTGAATAATAATGCTGAACCATCAATGAATAACTCCAATTTAAACATGAATCTTTACGGTTATTTAAAAAAATAAATTAATAAGATATTACTTCGATTTGTTAGACATTTCCTTAAGATAACTTTGATAATTAAAATAAGGTTCATGGATAAGGCTATTGGATTTCAGATATAAAGTTCCGGTTTTGTTATCAAGTATTACATTAAAATGTTTTAAAATCTGATTTCCAAAAAGACTTGCTTTTCCATTTGGTACAGCGGGATTTGAGGCGTTCGTTACAATATCTTTAAATTCAGTTCCTGCAATAAATGCATCCAGACGGATTATTTTACGTCCATTAATTATCGTAAGCGGCTGAAGATTTTCCCAGTTATGGTCTGATTGTGTAAAATCATTTCCGAGAAGCATAGAACCGTTTCTTCCTGTATCAAAAAGAAACCAGAAATCATATTTTTTAGTATTATGAATAAATTTCACTTTGAACATCGGACGATTTTGTACATAAAAAACAGGTGTTTTTTTATATTGATCTGCTTCGGCCGGCAAGCTTTCATAAATGGTAAACTCAAGTTTGTCATAATCAATTCCAATGATCTTATCCCGGAAAAATCCGTTTCCGATAATAATGTCTTCAAAAGCCTCCATATTGCCGACCTCGGTCAAAGGAATTTCTTCCCATTCCAGATTATTAATTTTTAAAATATTATGGAGACTTGTTTTTTCTTTATTGACCCCGTCTGTATTGCTGACTATTGTATGCGAGGAAAATTCGAGACCAATTTTCTCAGAAGAATTTCTGTTGACAACGCTAGTGCCAGCTCCAAGATCAAACTGAATGAGTACATTTTTACCATTGACCTGACCATCAAAAAAAATCTTTGAATTAATTAATTTAAATGGTAAATGGATCGGATAAGCTGATGTTTTTTTCAAATCAGGTAAATCCGGAGGTAAGATTGAGGCTATCTGAACATGGCAACTATCTTTCCCGTTGAGCAAGACAACAAAATTATATTTTTTTCCCGGCTGAGTTTTTATGGCCAGTTGGTCTTTATCTGTTTTAAATTTGATAATGCTCTTTTTCGATGGAATATTCACATAATAAATATCGGGCCTGGCATCTGGTTCTAGGTTCCAATCAAGCTTCACATTCTTGCCATCAGTAATCGATGCTTTTTTTGAAGTAGCAGTTATTGTTCTTATGTTTTTTTGCGCATATACAGCATTGACTCCGAAAATCAGGATAATCAAGCTTATAAAATTTTTTTGCTTACAAGTTATCATATTTCTTTCTATTTCAATATTATGAGCAAAGAACTGAATTTACTCACAACAGAAAGGAAAATATAAGCTGCCAATTCCCCGACACCTGGCTGTCAATTATCCGCCATTATTATAAAATATTGATATTTGGAAAGATATGGTCTGGTTTTTCATTACTTAGGAACAATGCATTTCTAATGATTATAATGCCGTTTATTAAAATCCAGACTATTGGGATCAGCATTTTTAAATTGCTTTTTACCAGAAGCCAGTCGTTAAGAATTAAAATAAATACAAACAATATAATAGAAATAAGACTCCAGATGATCTGGATAGAAAGCAATTTTTTGTTGAGTGTATTCGATTGCTTTTTCCAAAAAACAAGAAAAAATGGAATCAGTATATTAAGTGGAGGAAAACATATAAATGGCAATGCGGAAAGATTCACAATTTTATTCCACCTCAATGCATCTTGACTTTCAATTTCAAGAGTATTTTCATTGTCAAAATATGACTCATCGATTTCTAATGCTTTAGCAAGTGATGTACGTGTGAATCCTTTTGGTATTTGTCCAGCCTCAATTCTCTGTATAGTTCTTACTGAAATACCCGACTTTTCGGCTAATTCTTCTTGTGTCAGGTTGAGTAATTCTCTTTTTCCGGCTAATTTATGCATGACCTTTTTATTAGATTTTTGTTTTATCTTGCAGTTTTATGCCTAAATTTTATCCAATACCTTTTTCGGTAGCACTTTTACCAGCTGTGGTTTATATTCTTTTTCAAGGACTACAAACTTCCATGACTTACGGTCTTTAGAGACAGCGCAGGCTTTCATAGCGGCATTGATGGTATAGACGCCTTCTTTCGAAAGATACTGTACATTGTTTTTTCCGTATTTCTTTGCCAGCATGGTACTGATCTGTTTTTTCATGTCGTCATTCAGAGAACCCATATTGCATTTCATGGTAAAATAATAGTGGGCAATAGAAAAATATTCACCATTGATGAGTTCCGGTTTTTCAATATTTCCAAACTTCAGATTATTAACTTCGATCTTCATGAAGGGATTATTATACGTCATGTTCAGAATCTGTGTCATCTGATCTTTCGGTACAATCGTGAAAAATTTAGGATAAATACAACTCACTGCCTGGTCGATCTTTTTAGTTATGACCGAATTCATGAAATAAGTAAGATTTTTTTTGATGGCTGCATCATCGGGATTGGCTTTGGCCTGTGCCAATGACAGGAAAGAAATCAGCGCGAACAGCAATAGAAGTGATCTGGTTTTCATAATTTAATTTTAAACTTTATTTACGTCAGGTTCGAGTGTTTTTCGTAATGAAATGAAAATTATCGAGATATTTTTTGAGCTTATTTAAATAAATTTTTCGATACGATTTTCTTCAAAAAACCTACTCAAAGTGATATTTGTTCTGAATCTGTCGCTTGATTTAGTAAAATCGTTACAAAAGTATTTTTACGCTGTGAAAATAGAAAAAGCCATCCTTACGGACGGCTTTTCAATATATTTCAGGTCTGATTATTTCACTTTCACAAGCTCAACATCGAAGATCAGCCATGCATTTGGCGGGATCACGCCACCTGCACCTCTTTCTCCGTAGCCCATTGCCGGTGGAATTAATAAAGTAGCCGTTTCACCTTCTTTTAATAAAAGAATTCCTTCATCCCAACCTTTGATTACTCTTCCCATTCCGATAGGAATTTCGATCGGCTCATTTCTTTTGAATGAAGAATCGAATTCAGTGCCGTCAACCAGCTTCCCTGCATAGTGTACAGAAACATTATCACCTGCTTTCGGAGCTTTTCCGTCAGTGGTTTTGGTGATCTTGTAGTAAAGCCCGGACTCTGTTTTCTGCATTCCTGCTTTTAAGTCTTCTACCATTTTCTCCTGGTTTGTTTTAAACTCTTCTTCTTTTTTCTTTTTCTCAGCTTCTTCTTTTGCTAAATAAGCCTTGTTATTCTCAGCGATTTTTGCCTTTCCTTCGTTAAAAGTTTTAGCAGCATCGTAATTTTTGTACTCGTCTCCTTTACTGAAAACAGAAACTTTCTCCAAAACAATATCCGTTTTAGGCTTATCCTGAGGACCTTTTTCTACGTTGGCAATCGCATCGATCACTTCTTCACCTTTTACTACTTTTCCGAAGATGGTATGTCTTCCATCTAACCAAGGTGTAGCCACTTCAGTAATAAAGAACTGAGAACCATTGGTGTTCGGTCCTGAATTTGCCATAGAAAGAATTCCTTTTCCAGTATGTTTAAGGTCGTTTCTTTCGTCCTCGAATTTATATCCAGGATCTCCCATTCCCGTCCCCTGAGGATCACCTCCCTGGATCATGAAATCTTTGATTACTCTGTGGAAAATCGTTCCGTCATAGTAAGGAACTCCTTTCGCTTTTGCTTTGTTGTCGATTTTCCCTTCTGCAAGACCAATAAAATTGGCTACAGTTACAGGTGCTTTTTTGTCTTCAAACTTTACGATCATATTTCCTTTCGTCGTCTGAAGGTTTGCATAAAGTCCGTCATTAAGACCTTCGTAAGTTTCTTTGTCTACGTTCATTTTTTTATAAATTGGTGTACAACTCATGAGCGAAATACTTGCCGCTGCCAGAATTATATTCTTGTTAAACAATTTCATTGATTATAATGCTTTTAATTTTATGATTAACGGGATATCGTTGTCTATTTTCTTCTCATCTCCATACGTACCATATGCAAGAGCTGAAGGAACCAAAAGCGTAACTTCCTCACCATTATGGATAAAACGCAAAGCATCTTCTACCGCTTTCAATTCGTCAAAGTGCCCGAATCTGGCATCTCTCCTTTCGATTGGCTGATCGTAAATCTTGGTCTGATCAAAGTCATAAAGATCATACGAATAAGAAATAAAGCTTTCATCCTGTCTTCTCTGCCTCTGATCAAATCCCTTAATATTCACCCAGTAATTAAGCTGGGTAGGATAAAATTTCACAGGCTGATTATTGATCCATTCCTGAATATGATATCTTTCCTGCGCATTCAGGTTTTTCATCCGTTGCCTGGAAACATCAAGATCATTCTTGCTGAGAACTCCGCCGACTGGTGGATGGGTCTGCGTATTCTTGCTGCAGCTTAAGAAGCTGAGAACCGATATGAAGAGTATTTTTCTCATAAACTTTTGCGAAAATACACATTTCAGGAATGATTAACAAAACTTGTAAAAAAAGTTTAAACATTTTCAACGTCATCCTGAGCTGAACTTTAATTGTGCCAGTCTGTTTTTCTTTGAAGCTTTATCCGGCTTTCCGCACTCGCTATTTTCTTGGTTTCGGCTGCGGCGGCTTCGCCGCCGCAGCCGAAACCAAGAAAATGAGCTCAAACAAAGCTGCAATCCGGGCTAGGGTTGAGATCATCTTTTGTTATTCCGATTAAGAATCTCATCAGTATGTTGTTCGTCACTATACTATGTTTTGTTCAGCTGAAATATTAGTTAACGCAAAAAGCCGGGAAATCCCGGCTTGCATATATATTTAAGTATAAAATTAAACAGTTTCCAATACATGATCTACCTGAACTCTCCATCCGAAAGGATCTTCTGAAAGATTGCTCTGGATGCTAACAAGATCATTTTTAAGTAATTCTGCATAGCTTTCTTCATCTGATAATCTTGGCAGCTGAAGCTTTTCACCATTGTATCCCAAAGCCTGGAAAACAGTCGTCACCACAGCTGTTCCAACGCCCCAAACTTCTTTCAGAGTGCCGTTTTTCTGTGCTTCAATAACGTCTTTTACCTTAATAGGCTCAACTTTTACTTCAATTCCTCTCTTTTTAGCCAACTGAATAAAGCTGTCTCTGGTAACACCATCAAGAATTTTTTCTGATGTTGGCGGTGTATAAATAGTATCGTTGATTCTTACAAATACATTCATCGTTCCGCTTTCTTCAAAATATTCGTGGGTAGCATCATCGGTCCAGATGATCTGCTCATAGCCTTCTTCGATTGCCAATTGTGTAGGATAAAAAGAAGCAGCGTAATTTCCTGCAGCTTTTGCAAAACCTACTCCACCGCTTGCCGCTCTTGAATAATGGTCTGAAATTTTCACTGATACTGGCTCTGTATAATAACTTTTTGCCGGTGTTGCCACAATAGCAAACATATATTTATTCGAAACCCTTGCTTTAAGTGCTTCTTCAGTAGCAAAAATCAATGGTCTGATATACAATGACATTCCTTCTCCGTAAGGAATCCAGTCTCTGTCAATGTCTACCAATGCTTTTAAACCGTCTAAAAACATTTCTTCCGTTACTTCCGGCATTGCAAGACGCTTCGCCGATTTGTTGATACGCTCAAAATTCTTTTCAGGCCTGAAAAGGAAAACCTGTCCGTCTTTGTCTTTGTAAGCTTTCATGCCTTCAAAACAAGCTTGTCCGTAGTTTACACCCATCATGGCAGGAGTAAACATTAAAGGACCATAAGGAACCAATTTTACATCACCCCATTTTCCATTTTCGTACTCACATATAATCATATGATCAATAAAAGTATTTCCGAAAGAAAAATTGTTTGGGTCGAATGTAGAAATTCGGGAGTTTTCAGTTTTTTGAATTATCATTTCTAAAATTTTTTATGATGTTCTACAAATTTAACATAATTTTCTAAATATAAAAATTTTAGAGTAAATTTGTAAAAAAATAGCTTGAAAAGAGAAATTAAAACTACAAACGACGGTAGTAAAACGTTATATATCAATGATTTAAATGAAAACTATCATTCCCATCACGGAGCGCTTCAGGAAGCAAAACACGTGTTTATCAAAAACGGATTAAATCTTTTAAATCATTACGAAATTAATATTTTAGAACTCGGTTTTGGAACAGGTTTGAACGTTTTGGTGACAATTAATGAATATTTAAAAACTGACAAAAATCATATCATCAATTATTTTACGCTTGAAAAATACCCAATAAATGAATCAGAAATGAACAATTTGGCATACGATGAGCTTTTTGATGACCTGGAATTTAAAAATATTTATCAAAAAATTCACAAAGCAGACTGGGAAAAGCAGACTGAAATTGTTAGTGGTTTTACATTAAAAAAAATACAATGCGACTTTTTTGATCTGAAAAACATAGACTTACCTAAAATAAATCTTGTGTATTATGATTGTTTCGGCGCAAGAGTACAGCCTGATCTTTGGGAAAAGCCGTTGTTTGAAATGGTTTCTGACAAAATGGCGGTTAACGGATTGTTAACAACCTATTCTTCTAAAGGAAGCGTAAGAAGAATTCTTCAGGAACTTAATTTTGAAGTGGAAAAAAAGCAGGGGCCGCCGGGAAAAAGAGAAATGATCAATGCGGTGAAGAAATGAACTTATAATATATGAATGTACCAATTTAACAATGATCACTGGTAAACTGTTACATTGGTACATTAATATATTGTTATTTGGCAAGCCTTATTCCTGTAAACTGCCACTTCAGATCGGGCTGGAAGAAATTACGGTAGGTATCTCTGCTGTGTCCCGGTGGTGTAGCGACAGATGCCCCCCTCAACACCATTTGATTGACCATGAATTTACCGTTGTACTCACCGACTGCTCCGGCTTCTTTTTTAAATCCGGGATAAGGGAGGTATGCACTATTGGTCCATTCCCAACGTTTTCCCCATTCAAAATGAGGAGAAGCCACTTCCCATTCTTGTTCGGTTGGAAGACGCATTCCCTTCCAGGAAGCATACGCTGAAGCTTCATAAAAATTTACATGACAAAGTTCAGCATCAGGATCAACTTCTTCCAGTCCACCCAAAGTATAACACATCCATTTTCCATCGATTTTATGCCAATACAAAGGAGATTTAACCTTATTTTCTTTCACCCAGTTCCAGCCGTCAGCATGCCAATATCTAAAATCAGAATATCCTCCGGATTCCATAAATTCAAGATATTCTCTGTTGGTCACCAAACGGTTTGAAATTCCAAAATCATGAAGATAGACTTTATGCCTGTTTAGTTCATTATCAAAACAAAATCCCAAACCCTCGAAGCCAATTTCATAAATTCCTTCCGAGAATCTGAGCATTCTTTTCTCTACCGTTGTTTTGTGGGTGTTTTTAATTTCTTTTTTATAAACAGGAAAAAGTGGATTATGACCAAGAATATATTTTATGTCAGTAATTAAAAGTTCCTGATGTTGCTGTTCGTGATTGAGGCCCAGCTCTAAAAGCGGTAGAATGCTGTCATTCATATGATGGCTGTTGAGAAATTCAGTCATTTTTTCATCAACATATGCTCTGTATCTGTAAATATCAGAAACTGAAGGCCGGCTGAGATTTCCACGATCGGTACGGATTACTCTTGCGCCAATAGTTTCATAATAGCTATTGAATACAAAATTATACTGGTCATCAAAAACTTCATAAGAAGGAAAATTGGGAATCAGAATAAATGTTTCAAAAAACCAGGTGGTGTGTCCTAAATGCCATTTGGGAGGGCTTACGTCAACAATTGGTTGAACAACATAATCTTCAATCTCAAGGGGCTGACAAATATTCTCCGAACGTTTTCTGATGTCACGGAATTTTCTTACCAGAGGATTTATAATTGTATTGGTTTCCATTTTTTTTAATTTAATTATTAACTTACCTTCCAGATACTATCAACGAACCAGTCTTTAGAATCAGCAATTTCACCAGTGATTTTAAAGCCGGTTTTTTCAGCCAGTTTCCTTATTTCTGATCTTGAAAACTTCTGTGATACTTCCATGTCAATAACTTCATTTTCTTCAAATGAAATGAGTTGGCCTGCAATATTTACTTTCTGATCTCTAAGACTTACAAGAAAACTCCTGCAGGCACCCGTAATTGGGTCATATGATTCGTAATGCTGAAAATCATCAATATTAAAATTACCGTCAAGCTCGCGATTGATTCTTGATAAAAGATTCAGATTAAATGCTGCTGTGATTCCTGATTTATCACTATATGCATTCAAAACAGTGTAAGGATTTTTTTTAAGATCAAAACCAATCAGAAGAATATCTTCCTTATTTAATAACTGATGAAGAGCTATACAAAAATTTTCAGCTTCCTTCCTGTTCATATTTCCAATGTTTCCTCCTAAAAATAAAATGACCTTTCTTCGTAATGAAAGCTTCATGGCTTTTTCAAGCATCTCAAAATATTCTCCTTCTAATGGCTCGATGTCTATTTCAGGGAGCTGCCTTTTTAAATTTCTCTCCAGTACCGAAAGAATATTTCCTGAAATATCGATGGGCATATAGGTAAAATCAGTTTCTGTTTCACTAAGATGCTTAAGTAGATAAGTAGATTTCATTGCATCTCCCGCTCCTAGCTCAATAAGATCAAAAGGTTCCTGATCTGCCCTGATGCTTTTTGCAATTTCTGAAGTTTTATTCTTAAAAATATCCAGTTCACATCGCGTAAGGTAATATTCAGGCATTGCCATTATTTTCTGGAACAATTCGTCACCAGTCTTATCGTAAAAATATTTGGATGACAAATGTTTCGGTGTACTTTGCAGTCCTGTAAGAACATCATTTAGAAAATGATCTGTATGATCTTTTTCGCTGCTTTTTTTTGATTCTTTGATTAATTGCAGATTCATATAAGTTGTCATTTGGTTTTGAAAATTCTACAACTATCTTGCCGCTATTATAAAATTTTTAACGAAATATTTCTTTACTGTGATTTTATTTCGCTTCATAATGTAAATAATTATCATAAATCTTTTTAAAAAGCAAAAGTTTTCAAAGCTTGGAATATTCATTGCTATATATTCATCAGAATGGCTTCCAGAGCCATACCACACCACAAATCTTAATATTATGGAAAAATCAATCACAAGACGAAATGCTATCGGTAAAATAGCAGCAACCCTTGCTGTTGCCGCCGTTTCACCGGGAGTATTGGCACAATCTCAAAATCAGAAACCTCAAAATTCTACCGGCCCGGATCTTACGGATCCTACGACAAAATACCCACGGCCTCCTTTTAAAAGCCAGTCTCAGCCTTTTCCGGGCTTAGCTAGTAAGATGGATCCTGTTCCAGACCATGGAGAAAAAAGCTATGTAGGCTCAGGAAGGCTGATGGGAAGAAAAGCTTTAATTACGGGTGGAGATTCCGGGATAGGCCGTGCTGCTGCTATTGCTTATGCCCGCGAAGGAGCCGATGTGGCCATCAATTATTTACCCGAAGAAGAACCTGATGCCGTACAGGTTATTGACCTTATTAGGAAAGCCGGCCGTAAAGCCATAGCAATTCCCGGGGATATCAGAGATGAGTCATTCTGTAAGAAGCTCGTATCACAAGCAGTTCAACAACTTGGCGGACTTGATATCCTCGTCAACAATGCAGGCCATCAGAAAACCCATGAATCGATTCTGGATATCAGCACAGAAGAGTTTGAAAGAACGATGAAAACCAATGTATATGCACCATTCTGGATTATTAAAGCGGCACTTCCTCATCTGAAACCGGGCTCCAGCATTATCGGGCTTTCTTCAGTTCAGGCTTATGATCCTTCTGAAAACCTGTATGATTATGCACAAACCAAAGCGGCAACAACAAGTTATGTTAAATCATTAGCCAAACAGCTTGGACCAAAAGGCATAAGAGTAAACGGAGTGGCGCCGGGACCGGTGTGGACAGCACTTGAAGTAAGCGGTGGACAAACCCAGGAAAATCTTGTTAAATTCGGAGCCGATACTCCTCTTGGTAGACCGGGACAGCCTGCCGAACTTGCCTCTATATTCGTACAGCTCGCTGCCAATGACGCCAGTTTTGCAACAGGACAAATTTATGGCGCTGCCGGAGGAAGCGGACAGCCGTAATTAATAAAATATTTTTAACCAAATTAAATTATCATATTATGAATAACAAAATAAAAGTTGCTTTAGCACTCATAGGAGCAGGAGCAGTAGTAGCTTGGAGAATAAACAGGAAAAACAAAGGAAAGCTGAAAACCTTTACAGCTCCCGATGGAAATACTTATCAGGAAAACCAACTTTACAGGACTTTTGATAATAAACTTTATAAGAATGGTAAACAAATCCATTTTGAAACTCCGGAAATGAACCAGAACACTGCCGAAAATCAGACATTCGACGAACATGCTGATCATCTGCCCAAGAATTATGAGACGGTCAATAAAGACATTAATTATCATCAGAAAGGTGTCAGACATCATTAAAGTGCAAAAGGCTCAGGTTATAATACCCGAGCCTTTTATTTTATATGAATTAATATTACTTTACAATTGGTTTAATCGTAATTGCAAAACCGCCGCTTCGTGCCATTTTAAAACTGATCTTAGACTTACTCGTGATCTGCTTTTTATAAATATGATAGCTTTGAGGATTGTCGATGTAATCTGCATCTTTGCCATCTTCATAAATAGTCGCTTCGTACTTTTTGCCTTTATCGAGGAATGAGAAATCTACAGTATAATTACGCTTGTTTTCATCCGTAATACCGCCTACAAACCAGTTTTCCGTACCTTTTGCTTTTCTTGCAGTGATGATGTAATCACCAGGCTCAGCTGATAAAATTTTAGTATCATCCCAATCGGCCGCTACATCCTTAATAAACTGGAAAGCCTCCATATGTCTTTTATAATTTTCTGGTAAATCAGCAGCCATCTGGAGTGGCATGTACATCACTACATAGAGCGCTAACTGCTTTGCTAAAGTTGTCTTTACAAAACGTTTATCTCCCGGGAAATAGTAATCCAACTTAGTTTGGAAAATCCCTGGTGTATAATCCATCGAGCCTCCTATCCATCTGGTAAAAGGAAGAATAGTCTGATGGTCGGGATTATTTCCCTGAAAAGCTTCATGTTCTGTTCCACGCGCTGCTTCTGCGGAAATCCAGTTCGGGTAGGTTCTGCTCTCCCCTCCCGGCCTGACCGATTCGTGAGAATTGACCATGATTTTATATTCATTGGCTTTCTCTGCAATTCTATAATAGTGATTAATAGTCCATTGAGAATAATGATGCTCCCCTCTCGGAACCATATCGCCTACATAACCCGTCTTTACCGCATCATAACCATATTGATTCATTAGCTGGAAAGCTTTATCAGCCCATCTTTCATAGTTGGTTGCCGAAGCAGAAGTCTCGTGATGCATGATCAGCTTGATGCCTTTTGAATGTGCATATTCATTCAGCATTTTGATATCAAAATCAGGATAAGGAGTGATGAAATCGAAAACAAATTCTTTATTGTGCCCAATCCAGTCTTCCCAGCCGATATTCCAGCCTTCAATTAAAAGCCCTCCAAAGCCATTTTCTGCTGCGAAATCAATATATTCTTTCACTTTTGTGTTGTTGGCACCGTGTTTTCCGTTGGGTGTTAATTTAGAAAAATCCGTCACTCCGATATGAACATTATCAGCCGTAGAATAGGCCCACTGGGACTTTCCGATGATCATTTCCCACCATACGCCCATATATTTTGTAGGATGAATATAGGAAGTGTCGGTATATTTTGTAGGTTCATTCAGGTTAAACATCATTTTAGAATCGAGTATTTCTTCTGCCTTTGGAGAAACAATAATCGTTCTCCACGGAGAAACTGTAGAAGTCTGAATATATCCTTTTGCCCCTTGTCGATCTGCCGTAAGATGTGTTTTAAATTTAAAATTAACAGCATCCACTTCAAGATGGGAAGCCGGATAATCCAACACAGCAGCTTCTCCAAGATTTATATATAAAGGATTTTTTCCTTCTTTTTTCAACATTAAAGGGGTCTGAACCGCATTTTTTATCAACGTCTGCGAAGAATGCTTATCAAATGCCTGATCCCAGCGGCCGGGAATTTCAGAGATTTTTGTTGTTTGGGGCTGATATTCCTGCGAGTCGTAATCGGCAACGATCCACCAGGCTTTCATATCGGCTGGGAAATCAATCTCAGAATCTTCTTCACGAATCACGAAATAATTCAGGTTTTTCTGTTGCGGGAATTCATATCTGAAGCCCAATCCATCGTTAAAGAGTCTGAACTTAACAATAATATTTCTGTCAGTAGTATCCTGATGAAGCCTAACGGCTAATTCGTTATAATGATTGTTGTAATTTTTCTTTTCTCCCAGAACCGGTTGCCAGGTTTCATTTTTAGAATCCCGCTTTTCTTCTGTTTTTGTAAAGCCGTTGTTCAGGTCAAATTTTGCATCTTCAGGTTTTGCGATTTCAGACGCAAATTTGATGGAAGTATCTTTAAATAATCTCAGTCCCAGTTTTGAATCTTCAACGACTATATCGCCATTGTATTTCAGATTATAATACGGAACACCCTGCTTGAGCTGGAAATTCATTTCAAATTTTCCGTCCGGCGATTTTAAAGATTGTGCACTAACGCCCGCAAACATCATTGAGAACAATAATGCTCCAATTGTATATTTTTTCATATAAGTAATTTGGTTTTATAAAGTTAAAGAAAGTTTTACCGAAGAACAATGTTTTCACGCATAATGATTTATATATAGAATAATCGTAGGTATCTTAATATTGATAATTGCAAAAAAGAAATTATTAATATTGCTGTCAGAAACTCACCATAATTATCAATCTGATGTATTAGAATCAATTTAATATAGCATTGATATTCGTATTGATATTTTGTTTAAATTTTTTCTACGTTATTAATGATAAAAAAAACCATAACAGAAAACTGCTATGGCTTAATTTATTATTTGTATTCTGGTCTATATTTACAAAGATTCTCCAAGACCTGTATTAAAAAAGATCATTAAACTTCGTACTTCCTGAAGCTCCTTTGGGAAGAAAAACGACTTTTCTTTTTATCATTTTTGCTTTTTCAAGGGCCTTAAGGGCTTTCTGACGTTCGATCTCTCTGTTAAGCGACGGGGAATTTTCCCATTGAGTAAATTCTTTCATAATTTAATATTTTAAGGTGTTTGTGTAAGTGTAAGTTTTAAAGTAACTTATTATTGTCTTAGCATAAAGCAGACCACTTTTAATTAAACAGCAATAAATTTTGATTAAATAACTAAAAAATTATGAAAACAATTCATATCACTACATATGAAAATATTTTGGATCGGGATATTGAAATGTAAAATCAAGCTCTGAGATCAATTTCTCTGAAGAAATAATTCTTTGTTCCTTATTATTATTGTATTGAACATCTTTTAAAAGTTCATTATTCTGGGCTGCAACAACCTCATTTTTCGCAGGATGAAGCGGTGCAACAACATTATAAATCTTTGAGTGACTTTCTCTTTCAATCATCAATTGAATTATTGTTGAAATATCTTTAAAATGAATGTGGTTGACAACAGTATCAGGATCTGAAATACTAAAATTTTTCAGAAGCCGAGAATCTCCCATTAAACCACCAAGTCTGAGGATATTAATCTGTGGAAATGCTTTTCTCATTAAATTTTCAACAAAAATATCTTCAGGCAAAACCATTTCTTCTGTGAAAACTCCGGGTTCATCCGGATAAACACTGGTCGAACTTGTAAAAAAGATCTGTTTTTCATAGCTTCCTATAAATGAAAATAGCTTTGAAAGCTTTAATTGCAGTGATTGACGAGACGATCTCCTTTCTGAAAAAGGTACTGTTATAATGATCGCATCCAATTCCGAAATGACAGACCAATGATCAGGAAAGTTTTCTTCAGTATCATTGAAGACGGCGAGTTCTGCATGAACTCCCTCAGCTTCAATCTCCTGAAACTTGTCCTGTGACCTTGTCGTTGTAAAAATTTCGAATTTGCCTTTTACATCCCGTGAAATCCTGGAACCTAGCCAGCCAAATCCGATAATGCCAATTTTTCTCATACTATGCCGTTATGAAAGATATTTCAATATTGGTTAAAGGTATTGATTTATTAACCACCCAATACATTAAGTTTAAAAAAAATATTATCTTTTTTTAACAAATTGATTAATAATATTTAGTGAAGGCATATTATTTGCGTCTGATATTTACTGACTATACAAATTTGGAAAACATTATCCTTTTTCCCATATTTGCATATCAATGAAAGTTTAAGTTTGGAACTTGACAAAACAGCTATAATCCGATGAATAACAACATTGAACTATACATACAGGCACTGGATTCGGCTAACTGCGGTATCATCATAACAGATAATACGCAACCCGATAATCCTATTGTCTACTGCAACAGAGCGTTTGAAACAATTACAGGATATTCGCACGACGAGATCATCGGGCACAACTGCCGGTTCCTGCAGGGCCAGGACAGATCTCAACCTGAAAGAAGTTATATCAAAAAATGCATCAGTGAAGGAAGAGACTGTAAACTTGAAATACGGAATTATAAAAAGAACGGCAATCTCTTCTGGAATGAACTCTATGTCTCTCCCGTAAAAAATAGTGAAGGCGTAGTCACGCATTTTATTGGGGTTCAAAATGATATTACAGAACGTAAAAAAGCCGAGCATGAACTGAGGGAAGAAAAATCTTCAGTGGAAAGAAAAATAAAGGAAAGAACAAAAGAGCTCGTAGACAGTGAAGCGTTTCTCTCAAGTATTGTTCAGACCGTAAGAGAAAGTTTATTGGTTCTTGATGCAAATTACAAAGTACTGAGTGCCAACACGCACTTTTTAAATTCCTTTAAAGTTACCTCAGAAGATACGGTAGGAAAAATTCTTTTCGAACTTGGAAATCATCAATGGGACATCGAAACCCTGAAAGAGCTTCTGATGAAGATTTTGCCGACCAATAATCCGGTCATCGATTATGAAGTTGAGCACGACTTTCCACACATCGGTAAAAAAGTAATGTTGCTTAATGCTTACCGTATTGAATTTGAAGGTCAATATAAAGACAGAATACTGATCGCTATTGAAGATATTACAGAGAAAAAAGAATTAGACCGCAGAAAAGATGATTTCTTATCAATCGCAAGTCACGAGCTCAAAACCCCTCTTACCACGATTAAAGGCCTTGTACAGCTGCTTCAAAGAATGGTTCCTAAAGATTCACCGGAAAGATTTAATGAAACCCTGGATAAAGTTTCGGTGTATGTAGATAGACTTAATATCCTCATTTCAGATCTGTTGGATACTTCGAAGATACAATCAGGAAACATAGAGCTGCATGTCGATCCGTTTGAAATTGATAAAACCATTCGTGATACTGTCGAAAACTTATCAGTATCAGCACCGAATCATAAAATATCATTATCAGGATCTACCAACGCTGTTATTCTTGGTGATGAACTTCAGATTTCGCAGGTCATTAACAATCTGATTTCAAATGCGATAAAATATTCTCCTGGATCAGATAAAGTAGATGTGTATATTAACCGGGTCGGAAGCTTTGTAAAAGTTTCAGTAACTGATTATGGAATGGGTATAAGCTCACAGGACAAGGCAAAAATCTTTGACCGTTTCTTCAGAGCGAGAGATATACAGAAAAAATTTCCGGGGCTGGGAATCGGCCTTTATATTTCACATGAAATCATTGCCAACCACAACGGAACTCTTTGGGTAGAAAGCGAGGTGGGCGAAGGATCAACATTTAGTTTCACATTACCCATAATGAAAAATCACTGAAATGAATAGCAAAAAGATAATGGTTTGTGATGATGATCAGGGTATACTGGATGTCCTCCAAATGCTTCTGGAATCAGAAGGTTTTACAGTCTTCACCGAAATAAACAGTACGAATCTGATAAAGCAGATTCAGGTCGATCATCCTGATTTAATATTATTGGATCTGTGGATGCCACTTCTTTCCGGGGATCAGGTATTAAAAGCAATCAGAAGTACACAGGGTATTAAAGATCTTCCGGTCATTGTGCTTTCTGCTAGTGTAGACGGTGATGATATTGCCTCTGATGCGGGAGCAAATGATTTTGTAGCCAAACCTTTTGATCTCGATGTCATTGTTTCAAAAATCAATGGTTTACTCGCTTAAAATTCAGACTCACTTATATATGATAAAGGAATATGCAGTATTTTAAGCATATTCCTTTACTATTTAAACATTTAATGATCGGCAGCGATAAATTTTCCGGACTGAAGATCGACAGAACAACCTTCCGTTATAATATGTACCGTTAAATTTTCCCCGTATACAGGATATCCTTTTTTCACGGTATCGGTATTGGTTTTACCAAGATGTTTTGCACTTATTCCGATAACCATTCCTGAGCCTTTACAGATTGCTTTATGACCGTTTTCGATCAAAAGCGCCGTATCTTCTCCCAGGCCAATTCCGAAACATTCCCGTTGTAGCATTACAGCGTGTGCCAGTCTTCCGAATCTTCCTCTGTGAACGAAATGCGTATCGACAATACATCCGGATAAAAGCCCGAGCCCTGATGCCAGCTTTATATCATTTTCCAATATAGCCTCTCCGTCTTCCGCTTCGCAAATAATAATTTCAGGCATGCACATCGCTCCGGCACTGGTTCCTGCGATGAGAAAATCTTTATCATTAAGATATCGTTCGCGCAAAATTTCGAGTACCGGAGAATTATTAATTTCGTTGCAAATCCTATTCTGATCTCCTCCTGTAAAGAAAACTACCTTAGTGCTTTTAATTCTTTTAATATCGTGACTGTCAGCATCATCCGTCAGATGAATAAATCCAAAATTGGTAAATCCTATTTCTTCAAATGTTTTCGTGTACGTCTCTCTCATACTTTCAGGCTCGGAACTTGCTGTGGTGACCACTTCTATTCTATCGTGTTTATCAGATACAAGAAGTTTTAGAATTTCATGTGGTGAAAACTCATGATTTTTATTTTTTATTTCCACTTTTGTCCCGTTTCGGTCTTCTTTTCCGCCGATGATCAGTAATTTACCCTTCGGAATGATGAGCTTTTTTTCCGGTTTCATATTCATATTGTGATTGATGTTTTTTCGTATTACCGAATGTAAGAAAGATTATTATAAATATCACTGACTCAAATCAATCTTTTAATTCAATTTATATATGATACGGGTCATAATTTTTTATTTTTTATAATGATAAATTCGGAAAGAGTAATGAATTTCTAAAGCTGCCTACTAAAAATTCATAGGCTTTAAAACTTAAACAATAGAACTTATGCTAATCGAGGAAAAAATTTTACTTTCATATGGTGCCGAAATTGAAGATCTGAAGACTGCTGATGTTATTTTCAACGAAGGTGATACCCCGAGAGAATTTTATCAGATAAAGAAAGGAAGGATAAAACTAAACCATTATAATGAAGATGGTAAAGAACTCATTCTTGGAGTTCTGCATAAAGGTCTCAGCGTATGTGAGATGCTGCTTTTTATTGATAAAAAATATCCCGTAAACGCTATTGCTATCGAACCCACAATAATCGTTACACTTTCAAAAGAAAAGTTTTTAAAACTTCTGAATGAAAATCCTGATATTTCCAGAGATATTAACAGCTTTTTGTCTGAACGGCTTTATTTTAAATATATCATGCTGCAGAACAACACTTCGCTTCATCCGGATGTAAGAATCAGAGGGGCTTTAGAATATCATAAAAGCTTCAGCGACAATCAGGCAAAATTTTCTTTTGAAGTTCCTTTTACACGTCGTGAACTAGCTGCAATGACCGGTCTTCGGACAGAAACAGTAGTAAGAGTGATTAAAAAACTGGAGCAGGAAAATTACCTTAAGATTATTGACCGGAAAATATATGTTTAAAAGCTAAAGCTGTTATCCAAATGAATGCAAAAAAACTTCAGAAGCTGTACTTTCAAAATCCTGATGTCGTTTTTCTCGCCAAAGATTTGTTAGGTAAAGTAATATTTACAAATAATCATGGGGAAATTACGGCCGGGATCATCACCGAAACAGAAGCCTATTTCGGGACAGAAGATCAGGCTTCTCATGCTTACGGCGGCCTTCGAACGGCCCGTACTGCAGCGATGTATCATCCGGGAGGGATTGCTTATATTTATTTATGCTACGGTATTCATCATCTTTTGAATATTGTTGCTTCAGATAATAATGATCCTAAAAGCGTTCTCATAAGATCCGTTCAGCCCTATAAAGGAATATCGGTTATTGAACGAAGAAGAAATAAACCTTCATCCGACCCTTCCATTTCATCAGGTCCCGGCTCGGTTTCAAAAGCATTGGGAATTGATCTTTCTTTCAATAAAAAGCCCATAGACGGCGATGAGATATGGATTGAAGATCTAGGAATGAAATACAGTCTCAATGAAATAGTTTCCGCTCCGAGAATTGGTGTTGCTTATGCAAAAGATCACGCATTGCTGCCACTCCGGTTTTATGTAAAAGAAAGCCGGTATATAACTCATAAGTTAAAATAAAAATTCCGGAGACCTTTTTCAAATCTTCCGGAATAAATTGGATTTATAATAATGAATAAATGGTATTCTACACTATTTTACAGCATTCTTTGCTTTTTCAGATTCCATCAGGTGATGTTCCAGTGTAGGCAGTGTGTTGCTGGCAAACGATTTCAGAGAAGCTTCTGATCCTTCCGATGCCTGCTTTTTGAATGCAGCAATATCTTCTTTATGATCTTCTACCATAAGATCAGCATATGCACGATCAAAATCAGCTCCTTTTTTTGCCTTCAAATCGTCATATTTTTTCTGTTTGTCGGCATCCAGGCTTGTAGGCAAAGTATATCCCGAAGCAGATGCCCATTTTTTAAGCTCATCATTAGCTTTTCCGTGATCTTTTACCATCATGGCACCTAATGATTTTACAGTAGCATTGCTGGCATTCGTAGCAGCAAGCTTACCAAGCATAACTTCCATCATTCCTCCTTTTGCTGCAGCATCAGCGAATGATTTGTCCTGTGCGCTCAATGTATTCGTAGCTGTGTCAGAATTTGGCGCCGCAGTCGTTGCAGAATCTCCTGTTGCCATAGAAGTGTCAGCCGGTGCAGACATTGATGTTGTAGTGTCTGAAGACTGATCGGCAGTCGTGGTTTCATTTTTCTTACAGGCTACCATAGCGGCAACTGCAAGAATTGTTAAGATTGAATTTTTCATAATATATTGTAAATGGTTAAAATAAATCGCAATTATTATTGCTCACCGCAGATAGTAACAATTTATTTGCCAAAGTTTTAATAAATTAATCTTCATGTACCACATTGCAGCTGTAGCCATAGACTCCGGGTGAAAATTTAACATTTACATGGAACGGATATTGTGTAGTTTTAAAAAAATTAAATGATAAAACAATGAAAATCGCAACTTATAATGTAAACGGCATCAACGGCAGACTGCCCGTATTGCTCCGATGGCTTCAGGAGGCACAACCTGATATTGTCTGTCTTCAGGAGCTGAAAGCCCCACAAGAACGCTTTCCTATAGACGCAATCAATGCTGCAGGTTATAATGCCATCTGGAAAGGGCAAAAAAGCTGGAACGGAGTTGCCATACTTGCCCGCAACATGGAGATTACAGAGGTTCAGAGATCTCTGCCGGGTGATCCTGAAGATGAGCAGAGCAGATATATTGAAGCGATCATCAACCAGATTGTGATATGCTGTCTTTATCTTCCGAACGGAAATCCGTATCCGGGACCAAAATTCGACTTTAAACTTTCATGGATCAAACGCCTGAAGAAAAGAACCAATCAATTGATCGAAATGGATCTTCCGGCTATTGTAATTGGAGATTTTAATATCATTCCTACACCTTTTGATGTTTATAAACCGGAACGCTGGGAAGACAATGCCTTATACCGGACAGAAGTAAGAAAAGCATATCAACAGCTGATCAAAAAGGGTTGGCAGGATTCTATCCGTTCACTCTACCCTGACGAACAAATCTATACTTTCTGGGATTATTTGTATAAATCTTATGACCGCAATGCGGGAATGCGTCTGGATCATATTTTGCTGAGTCCTTATATTGCCGGTCGACTTAGCGGAGGGAACGTAGATAAGCATGTCCGGGGATGGGAAAAAAGCAGTGACCACGCCCCGGTATGGATTTCGCTTGAATAAGTTCAATAATGATTGTAAGCTTTAAGAAAGAATATGAACTGTTTATAGGAATACATAATTTCACCATCTGAAATTTGATTGCACATAATTTTGTGATCAGCCTAATTTACCCAAACGATATAGCTGTTTTTAACCCTTATTATAAATTTTAGAAAAAAGAAAATTGACACTGGTTTTTTAAATAAAGTTTAAAATACTACCATAATATACTAAATCAACTATAAAATAAAATATTTAGATAAAATCTATAACTATCACTAAACCATCACATAATTAATTAACATAATCATTAATACCTTACATAATCAATATTTAAGCATTTTTTCACACGTTAAAGACCTTTTAAAAAAACATTAAAATTTACGTAACATGACAAATAAACATATAAAATTTAAATCCAAATCTCTAAATTTGCAAAAATATCCTGAACCATATGCGAAAAACGTTACAGATTCTATTATTATTGAATTTTTTCATTTTTTTTAATGCTCAAAACAAATCGACATTAAGCATAAACTCAAAATCTTTAAGTGTTCTTACTGCAGAATACAATAAAATATATGAGGCTGCCAAGGAAATTATGGCAGATCTTTTACATAACAGAAATAATCATACGGAAAATAGCCATCTGGATTTTTCAACTAGCAATGCTTCACTGAGCAAGAGTGAACTTAATATTGATTCAAAAAATACGGAATATAAAAACAAACTGCATCTGAACTGGGTTTCTGATATGAGCTACAATTTCAGTCCCGGATTTAGCGATGATGATAATATCTTTTACCGCGCCAGAGTGTCATCCGGGATAGACTGGCTTGCTTTGGGAGAAGGAAGTATGAAGAATCAGAAAATCCAGAATTCTTTAAATGAAAAACTAAGAAATATTGATGTTTTACAAAAGGTAAAATATAAGAAGGAACTTGACTACAGAGCGAATATTGACAAGGTAAGAACGGCTTTCGACGAAAAAAAGATAAAGCTTTTATCTGATTATGAAAGACTTTTGAAATTACAGAACGAATTCACAATAAACCAGAATAAAGTCGGGCTGAAAAATGACGCTGAAACAGCACAGTCAAAATACCGTCTTGACAAAATAGCCATTGAAAAAAAATCATTGGAAAGCCTTCAGAAAACCAATGAAAGAAATCCTTTTACCGGTGAAATCCTGAACTCTGAAATCCCGGATCTTACGCCTGTTGAAAATATTGATCTCAACCCTTTGGTAAAAGACAGGGAAACCGCTTTGAAAATGGAGAAGGAAATAGCAGATATGAAGCGTAAAAGAGACAAGCAACCGGATCTTCGATTAAAATTAAGATACAATTATTATTCTGCTTTGTCAAGAGACCGCAATTTTGCAAGTGTAGGAGCTACAATCAACCTTCCTGTAAGCAGAAGCAAAACAGATTATGAATCTGAAAGCGATTTTAAATGGAAGGAAAACGCCTTGCAGGATATGCAAATGATCTATCGTGACAGACTTAGCACATTATTCAGAGAATATTATCTCCTGAAGTCTGAAATCGAGGTATTGGAAAGTGAGGTAAATTATCTTGAAGCTGAACTTAAAGTGAATTCCAGCAACGAGAAAAGCAATACTTTCAGTCCGGCATCCTATCTTGCTACGGCAGAAAAACTTTTAAATAACCAATTACAGATCTGTGACAAAAAATCTGATCTGTATGAAAAATACCTTGAATATAAAATGATATCAGGAACCGACAACCCAACAACCAACCTTCAGAGCAAACTGAATGATGATAATGCAGGTAACGAAACTTATATATGGAGCAGCTTCTTTACCAATTATTCCAATGCCTATATCATCAATCTGATGAATCACTGGCACGTCAACAGGGTTTTCCTGTCTCCCGGCAAAGTTTATGATCTTGCGAAAGTAAATGATTTTATGATGATGGCTGCTCAAAACAACATTCAGGTATACCGCCTCATCGGGGAAAACTCATATGCTAAAACGGATGATGGCTTTACAGATCTTCAGGTTGCATTGCAGTCTGCGAAAGATATGGGATTTGCAGGAGTACATCTTGATATCGAACCTCATACTTTTGACGACTACAAAACGAATGTTGACCTTTATGCACAAAGACTCATCAACCTGTTTACCAATTCAAAGACATGGTGCAACCAGAATAATATGGATCTCGGAGTAAGCGTTCCTATGCAGCTCCCCGCAGAAGTGGCAACCGCTCTGCATGACAACAGCATCATGACCTATATCATGGCTTATGATGTCTTGAGTCTTGATAAAAAGCTAAATAAAACAGCCCTCATCAGAAGCATATTAACCACAGACTATTATGTATGGGTATTCCGTATTAACGATTTTCAGGTTTTCAGCGATCTATTGGATGCGGAGTCTTATGTACAGGCCGCTGGCGTTACAAAAATCGGGTATTACGACTTATCACAAATGAATAATTTTAAACCATAATGGAAATCAATTTTAACGACGATAAAATAACAGAAGATTCATACGAGAAGCCGGTAAAGAAACGCAGATGGGATCGCTATATCTATTTCGCCGTCTTACTATTGATTGTATTTTCGGTGCTGAAATGGCTCATCTCATCCTGGATTTTTGATTATGCCGACGGATTTCTGAAGCAGCAGCAGTTTGATGTGAAGTTTACCACTGATATAAGAATTCTCAATTACTACGCAAAGGAAGGCTCGCCTGTAAAAAAGGGAGATACTCTTTTCAGTTATGAATTTTATGACACCAATATTCGTAAAAGCAGCCTGCAGGATTCCCTGAAAAATCTTGTTGATAATACGACTTTTGAAAATCACCTTGCTTCTATCAGCGCTCAGGTTTTAAAAAAGAAAGGTCTTGTTGCCGATCTTAAGAAAAGAGTTGCGTACTGGGAAAGTGAGAAAAAGAGAAAAGAAAAACTGGTATATATCGATCAAATCACTCCCAACGAACTGGCCAATGTAGACCGCTCGATCGACGATCTTAAATACGAAATTGCTTCATTAAATGCCGATATTAAAGCATTAAATGATGAAATCACAAAAACATCACTGATTAATAAGCATAAAAACCTTCTGGCAAAAGAGGAAAACAGAGCTTCCGCCATGCAAAATTATTATGTATCTCCTATCAATGGAAATACAGACCGTTTTCGTATAACCGACGGACAGGTGGCTTATAAATCAGACATTATTACATCAGTAGTCCGCAAAAAACAGTTTGTACAGGCATACATCGACATCAGTGATCTGGATGAGTTTCATGAAGGAGATCGAGTAGCCATTAAACTTCCTTATGGATTTAATAAAACGCTTACAGGGCAGGTTAAAAAAATCTACTCTATATCAGAGATAAAGGATAATACTTTAATTAATAAAACTTTAAGTGATAATAAATACGGAGTTGTGATCGATATTGTACCCATAGACGGAAAGTCCTGGGAAGCAGTAAAAATCAGTAATATTCCGGTGAAAGTTAGAAAATTGAGATTTACATAAAAAACACTATGCCTGAAAGAATATTGCAACTCGAAAACGGAATTAGCGCACAACTTTTAGAAGATTGTGTCGACAGAAATGAAATCCCTGATCCTACTAAAGCAGATATATGGATTATTAATAATGATAATGCAACAAGCGTAAGAAAATTCTTAATCTCGGTGATCAGGCATTCTGATCCTAAGGTTTTTCTGAAACCTGTCTTCCTGCAGAAAGGTTTAAAGAAAATTTATAAAGAATATAGAAACTATAATCTCAAGCATTTATGCGACGGCTATATTCAGGATGTAAATATTCAAAATAAAATACCTCAGATAAGATTTGTTTTAAATTTTATACAACGACTGAATGACTCTTTGCTACTGCATGATGATGAGCTGCTAAAGAGAACAATACTATACTACTATTCGAGAAATAAAAATATTGAATTTTATGAGAGTGCCGGTTCTCTCAACGGATATTCTTACCCCAGAATAGAAGCATATTATGACAGTACAGAGGATTCATATACCCATGGAAGATCTTTACTAAACGGTGCTTATAAAAACGACTACTTTCGCAGAAACTACGTGGATACCTCTCATATATGCAAGAAATGCAATTCCGGTTTTCTGAACTACCGCGAAGAATGCCCGAAATGTAAACAGCATAATCTTCAGGTGAGAGTGCTTATACATCATTTCAGATGTGCCTATGTAGCTACGGAGCAGAGTTTTCAACAGGGAGACAGGCTGATATGCCCTAAATGCAGCATGGAGTTGAAAAATCTTGGCGTAGATTACGACAAGCCCGGAAAAGTGTTTTATTGCCTGAATGATACATGCAAAAACGAATTTCAGAAACCTTTGATCGGCGTACACTGCATCAACTGCAAAACAGAGCAGACACCTTCTGAACTGAAGCTGGAAAAGATCTACAATTACGAGCTTACCCAGAAAGCCATCAATGAAATTCTCAATTAATCCAACGTGGAAAATTTCTGGGAAATCATTTACTCTAATTTAAGATATTCAAACTGGTCTAGCATTTTGAACTGGGGATGGTATGTCTTTATCATCGATATTCCACGATTTCTTCTTTTAGAGGTTATTGTGCTTTATGTGACCTTCAGGAAACGGTTTATTAATGAAGACAAATGGAAACTGGCTCACGGAAAACTGATGAAAGAACTGCCCCTGGTAACGGTTCTGGTTCCTGGACACAACGAAGGAAAGCATCTCCATAAAATGGTGGTTTCCATGCAGAAACAAACGTATAAGAATATTGAAATTATCGTGGTTGATGATGGTTCTACCGACCACACCGGAATGATTGGGAGATCTTTTGAAAAGAAAGGTTTTATCACCAAATTTCTTCGTTCCGAAATACGCGGCGGGAAAGCATCAGCGGCCAACCTTGGCTTGAAATATTCAAAAGGTAAATTTGTAGTTCATATTGATGCAGATTCATCTTTAGATAATGATGCCATTGAAAAGGCGTTGCTTCCCTTCTATGTGCGTAAGAATATCGGTGGTGTCGGCGGAAACCTGATGGTAAGAAATGATCAGGACTCTCTTACTTCAACGATGCAGTACCTGGAGTACCAGCAATCGATCAGCATCTCAAGGATTGTTCTTTCCAGTCTTGGGATTTATAAGATCATTTCGGGAGCCTTTGGTGTTTTTCCGAGAAAGGTTCTTGAAAGAGTTGGGGGCTGGGATGTAGGCCCTGGCCTTGATGGTGATCTTACTGTAAAGATACGGAAGATTGGCTACCAGATTCATTTTGAGCAAACAGCAGTCTGCAATACGCACGTTCCTGTAGAATGGAGAAAGCTTGCCAAGCAGCGCTTGCGCTGGTCACGTTCGCTCGTACGTTTCAGGCTTAGAAAACATTATGATATATGGCTTCCGAATAAGAATTTCCGATGGTCAAACTTTTTCTCTTTTTTTGAAAATGTCTTTTTCGGACTTGTACTTGATATCACCTGGCTGATTTATATGCTAAGAATAATAATTGAAAACCCGGAATTCTTAGTTTTTTGGTTGCCATTCAAATATTTAGTATATTTGCTGCTGTATTTTACGCAGTTTCTGATTTGCTTATTAATAGTGAAAAATAAAAAGAAATATTTCTCAAAAATAATTTATGTCCCACTCTACCCTTTATACATGGGTTATTTTATGCGTATTGTAAGGACAATTGCTTATTTCGATGAATTATTCTTTTATGATTCTTATAAAGACCCCTGGAATCCTCAGAAAACCTCTAGAAAAGCCCGTGAGTTCGGAGCATAATTACCGTGTTAACAAACCCTTATAAAATAAAACTTAACCCTTAATGACAAAAAAACTAAGCGTAGCAATGGGATTTTTCCTTCTTGTTGCTGCAACCGGATGTTCGTCTGAAGACAGTCTGCTTCCTGAAAACAGTGAAAGTTCACAATCCATTACCAATGGTGACATCACACTCCGTTACGGAAGCGGAGATCTCAGCAAAAGTATTGAAATGAAAAATTCTGCGGTGGACTTTGTAAAATTCGACCCAAACAGTCAGAAATTCTCAGCCGCTCAGAAAACTGTAACTTATACCCCAAATCTTTCAGGTGCAATTGCTGCTACAGGAAGTAACTGGTATAACATTAACAACGGAGAAACTTACTACATTCCTGAAGGAACTACTTTTACAGGAGGATTCAACTTCAATTCCGGAGGAAAAATCATCATTCTTGGTGAACTGGGCGGATCAAACTGGCTCAACGTTCCCAATGGTGGCAGAGTGGAAGTAGGAAACAATGGTAAAATCTCAAGTACAGTCAATTTTCACCTGAATTCTGCGGGTAAATTAGACAACTACGGATTTGTGACCTATAGCACAGGATCTGTTGATGGTATCATCAACAATTACAACAACCTGAACTTCAGCAATTCTGAAAGCCTTAATGCAAGCTCTACAGTAAATAACTACTGCAGAATGGTCTTCAATGCACAGAACAATTACCTGAATTCGAACCTGAATAATGAAGGCTATCTTACCTTTGAGAAAGGATTCCATATCAACAGTTCCGGAGCACTGAATCTGAAAGGCCAGTCATATACTGAAGTTACCGGCGGAACGGTATCGATAGACGGTAAGATAAAAGCCAACGGAAACGGAGATGGATTTGCAAGAATGGATTTCTCTAATATGTCTTTCGGGAATATTAATGCGAATATTGCTTTCATGGGACATATTGACCTGAACTTTGTGAATACTTCTTATACTGCAATACAAAACAAGATCAATAATCAGGTTACTATAAATTCAAATGCATATATCCAGGCAGGAGAATGTACGCCTCAGAAAGGTATTGCACCTTGTTCGGACAACCAATTACAGTTTACCTTGGTAGCGAATGTGGTAAGTCCTTCTATCAGCAATACAACGTTAAGCGCAACAGGAGTTACCATGAGCAATGGTTTCGCTTATGTATCTTATCATACCAATGATGCCGTTTCAGGAAGTACTACAAAAGGTGCGATCAGAATCTTTAATGTAACCGATTACAACGCTCCTTCTCTGGTAAATGAAGCATTATTCAACAATATTGAGTTCAATAACGTTGATGTTGTCAACAATAAGCTGTATGCTGTTGGTGGTGATAAAAACGGCGCAAAATTAGTTACCGCTCCACTTACGAATAATGTATTCAATACGCAGGATTTGTCTTCATTCCTGAATTATAAACTCCCTAGTTCTACCGCAAAAAATTCTTATTTCTACAATAATTATTTATATGCTTCAACAGGAACAACCGGTGGAGGATTCTTTAAACTGGACCCTAATAATGGATATTCTGTATCTGAGCAATTCAATTTTGCAGGAGAAAGAGCTAAATATGTTGCCCACAACGATACGTACCAGGTATTCTTTGCAACTCAGGCAAATGGTGCATCCCTTAGAGTTGCCAATAACGACGGATCAAATCCACATGTCTATAACTACCCAGGTCTTACACAGTCTGTTACCGACGGTAAAAATGTGATCGTTCTGGATAATGAATATGTTTACCTTGCACTAAGTGATAAAGGAGTAGCTAAAATCAGATTAAGCGATGGACAGCTAATGAACAGTTTCGTTCCAAGAAACTTCAAAGTAAACGATCAAAATGTATTCAGTCAGACAGGTCTTACTAACGCTGTTGCAGTCAACAACTGTTACCTGTATCTTGCCAATGGTACCGATGGTGTTATTGTATTAAACAAAAATACATTTAAAGTAGTTGGATATTACAAGCTAAGCGGTTCTGCCAACTATATCTACATCAATAATAATTTGGCGTTTGTTGCTACAGGACAATCAGGATTGAATATCCTTAAGATAAATTAAATCTCAGATAAAATTTATTGATCATATATAAATCCGGAAGTTTTTCCGGATTTTTTTGTTATTTAATCTAAACGCATAACAGATTGGCTTTGTTTTTGCGATGCAAGAAATATGAAAACAATTTTTATACTTGAAGATGAGACAGGCATCAGAGATGCATTACAGCTACTCCTGTCATTTGAAGATTATGATGTTCGTTCTTTTTCTACCATAGAAGCATTCAACAACAGAGATCGCTCGGTTGTTCCGGATATCTTCATATTGGATGTAATGATGCCTGACGGCTCAGGAATTGACGTATGCAATGAATTAAAATCACAACCTGAAACGGCCAATACTCCAGTAATGATCATGAGTGCCCATGCGAAAGATCATGAAGTGACCAGCAGATGTAACGCAGATGAATTTGTGAGCAAACCTTTTGATATTGATGCGGTTTTGCTACAGATTGAAAACCTGTTAATACCCACTAATTCAAACTAACATTTTATAGATTATTTGTCTATCAATTTAAAAAATATATCAAAAGAGCTTACCGGTTTTCGGTAAGCTCTACGATTAAAGAATTGGTATGAAAAGATATTATTTTTTAATAATGTCAGGCGGTACCAAAGAATTCTGATCCCATCCTCCTCCGAGTGCACGGTAAATCGCAACACTGGCTTTCAGCTGATTCACTCTTTTCTCTACGAGCTCAAATTTTGACTCAAGAGCGTCACGTTGCGTCAGCAGAACTTCCATATAATCTGCCCGTGCATATTTGAACAGATCATTGGAGATGTCAATAGACTTCGTTAAAGCATCTACTTCCCTAGCCTTGATATCATAGCTGCTGTTCAGGTTCTTAATTTTAGAGATCTGATTGGCCACTTCAATATAAGCACTCAAAACAGTCTGCTCATAATGGTACACTGCCTGCACCTGTTTTGCATTGGCATTGTAATAAGCGGCTTTTATAGCATTTCTATTAATAAGTGGTGCCGTAAGCTCTCCGGCTAATGAAAAAAGGAATGATTCAGGTTTAATCAGATACGTCGGATTAAATGCCTGCAATCCAAAACCAGCCCCTATATCCAGTGAAGGATAAAACCTTGCTTTCGCCGATTTGATATCGAGTTTTGAAGCGGCAAGCTCATACTCAGCCTGCTTAACATCCGGGCGGTTTTCGAGCAGCTCAGAAGGAATTCCCGTATAAACAACCTGCGGAACAATTTCATCAAAATTATCATGACTGCGTTCTACCGGCTGTGGGAATCTTCCGACCAGGTAATTGATTTTATTTTCAGTTTCTACAATTCTCTGCTGAATATCATATTGCATTCCTTGGGTTTTCAATACCTGGGCTTCAAATCTTTTCACAGCCAGCTCGTTAGACCGGGCATTCTTTTTTAATTCCTTAATGATACTGAGCGCATCATTTTGAATTTTAATATTCTGATTTAAGGTAACAAGCTCATTATCCATAGCAAGCAGCTCGTAATACGAATCGGCGATTTCTGAAATCAGGTTGGTCATCATGAAGTTCCGGCCTTCAATACTGGCCAGATACCGTTGTACCTGAGCTCTGGTAGCATTATGAAGCTTTCCCCAGATATCCGTTTCCCATTTAGCCTGAACACCAACCCCAAAATCAAAAAGAGGATCCGGCATTTCTCTTCCCGGCTCGATTTCCGTATTGGCTTCCATGGCTCCGATATTGGTATACCGGCTTACCTTGTCAACCCCTGCACCGGCTTTCAGGCCTACAGATGGTAGGTACTCCCCTTTTCTGCCTCTGATCTCATTTTTTGAAATTTCAATTTCCTGAAGCATGATATTCAGTTCCTGATTATTTTTAAGGGCTTCATTGATAAGTGCCTGAAGATTTGGATCACTGAAATATTCATTCCATTTCAGTTTTCCTGAGTTGCTGGTATTTTGATCTTCAGAAGTATATTTTTCAGGTACGATTCTGTTTTCGGCACGTTGCTGTATCTCTACCGGTTTACATGCCGCAACGCTGAGCAGCAGCAAAACTGCTGTATACTGATATATTTTATTTTTTTTCTTATTCATAATGGATCATATCTTCGCTTAATGGTGATTCGTCTTCATCTTTAATCATCTTTCTGCCGTCTGATAGCTTGGCAAAAATGTAATAGAGTCCCGGGATAACAATCACCCCGAACAGCGTTCCGATGAGCATTCCTCCTAATGCAGAAGCTCCGATGGTATGATTTCCGATCGCTCCGGCACCGCTGGCAAAAACCAAAGGAACCAATCCTGCAATAAAGGCAAAAGATGTCATCAGAATCGGTCTAAAACGAGCTTTTGAGCCTTCAATTGCTGCCTCAAGGATAGAATCTCCCGACTGCCGCCTTTTAACGGCAAATTCCACGATAAGCACGGCATTTTTACCCAATAACCCGATAATCATAATGAGTCCTACCTGCGCGTAAATATCATTTTCCAGTCCCATCGCCTTCAACAGTAAGAAAGATCCGAAAACCCCTACCGGAAGTGATAACAATACGGCAAAAGGAATGATAAAACTTTCATACTGGGCTGCAAGCACAAGATATACGAAAACAAGAACCACCAGGAATACATAAATAGCTTCATTACCACGCTGTGCTTCGTCATAAGATAAACCTTCCCAGGCCACTTTATAACCGTGAGGCAGACTCTTGGCAGCGGTTTCATTAATAGCCTGGATAGCGTCCGCCGTAGTATATCCTTCAGCAGGAAGTCCGCGGATGGCTGCTGAATTGTACATGTTGTACCGGGTAATCTCATTTGGTCCCTGGGTTTTCTTCAAGGTCATAAATGCCGAATAAGGAACCATTTCGTCATGATCATTTTTCACGTAAAGATTCATGATATCTGAAGGAAGTCTTCTGAATTCCGGAGATGACTGAACATAAACTTTAAAGAACTGTCCGAAACGGATGAATCCCTGTTCGTAGGTGCTTCCGATCAGAATATTCAGGTTATCCATCGCTTTACCGATAGAAACACCTTTCTGCATGGCCGCATTGTTATCAAAAACCAGTTCATACTGAGGATAATTGGCAGCGAAGAATGTAAAAACCCCGGTGAGTTCCTTACGTTTTTTAAGCTGGGCAATAAAGTCTTTATTTACTTTGTCAAAATCCTGGTAATTGGTGGTTCTGTTAAGATCAAGCAATCTTACGGAAAATCCTCCTGAAGATCCGAATCCGGGAACTGCCGGCGGTTCAAAAAACTCTATGGTAGCCCCGAGATTCTTAGATTTTTCCTCAAGCTCTTCCATAATTTCTTTCACATTATGCTTACGGTCTCCCCAGCTTTTAAGGTTGATGAGGCAGGTTCCGGCATTGGAACCACGTCCTTCTGTCATGATCTCATATCCGGCCAGCGAAGAAACAGATTCAACGCCGTCTACGCCCTGACATATTTTCTGTAAAGCTCTTGAAACTTTATTGGTCTGCTCCAGTGTAGATCCCGGAGGTGTCTGAACGATAGCATAAATGGTTCCCTGGTCTTCGTTAGGAATGAATCCTCCAGGAAGTGTTTTATTAACAATAAAAATACCCACACAGAAAGCGATCAGAATTCCCCAGGTCACCACTTTACGGCTGACAATCTTCCTTAAAAATGAAGCATATCTACCGGTAATCTTATCAAATCCTCTGTTAAAAGAATCCATTGATCTGGTAAAAAGGTTTGATTTTTTAGGTTTTCCATGGCTATTTTTCAATAACATCGCTGCAAGAACCGGAGTCAGGGTAAGAGCAACGACTGCAGAAATTACAATAGAACTTGCCATCGTAATAGAGAACTGACGATAGAATGTTCCCACAGGTCCCGTCATAAACGATATCGGAATGAATACCGCTACCATTACCGCAGTAATAGCAATGATGGCTCCTGCAATCTCGCCCATTACTTCTTTTACAGCCTTGTACGGAGAAATGTCGCTTTCTTCCATCTTGGCATGAACGGCTTCTATTACCACAATGGCATTATCCACTACGATACCGATGGCCAATACAAGCGCAAAAAGCGTTACGAGATTTATGGATAATCCGAAAAGCTGGATGACAAAGAAAGTCCCGATCAGGGAAACAGGAACAGCAATAATCGGGATTAATGTCGAACGCCAGTCACCCAGGAATATAAATACGACAATGGCTACGAGAATAAATGCATCCCGCAATGTATGCATCACCTGCTCCACCGAAGCATCCAGGAATTGAGAAACGTCATAACTGATTTTATAATCTACTCCCGGTGGGAAGTTCACTTTCATTTCTTCCAGTTTTGCTTTTACATCTTTAATGACGTCATTGGCATTACTTCCGTAGTTTTGCTTTAATACAATCGAAGCAGAAGGATGCCCGTCCAAATTTGAATAAATATCAAAAAATTCACTTCCAAGCTCTACTTTCGCAACATCTTTCAGCTTAATATTTTCTCCCTCTGAGTTGGAGCGGACAATGATATTTTCATATTCTTCGGGTGTATTATACTGACCTTTGTATGTGAGTACGTATTCCAGCGACTGTGCGGCAATTCCCGAACTCTGCCCAATCCTTCCGGGACGACCGATGATACTCTGCTCGCCGATCGCTTTCATGACTTCATCCACAGAAAGATCATAAGCACGCATCCTGTCGGGGTTTAACCATATTCTCATAGCATATCTTCTACTTCCGAGAATCTGTGATTTGGCAATCCCGTGAATACGGTTTATTTCCGGGATGATATTTACCGTCGCATAGTTATACAGGAATTTTTCATCCATGTCCTTACTGGTGCTGTAAAGGTTGACGTACATCAGCATACTCGGCTGAATTGGGTTTACCACTACCCCTTCTTTCTGTACCAGTTCAGGAAGCAAAGGCATTACCTGATCAACTCTTGTCTTCACCAATACTACTGCGGCATTGGGATCTGTTCCGGGATCAAAAACCACGTTGACTGTTGCTTCTCCGGCACTGGTAGCATCCGTCGTGATATACCGCATCCCCTGCACCCCGTTGATGGCGTTTTCGATGGTAATTAATGAAGATTTAACCAAAACATCGGCACTCGCACCCGGATATGCGATGGAAACAGCTACGGTAGTCGGGGCAATTTTTGGGAATTGTTCTGTAGGCAGCTGCTTGATCGCCAGCCCTCCGATAAATAAGATCACTACCGAGATCACAATCGCAAAAACCGGTCTGTGTATTACTTTTTTAAACATAATTCAGCTTTTGGGTTATTCTGCGTACAGATCCAGATTAGACATTACTTTTTCAGGTTTCTGGTATTTTGACGTGATCTTCTGGTTTTCCTGAACCAGTCTCAATCCATCAAGAAGAATTCTTTCATCTTTTCCCAAACCTGATGCTACGACATAGATATGAGGTAATTCAGCAGCGATTTTAATTTCCCGGGCTTTTACTTTATTGTCTTTGGTAATTACGTAAACATACTTTTTCTCCAATTCTTCAAAAGTGGCTTTCTGGGGAATCATAACAGCGTTTGCATATGGTGATGTGATGAGAATATTTCCTGTTTCACCATATCGTAAAAGTCCGTTAGGATTTGGGAAGGTAGCCCGGTAGGCAATATTTCCGGTTTCATTGTCGAAATCAGACTCTATGGTTTCTACGACACCGTCCTGACTGAATTCTTTCCCGTTTGCCATTTTTAAGCGAACGTGTAATGGTGCATTACCTTTTCTCTGATCCATCTGATTCAGATATTCGGCTTCGGGAACATTGAAATAAACCCACATTTTGCTGTTGTCAGAAAGTTCTGTGATAAGTTCTCCATCATCAACGAGGCTTCCTTTACGCACGTGGAGCTTTCCTACTATTCCTGAAAATGGCGCTCGGATTTCAGTGAACTGAAGATGGGTATTGGTAGATGACAGTTCCGCTTTAGCCTTTTCGTAACGGGCTTTTGCCATCGCCATTTCCTGCGGGGCCACAATATCTTTGTCGGAGAGATTTTTGGTATTCTGATATTCAATTTCGGCATATTTGGCTTCTGCTCTGGCACGGTTGACATCAGATTCGTAAAGATTAGGCATAATCTTAAATAGCAATTGTCCTTTATGAACAAATTGTCCTTCATCTACATAAATGGATTGAATATATCCTTTCTCCTGAGCGCGAAGCTCAATATGATTGATAGATCGGATCTGCGCTACATACTCTTTGTCTATCAGTGTATCTTTTACCAGAGGACTGGTAACGTTGAATGTTGCAGATTCGGTTTTTTCTTTTTTCTCGGAATTACAGCTTATGCACCAAAGAATAAGGCACAGGTTTACATACATGAGACTTTTCTTGACCATGATCATAATGTTTTATAATAATTTAAATTTGAAAAATAGAATTACTGGCCTTCAGTATGAAAGCCGTTTTATTGTTCGTAAAAAGAATTATAATCTCACAGTCTGATGACCCTGTACTGAAGGTACAAGTCATCATGAGGGGAATTTAAAAGTTCAGTATTTAAAAGAGAAATTGCAATTTTCCTGTCGTGGAATATGGTGACACAATCTGCGAACGAATGGCCAAATTCATCTCTGGCGATCTTAAGCAGCTCTGTTGATCCTGATGAATCGGTGTTATCATCATTCTCATTGTCATTTTCGGAAAGGTTTGCTCTTAATTTATTGTAACGGGGATGGCTGCTGTTATAATGAAAAGCACTATTATTTTTAGCAAAAAGAAATGAATCTGTTGTTTTCTTTTTTACACCATGAATATCAGTAAGGAATTCAATATCAGAAGTATTATCATCAGAAATATACTGCTGTACCTGTCCGTAATACCAACTCATAACGGTTGACAGGACAAACAGTACGCTGTATAAATATTGATAAATCCTTGCCTTCATTGCGGTGACAAAGGTAAGTAAACTTGAATTTGAACACAATGAATATAAGATTAAAAAAAAGTTAAAAATTTAATATGAATTTAAAACTGATCTAGAATAATGCTCTACTTCACTACGGTAACGGTCTACTTCACTATGGTAACACTCTACTTCACTACAGTAACGCTCTACTTCACTACGGTAACGTTCTACTTCATTACAGTAACGCTCTACTTCATTACGGTAACAGTCTACTTCACTACGGTAACACTCTACTTCACTACGGTAACACTCTACTTCATTATGGTAAATGCTTTACGGACCTTGAATAATATTCTACTTACCGTGAGTCATTTAAACAAATTATATATATTTGCAACATCACAATTGTTTCTTAAATATCATGAGACGCTTCTGCGTCATTCTCATCCCGGTTTTTCTTATGACCGGATGTTATTTTATTTAATACTATCAAAAGAAACAAAATGAATCTTATTGACCCATCTATAGATCGTTTCTATACTAAAAAACAGGAAGAAGCAAGACTTTCAGTAGGCCTGGGCCCACTGGAATTCGAGAGAAATAAACTAATCATTCAACGTTACCTGAATAAGCATTCCCACATCGCTGATATCGGCGGCGGTCCGGGACATTATGCGGAATGGCTTGCCGGTTTTGGCCACGATGTTGTATTGATTGACCCGGTAAAAAAACATATTGATCTGGCCAGGAAACGCTCAAGACAAAATAATCGTTTTACATGCATTCTTGGCGAAGCTCGCAACTTACCATTAGATGATGCAAGCCAGAATCTGGTCATTTTACACGGTCCTTTATATCACTTACAACAGCAGGAAGACCGATTGGCGGCGATGGATGAGGCTAAAAGAGTTTTGAAAAAAAACGGAATTGTTTTAGGATTTGCGATAACGCATTCTGCTTCTGCTATTGCAGCTTTGCACAGTGGACTCATTCACAACACTGAAATATTTGCTATGTGTAAAGAAGAATTATCTTCCGGCATTCATCATCCGCCCGAAGGGTTTCCTTTTATGCTCGCAGATGCCTTTTATCACAGGCCTTCGGAATTAGTTTCAGAATTTGAGATGGCAGGTTTTGAGCCCATTGAATTACTTCCCGTAGAAGGAATTGCCTGGCTGGATGGCAGTTTTTTTGAAAGCTGGGCAGATCCTGTTAAGCGTAATCGACTTTTACAATTGGTTAAATTCACGGAAAAGGACACTGAATTACTTAGCTTCAGTCCACATATTGTGCTTGCAGCCAGGATTAAAGATTGAAGATATTAATTTTAATAAAAAAATAATTATGTATCAGAAAACTGAACGATTTTATTGCTAATGAAGCTTTATTTTGTTCAGTTCTTCTGATATATATTAATTGTTTAAAAATCCATTGTGCATTTTATTCATTTCGTCAATTCGAGTGAAATTCTGAAAGAATTTTATATCGAGAATGGATATTTTCATCACACGTTCTCGATACAATTTTTCTCCATTTTCATTACGAAAAACCTACTCGAACTGACGAATCGAATATTAAAATTTTCAAAATATATAGTGGTGTTTAAAAATCTTAATATGAGCAGATAAATTCAATCTAAAGAGCATCAAGACTACGAATCATCCATAACGTACATGAATGGTGCCCGGAATTACCCAACGGTTTATCCAACAGCCTGAAACCCATATTTTCATACATTTTCACTGCCTTAGAGAACTCCGGCAGACTTTCAAGGTAAAGATCCTGATATCCGAATTCTTTTGCACTTTTTATACTTTCATTCATGAGCATTTTTCCTAAACCTTTACCTCTGGATGAAGGTTTAAGGTAAAATTTTACCAGTTCAGCACAACCGGCAGGCAAACCTTCTGTAGGATAAACACCACAACAACCGGAAATAACACCGTCGATCTCTCCTACCCAAAGTACAGAACCCGGAATTGCAAACAATTCGTAAAGCGCAAATGTTGTAGGGTCTGAGTACACGGTTCCCTCCTTCGGTGCATTGTGTTCTTCAAAGGTATCCCTGATCAGTTTTGCAAGTGCTTCGTTGTCTGATTCCTTTACTTTTCTTACCGTTATATTTTCCATATTATAATATTGCAATAAAATTAAACATATAAATTAATTTCATGGGCGATCAATTTTATTTTAAAACAAATCAATCAGTTCTTTTGCTTAAAAAAATGAATTGATTTAAAATCTTTTTTCACTTATAAATAAAAAATCCTGTTAACCAAAACAGGATTTATAAATTGATTATTCTTTTAATCTGTTAAACCATTTTACATAAGCATCTACAGACGATTTCAGAAATTTCTTGTTTTCTTCGTCTTTTATATTGTCATCATCATCAAACCATTCTGAAATATTGGCTATATAAACTTCCGGCTGCTGCATGGTCAATAGATTGAGGTAAACAAAACACTGCCTTAAATGATGATTGGCACCAAAAGCTGAAATACTTCCGGGCGAACTGCTAAAAATAGCTGCGGGTTTATTATCCCAGACACTTTCTCCCGTTGGTCTGGAACCCACATCGATTGCATTTTTCAGTACCGCAGGAATGGAACGGTTGTGTTCAGGAGTGATGAAAATAAAACCGTCATATTCCTTCATTTTTGTTCTAAAAGTTGTGTAAGACTCGGGCACGTCATTCAAATCGTCAAAATCCTGATTGTAAATGGGAAGATCATCAATAGAGACAATTTCAAATGAAACTCCTTCCGGTTGTAAATCAGTCACTGCTTTTGCAATCTTTTTTGAAAACGATTCCTTACGAAGACTACCTGCAATAATTCCTATTTTGTTGTTCATAATGTGTATAATTTATTTGAAATTCTTTCAATAACTAAGCCATAAAAACCTGAGGATAAATTACAATCTGAAAAACTCTTTCACAAAAATTTCCATCAATTAATTTGCTTTAAAAAATTATTTTGTCGGTATTAAAAAATATTTCTATATTTGCACCACTGAAAACGACGATATCATCGGAGTTTCTGGAGAGTTGGCAGAGTGGTCGATTGCGGCAGTCTTGAAAACTGTTGACTGTAACAGGTCCGGGGGTTCGAATCCCTCACTCTCCGCCAGGTTAGAAACCAAAATAATCTAAAACGCTGTAAACATCAATGTTTACAGCGTTTTTTATTTTAGCTTTAGTATCAAAAAGAAACAAAAATAGGTCACGATTTATATGACCTATTTCGTGTCCCATTCAAAAAATCACAAAAATGGGTCACGAAAAACCAAGGAAAACCCGACCAATAGGCAGTCTAACGATTGTACATCTTGCAAAAAGTGGTAACAAAAAGTAAATTATTAAACCATTAAAGTTCGATGGATTTCTTTCAGCGGAATGAAATCGTTTCTGTTCCTGAACTTATTACGCATTACTGAAATAGGATGAGGTGAGTATTTTGAGGCATTCGACCTTATCGGATTTTTACGAATGAATGTAACAACGTAACTTTACAAAACGAAACCGAAAAAAGTTATGATCTATTTTGATGAAATTTAAAAAAGAAGATAATATCATCACAAAATCAGTGAAATACAAGAAAGTAAAGCCTTCCATACATTTAGAACCATTCATTCACTTTTATTGGGAACTGAAGGGAAATGAAAACGAAGAGCAATGGGAAAGGATTTTTCCTGATGGCTGTGCAGGTGTTTTACTTAACGTGGGCAATAAATGTCTTACCGATAACGGGACATTTTCAATGGAATCTGGTAAAACGTATGTCGTAGGTGCAATGAAATCTTTTAAGGACAGCTTTATTGATTACGATACGCATTTAATTGGCGTTTGTCTGAAGCCGGCAGCCTTTGCTAATTTCTACAGCTTTGCTTCACAGAACGAGCTGACAAACAGCACTATTGAATTGGAAAAATCCAACTCGTTTATCGCAGATGAAATATTTGAAAATTCATTCGGATATTTTGACTATTTTTTTTCAGAGAGAATCAGAAATAAAAACAATCCGCTGCAATCAGAACTTAACGATATTCATTCTTCAAACGGAAGAATCAGCATTCACGAGCTCGCTAAAAGAAATTGTACAACAGTAAGACAACTGGAACGAAATTTCAAGAAGCTTATCGGCTTATCACCAAAAGAATATTCGAATATCATTCGTTTTCAGCATGCTTTGTCCTTAATCAAAGATTCTACGCAAAACCGAAGTTTATTGGATATTGCATTTGAATGTGGGTATTACGATCATTCGCATTTGAGCAATGAAATTAAACGAAATACAGGACTATCACCATCATTACTTTAATTTGTCGCATTTTTACAAAGCGCCGCTGAAAACGTAAATATAAATTTGTGGAAACATTAAAAATTAGAAAATTATGCGACAAGTTTCACTATTCATTGCTATGAGCCTGGATGGTTATATTGCAAAGCAAAATGACGATCTAAGTTTTTTGAAACTCGTAGAAAAAGAAGGAGAAGATTATGGCTATGCGCAGTTTACTTCCAATATCGACACCATAATTATCGGAAGAAAGACCTACGACTACGTAGTCAGGGAAATAGGAGCAGCTCACTACGACAACGGACAGAGGGACATTTATGTTATAACAAGAACGGAAAGACCTAAAATAGGAAGAACGACTTTTTATACAGGCAGCTTACCTACATTAATTGGCAAGCTCAGATCACAAAATGGAAAAAACATCTATTGCGACGGAGGCGCTGAAGTAATCAATGAACTATTAAGGTACGACTTAGTCGATGAGTTTATAATATCGGTGATTCCTGTTCTGTTGGGTAACGGTACAAGATTATTTAAAGATGGAAGACCGGAAAAAATACTTGAATTGATAACAACGGAAACTTTTGATACAGGATTAACACAATTGTACTATAAGAGTAAAAAATAACGGTAAGTCATAAAAATCTTAATTTGAGTTTAAATCTGTTTTTCCTACTTATAAAAAGCATGGATTCTCAGCCAGGACAAGAAATTCCAAAACATTCCCGTACGTTTCAGCAATATATTTCTGAATTAGATGTTCTCTCTGCGTCAGAAGCTTCCTATCCATAATTTTCAGAAATAAAATCATGAGAAAGAAGGCTGTCTCTACCCGGGTATCAAATGGCTTTTCTGTATTGCAAAGACGCTTATTACTTCTTAAGTGTGTAAATGCTGCTTCTCTTTTTACTGAAACCCAGCTTTTCATACAAGCTGATAGCTGGGGTTCGGTGTTCTTCGGTAAAAAGCAATACTTCACTCAGTTGCTGCACGTTGGAGATCGACAGCAACTTTTCGATGAGCTTCACCCCGATTCCCATTCCACGATAATTTTCATCCACGATCACATCTTCGATCCAGCCTTTCTTACCAGAGATCACCTTATAGATGGCCATGGAAGCAATTCCCACGATTTTATTGTCAATGAAACATCCAAGCAATGTCACTGGGTTATCCTCCATTAAAATTTCATCCAGTTTCAGCTGTTTTTTGTGAGGACTCAGTTGCTTAAATAGCTCACAAACCTGATGCTGGACATTTGCGTTGAGACTGGCTTTATTTAAAACGACGATTTGCATTATTCTATATCTTTTAATTTCACAACTGCTTCTGCCTGTAGGTCCTCCGTTAAGTTCAGTGTTTTTCCCAGCTTTTGTGACGCATTTACAAAGGCGATGAAAACACATAATTCCGAAATTTCTTCATCTGAAAAATATTCCCGAAGCATTTCAAAATGTGCATCTGAGACAGAACGGTGGTCTATGCAAAATAATTCGGCAAAAGATGCCGCTGTAGAGATTTTAATTTGTGATTCGTCAAAATCAGGCTTTCCGCCTTTTACCATGCAGTATTCACAACCATTTCCAAAGGCCATTGTTCTGCGAACCTGCTCCAATAAATCCGGGGCCAGCAACGTTCTCTTCCATAAAGTTTCCTCCAGATCATTCCACTTTTTAAGAAAATCGGTATTGTGGCCGATAAGTCTTTCAAATGGGGTGTTTCCATTGTTCGAAAATTTAATTCTTACCATATTTTTTTATTTATATCACAAATTTCAATATTTAAACAAACATGATGAAACGGAATTAATGGAATTATTTACTAATTTTGATTGATCTAACTGCTAATACTTAATTTTGCAATGAAAATAACTTTGGATGATTTTGACCAGAAGATTCTTCAGATCTTAAGCCAGAATTCAAGGCTCAGCTACGCCGAAATAGGAAGACTCATTTCGCTGTCACAATCTGCTACAAAAGAGCGCGTGATGAATTTGGTTGATAATGGAATAATACGTCGGTTCAGCGTAGAAATAGACTATCAGAAATTAGGTTATGATCTGAAGGTACTGATCAGTATGAAATTTAAAAATGATGATTTCAGAAAATTCACTGCAGATCTGGAGAAATTTCCGGAAGTTGTAAATTGCAAAAGAGTAACGGGTGAATATTGTCTGATTACCGAATGTATCTTACGGGACAGTTCTCACCTTGAAAACCTCATAGACAGGCTAATTCCCTACGGAATCCCAACAACATCCATTCAGCTTTCAGAAATAAACCGGCAGAAAATTTAAAACCGAGGTGTTGGATTGTGATTATATTTTTATTTAAAAGCATTATCTATTGCATCTTAAAAATTAGAATTATACACAAGAGGTAAATCATATGCTTCCTGCTGGAATGAAACAGGATAACAATGACGGTAGTCATCAACCACCTATCCTGGTTTTTTTCCAATTTTCAATTACCAAATTTTCATTTTTCTACATTTATAAATGATGATAAAATAATGCCATTATGATCGGCACTGTTTCCTGCTTTAATATCTTAGTAAGTGTCTAAAAATTGTTGTAATCGACTTAAAGATAAGTCCATAAGCAGGAAAAAGCCAACTTGTAATGTTGGCTTTCTTAGTCAAATTTTCTTTGATTTTAAATATTTTAAATATAAATTATTTTTCGGCTTGAGCTTTCAGCGACGTGAAGATTCATCTTTTTTAAAAACCAAAAGCACGGAACAATTATGTTAAAACAGTAAAAAGCCATTGCTAGTAGCAATGGCTTTTTTTTTAAAGCTGTTAAAATTTATTACTTTTTAATAAACTTCATAGTCTGAATACCTTGTTCTGTTACAATCTGAATCAGATATGTGCCCTGAACAAGCTGACTGACATCGAGTCTTCTTTGGTCTCCCATGATTTTCTCAATTACTTTTTTGCCATCGATAGATAAGACGATCACCTTGTTGATTTTGCTTTCACCTGTGAATTGAAGAACATCATGAACAGGATTAGGATAGATTTGGATTTTTGTAGGTCCTGTCACATTGCTCACACCTAATGTTCCGTCAACAACTGTTACTGCAAGAGATACCTGTGATTCACAACCACCGATGGTCTGTGTAGCATAATAAGTAGTATTATTCACAAGCAAAGTACTCATTTGTAATACATTTACATGATTACTTGCATCACTTGCCGATACATACCATTTGATGTTTTGACCGTTGACAACCAGAGCACTCAATGTACTGCCGCTGACAAAATTCTGAATAGCCAGTCCCGTAGGTGCAGCTACCGGCGCCGCTTGAGTTATGGTGAACGTTCTTGTTGCGCTACAGTTGTTGGCATCTGTTACCGTCACAGTATAAGTTCCCGCTGCAAGACCTGTAGCTGTCGCTGCTGTTCCACCACTTGGTGCCCAGCTGTATGTATAAGGACCTGTTCCACCGGATGCTGTTACCGTGGCTGAACCATTGGATGCGCCGTTACAAGCCACATTGGTCTGTGAACCTGTAGTCGAAATAGCTGTTGGTTGGGTTACTGTAGCATTGACCGTTGCTGTACATCCGTTAGCATCAGTAATAATTACGGTATACGTCCCGGCAGCAAGACCGGTTCTGTCTTCTGTTGTAACACCGCCACCCCAGTTGAATGTGTAAGGTGCCGTCCCTCCAGCAGGGGTTAGGTTGATAGCTCCGTTGGAAGCACCGTTACATGCCACGTTGGTTACTACCGTAGTTCCACTTACTGCACTTGCAGGCTGGGTAATAGTAAATGTTCTTGTTGCGCTACAGTTGTTCGCATCTGTTACCGTCACAGTATAAGTTCCCGCTGCAAGTCCTGTAGCTGTCGCTGCTGTTCCACCGCTTGGTGCCCAGCTGTATGTATAAGGGCCTGTTCCACCGGATGCTGTTACCGTGGCTGAACCATTGGATGCGCCGTTACAAGCCACATTGGTCTGTGAACCTGTAGTCGAAATAGCTGTTGGCTGGGTTACTGTAGCATTAACCGTTGCTGTACATCCGTTTGCATCAGTAATAATTACCGTATACGTTCCGGCAGCAAGACCGGTTCTGTCTTCTGTTGTAACACCGCCACCCCAGTTGAATGTGTAAGGTGCCGTCCCTCCAGCAGGCGTAAGGTTGATAGCTCCGTTGGAAGCACCGTTACATGCCACGTTGGTTACTACCGTAGTTCCACTTACTGCACTTGCAGGCTGGGTAATGGTAAATGTTCTTGTTGCGCTACAGTTGTTCGCATCTGTTATCGTCACAGTATAAGTTCCCGCTGCAAGTCCTGTAGCTGTCGCTGCTGTTCCACCACTTGGTGCCCAGCTGTATGTATAAGGACCTGTTCCACCGGATGCTGTTACCGTGGCTGAACCATTGGAAGCTCCGTTACAAGCCACATTGGTCTGTGAACCTGTAGTCGAGATAGCTGTTGGTTGGGTTACTGTAGCATTGACCGTTGCTGTACATCCGTTAGCATCAGTAATAATTACGGTATACGTCCCGGCAGCAAGACCGGTTCTGTCTTCTGTTGTAACACCGCCACCCCAGTTGAATGTGTAAGGTGCCGTCCCTCCAGCAGGGGTTAGGTTGATAGCTCCGTTGGAAGCACCGTTACATGCCACGTTGGTTACTACCGTAGTTCCACTTACTGCACTTGCAGGCTGGGTAATAGTAAATGTTCTTGTTGCGCTACAGTTGTTCGCATCTGTTATCGTCACAGTATAAGTTCCCGCTGCAAGTCCTGTAGCTGTCGCTGCTGTTCCACCGCTTGGGGCCCAGCTGTATGTATAAGGACCTGTTCCACCGGATGCTGTTACCGTGGCTGAACCATTGGAAGCTCCGTTACAAGCCACATTGGTCTGTGAACCTGTAGTCGAAATAGCTGTTGGCTGGGTTACTGTAGCATTAACCGTTGCTGTACATCCGTTTGCATCAGTAATAATTACAGTATACGTTCCGGCAGTAAGACCAGTTCTGTCTTCTGTTGTAACACCGCCACCCCAGTTGAATGTGTAAGGCGCTGTTCCTCCAGCAGGCGTAAGGTTGATAGCTCCATTGGAAGCACCGTTACATGCCACGTTGGTTACTACCGTAGTTCCACTTACTGCACTTGCAGGCTGGGTAATGGTAAATGTTCTTGTTGCGCTACAGTTGTTCGCATCTGTTATCGTCACAGTATAAGTTCCCGCTGCAAGTCCTGTAGCTGTCGCTGCTGTTCCACCACTTGGTGCCCAGCTGTATGTATAAGGGCCTGTTCCACCGGATGCTGTTACCGTGGCTGAACCATTGGATGCGCCGTTACAAGCCACATTGGTCTGTGAACCTGTAGTCGAAATAGCTGTTGGCTGGGTTACTGTAGCATTAACCGTTGCTGTACATCCGTTTGCATCAGTAATAATTACCGTATACGTTCCGGCAGTAAGACCAGTTCTGTCTTCTGTTGTAACACCGCCACCCCAGTTGAATGTGTAAGGCGCTGTTCCTCCAGCAGGCGTAAGGTTGATAGCTCCATTGGAAGCACCGTTACATGCCACGTTGGTTACTACCGTAGTTCCACTTACTGCACTTGCAGGCTGGGTAATGGTAAATGTTCTTGTTGCGCTACAGTTGTTCGCATCTGTTATCGTCACAGTATAAGTTCCCGCTGCAAGTCCTGTAGCTGTCGCTGCTGTTCCACCACTTGGTGCCCAGCTGTATGTATAAGGGCCTGTTCCACCGGATGCTGTTACCGTGGCTGAACCATTGGATGCGCCGTTACAAGCCACATTGGTCTGTGAACCTGTAGTCGAAATAGCTGTTGGCTGGGTAATTGTGAATGTTCTTGTTAATGTACATGCATTAGCATCTGTTACCGTCACGGTATAGGTTCCTGCGGATAAGCCTGTAGCTGTCGCCGCTGTTCCGCCGGTTGGTGACCATGAGTAAGTGTAAGGTGCTGTTCCTCCTGAAACGTTGACTGTTGCTACTCCTGTTGATCCTCCATTACATGCGATATTCGTCTGGGAAGTAGTCGCACTAAGAGCTGTTGGTTGAGTAATAGTAAATGTTCTTGTTGCGGTACATGCATTAGCATCAGTAACAGTCACAGTGTAAGTTCCCGCTGCAAGACCTGTAGCTGCAGCTGCTGTTCCGCCGCTTGGTGCCCAGCTGTACGTATAAGGACCTGTTCCACCGGATGCTGTTACCGTGGCTGAACCATTGGATGCGCCGTTACAAGCCACATTGGTCTGTGAACCTGTAGTCGAAATAGCTGTTGGCTGGGTAATTGTGAATGTTCTTGTTAATGTACATGAATTAGCATCTGTTACCGTCACGGTATAGGTTCCTGCGGATAAGCCTGTAGCTGTCGCCGCTGTTCCGCCTGTTGGTGACCATGAGTAAGTGTAAGGTGCTGTTCCTCCTGAAACGTTGACTGTTGCTACCCCTGTTGATCCTCCATTACATGCGATATTCGTCTGGGAAGTGGTCGCAATAAGAGCTGGTGGCTGAGTAATGGTAAATGATTGTGTTTTGGTGGTATTGGCAGCGTCCGTTACCGTCACAGTATAAGTTCCCGCTGCAAGTCCTGTAGCAGTCGCTGCAGTTCCGCCACTTGGTGACCAACTATAGGTATAAGGAGCTGTCCCACCAGTTACTCCCACTGTTGCACTTCCATTAGCCCCCCCATTACAGGAGACGTTGGTCTGTGCGGCAGCATTAAGTGTTAATGAGCCGAGTACGAGACCAGAGTCCTTGACCCAGGTAAAGGCATCAAATGCGAGGTATTGAAAATTTCCCCCAGCCGTTATCTGTAACTGATCAATGACAATGTTCGAATAATTTTGCCCATTGAGATTGGTCATATCAATTAAAGTATAACCATTGGCGATTGAGATATTGGAAGTGAATCCGGTTGTTTTAGTCTGTAAAAATTTTGTAACCCCCGAAAGTTTTCCCGTAATGGTAAGCGTACCTGCAACTCCTAAAGTACCATTTCCTGCAGCTGCATATACCCAGAATCTGTTTACCTTAAATAAATTGGATGTTGTTTTGATACTAAACGATGTTCCTGCTGACTGATTACCCGATCCGGAATTATCAATATACCTGTTATCAATAGAAGTTCCGTTCCATCCCGTTCCAGGATAATTAGCCTGAATATCATATGTGTTTACATTTGATATAATGTTAAAGATTACACCATTGTCCGTGAAGCTTGTACTCCCGTTGGACTCGGTTTCGAATTGTTCTGTACTGGTTTGCCCGAAGGCTTTGTTGCTCAAGATTATTAAAATCATCAACAACAAAAGATAGCTTTGTCTCACATTTTTTGATTTTATGGTTAATAATTCAAATATATATAAAAAAACATTACAAAAATAATAAAATTAAACAATTGATATTTTTTGCAATTTCAATTATAATAAAATACTATAAATTAAATAAAAATGAAAATTTATGCTAAATTATGATTTTAAAATAAAAATAAAACAATTAAATTCGATAATGTCATCTTACTGTAGATAGCTAAATATAATCAATATTTGATTATATTTTGAAATTTTACTTAATAATTATAAATTATGATTGAATTATCTATAATGAGTTAGTAAAAAAATTCTTGTTAAAGACATAGCTTCGGTTCCCTTCAGAACTGGCGAAGCGAAGCTGACGGAGATCTGGTATATTACGTATTGACATCTTGTGTTGTGCAGTGAAGGATCTTAAAGATCTGCCGCTTACAGACCGCAGCGAGCTTCTGGAAAATATTCTTCCGTCGAGTAAATCTGTAATCCTCAGCCAGCATTTCACCGTCAGGAATTTAATTTCTGGAGGCTGCAAAAAATGGGGCTGGAAGGCATTATGGCTAAAAAGGTATCAATTTCGATTAAAAGGATTAAAACAAAAACTGTTCTAATAAAAAATTCAACAAATAAGTTGTAATAAAATATAATGATATATCTTTCTAATGGACTTATTTTGCCTTGTAAACATATTTTAAATGATGTACCATATTTTTGGCGATCATAAATTTCTCAAAACTTAAATTTAATCAGATTTTTAATTAATTTTAAAGATTTAAAACATACGATTACGGAAAACCGTAAATCTTACTAAAACTAATAATTTAATTTTGCTAGATTCTAAATATTGGAATCTCTAATAAACAGGAATTAAAAACTATGGCAAACTTTGAAAACTCAGAACAGCAAATCGTAACCGTTAAAGCAAGAGCTGATAAGGCAATCAATTCTCTCAAAGGCATTTTATTAGGAATTATTTCCGATGATAAAATAGACTCTTATGAGATGAAGGAATTGCAGTTGTGGGCAAGAGAACACTACTATTTAGTGAACAGAAATCCTTTTCGGGAATTTATGTCACTGATTGATAATACGGTGTCTAACGGCATTCCGCCAAAGGAGGTTATTGAAGACCTTTATTGGCTTTGCCAAAAATATGAACACGACAGCATTTATTACAATGGTATAACTTCGGACTTACAACAATTACAAGGAATATTTCACGGAATCTTATCTGATGGAGAACTCAATGATACAGAAATTTTTAAACTTCACGAATGGCTTTCAGAAAATGAGCATCTGAATTCCTATTACCCTTATGATGAAATACGAAGTCTTGTCCTTTCGGTGGTTTCTGATAAGAAAATTGATGAAGACGAGAGATTAATACTTATGGCATTTATCAGGCAATTCGTTGAACTTAGCAATACTGAGGTAAAAGTATCAATTGATAGAGCAACGGCAGATATAAATATTTCCGGAATATGTGCAGTTGACCCTGAGATTATATTTGAAAATAAAACGTTCTGTGTCACAGGAATTCTCAGCAGAGGAACCAGAACCGAACTTCAGAATGCCATTAAAGATAAAGGAGGAATTCCTGTAAATTCTATTTCAAAAAAAACAGATTATCTGATTATTGGCGATACCAGCAATGCCTGCTGGAGCTATGCCTGCTATGGTAGAAAAGTAGAAAAAGCATTGGACTTGAGAAAGTCAGGACATACCATTGTTTTGGTTCACGAATTTGATGTGTTTGACGCCATATAAACATAGGAAAATATGACTTTTTTTATCATTCTGGTAATTTTATTTTTTATCATTGCCATAAGCAAAAATCAAAAGAAAACGCCTAAAAACAAAGTGACTTTTAAGAATACAAGTTCTAATGCCGTAAAAGTACAACCTCAAAAAAAGTATAGCGAAAAAAGAAAAGAGATCATCCCATCCCAACCTGAAAAACAGATAAATTCTGTAGAATCTAAAATGAAGGATGATTCAATTATTGATGTATCCGATTTGATGAGCACTGTGATAAGTAATATAAAGATTACATCAGGGTATTCATCTTCGTCTTCGTCATCATCTTATTCTTCTGTTCCTTATTGGCCGCATCAGTATGTCTACTCTTATGATGAAATTAATTACGCAACAAAAGAGCAGCGAAATTTTTATGACAAATTCAGAACGGAATTTTTAAAGGGGAATGTTCTTTCTCTCAATGGAAATACAAACTATGCCTTTATTCTACTTTTCGATTTATTAAATGATTTTGAAGTTCATAAGGATTATAAAAAAATCGAATATCAATTAGAAATGCTAGGAAATACTTTTCCGCGAACAAAATCATATGGTGTGTCATTTCTGCTACAGAAGCTTGAAGAATTTAATATGGATGACGAAGCAGAACATTTCAGAGAAAAAAATCAACAATATGATTATGATTATTGGAAGCTTGGTAAAAAATATAAGAAAAAGCTTAATCTTTCAACTGAGCAAGAAGAAATCCTAAACAGAATTTGGCTTCAAACTAATGTCTTTAATAGTGTTGAATTCTGTAAAACTGAAATCCTGAAACAGTTTTTAAGGGCTGTCGATTTTCTTCAGAACAATTATGTTTCTAATGATAATTCATTCGTTAATCTGATGGATGAATTGTCTGATTTAATTGTTAGAAAATATTACCGATACAGAAAAGGCAGTCAAAACTATAAATATAGTTTTGATTCGGTAAAAGGTGAAATTTATGGGCACATTCTGAAATTAAGTGAAAACAATGTCAGAGAGGTTTACTCAAATAAGAGGAAACTGACAGCAGAGTTTAATTATAATTCACCTGAAATTTTTACACCGTACTATGAAAAAGTGATTTCAAAATTAGATGTGTTCTTAATTGATGATCAGAAGAATATTCTTTCTCCTGATACTGAAACCGAAAAGTTATTGAACGAAAGCAATACCACCCGCTGGAAATCTAAATTTGAAACAATAACACAAACTTATACGGATATAGTCGACTTTGAAAATCAAATTATCAGACTAGCCGATGAAAACATAAAAAATCCTTCCGTAGAAAATATTTTTTATGAAGCTTCCAAGTTTATGGCGAAACTGGATAAGCTAAGTTCTCTTAAGCTTTATGTTTATTACATAGATTCCGATTTGAAATCATCAAAGTTTGATAACAAGCAGATGAATAAGACCATTCAGAAAAGTCTTTTTAAAACTGATGAACAATTAAGAGATTTTGAAGAGATTCTGAATGATTTTATTAAAGACAGGCAACTTGAAAATGCCTTGAACAGAATAGCTTCCCTATATGAGCCAAAACGAAAAAAAATTGTTATCGACAGAAATTCAATACAAGAGGTTCAGAAACAGCATTCCGGAACGGTCAATCTTCTGAATGAATATCTTCAGGACGAATTGGAGGATGACGTAAAAACATCTGATTCCGCAGAAGAAAATGAAACCGCAGAAGTTCAGATTCATATAGCCAGCGATAATAATACAGAATCCGCCATATCAAGATTTAATTCAGATTTACGCCTTTCAGAACTTCAGAAAGAGGTATTGGAAATCTTTGAAAAAAACAGCTTCAGTATTTCCCGAAATGAATTGGAAGAAGTATTGAAAAGCAAAAACCAAATGATGAACTCGGTTATTGATTCAATTAATGAATCCTGTTATGAAGCACTGGATGATGTATTGATTGAAGAAGACGACGACTATTTTACCATATCTCCAGATTATTACAAAAAACTATTAAACAATGATTGATAATATTAAACCAAAAGAAGCTACCTCTATTATTAACTCTCTTGTGGGAGGTGTTGTTCCAAAAATCGGAGTGCAGCATATAACAGTAGGAAGAACAGAGGAAATAGAAGCCTTTATTACGGCACTGAATGACGTGAACAACGGACACAGCATTGCAAAATTCTGGATCGGAGACTTCGGAAGCGGTAAATCATTTATGCTTCATCTGCTTAATACTGTAGCCCTAAAACAAAAATTTGTGGTTGCAAATGCAGATTTTACTCCGGATAACCGCCTTTATGCCAATGATGGAAAAAGTGTTTTATTATATTCGGCAATTATGGATAACATTGCTATCCAGACCAAGCCGGAAGGAAGTGCTCTACAGACATTATTGGAAAAATGGATTGAGCAGGTTATTTCAAAAACGGCGCAGGAAAACAATATTTCATTGGTTGATATCCGTAATGAAGAATATCTTGGACTCATTCAAAACACCATAATGAAAACCATCAACGAAATCACAGAAGTAGGCGGTTTTGATTTTGGTTCAGTCATCGTTAAATATTACGAAGGCTATATCAAAAATGATGAACTTTTAAGAAGGAATGCATTAAAGTGGCTGAAGGGAGAATATAAAACAAAGACCGAAGCAAGGCAGGATTTGGGTGTCCGGGAGATTATCAATGACCATAATTTTTATGATATGCTCAAAAATTTCTGCAAGCTGTTTGTAAGTATGGGATATAGCGGATTTATGATAAATCTTGACGAGGCTATCAACCTTTATAAAATTTCCACCTCCGTAATGCGTGAGAAAAACTATGAGAAAATTCTTACGATTTACAATGACTGTTTTCAGGGAAAAGTGTCTAATCTATTCATCAACTTTGCCGGGACAAGAGAATTTCTTGAAAACGAAAGAAGAGGTTTGTTTAGCTACCAGGCATTAAAATCCAGATTGCAGACCAACAAATTTGAAACGTTGGAAATACGCGACTTTGCACAGCCTGTTATTAAACTTACGCCTTTGGACCATAACGAAATATTTGTTCTTTTGAAAAAACTGAAATTAATCTTTGATTTCAATTATAAAACTGAAATAAATATTTCTGATGAGGAGATTTCTGCTTTTATGGAAGAAATGTTTAACAAGCCAGGTGCATCAGAATTCCTGACACCCAGAGAAGTTATTCGTGATTTCTTGAATATTCTCAATATCATTCGTCAAAACCCGAATGTTGACAAAAAGCAATTGTTTGGTGACATTGAAATTGAAGACGAGCGGCCAAATGACTTAAATATTCTGGATAGTATTGAAGAATTATGACAGCATTCAATCTACTTTCTGAACCCATAAGGAAATACATCAGAGACAAAGGCTGGGAAAGTTTACGACCGATTCAGGAAGCAGCCATCCAAAGAATATTATCAACTGAGAATAATTATGTGTTAATTTCCAGAACGGCTTCCGGAAAAACGGAAGCTGCGTTTCTACCCATTTTATCAAGAACAGATTTTAGAGAAGAGGGTGTGAAAGTTCTTTACATTTCTCCTTTGATTGCTTTGATTAATGACCAGTTCCGTCGTGTTGAAGAATTGTGTGAATATTTGGACATCAGTGTAACCAAATGGCACGGTGAGGCGAGCAAAAGCCAGAAAGATAAACTGCTGAAAAATCCGAACGGAATCGTTCTGATTACACCGGAATCTTTAGAAGCAATGTTTGTGAATAAACCCTATAACGTAAAACATTTGTTTGCTTCATTAGAATATGTAGTAATTGATGAAGTTCACTCTTTTTTAGGTTCCGACAGAGGCGTTCAATTGCAATCTATTTTATCACGTTTACAAAAAATAAATAAAACCAGATTCAAAACGATAGCACTTTCTGCAACCGTCAGTGATTCTAACCAATATTTAGAACTGAAAAGTTTCCTCGGAGACGTTGAAAGCACAAAAATCATACGGGATACAAACCCCAAACCTATTAATGCAGTCTTCAGATATTTTGAAGGCAGCGGTGCAGAACTGCCTCTTGAATTATTAAAAGATTTATATATTCAGACAAGAAATAGCAAATCATTGATTTTTCCAAATGCAAGGGGAAGAGTTGAGGAAGTTGCCGTGAAATTGAGAAAGATTTCTGATAAAGTCGGAGGACACCAAAATTACTTTTCCCATCATTCTTCCGTAGATAAGGAAGTGAGGGAATATGTAGAATTCTTTGCAAAGAATAACACATATGAAAACTTTAGTATAGCGTGTACTTCCACATTGGAATTAGGAATTGATATTGGAAGTGTGGACCAAGTCGTTCAGATTGATGCTACACATAGCATTGCTTCATTAATACAGAGAGTAGGAAGAAGTGGACGAAGAGATGACAAAGCAAGTAATTTGTTTTTGTATGCTACTAATCGTTGGACACTATTACAATCAGTTGCATGTTGGCTTTTATATGATGAGAAGTATATTGAGCCGGTTTCTTTGAATGAAAAGTCTTACGATATATTACTTCACCAGATACTTTCCATCATAAAAGGCAGTTCTGGAATATCAAAAGAAAATTTGCTTAGTGAATTACATCATAACTGTGCTTTCAAAAATATATCAGAAAATGAAATCGAAGAAATCATTGCATTCTTGGTTGAAAAAGATCTTCTTGAACAACTTGGTTCAGAATTGATTTTAGGAATTGAGGGAGAGAAAATTGTTAACAACAGAGAGTTTTACAGCGTTTTTCAAACCGAAAATTTATTCAAAGTATCTCATAAAGGAAATAAGGTGGGCGAAATCCCATTAACCCTACAGATTAGAGAAGATGAAAATATTTACTTATCTGCAAGAATCTGGAAAATCATAGCAATTGACTTAAAATCAAAGAAAATAGAAGTCATTCCTGCAAAAGATGGTAAGAAACCAGTCTTTGAGGGCAACGGAGCCAATATCGCAGACAAAATCAGAGAAAAAATGCTGGAAGTGCTGGTTTCTAAAAAAGAATATTATTTTCTTGATGAACAAAGCCAGGATGTTATATTGGAAATGCAGAAAGAATTTTCAGTCTTTGATTTTTCAGATATTATCACAGAACGACCTTTACTTTCAACCAACAAAAATCTTATATTTTACTCATTTACAGGCTCGAAAATAAACAGAACACTGAAACTTATGTTTGACATTTTAGGAATTCAGAATATTTACTCTGATCTGGATTCTTCTTTTGAGATAAAAACTACTCAGGAAGAATTTATGTTAAAATTAAAAAGCATAGAATCATGCAATATTAATTTCGATTTCATTTTAGAAAATCTTCTGGAAAATACTCCTGAGATTCTGGATTTTTCGAAATACGGTAAGTTCTTACCACTGAAATTTCAAATTGAAAAATTAAAGAATTCTTACTACGATTTTAATAAATGTAAAGAGTTTATAAAGCATTTAGAATTAATAACCAATTGACAGTGTGTAATTTCCTTATCAAATATTAAAAAGAATGAGATAATACAACCATAAACTAAAAATAAAAATAAAAACAGAAGCAAGATAAATCGCTTCCCCGATCACTTTATCTTGAGATTTTAGGGAAGGGATATCATATCGTTATCTTTCTATAAATCATCCGTATAGTTCCGTCTGTCTTTTCCTGTGAAACCTTGCGGTTGTTGTAATCTTCGGATGTATTTCGTGCGATAGACAAAGTTTGCCAGTCTTCATTTTTCAGCATTTTGGCTATAAAAACCAACTGACCAATATGGTAAGGATAATGGGCTAACTGCCGGTTGATGGCTTCGGTAACCGTATGACCGTCATTACGTATATAAATTATTTTCTCTAAATCTGCTTCCGTAAGCTGGTTTAAAGCATTCATCAGGCAATCCCAACCTTTATTCCAATGGGCCATTAATTCAGCTTTATTCTGAAAAGGGTTGGTAAATTCCGCATCACGGTTTCGCCAGGGCTTTTCTCCATCTGTGGTCAGGAAATCCGTAAATCTTGACAACATATTTCCTGCAATATGATTGACAAGAATGGCAATACTGTTGCTTTCCTCGTTATACTGCCAGAATAATTGATCTTCCAGTAATTGTTCCATTGCTTTTTCTCCAAGCATTTTGTAATACAGGAATTGCTTTTTGATACTTTCTAAATAGCTGTTCATTTCTCTATTTTATTTGGGTTAATACAAATTCTTTTCTTTCATCGATATTTACTTTCGGTACGTTTATGACTTCATAACCGTATCTTTCATAGACATTTTTAATTTGGAAGTAGGTGTATTCAGCTTCCTGCCAGTCCTGTTTTCGTTCACTGTCCGTATGATAAATTTCTTTCCAGGGTGGCAGGATAAATACCTTAGGATTGTATGAGCAATTCAGCACTTTTTTCATCGTTTCCGTTGAAAGTACATAGCCAATCATATCCGCATAACAAACGGCATCCAAAATGCTGCGGTCGAAAAAGCAGATTTCATTTGGGAGACTTGCCGTTGCTCTGTTGTAATCTAAAATGGATGCCTCTATCATTTTATCTGTATAAAGGGGTTTGTTTTTCCACGGCAAAGCCTCTCCGTCTGTTTCTGTTTCTTCACGAATAATTTCTCTGGCAGCTTCCGGAATGGTTTTATATCCATTTGCTGACAGAGCATTCAACAAAGTTGTTTTCCCTGCTCCGGGCCCGCCCGTAATGACAAATAAGTTTTTCATTATGTTTCAAATTTATAATGTGCCCTGACTTTACTTACTTTCCCTTCATTGTTCAATTCCATATATTCTGCCGAAAGGGAATTGTTGACACTTCGGTAGAACAAAACGGTTGAATGGGCTCCTTTAAGTTCGTGGTAGAATTCAAAATGCAAATCGGGATATTTTTGCAGGGCTTTGGAAAAGTATTCCCTTAAATCTCTTTTGTTGGAAATTTTGCCTTCTGCGTTTATTTCCATTTGTTGAATAATTGGAGAAACAAAATCTATGTTTTCGCTGTAATGCTCCATGATCTTATCTAAATCGTGGCTGTTCCAGGCATCAAGCCATTCTTTTGCAAAGTATGTATTCATATCCGTTTATTTTGATTGGCTGTTTTGAATAATTTCCTCTGAACTCAACCCAAACATTGGTGGCGTTTTTACGTCCAACAGGTTCAGGTAAATATAAAGCTGTGCCCTGTGATGAATCTCGTGTTCGGTCATTGCCCGAAGCCACTTCCAAACTGTAATTGGAGCATTACCGGGTGTCAGGCATTTACGTTGTAAATCTTCATCGCTCAGACTTTTGAAAATGGCTAATGATTCTTCGTGTTTCTCGTTGAAATAATGAACCACATTATCATAGCCGTCGGCGAGTTCTTTACCACACCCATTGTAAATGCAAGGATTTCCTAAAATGGTTTCGGCAAACATATACCGCTCAATGGCTGCAATATGTCTTACCTGATCGGCAATGGTAAACTTTCCGGGCTTGTATGCCCAGTCCATATACTCCGGTGGAATAAAGGCAATCAGACGATTGGTGCGTTGCCGTATCTTATCGTAATACTCAAGAAAAGATTTAATATTGGTAATCTCCATATTAATCTGTTTTTTTGTCAGGTGTTTTTTTAAATAAGTCCGTTTAAACTTTTTATATAACCACAAACCAAAGGTTCGACGCAGTCAAAGTCCCATAGATTCATAGACTAAATACTTTTATAAAGATTATTCTTTTTTATTTCCATCAATCGCTCCGGGTTTTCAGGAGATTGAAATCCAAACTGACGGTAAAGCGAATGAGCATCTAATGTTGCCAATAATGTCCTTCTTAGCCCTTTTACAAAATGCAATTCCATTAGGTGTTTCATCATCATTTTTGATAATCCCTTCCCTCTGTATTCTTCCAAAATATACACATCTGCCAAATAACCGAAAGTGGCATAGTCTGTTACCAGTCGGGCAAAGCCAATCTGTTTTTCATTTTCAAATAATCCTACACAAAAAGAATTTTTCAATGCGGTACTTACGGTCTTCAACGGAATTCCTTTTGCCCAATAGCTTTCTGTACTTAAAAACTGATGTACAGCTTTTACGTTCATATTTTTAAAGCCAGTTTTGATATGAAAACTATCTGTTTTTTCTTTTTTCATAATTCCATTTTCATTTTTATATCTGCCCTTTGGTACTTTCCTTGCTCAATGGGAACTTCAGCAAAACCTAATTTTCTGTAAATGCCCAAAGCCGTTTTCAATGCAGATTGCGTGTAGAGTTCTAACTTTTTTACGCTCAAATCTTTTGCTTTATCAATAGCAGCCTGACACAGCATTTTTCCCGCTCCGATGCCCTGATAATTTTCATCCACCGCCATTTTGGTCAGTTCCATTGTTTCATCATCCGTTTTTTTCAAAGCGACAGTTCCGATTACTTTACCGTCATAAACAGCGAACAGGATTTTCCCACCACCTTTTAAAATAGCTTCTTCGGGATTGGAAAGAACATATTTGTCAATATCTTCCAACACAAAATATTTTTCAATCCACGCCCGGTTGAATTGCTCAAAATAGGTTTTCCATTCGGGACGGTAACTTTCAATGTTTATCGCTTTCATAATCTTATCTCGAATAAATTGACCTCTATATTGTTATAGTGTTCCGGCAAATCGCTTGTCGGTGGTAACTGTTTTTTACCTACCCATTCAAATCCTAATTTTCGGTAATAGTCGGTCAATGCATCATTGTTTGCCCAAGTATCAACTCGTATAAATTTTTTCTTGTGTTTCCACGCTTCGGTCATCGCCCAGTTCACTACCTCTTTTGCAATATTGTTCCCTCTGTACCGGTTGCGTATCGCCATACGGTGTAAATAAATGGCTTGCTTTCCGTCTTTGTCATTCCAGATAATGGGTTCGACTACTACTGTGGAAAAAACGCCTGCCATTTCGCCCTCTTCATCCACTACTTTAAAGTGTCTTTTATCTGTAATCTCATTTTCAATAAATGATTTACTAAATACAGGCCAACCGTATCCAGTTTGCTGAAATTGATAGGTTCTTGCTTCGCGGTATATCTTTTCTATCATTGGAATATCTTCTATGATGGTTCGCTCTATTCTCATTTCTTTGCCATTTTCTGATAACCTCTATTAATGCAATACACACCGCCCAAAGTAGCGACCAATGCCCATAAAGTGATACCGGTTAGTTTTTCATTCAGGAAGAGAAATCCGAGCATAATCGCAATGAACGGATTGATATAGGCATACAGGGATGAAATGCCTATCGGCAAATGTTTCAGGGCGTACACAAAAGCAGAATATGCAATGATGGAACCTATTATAATCAGGTAAACCAATGCCCAGATGCTCGACGATGTAACGGTTTTCAATTCGGTATAATCATCCAAAAAAGTGCTGAAGGCAAAGAGGGCAATACCTCCGGAAAAAAGTTGTAAAGCTGCATTTTGCAATACATTCTTGCTGTTGGGGATTTTGTATTTAGCATATACGCTCCCCGAAGCCCAGGCCAAACAAGCCCCGAAAGCTATCAGCATCCCCATAAAATATTCAGGATTGGCAAGATCTTTCAGGTTATCCTTGAAAATAAGCGTTATTCCCAAACAACCTAATACCAAGCCTGTAACGATTAGCCAATGAGGTTTTCTTCTGTCAAACCCGAACAAATAACTGATCACTACAACAAAAACCGGAATGAGCGACAAAATCAATGCTGCCAGTCCGCTCGAAATGTAACGTTCGCACCAACCAATCACGCCGTTTCCTAATGCTACCATCAAAACGCCCGGAACGGACTGATATAAAAAGTCCCTTTTGCTTAGTTCCAGGTTCCCCGTGAGTTGAAGCACCAGCAATAATATACCTCCTGCAATGACTTGTCTTACCGCTGCAAATAAAAAGGGCGGAAAGGTTTCTACCCCAATGCGAATAGCAAAATAAGTGGTTCCCCAAACTAAACAAACGACAGCCAGAGCAGCAAATGCCAGCCAATTTTTATGATTGCCCATAGTAAACTGATAAATTACAAAGCAAAATAACGCATAAAAAAGATACAAGTACAGATACAATTTTTATAATTTTACAGAATACAGTTTAATGACTATGAAAGAAAGCCTATATCAAAAAATCGCTTGTGCATTAGAAGAAAAAATAAGAAACGGCACACTGAAAACAGGAGATAAGATTCCCTCACTGCGTACACTGCACCGTGAATATGGCGTGAGTATGACAACAGCTGTAAAAGCCTATCTTGAGCTGGAAGCGAAAGGAATGATTATTTCCAGGCCACAGTCCGGCTACTATGTCAGTTACAAACCTGTATATTTATCTGTTCCTTCAGTCAGTAAACCTTCCGGCGGAGCTGAACCAATAGGTGTAGAAAAACTGATTTCCAATGTATATTCGACGTTAAGCAATAAAGATGTTACCCGGTTTTCTCTTGGCGTCCCCGAAAACGAATTGCTACCTATCGCCAAACTCAACAAAGAGTTGGTCAATGCTATGCGTAACCTTCAGGGAAGCGGTACGGAATACGAAGAAATTCAGGGAAACCGAAAATTACGCAGGGATATTGCCCGATTGACTTATACCTGGAATGGAAATTTGAATGAAGACGACATTGTTACCACAGCCGGAGCGATGAATGCCATTTCATTCGGGTTGATGGCACTTACACAAAAAGGCGATACGATTGCTGTTGAAAGTCCTGTTTATTTCGGCATATTGCAACTGGCAAAAAGTTTGGGATTAAAAGTTCTTGAATTGCCAACACATCCTATTACCGGAATTAAACCCGATGCTCTAAAAAAAGTCCTGCCCAAAATAAAAGTGTGCATCCTGGTTTCTAATTTCAACAACCCGTTGGGAAGCTGTATGCCCGATGAGCATAAAAAAGAAGTCGTAAAAATGCTTGCCGAAAAAAACATTCCACTCATAGAAGATGATTTGTATGGCGATGTATATTTCGGGAACAGCCGTCCTAAACCTTGTAAAGCATTTGATGAGGAAGGTTTGGTTCTTTGGAGCGGCTCGGTGTCCAAAACATTAGCTCCGGGGTATCGTGTGGGCTGGTTAGCTCCGGGAAAGTTTAAAGATAAAATCGTTCATCAGAAGCTCATTCATACTGTATCTTCTACCACGATAACACAGGAAGCTATCGCTAATTTCCTTGAAAAAGGCAGGTATGAGCATCATCTTCGGAAATTAAGAAGTGAGCTGCACGCCAATAGTCTGCAATTTGCCAGAGCAGTTGCCGGGTATTTTCCGGAAGGAAGCAAAATAAGCCAACCGCAAGGCGGGTTTATGCTTTGGGTAGAACTGGACAAAAGAATTGATACTACGGAATTGTACGATCTGGCTATCCGTCAAAAAATAAGTATTGCTCCGGGCAGGATGTTTTCATTGCAAAACCAGTTTACTAACTGTATGCGGTTGAGCTACGGACAACGCTGGTCGGAACAGATAGATGACAAACTGAAACAGTTGGGGAGAATTGCTAAAGGGTTGATTTAAATTTATCCAGTAGAAATAATTTTATGATCTATTTAGTATGTACCAGTTATATTTTTGGCATAGATGGAACATCAGGAATAATCGCGGCTCCTGCAACGACTTTATTGGTCCGATAATTAACACTTTTTCATATAAAAGCATAAAGCCGGAAATTCTGTATTATGTTTCCGGGCTTTATGAAAAGAATTATAGCATTTGCGGGTAAGACATGAAACGATTAATATTACATGGATCAGCCCACATGATCTGGCTTTTCTATTTTTAATACAATATCAAATTTCAGGGCTAGAAATACAGGATCCTAATAATTTATTTTACCTCAACAGGAACTGAGATTTTATCCCAATCCATAGTGAATCCATTTTTGTTTACTTTATAAACTAAAGTTTCCTGTTTTGCCTGTAAAGCTTTTGTTTTTACGTCAACACGTAAAGCATCTTTAGCTTCTTCATATTTATAAGCACCCCATTGTTTTGGCTCTTTGTTGAAAACCGCAGTCCAGGTGCCGGATTCCTTAGGAATTAAGAAAAAGCTATATTTACCGGCAGGCAGTTTTTTACCCTGAACAGTAATGTCTTTATCCGTTTCGAAAGTAGTTGCTTCATTAGCACCCGCACGCCAAACTTTATCATAAGGTACCAGATCTCCCCATATCGTACGCCCTTTAACAGAAGGGCTGCTGTAGTTTATGCTAATGTTGGCATCTTTAATTTTTCCTGTAGCAGTAGCTGCAGGACTTGCAGGTTTTTTAGTTTCCTGTGCAAATGCATTTACAGAAATCGTCATTGCAGCAACAAGTACGGTAGCAGATTTAAGGATCGTTTTCATAATATTTTTGTTTGTTTATATTGTTTACGAATTTACTGCTTTCGGCTTATAAAACAATAACCCGATTGCCGAAAATAAAACTACTGCTGCCGCTCCGATTACATTGAGCCAGAGAAATGAAACGACATCAAACTGATACACGGCAATTACCGCAATTTCTGCTAAGATTGCAGCAATGAATACATTCTGTCCGTTGATTTTTTTATAGTAAAATGCAATCAGAAAAATTCCCAGTATAGGACCATAGAAAAGAGAACCTAATACATTCACCGCTTCAATAAGGGAACCCATCTGCGTGGCAAACATGGCGACACCAATAGAGAAAATCCCCCAGGCTAAAGTATGCAGGCGGCTATACTTCAATTCGGTTTTCTCATCAGGAATTTCTTTTTTGAAGATCAAATGAATATCTTTTAACGAGCAGGCAGCAAGGGAATTGAGCGCTGCTGAGATGGAACCCCAGCTTGCCAGAAAGATAACGGCAAACAACAAACCGATCATTCCTACAGGCAAAGTGTTTTTTACAAAATACAGGAAAATATAATTGGTATCCGTTTTCTCCGCATCATAGTTTGATAGATTGATTGCTTCCTCTACCCTGCCGTGAAGTGCTTTTACCCGGGCCTGAGTATTTTTAAAATCCTGAATTTTTGCTTCCAACTGCGGAGCTTGAGCTTCTTTAAGCTTCAGAATTTCTTTCGATTCTGCATTAAATTTTGCCTGTAAATCCTGATGCTCTTTTTCGAATACCGCAGCCTTCTCAGGCTGATTTTGTTTTAAGTATTGATATGAACGTTCATTAAAATAAATCGGTGCCGGTTTTAAAGAGAAGAAGGCAAAAAGCAAAGCACCTATCAGGAGAATCGCAAACTGCATGGGGATTTTAACCAATCCGTTCAGCAGCAAGCCCATTTTTGCATTGGTATTGTCTTTTGCAGTAATATATCTTCCGACCTGACTCTGATCTGTCCCGAAATAAGAAAGCGCCAGAAAAAAACCGCCGATTAACCCGCTCCAGATATTGTACTTATCTTTCCAGTCGAATTCTGTGGTGATTACATTCAGCTTTCCGGATTTCCCGGCCAGATAAAGCGCATCCTTAAAACCGATTCCACTCGGCATATTCTGAATAAGCAGATAACCGGCAAAAGCCATGGTTCCCAAGATAATAAGAAACTGCAGTTTTTGGGTGTGTGCAATCGCTTTGGCTCCGCCAACGTAGGTATAAATCAACAAAATTCCACCTGTTAAAATATTGGTTACATAAATGTTCCAGTTTAAAACACTTGATAAGATAATACTCGGAGCGTAAATACTGATTCCTGTTGATAAACCTCTGGAAAAAAGGAAAAGCAATGAAGTGAGCACCCTGGTTTTTTTATCAAAGCGGTTTTCCAAATATTCATAGGCGGTGTAGACATTCAAGCGCTGAAAAATCGGGATAAAGGTGATGCAGATCACAATCATCGCCAGTGGCAAACCAAAGTAATACTGAACGAAACGCATGCCGTCGGTATAAGCCTGACCCGGCGCCGAAAGAAAGGTAATGGCACTTGCCTGCGTAGCCATAATACCGATAAGCACGATGTACCAGGGCATTTTATTATCCGCTTTCAGGTAGGTTTCATTGTTCTTTTGTCCACGGCCGATAAATACACCGTAAATTACCACTGCAATAAGGGTAAATAGGAGAATGCCCCAATCTATATTACTCATGACCAGAATTTAGTAAACCAATAATAAAATGCAATCTGAAAAACCGTTGCAGCTACTAATAATATATACCAGGTATTCCAATTTCTAACTTTCTTATTCATCAGTTTTTCTGGGCGGATAAAAAGTTTAAAAATAATTTTGCTGCACCAATATTTCCGGCAGGCAGCTGTCGGAAAAACGCCAGCGGAGTATAAATGAAGTTACCTTTCCCGTATCTGGCATATAATGTTGAACCCTGCAACGGCTCTTCATCCGTATCGTGCATTTCAAAAAGCGGTTCATACGCTGCGTCCCATTGATCAGGAAAATAGGCGCCACGCTCCTGTACCCAGCCTTTAAAATCATCGGCAGTAATTTTATTGGGAAAATTCAGTAATTTATGATCCGGATTTAAAAATGTGACCGCGGAATTTTCTTCGGTAACCCGCTTATTTGCAATACGAAAATCATATATCCCCAGTTGATCAACAGTTTTATCCTGGTTCGTGTTATACTGCATTACCAAATTTCCTCCGTTTTTTACGTAAGACCATAAAAAAGGCATCCAGCGACCCAGCTTTTTCTCTGTATTGTTTGCACGGACACCCATTACAATGGCATCGTATTGCGAAAGTTTGTTTAAATTCCCGTTTCCGCCGGATTCATTTATGGTACCGTAAAAATCTTCGTCTTTTAAAACATCTACCTGAATGCCAGCAATACGGAGAAACTCCGGAATAAAATCGCCCGCACCTTCGATGTAGCCAACCTTTTTAATCTTTGCCTGAATATCGCCTTTCATTACGATGACCGATGCAGGCGCAAAATACTGTAAGGAGGGTAAATGCGGATACTGAATTAATACTTGTTTTTTATTAAACATTACTCCATCTGCAACATAATTTGCTTCCAACTGCAAACGATTTGAATGTACTGAGACAAGTTTATTTTTGGGAATAACGCAATTGATGGTAAAATCTTTCCCGTTGATCGAACTTACATCAGCGCCGCCTAATCGTTCTCCGTTATACATCAGGTTGAGCTTACCATTGACGAATGGTTTTCCCGAATTAACCTTAACATTTACACCCACATGTAAATCTTCATTTTCTTTAACTAAATAGAGAGATTGTGTAAACTTCAGTTCCAGGGCGGGAACAATACGCAAGGCTTCCACTACATCACCACGAACCGGATCTAATTTCTTGAATGATAAAGGAATCTTCACCTGAAACTTTTCCGAACCTATTCTTAAACCAAGCAAAACATTCAGTGGTGATTCTTCCTCAGGCAAACCGATTAACGTATCATTCGTAACAGAGAAAGTTGCCGCATTTAAGGCTGGTTTTGACAGCCAGTAAGGTTCTGTGAGTGTTGCATCTTCAGGAATCTGAATGTCTTGCTGAATGGTAATTAAGGAATCTTTTGACAGTTTTCTGTTGAAGTTTTCTGATTTACTTAGCCATTGTACATCTTCTAAAACCACAGGGTTTGTAGCTCTTGAAATCAGATTTAACTTAAAATTATATTGATCACCGGCAACAGCTTCGGCCTGATTGGTAACGAGCTCACCCATAAAACCAGCGCAGCTTAAAATGATATGGTCAAGAGCTTTGAGTTTATCTATTTTTAGCTCCGAATTTTGTAACGCCATCATTTTTTTCCGCAAAACAAGCAAGGCAGGCAAGCTGTTTTCCGGATTATTGAAATTAAAAATGGAAATGATTTTATCTAAAGCTTGGTCAATATCAGGATTTCCTTCTTTAGTCCAGGTTTTAACGATTCCGTCAAAAAGTGTCGTTTTAGCAGGCTCGCCGGCAACATGAGCAAAATATTCAGTTTTTATCCCGGCTACAGACTGTGTCCCCGCCCCCTGACTTTTATGTAAACTTCTGCTTAATCCTGCGAGTTCACCATAGCCCATTCCCAGTTGTGCATCATATTGCCCGACCGTGACTTTCAGCTGATTTTCAGCAGTTGTATTGACTGCACCGAACCGGAAAGTGTTCCATAATACACGTTTTGGCTGCCATGCATTGACATATTTTAACTGATTCGGGAAAACGGTTTTATCACCAGCGAGCTTAAAAGCCTTTTCTGCAACCACGGCCGAAGCGGCATGCTGTCCGTGACCTGCCGCAGCATTAGGTGGAAAACGACAAATGATAACATCCGGGCGGAATTTACGAATTACCCAGACTACATCAGCAATAATACTGTATTCATCCCATTGTTTAAAGGTATCGGTAGTATTTTTAGAGAACCCGAAATCAATTGCCCGGGTAAAAAACTGTTGCGCACCATCCAATTTTCTTGCTTCCAACAGCTCATGCGTTCTGATTAAGCCCAATGCAGCCCCCTGTTCTGTACCTAATAAATTCTGACCGCCATCACCTCTTGTTAACGACAAGTAGGCGGTTTCTAGATTTTGGTCGTTTACCAGCCAGGAGAGTAATCCTGTATTTTCGTCGTCGGGGTGAGCCGCAAGGTATAAAACTTTAGGCAGGTTCTTAAGTGTTTTGAGTTCGCGGTAAATTTCAGATGATCTGGCGGGCCGAACCTGTTGGGCCGAACAAAAAACCGTATAAAAGAAAAGGATAAGTACAATGATTACTTTTTTGAACATTTGATTTGATTTGCAAGACAAATATAAGTAAATCGTTTTTTCTTTCAGTCTTAAAAGAAAATGCCAAAGCGGAAGCATATTTGTGGTGGTGCCGTTTTTTTATCAATTAGAATTAATTATATCCTAATTTTCCAACTCACAATAAGATAATCGTAAATCTGCAAATTCAGCTAAAAATAATTTACTGAATGCGGGTAGTACGTAAAAATTTAATTTAATTGCTAAAAAATTATCCTAATTACATTGTGTCACAACATTCAGCACAAACTACAACGGACAGATCCCCTGTCCTATTGTGTAAATTTCAAAATTCCATTGGCGTGGCTTGAATATCCATTAAACTCTTTCATTTTAACAGAAAATGCAGCTATAATCACCCGGACAGTTTCTTATCAGTTCATTAGGCCTTGATTCATTCGTCAAGCGTTTCAACCTCATCAGGCAGCGTAAACCAAAAAGTGCTTCCTTTACCTTCGATGCTTTCAACACCGATCTTTCCACCATGACGTTCGATAATATCTGCACTGATATACAATCCTAAGCCTAATCCTGAAGCTTGTATCCCTTTCGGATCTACCCGATAATATCTTTCGAACAGATACGGTAGCTTATCAGCCGGAATACCAGGACCTGTGTCCGTGACTGAAACCTTAACCGAATCAATAACATGTTCGATGGCCAGGAATATCTGTCTGCTTTGAGGCGCATATTTGATGGCATTATTAATAAAATTAATAATGACCTGCTGTATCCGGTTTTCATCTGCTGTGATCTTCAAATTGCTTTCACCTTCTACCACCAGCTCATGGGTTCCTAAATGTATGACATGTGAGCAGCATTCTTCTACGAGATGTGCTAAATCAAACTTCTTTTTGTTTAGCATAACCTTGCCTTCATTTATTCTGGTCACGTTTAACAATTCTTCAACTAACTCGGAAATCTTTTCCATACTTCTGTTGGATTGATCAATTAACCGTGGAAGCAAAGCAGTTGGGTTTGCTTTCATCCGCTCGAGAAGCTGTAAAGAAGCCTTCAGGCTGGTAAGCGGTGTTTTGAGTTCATGACTCGCAATCGAAATAAAATCATCTTTCTGTTGCTGGATTTGTTTTAGAGCGGTAATATCCATCACGGTACCAAGCAACTTTTTTACATTACCCTTATCATCATAATGGACATTCCCATGCAAGCGAACCCATTTCACGGAGTCATTCGCAAGCACAATACGGGTTTCATAAAAGAGCTTTCCGGTTTTTCGGGCAATCTCATGAGCTTGATCACTCAGGTGAAGATCCAAAGGGTGATAAGCAGCAAGTATCTGTGCCCTCGGAACGGGACTTATTACTCCAAAGATCTCATCAAAACGCTTAGAACCAATCACAGACTGGTCTGCATAGGTGAATTCGTAGGTGCCAATTTCTGCCGCTTCAATAGCAAGACGGTTACGCTCTTCAACGTCTTCAATCTGTCTTCTTGCCATTACTTTATCAGTCACATCGTTTCCTACCACCATGATTGCTATAACTTTTCCTTTTAAGTCAGTCACCGGCTCATAAACAAAATCAATAAACAGAGTTTCATCTACGCCATTGCGGTTCAAAATAAGTTCGTGTTCTCTTCCGTGGAAGGCAACTCCTGTTGTGATCACCTGCTGCATGATGGGTGAATATACTTCAGCAGCTTCAGCCACGCCTTCCCAAATAAAACGTTTTTCTAACTGTTCCCTCGATTTCCCTACCAATTCGAGATAACCGTCATTCACTTCAGTAACAATCAGATCTTCAGCCCGGATCACACATATGGCAACCGGTGCCTGTTTTATCAGATTCCGGAATCTTGCTTCACTGCGCAGCAACTCTTCATTGGATTCTGCAAGTTCTTCGTTGGTTGTTGCAAGTTCCTCATTGAGAGCGGCAAACTCTTCATTGGAAGCTGCTAATTCTTCATTCATATCCTGCAGCTGCTGCTCACTCAGCTTTAGCTGTGTAATATCGACGCAGGAGCTGATAAAGCCGGCAAAGCTTCCGTCAGAAAAAAATCTGGGTGTGCCTTTTTTTAGCAGCCAATGATAAGATCCGTCTGACCCGAGCAGCCGCATCTCAGCGCTGTACGAAGCTTTTCGGGCAAACGCCTGCTGATGAGTTTCCAAAAATCTTTGCTTATCGTGAGGATGAATCAAATCATGCCATCCCATGCTGATAAGCTGTCCTTTGGTTCGCCCGCTAAGCTGTTCCCATGCCTTATTAAAATAAATCAGCTGGCCCTTCTCATCGCGTACAGCTATGAGAACATCTGTATTATCAGCCATAGATCTAAAGCGTTCTTCACTCTCAACTAAAGCCTTCACACGATCTTCCACGATATGCTCCAGCTCGGTATTCATCCTTGAAAGCTCTTCCCTGCTGGCATGGAGTTCTTCATTGATTGCACTTAATTCTTCATTTGCTGCTGCAAGCTGCTCATTGAGTGACTGCTCGCGGATCAGTAATTTTTTATTCTGGCTAGCCTCTTCCAGTTCGCGTCTGTTGAGATAGCGCTCGGTGACATCAGTAGCAGTGTGCAATATGGCTATTACACGACCATCTGCATCCTTTATGGCACGGTATTCAAAATCGAAGTAATAAGTACCCAGCTTACCATCTACTAATATTTCTGCAGGTGTATCATTTCCTGAAATGGTAATGCCTTCACGCCAGACTTTTGCAAACATTTCTATAAATGGCTGATCCGATAGTTCGGGCATTGCTTCTCCAAGGCCTTTTCCGATAACCTCTGGCCCTCTGCCCCAGATGGTTAACATCGCCTGATTTGCAAATTCAATCCTTGCATCTTCGCCAACATGTACAGCAGTAGCCATGTTTGTGAAAGAAAGTACGTTAATAAGTTGCTCAAAATTTAAGGGTGGTACATTATCCTTCATTGTTGCTAAAGTTTCGGTACACGAAAATACAAAAATAGGAGCTATGTCTTATTCCCACGAGGCCGAAAAGCGTACCACAAATCCAACTTAGTGAATAAATTAGCGTAATTAAATAATTTATAAAGTCCTTTTACTTCATAAAATCTTTAACAGCAATTAATCCTAGCTTTATTTGCTGTTTAATTTCACTATTCATCAATGAAAAATTCATTTGGTCTTCCTCCATTTTTTCCCATTTCAGGGCGCATTCCGAAAGTTTAAAAAGTCCGGCACTTCCTCCGGTACCTCTCAGTTTATGAAGAACTGTGCGCATTTCTGCAATATCTTTTTCTTCTGCTGCTCTTTCTATATTATTTTCTGCCTCGGTAAGCTGTTGGATAAGCAGATCGAGGAACATTTCTTTGAAATCATCATCATCGCCGATCTGTTCGTTGAGCATCTTAATATTGATGTATTTTTCAGGTTTTATTTCCGGTTGATCTTGTGCATAATGATTAGCGTCAGCACTTTTATCATCACGGGCGCTGATACTGATATATTTTTTGAGTATTTCCTGAAGATCTGCCTGGCGGAGAGGCTTGGGAAGGAAATCAGTCATACCGGCTTCCAGACATTTTTCTTTTTCACCTAATACATTTCCAGCCGTAACCCCTATAATGGGTATATTTTCGTAGCCCGACAATTTACGTATCTGTTGTGTTGCTTCTATACCGGTCATCACTGGCATCTGAACATCCATAAGAATAATGGAAAACTGTTTTCCGCGGCACTCTTCCAAAGCTTCCAGACCATTGACAGCCTCGGTAATGTGCGCATCGGGAGTCATTGAATGTATCATTTTGTTATTGAGTACCATATTCACCGGATTATCATCGACCAAAAGAACTTCAAGCTCCTGGGCAAAGGAATAAGAGTTTTTTTCGGACTGATCCTGAATGATCTCTACAACATTATTCTGAGCTACCTTTTTCAGCGTTTTATATAAGTCATCTGATTTGACAGGCTTTAACAGCAAATAAGAGTTTTCTCTTTCCCTAATTGAAGCTATTACGTCTATTTCTTCCGAGGAAGAAGAAAGTATGATGAATGGGGAAATCTCTTTTCGCTGATTGAACAGCTCTCTTATTTTATCTATCGTTTCCAATCCGGACATGATAGGCATATGATAATCCAACAGAATCACATCGAAACGCTCACCTTTCATCAGGATCTCCAGGGCCTCCATTCCGTTGGCAGCCAGTGTGGACTCGATATTCTTATAGGCAAGCATATGCTCAAGAATAATTCTGTTGGTTTCGTTATCATCCACCACCAGTACTCTTTTGATGGTGAGATCGTTTTCTTCCCTGAATTCAGAAATTTCATAAGGTATTTCAATATCGAAGAAAAATACAGAACCTTTTTCCGGCTCACTGATCAGCGACAGGTGACTTCCCATATATTTCAGGATATTGTTTGAAATAGTAAGCCCAAGGCCCGTTCCGCCATATTTTTTACTGATAGAGCTGTTTTCCTGGGTGAAAGCATCAAAAATAAATTTCTGTTTTTCAACAGGAATACCGATTCCTGTATCCCTTACAGAGAAGCGCAACGCTATATTTTTATCATTCATCTCCAGCTTCTCCACTTTCAGCTCGATCTCGCCTTTCTCTGTAAATTTCACGGCATTTCCCAAAAGATTGATCAGGATCTGTTTTAATCTTGATTCATCAATAAGAAGCGTTTTCGGAAGTCCCGGCTCAATATTCAGAAGAAGTTCGATATTTTTTTTCTGGGACTGATAGAGAATAACGTTAATTACCTGGCTCAGCATGTCATAAACGTCACTTTTTTCAATGAGAAGCTCCATTTTCCCAGACTCTATTTTAGAAAAATCCAGAATATCATTAATAATATTCAGCAGGTTTTCCCCCGATTCATTGATATAGTTCAGATATTGCATCTGTGTTTCCGTAAGTGGTGTCCTTAATAAAAGGTCTGAAAATCCTATAACCCCATTTAAAGGAGTACGGATCTCATGGCTCATATTGGCCAGAAACTCAGACTTTGCTTTGCTTGCAATATCCGCCATTTCCTTGGCATTTTTCAGTTCTTCATTTACCTGTACTGCAGTGGTAATATTCTGTACGGAAATTATTATACCACCCACTTCATCTTCCGTAAGATACCATGGTCCTACTTTAAGGTCATAATGCTGAACTTCTTCTTTACTGTCTAATTTTACCGTAAAGTCTTCATTGATATAGGTTTTTCCCAACAGAGCATTACGGTATATTTCTTTTCTTTCTTCGGGAACATTGGGAGATATGGTGAATAAATTGTTTCCGATAAGATCCATATCATGCATATTGAATTCCTCCTTCCATCTGTTGCTTACCGAAACATAGTTCAGGTCTTTATCAAACATGGCCAGAGGAATCGGAACATCGGTTACAAAAGACTGCATCATGGCTTCCTTTCTGGTAATTTCCAAAAACATTTTTTTGTAGGCATCAATATCCTGGATAATTCCGAAAACCCTCTTGCATACGCCATTTTCAAATTCAGGAATTCCTTTTACTCTCACCCAGATCGTAACGCCGTCATTACGGACGAGCTGAAACTCTTCATCAAAAGAAATTCCTTCTTTCACTGCCCTATCAAAAAGATATTTTATCCTTTCCCTGTTGTCTTCTTTGTAAAATGCTATGGCATTTTCGAAATCCGGATGAAAATCATTGTCTATTTTATGGATTTCTTTGGTACTCTCCGACCAGAAGAGATCGCCTGTATCTACGTTTGCTTCCCAGCCTCCTACCTGTGCTACCGTGCTGGTTTGCTCAAGAATTTCCTTGGTATAAAACAAATCTTTTTCTAATTTGTCCCTGCGAATAAGATCAGATCTTACCTGCATGTAAAAGAAAACGGTAACCGCAATGGCTGCTATGGCAGAAAAAATGATAAATACAACTGTCGAGTTTGAAGACTTGTTCAGATCTTTATTCTTAATGGCCTGCTGAACTTCTTCATATTTAACAAATTGCTGTACCAATATCCGACATCTGTCCATAGCGATCTTGTTTTGTACAAGTTCTTCTCTGGTCATTAATATGCCTTTTCTACGGTTCTCAATGAGTAATGAATCCCCTTCCATCAAGATATCTGAAGTGCGCATGAGTTCATCAAGAAGCGCAACCTGGTGTTTATCTTTAAGATCCAGCCTGTTTTTATCGGCGACAAGCTGCGGATATTTCTTCTCACTTTTCGTGAAAGGCTCAAGAAAACTTTCATGACCGGTAAGCTGATATCCTCGGATGCCCGTTTCTGCATCTAAGAGGGAATTTAAAACATCTTTTACTAAGCTTATGGATTCCTTACTTTTTAAAAGACTTTTTCTGTTCTCCGTCTGCTTCTGTATACTAATATAAGATGCGATAGAACTCCCAATCAGCAGGAGTAAAGCGAGTATTACTCCAATCCGAATATTTCGTATAATTCTATTTTTCATTTAAAATTAGTTTATGGTTATTAAGCCTGATAATTTTTATCGTCTGCCAGAATAGCTTCTTCAGAATAATTCAGCGCTTCAGAATATTTTTCAGAACGAAGAGAATGTACAGCCTTGTTATTAAAATCTATTGAATTTTCTGAAATTTTGTCAGAATTACAACAGATCAAAATTAAAAGAACCAATAATATGGGTATATTTTTCATTTTTTAGCAGCGATTTACAAATATAGTGTAAGTTTCAAAGACTTCATTATCAAAATTTGTACTGCAATCGCAAAATATCAATCATATTACTGAAAAGAACAATACGCAGAAGATAATCAGTTAAAATAACCCATAAAATTCAAGATAAAAATATTATAATTGAAGATAAATTTATTGCATCCAGCCTAGTTTAAATTCTACTTTAGGCTGTTTGTACAGATAATTATTAGCCAATTTTACACTGTCAGTTGACAGTTCAGTGAACTTATCTTCTTCAGCGTTATATTCTTTTCCAAAATGAGCGTTTTCATTTTTGAGATAAATTTCGATATCAGAGAATTTCTGATCAGTGACGTACAGACGGATGGTATCATTAATTTCCGTTACATAATGAAAATCAGTGCTTCTATTCAATTCTATGACCAGATGAGGCCAGTTTTTAATACTTTGTGACTGAAGCAAAATTCCGTAATAGGACTTATTATCATCGAATACTTGATGAAGCGTTTTGTTTTTTAAAATGTACTCTTCAAAATCTTTTAGACTTAGTTTTGGACCGGCACTAAAAATCCCGTATAAAAATGCCAACATCCAGGAATTATCAATTTTAAAGTATTTAATGCTTTCTTCAGTACTTAAATCTGCATGAGGAAGCAGGTAATAAACAGGAAAATTTTTAAACCGAAGCAAGTCTGCAATATAATCCGATAATAAATCAGGAAGCTGTGGCGCCTGGGTTGCCAGATTAGGCAGATAGCTGTATCGGTTTTGCTCTTGTATCAAATGATGTAATTCCAGTTCATTCTTCCATTTTTTCAGTTCCTGAAGGATTTTGTTATCGTTCATGATCATTAACCGGCCTAACTGCCACGCCGCAGCGTAGGTCATATCATACATCTTCGTATCATCGTTAAAAAGATTCAGGTAATCCTGATGATCGGGAACATCTGTCCAGCCTTTATCTTGTATTAAACTGTTCAGGTTAAATGAATAATTCCAGTTGGTAAAAGACCCCTGATACCATGAAACGATTTTTCCACCCGCTTTCAGCTGATGTTCTACCGGCACTTTTGCGACATCCAGCAATTTGACAACCGCTTCATTATTGATGTTGATTTTAGTCTTAAAAGATTCAAGCTTTAGTTCATATAAATAACCTTTTAGGTTTTTGCCACTGTACTTTAAATATTCAAGAATATAATTGTTTTCTTCTTTAAAATTAATCTCTTCATTATACTCAAAATCACGAACGGATTTGGGTTCAGGTAATGTTTTCCATCGGTCTTTACGTCCTTTTAAATAAGCTTCATTAATGGAAATTAACTTACGAAGTTCAACATTTGCAACTGTTTTTAAATCTTTTAACGGTAAAACTTCCGATTCGGCTAAATCTTTTTGAAAGACACTAAAATCCGGATGCGTCTTCAGCTTATTTGTATCAATCTGATATAAATCAGCGCTGATGCTTTCAAAAGACCATTCAGATAAAACTACACATGATTTTGTCCTTTGATATTCATTGTTTGAATTTGAATTATTTAATTGATATTTATCCTTTTCCTTGATAACGATCTCAGCAGAATAGTAGCAGACGAAAGCTTTATACTTTGTATCAGGTTCCACCATACGATGAGAAATGACAATACTTGTTTCTTTGGGAAGGTTCAGGTCTTTAAGTTCTTCATGTTCCTGAACTCTTACATGTGCTAGCTGGGATACAAAATCTATAGAAGGAAAAATCTTGTTATTATCGTCTAGAACATTAAGAATTTTCAGTGGTTTCGGTTCATTTACATCTTCTAATGAATCCTTTAAGTCATTGGTGTTGGTTTCCAATATTTCAAATTTTCCGGACGCCAGTTCATCTTCCTTAAGTAAAACCAGGAAAATATAAGGTATTCTGTTTCCTTCTGACCGGCAGTCAAACTCCCAGGGCAACGTACTTCTTCTGAATTGTATATGCGGAAAAGTACCGGCAAAGTCGCCCGTATGTTCCATAGGAGGATGCACTGCCAATATTTCATTCTGAGGAATAGTATAATTATAACCGGCCACATAGAAAACAATGTTCTGCTCATCAACATTGGTAAGATTGTTCTGCAGATTGGCCTTCATCTCATATTTTCCTGAGACAACAGTGGGGATGTGTGACGGAGCAATTCCGATTTCTTCCTGTGTCATTTTAAGCGATTTGATATGTTCCTAAAGATTTCCTTTTGTATTTATAAACATCAACAGTGTTTTCTAAGTCGGTATAATCTATTTCATCTTCATCCAGAATTTCAAAAAGATTCATGACACTGCCATTCAATATAGCTGAACTTTGCTTGTGCTTTATTTCGCTGGCCATAAAGCTATTCTTATAATCTTTAACACAAGTATCATATAAAGAAATAATTACCGGGTAAATATTAGAATTTACTTTAGAAAATTCCAAACGAACCCCTTTACATATATCTTTCAATAATTTAGGATCTGATAATATTTCCTGATTATCCGGAATTGTATTGGAGTGATTCCAGATCGATCCAGGAACTGATTTTAAAATAGGAGAACCTGTAAAGGATAAGAAATGATGGGCTGCACCATCAACTGATAAACTGATCTTATTTTGCAATCTCGGAGATGCCGCATATACCGGATAAATATTTTCAGGGTTTAATTCTCTGGTAACCAATTGATCTCCATCAATTTCAGTTATCGGAATTTCCGAATAAATTTCCAGTGCAAAAGTTTTCGGATTAACGACTACAGATTCAATTCCATCTGCATTTTTTATTTTTTTTATGATCCCTGATGTTATATTGCAGGTAAGTATTTTAGTGGCGTCCGGTAAAAAAGCAGCTATAAATTCTTCTTTACTTAACGTTTTATCGACAAGTTTATGATGATTACCGAATTTCACTTCCAATTCATATCCCGCGACTTTAAAAGTTGCCAGTCCTCTGAAATCAGGTCCTTCGAGATTTAATTTAGCTGTGAGATTAAAAGATTGATTAATACTGAAGAGCCATACATCCACGACTATTTTAGCATAAATCTGTACATATACCTCTGCTTTGTAATAAAATGGCTTCCATGAAATAATAAAATCTGCACTGAAGAGTACTCCAATTTCAGCATAAACCACACTTCCATCAAGCACAAGACTTAGACCGCCCGCAATACCTGCCATAATACAGCTTGGCGTTAAAGCAAAATACGCTTTGCCATAGAACTGAACGGAGCCTAAATTAAAACTATATCCTAAACGAGGAGTATTATTTGGATAATGAGTGGGCACCTTAAAATCAGGATGATAGCCTCCCAACGTAAATACAAAATCGCCGGCAACATCCCCTTTCAGCCACATTCCCAGCGCAAAGCCGCCTGTTAATTTCAGCTGGGGCAACAATACATAGGTGTTATCCGTCAATTGACCCCGCACTAAAAAGGTTCCTTCATCTAAATCGGCACGCATGGAAAAGGCAAATTCAAAATTGTAAACGCCTTCCAGCTTCATTGTTGATAAGCCTAAAAGATTTAAAGAAGTCTTGTTTCCAAAAGCAATGGCCAATATCCCTGTGGTAAAAATCATCTTATAGGAATCAAATTTAATTCCTGCTATAATTACATAGGTATTCTCACTGGCGGGAAGATAACGGTTTAAATCATTAAAAATCTTCTTAATAGAATCGCCTTGCTTTAAGCCTCCCTGATGAACGATTTTGACTAGCGGAAAATCAGGAATTTCGGTGATATCAGGCATTATAAAGTTTCGGTTTAACCCAAATCCCAAGGCAAATCCGTGAATATAAAAAGCAGGATCTACAGGAATCGGAATCCCCAAATATCCAAATGCGAACAATGAAGAATAGCTCGGTGTTTTAATGTAAGATCCGATGGCTATGATTTCAATTTTACCAAGTCTGAAGGTCAGTAAACCATTGTATTCTTCTGTCCCGTTATTTGTTTCTCTTAAAAACGCACCTGCTATGGAAAGCGTTGGCGTATCATAAATAATTGCCAGTCCTTTTAAGGTAAATTGAATTTCCTGCCATAATTTTTCGAGGCTGAAATTCTGAAAAACAGTAAAAGGAACCTGAATCCCTAATCCGACAAGCTGTAAGCCGAAGGGTCCCACATTAAAATCTGCTGATACAGAAAAATGGATGATATTATTTTCGATGGAGGGCTTTACTTCATGGATTTGTACTAACGAATTCTTTTTACCATTTTCTTTTTGAATACTGCCTGCTTTACCCTGATTTTCCTTTTTTGAAGATCCTGAATCAGAAACAGGTAAACCAGGAACTTTTATGCCTTTCAGATCAAAACCGGGAAAGGTGATTTTTTGCTCTTCATTCCCATCTTTAAAAATCATACCTGCATTGAATCCTGCAGACAGAGAGAGTTTTTCTTTGTTTAACCAGATTTTATTGTCGACAAAATTTTTCTTGGACGTATTGATTAATTTGAGTTGCTCATTATTTGACGGTCCGCCTTTTTGAGAAAGATATACCAGCTCTATGGCAGAAATGGAATAATCTTTAAGATACTCTCCAACCAAAGGCATTTTCGCAAAACTGACTCCTTCTTTTATGGATACTGAAAACAGTTTAAATTGATCAGAAAAAATACCTTTTAATTTAAGCTTTGAATACCTTGCTGCCAACTGAAAAGCGGTCAGTTTTTCATTATCATTTGAAATTTTATAAATGCCGAAATTCAGCTCATCAGGGAGAAAAGGAGCGATGTGATCTTTAGTCTCATCTTCATCCGCTAAAAGTTTAGAGATATTCTTTGAAACATCAGGTAGCTTACCAGCAAACGACGTTACGGAAATATCATCATTTAATCTGATAACATTTCCTGTGATTGTAAGGTCAACTTCTTTTATTGTGACGTCGAGCTCGAGCTGGATATTGGTTTTTAAACTTTTAGGACTCATGAAGAAGTGCTTGATTTAATATTATTCTGCTTTAATAATATATAATAATTTAAAATGCGGAGGAGTTATATCAATAGGTAAGGATTTAAAGTTTTCATTATGTGCTGTTTTTTCGCTATAGCTATTTCTTGTATTCATCTCAGTGTACCCGTCTAATGTTGTTGTCGTTTTTCCAAATCCGGAATCTTTATCATATCTACTGAATTTGTATTGGTAATATTCAGTATTATATGAAAATATATGTGTATGAGGAGGAAGATTTTCTTCTCTTAATTGTACTGAAAAACTGCCCGCATACCTATTTTTCCATTCTAAATTTAGATTGTCTTTTATTGACAGACCCATAATAAATCTACTTGTTAAATCAGGCACACGATCTCCTATGATCTCCTTTAATTTTGGATGCTCATTAGTAAAGCCTCCATCACAAATCAACCAGCCGTCAGGAATATTTTTTCCGGCAAAAGCGATTACAGTGCCTATTGGTAAAGAAACCAGTTCGTTTTTAACATACAGATTATTTTCAATTTCTGTTTTTTCTGAACTGATTTTCATTATTTCATTTGAACCCTTTACAATCGTCAATTCACTGCTCAACAGCTCGATTTGATTTTTAAGCTTGATCATATCGGTTGTCAACGCATTGATTACAGCATTTTGCGAATCTAAAGTATTGACAGTTAACTTGTCAACTTTTGCCTGACTGGCTTCAAATTCATGTATATTTAATTTTTCTGACATAGTTTAAAACTTAAAGTGAATAGAACATTTTACCTGTTTTTATATAAAACCTGACTTTTCCGTTTCTATACCCCGGAATGTTCTTGTATTCCAGATAAAAAGGATAAGCACCGGATGGATTTGCAGGGGTTGGCTGCTTAGCTTTCAATCCCGAAATCTCCAAGATTATGGACTCTTCTTTACCTAATACATACTCATTCTGATAATATAAAAAGTCATTTCCTGTCGATCTGGGTTTAGTCGAAATATCACGAAAAGATTGAAATTCTTTCAGTTTTAAATTAGCAGTTTGCTGCACATCACTTTCCAGTATCGTGAGAAAATTACCGCTCATCCTGAAACCACTGGTATCTGAAAATTTCAGATCTGCATCCGTTATATTGTTTATTAAAATCTTGATCGTCTGAGTATTATTTTCTGTCCCATTGTTTAAGGTATCATTTCCAAGGATAAATACATCAAACGGACATTCATTTCCACCCCGTAAATCTATGACTTCAAACACTTTATCAATAATAAAAGGCTGAGATTTGGTATACGTTGTAGAAAAGTCATCTTTCGTGAGCGTGAGATTATACATTTCCAGCTGAACCAATACCCTTTCCTGCTCTAACCGGTTGATAATGGATACACCGTCCAGCACTGCCGTTAAACTTCCGTTACCAGCCTGCTGATTTTTAAGATCAAAAGGAATATCAAGCTCATCAGATTCTTGGGTATCATTATTTGCTGAAATATATTTAAAAAATCCTTTTTTTACTTTAAGTTTTGCAATACAACGATCATATTTTTCGAGCGTCATATCGCCTGGGAAAAATTCGAAGGATAGAGGAAGCTGTTCATTTTCAATAATTAAACTATCATATTCACTACTGTTGGTAAGCTTGAAAGTTACCGTATCGGTTACAGCAGATTTTGACAACAGGGTAAGATGTTGCGCTATGGTTTTATTAATCATATTTTCAATTTCATCTTTTGTGACATCGCCATAAATCGACAGATCGGCAATCCTGAGCTGATCCCCTTCTTTATTTCCACCGACCATAATATTCTGATCTTCAGCAGAATTAGTATTAATTGAGATGATAGCTTTTCGGTGCAGTAAAAAATTTTCATCGGTCAGATAGAGATCAACATTACCCGAATCATCAAAGTATACAGAACCGTTGAACCAATGGTTTTCCCTGATCTTAAAATCAGCGTCATTGACTTTAATACTGTCTTTAAAAGAAATCGCATTTCTGTTGTTGGATTTGATAACACTCAATATTTTTTCCCCCATCGTAATGAGGTTGATAGAACCATTATTATTTTTTTTATTGTAATTGAAAAAGAAATTAATCAAAGTCCCTCCTTTACTTACTGTTTTTTTGAATGTCAGTTCCAGTTTACTTTCATCTTTAAAATTCAGGTAAGAACCTTTGTATTCATCAAAATCAACCTCAAGATTATTATTTTCTAAACTCGATTGAACCTGACTTTTATAGTTGTTAATAATTTCGTTATTCACTAAATTATCTAATGGAAAATAATATAATAATTTTGCCATGATGTTTAAAATGTAGTCGATTTTATGGATAGCCACCCTTCTTTTAAAACCAGAATGGGAATACTCCCGGAATTTGTGTTAAAATCACTGATCTGCAGAATGGTTTGAGACTTTTCTTCTATCAGTTTTAATAATATGCTTTCATATTCGTCCGGGTGCTCTTTTAATTTAATCTTTTCCAATTCACCAATATTTATAAAATAGATATGGTCGTCGGGATAAAAAGCATCTTGCTGAACAATCTTTTTACTCATCAGGGATTGCTTAAACTGATCATTCATCATCAGAGAAGCATTTTCTGCATTAAAGACATATAAATTCGTAAACATTTCTTTGAGATCTATTACTTTATTAGACGTTTTTAATGCTAATAAATCCATGATATCTTTCTCGAAGTCATTTAAAGCAGCTTGTTTTTTTATCTGTAATGCATTTATTTTTTCAAAATCAATAAAATACACTTCGTTATTCAACAAGTTTGTTTCAGATTGAATGACATATTTTTCCCTGATAAGAAATTCTTTAAGGGCTGTATATTTTTTATTTTTGAAATTATTAAAATCAAATGCTACTTTTTTTGATTTAACATTCTCATCTTTAAATATTTGACTAGAAACCTCACGATTAATAAATCCAGATCTTATGTGATCCCGTCCGGCTTCATTCTTTTTCTCAAATTCCTCTTTATTGATAAAATAGATTTTTTCACCCGGAAAAAATGCTGACAATTCATCAACCAGGAGACCATCATTTTTTAAATCCAATAATAAAGTCTGCATATAAGCTTCTGCCTCTATACTTTTATTGAAATCGATCGCCAGATTTTGAGTGATACGCTTTTTGACCGGTGGATTTTTTACAGATAAACGCTCTTTTTTGTTTTTCTTTTCCAGCTCAATCCATGACCATTCATAACGGTTATCCTTCGCCAGGGAAATCTGAAGATTTTCTTTAGGCGTTAAAATGGGGGTCGTTAATAAAGTCAGTTCAATCCTTTTTAAAGCATTTTTGATTCTGTTATACGGTAACTTTATGGCTTTCTCCGGCAAAATCCCGGTTTTGATATTTAAATTACCTTTTGGATGCATCAGAACGTATCTCTGGCAGGCGCTTAAAGTGTCATTTAATGCCAGATAACTTTCTTTATCCTGAGGTTTATAATTAATTGAAGAGCTGATCAAAGGCTTACTTTCAATTTCGTTCCATTTTTCCCTGCCGTCAATAGGGTTTTCTTTTAAAAAATCTTTCAGCGAATACGGGTGATTAGCTATCTTTTTATTGACATCATTATTAAAATAAATTTTACTTTCCAGATATTTTAAACCTAATTTTTCATCAGAATCTTTATCTTCTTCTTTGAGATTGTAATGCCAGTAGGCCAGTACTCCGTCATTGTACTGATTTAAATCACCAATTGACATCGGAATTTTAACTTTATCATATTTCCTCTGATTGTCATACGTATTGATACTGATATTTTCCGAATAATTAATATCATAAAGTGCTTCACCTTTGGTAAATACATTGATATTCACTAAGGTAATGGCTATAGGAACAGAAGAAATCGTTTCCAACAGAGAGGGATTGGCGTAATCTTCTGGTGACGTATGCTCCATCGTCTTTTGCAGTTCTTTAATGAACTGATCTTTTTTATTCGATTTACAAATTCGTTCTATCATCCAGTGAATGATTCTTTTAAGATGAGGATTTTTTACAACCGATTTATATCCGGTATTTTCCTGAGCTATTTCAATATCAAAAGGCGAAGATTCCCACTGACCTTCGGTATCTATCGCTCCTAAATGTTTTCCATGAGCATCAAAAAATTCGATACGCTGATTCAGATAAACAGGAACCATCCAGCCAAGTACAGGAGATTTCTTGTTGTCTGTTATTGTTCGGTTAAATCTTGTACTTAAGGCCGCAGACTGCAGATATCTCGGTGGCAGCATGACCCAGTTATCTTTATTTTCGATTTTTTGCACGTGGGTTGTTAAAATTTTTCCAGGCTTTATGATTTTGTCCCTTCCAAAAGAATCAATAACCCTGAACTTGTTCATTTTAAAAGCCCCATTCCGGAACGGATTGAAAATTGACAATCGGTTGGGGGTTAAAAGATTTAAGTTGTTAAAATATTCTTTACACAAACTTTCTATACTTTTTGCAATTTCCTTATGATCTTTAAATCCGTTAGGAATCAGCGGTATAACCGATAAGCCATTACTCCTTTGGAGCATTAAATTATTGAAATCAGAAAGCGTTAATTCAAATAATGAAGTGCCTTCCAATGTTTGCAAAAAAAACTTCATCCGTTCTATCAATGGAGCATTATCTGCTTCATCAATCCTGGCAATATTTTTTTCTAATTTTTCTTTTACATACTCCTGAACCGTATTGCTTACAAAAGAATGCCCATAATAGATATTGGGATTGGGCATATATGCGACGTCATTTAATCTGTATTCTTTGATCAGATCAGCATTAAGCTCATCTAAAATATAAGTATCCCGTAAAAAATTTTCATTAAATCTTTTATCTGCGACCAGATAATGACCTTCCTTTTTAGGTAAAAATGAACTCTCCCATTCTACTTTGTACGTATACCATTGATTAACAGTTATTTCTTGAAAATCATTAATCTGATCCAAAATATGCTGATAACTTTCTTTCTGATTAGCATCAAATAAAGTCGATTTAACTTCTTTCGGAGCCAATGGATTGTCGAAAAGATTAAATATATTATTCTTTTTCGGAGACGAAATAATGATACTGGGAGGCAACGGATTATAGTAGTCTGTCCTGCTTTTTTTAGATAAGATTATTTTAGTTTTGTATCTCTTATTGAGCAGAATCTGAAATTCTTTTTGATCAACAGGATCACCCGACTGCTGCGCTTTCATTAAAAATGTAATGATTTCATAATCACCGTATTTATTGTAGTAACCGGATATTTTTTCAGAAAATAAAGCTTCTAAATTTGCGATCTTAGTTTCGGTATTTTTCAGCTTTTTCTTTAATATGTTAATCTGAGAAATTAATAGTTTTAAATCTTCTTTAAGCTTATTGATGTTTTTATCTTTTGTTAAGAATAAAGCGTTCAGATAAGTAGACCAGTGCAGATATAAACTTTCAATTTTAGATTGGAGCCTGAAAGTATCCAACTCATAATTATTCAGTATTCTGTTGATGGTGTCCAGCTCATCTTCCAGAGATTCATTAAAAGAAATATTGGTGAGATCCGGAAAGCTTATTCCTTCCCAAATAGCGAGAATGTTTTCATCTGATAATTCAGACTGGTCCAGCCTGTTTAATCTTTCCCTGATGTTTGCATACAGATTGGCAATATTCTTACTAAACTCAAAATCCAAAAGATTAATATCAAAATCATATTCCTGAACCGAATTTTCAGGCTCATTACTTACAATATTGAAGATATATTGGGTAGTGCCGGAAGTTTTATTAAACTGCTGCTCATGCTGCTTATGTCTCAATCTGGAAATCCAATCCAGGTTCAAATCTTTCAGCTCGTCAAAATTGATGATTGAGGCAATCTGTTCTTCCTGTTTTTGCAGATCCTGCTTTGACAAATTCGGATTATTAGCATTGATAATCAGTGCAGAAAGTGTTTCCGGCAACGTATTGGCGATGGCAATATCAAATGATTGTTCATTTTGATCTGAGGTATCTGGTTTTAACTGAAATTTACCCGCAACGATGTATTCTTCAGAAATAACTTGTCCATAAGCCTCTACCCAACCTACAACACTGTAAGCATCGTTTACCATACCTTCTTCGTCATAAAAACCAAATACGCTTCTGCAATTCGGGTAATGGATATCAAATGAAAAACTTCCCCAGCCTAAAGCACTGAGATTTTTTATATAATTACCTTCAGCATTAGATTTATCGAGCCACTCTTCTAACCTGTATTTTCTTCCGACATATTTAAATTGAAAATCATCTCCCTTTTCTTCTGCATAAGTACAAGTAATATTCTTATCGAGTTCCGGATCATTAATATTCCAGATATAGTCACTTTCAACAATCCATTCTTTACCGTCTCGTTCTCTTTTTACGTACCAACGGTTAGGAGCTTTAGGAAGAGTTCCTTTATCATCAAATTTTTTAAAGCAGGAAGGCAGAATAAAATGAACATGGACTCCCTCATCCAGATAAATGCCATTATCCCAGGAGAATGGTCTTGGGATAATAGAGTTCGTTTCTAAAGGTACATTAGGATTTTCAAAAACATCATGCTCTGCATTCATCCAGGGAACATTTTCAAAACGGATATCCTGGCCAATTACCTGCTGAGGCGACTCAAGATACAAAGCATTTATCCGGAGAGGAAGTATAGCGGGCATAATTACTTGCTGGATTCTTCTAACTGTTTAAAGATCTCATCTGTTGTTCCCAATGTCATCATTTTCTTTACGACAGTGCGGTCTGTATTCCAGATGGAAAAATTTACAGAGTTAATAGATATTGTTTCAAATTCTGAAAAGAAATCCTTGCTGTCGATGCTGATTGATAATGCATATTCCCATTTTGCTTTTTTTTCATCCGCTAACTCATTTCCACTTTCATCACACTCTTTTTCTGATTCCGTTGCTGTTTTTTTTATATAATATGCCTTTTTATATAAATAAGCAGTCTTTAAATAAAAATGAATCTTATCAATGTCAAAAGTGTCTTTTTCAGTGCTTTGTTGCTCTAATTGATTTTCGATTTTACCTGTAGCCTCGTTAGAATCCTTACCAAATATTTTATTAAAATCATCTTTTAATTCACTGTAGGTTACATAATTTGATGATTGAACCGTTTTTGGAATAAGCAGATATTCTTTAACAATAATATCTTTTCCCGGTGTACCTGAAATCTTCTTTTCAGTACTTTGAACCATTAAAGCTAAATCTCTTTTTAAAAAAGTTAAGGACACTCCTAATTGAAATTGGGCCATAATATATTTTTTTAATTTCCTACTCATATGGCTTTTCGGATTACGCCCCGTTTGTAATGGTTTCTGGTCTCCATGATTATTGTTTTTATAATTTAAAATAAGCCTGAAAATTAAACAGTACTGTCATGTATATTCCTGATCTTAAAATTGATAAAATCAGTGCAAAATTTTCATTTACTATTCTTATGTGATTTAGCTGGTAAGTAACAAATATAAAGGAAATTAATATTATTTATTTCAGTATAAATACTGGTTTTTTAACTAAATTCTAAAGTCAGTTTTATGATTATATTAATTCATAAAAAATCACATCACAAAAACAAGTGACGTGATTCATATTTTTAAATCGGTATATGTTGATTAATGATCCTTAAGATATAACTTTAAAATGAATTAAATTAACCTGTCAAAATGGATAGGAAGGTCGTAAATTCTCTTTCCTGTAGCGTGGAAAATGGCATTTGTAATAGCAGGCGGCATTCCTACTCCACCGATTTCACCGACTCCTTTAACGCCTAAATCATTCACAAAAGAATCATTTTCTTCTACAAATATCACTTCCAGATCATGGATATCTGCATGTACAGGAATATGATATTCCCCTAGATTGGCATTCATATATCTTCCGAATTGATGATCGAGTATGGTTTCTTCGTGCAGCGCTTTGCTGATTCCCCAGATCATTCCTCCCAAAACCTGGCTTTCTGCTGTTTTAGGATTGATAATTTTACCTGCTGCTACAGCTGTAACGGCTCTTTTCACTTCAACAGTTCCAACCTCTTCATCTACTTCTACCTCAACGAAAACCGCACTGTGAACCGCCCTTGCTTTTTTTCCATAGGTCAAAGGATTAGGCATCGCAGAATTGGTCGTTCGAACAGCCTTTCCATCATTTGCTTTTAAAATTTCTTTAATACCAATCTGTACTTCAGGCTGCTCTTTAAGTATGATAAAACCATTTTTAAAAATAACCTCTCTGAATTTGACATTTTTAAATGATGACCCTTCCAAGTCTCTTGCTTTTTTGAAAAGTTTTTTATTCAAAGCCTGACAGGCATTTTGTACGGCAGGTCCAACGGTTGCTGTAGTAAACGACCCACCCTGAATAGGAGCAAACGGCATCTTACTGTCAGCATATGAAAATGTAATATTTTCAATTGGAAGTCCAAGTTCATCGGCTGCAATCTGCGTCATGATTGTCTTCGTGCCGGTTCCGATGTCGGTCACAGCACTTTTTATTTCTACTTTGCCATCAGCAGTCATGATTGCTTCTGCACGGCCCAAAATACGGTTGGCATCCCAAATTCCGGTTGCCATTCCGTAGCCGACCAGCTTATTTCCTCGCTTCATGCTTCGGGGTTCAGGATTTCTCTGATTCCATCCGAATTTTTCCGCGCCTTCCAGATAACATTTTCTGAGCTCCTTACTTGAATATTCCTTATCGCTGCTCTTATCAATTTCTGAATAATTGATAAGTCTCAATTCCAACGGATCTATATTTAATTGGTAAGCAATTTCATCCATCGTTACTTCAATAGCGTGCATTCCGGTGCTTCCTCCGGGTGCCCTCATATCAAGCGGGCTGTAAACATCCAGCGGAACAAGTTGATGTTCGAGCAGGGTATTTTCTGCGGGATACAGCATATTGGCCCAATTCACAACAATTTCCACATAATCTTCAAACTGCGAAGTTTCACCAATTCCTTTATGATAAATAGCATTTACTTTTCCGTTTTTATCAGCACCAAACCTGGTATGTTGCAACGTCGGAGGCCTGTGCCCGATCATGTACATCTGTGTCCGATCAAGGGTTACCCGAACATTTCGCTTTAGTGCTAATGACGCCATTACCGCCATAAAAAGCTGCTGCTGCGGACGAAGACCTGATCCAAAAGCACCACCGACAAATGGTGAAATGACCCGTACATTCTTCAGTTTAAGCCCGAAAACATTCGCAACATACATTTGTGAATTGATGGTTCCCTGGGTTTTGTCATAGATGGTCAGTTTATCTTTACCCTCGTAAATTACGGTGGAAGCATACATTTCGATGGGATTGTGATGCTCGGTTCCGTGACTGAAGTGACTGTCTGTTTTTACAAATGAATTCTCATATTCTTTTTCAAAATCACCGGTAGGTTTTGGTGGAGGCGGTTTCAGCAGTGATGCCAGACCTTTTTTAGGATCTCGTGCCTTTTCAAGATTCACCTTCATATCTGTTTCAAAATCCTCTTCTTCATAAATTACTTTAATTTTTGCTGCCGCATAACGAGCCATTTCAAAGGTTTCTGCAACGACCAAAGCAATGGGCTGACCATTGTATTTAATCTCATTGTCTTTAAGCTGTTTAAAAACAATTCCCGGAGGAGCATCCATATCGGCATACTGAAAATCGAACCAGGCAGTCGAAGGTCTGTTATCGTGGGTAAAAACCTCAACAACGCCTTCCATATTCTTTATTTCTGATGTATCGATGGTCTTAATTTTACCTTTTGTGATCGTGCTGTTTACGATATATCCATATAATAAATCGGGAGCATCATATTCCGCGGCATATTTTGCTTGTCCTGTCACCTTCAGATGACCTTCCAGACGATTAATGGGTTGCCCGACAGATGGTGTATTTTTCATAAAATTTTAATTAGCATTAAGAATAAATATTATAAAGAAGGTTTTGCACCCGGTCTCTGAGAAGATGGGTCAAGCGCCATCATACAGTTTCTCACGATAGCTTTTTTAGCCAGATTAATTTTAAAATTGTTATGTTCAAAACCTATGGCTCCCCTTAAAATAATATCAGCAGCGGAAGCAAAATTTTCTGCATTTGCCTCCTTGCCTGATAAAAATTCTTCAGCTTCTTGTACACGCCAGGGTTTGTGAGAAACACCACCCAGCGCAATTCTTGCTTCTTTAATCATTCTACCTTCAAGTTCCAGACCTGTTGCAACCGAAACCAATGCAAATGCATAAGAACTTCGGTCCCTCAATTTCAGATAAGAGTAATTTTTTGAAAATCCATTCGCAGGCAGTTCAATCCCGGTGATGACTTCACCTTTTTTCAGATTATTGTCTATATTCGGAGTATCGCCCGGAAGCCTGTGAAAATCGGAAAATGCTAATGTCCGTTCTCCATCCGGTCCCGATATATGGACAATTGCAGCCAAAGCAGCCAATGCTACACACATATCCGAAGGAAAAACAGCAATACAATTATCGCTGTGACCTAAAATAGCATGAATACGGTTGTATCCTTTAATGGCAGAACATCCGGATCCGGGAGTTCTTTTATTGCAGGGCGTATGGATATCGTAAAAATAATAACATCTTGTGCGCTGTAACAGATTTCCACCATTAGTCGCCATATTTCTGATCTGTGCCGAAGCTCCTGCCAAAATCGCTTTTGAAAGCAGCGGATATTTTTCTTCAATAAGTGGGTGATATGCCGTGTCGGCGTTGGTCATCAAGGCACCAATAAGAATTCCTCCATCATTCAGTTCAGAAATATCGCTTATTCTCTCAATTTTATTAATATCGATTAAAGTTTCTGCTTGAGTAACAAAATACTTCATCAGATCGATAATATTGGTACCGCCGGCAATGATTTTGTTATCTTCATTTATAGTTGTCAATGAAACTGCTTCATCAACACTGTACGCTTTTGTATAGGAAAAATTATTCATAAATACCTTGTTTTACTGATAGTACAGCGTTAATTATTCCTTTATTCGCCCCACATCGGCAAAGATTACCACTCATCAGTTCCTGAACTTCTTCACGGGTTTTTGCTTTATTTTCATTTAATAATCCTATGGCACTGCAGATCTGTCCCGGAGTACAATATCCGCATTGAAAAGCATCATGATCGATAAAAGCCTGCTGAACAGGATGCAGGTTTTCACCGTCGGAAACGCCCTCTATCGTTGTAATTTCCGCATCAGTTTTCATTACACAGAGACTGAGGCAGCTCAAAACTCTCTTTCCGTCGATCAAAACCGTACATGCTCCACACTGACCGTGATCGCAGCCTTTTTTTGTTCCTGTAAAATGCAGATTTTCTCGTAGAGCATCAAGAAGTGAAACCCAGGGAAGTACATCCAGATGGTGTTCCTTTCCATTTACGTTTAGTGTAATAGATTGTTTTCCAGTATTTGACATAAATCTGTAATTTGGTTATCGGTTATGATACAAAAAGGAAACCGTTATTCGCAAAAACAGGTCTTATGTGGTATATTACGTACTGAATTGATTAAAATATATTCAATCTAAATAAGAATCGATTATTAATAAATAAAAAATATCCTGTACCATTGCGATACAGAATATTTATGATTGTATAGTTTAAGATATGACTTTATCAGCGAGATAATTCCATTACTATTTTATCGGGGGTAATCGGTAAATCTCTCATCCGTACACCGATAGCATTATAAATTGCGTTTGCTATTGCCGGTGCCGTACCAATAATTCCCACTTCTCCCAAACCTTTGGCACCTGAAGGATTGATATTTGGATCGGGTTTATTAATAAATTCAACCTCAATAATAGGTGCATCGGCATTTACGGCAAAATGATATCCAGCAAGATCATTACCGATGAGTGTACCTAATTTTGCATCGATCTGATTTTCTTCCATTAAAGCCATACCGATTCCGCCAACCGCAGCTCCGGACATCTGATTTGCTGCTGCCTGCGTGTTGATGATTTTTCCACCATCTCCCACGACGGCAAGCTTTTCTATTTTCACTTTTCCGGTTCGCTTATTGACACGCACTTTACAAAAATGTGCCGCAGATGAACAGAACGCAAATTTTTCACGTTCACTTCCCGGCTTTGATGCTACTTCAAGACGTACTTCAGTAAGATTATTCTTTTCAAACAATTCTTCGTAAGAAACAAAGGCTTTTGAATTATTTTTTAAACTGATACCTTTATCCGACAGAAAAATATTTTCCAGAACAGTTCCTTTAAAGCCTTGGTTAACCGACGATGCATATTCTGCCAGCTTCTGTTTTAGCTGATTACTTGCATCAAACACGGCACCACTCACGGAAGACAGCCCTGTACTTCCACCCTGACTTGGTGCAGGAGGCAGCGCTGAATTTCCCAGTTCTATGCTGATTTTATCTTTTGGAATTCCGGTAATTTCGTGGGCAATATTCTGCATTCCAGTTCCTGTCCCGGTTCCGATATCGGTCATAGCGGTCTGTACGACAATGTTTCCGTCTTTACGCATGACAATCGCTGCTTTTGCTTCTCTCCTTCCTGCATTCCACATTCCGACAGCCATTCCGTAGCCAATGTACCAATCTCCATCAGTGACGGTGGCAGGGGTTGATTTTCTGGCATTCCATCCAATCATTTTAACACCTTTCTTTAATCCTTCATCAAGAAAATGAGTAGACCATGGCAGATTTGAATCGGGATGTTTTTCCAGGGAGATATTCTTTAACCTTAATTCAACTGGATCCATTTTAAGTTTATAAGACAATTCATCGATTGCCGACTCTAAAGCGAATACTCCGGTACAGTCGCCCGGGCCCCGCATCCAGGTTGGTGTACTTAAATTTAAAGGGACATTTGCTGCTTCTGTTTTTAAATTGGGAAACTTATAAATTAATCTTGTAACGCGGGTAATACCATCGTTAAAGTTTTCATACACTGAAGTTTCATTCTTTGCCTGATGTAGAATTCCTAAAAAATTCCCAGACTGATCAGATCCTATTTTGACTCTCTGCCAGGAAGCTGGTCTATATCCGGTAGCCGCAAACATCTGCGGACGGGTAAGCATGAGTTTTACAGGGCGCCCAGCCTGCTTTGCTGCCATAACTGAAGCCAAAACGTGAGGCCAGACCCTTAATCCGGATCCGAAACCACCCCCTACAAATTCACTGAATACTTCTATATTTTTTTCAGGAAGTTCAAATAATTTGGCAAACGTTTTCTGAACATTGTTTACGCCTTGGTTTTTATCATAAAGACGCAACGTATCATTTCCCGTCCAATGGGCGATTGTGGCATGCATTTCCATTGGGTTGTGCACATCTGCCTTAATATTGTATTGCTGATCTATAATAAAAGGTAAATTTTGCCAACTGTCAAAGCTTCCTCTTTCTTTACCTTCTGCTTTTAAAGCAACGGATTCTTTTGCAGAATTAAAATCGACATTAAAATTATCTTTCTGATATTCAGCTTCTACCAATGAAGCTGCGAAAGTTGCGTCTTCCAGTGTCTCTGCAATGACCATTGCAATAGGCTGACCTTTAAAAAATATTCTATCAGTATGAAAAATCGGTAATCCGAATTTTGCTTCTTTAATTTTTTCTTCAGTCGCCAGACCAGGAACCGAAGGCTTGTGTAAATGTGTGATCACATCAATAACACCTTCTACCGCCTTAGCCTTATCAACCAATATCGATTGTATTTTACCGGAAGGCACTGTACTGTTTACCAACACGGCATAACACATATTTTTCACTTCATATTCAGCAGCATATTTACCGCTTCCGGTAACTTTTTCGACTCCTTCAACACGTCCTTCGGGTCTTTTGGATTTAATTTTCAGTAATTCGAGTAATCCCATAATTGTTACTTTTTTAATATATCCTAACCTTATTGATTTACACAATTTTGCAATGCTGTTACCATAGCTCCCTGAAGCATTGGAATCTTATAGCCGTTTTCGGATAAGGGTTTCAAATCTTTGGTTGCCAATCTTGCTGCCGCCTCAAAAACATCTGTTGTAGCGCGTTTGCCATTCAGAAATTTTTCCACTTCAAACCAACGCCATGGCTTGTGTGCCACTCCTCCTGATGCCAGACGTGCATTTTTTATTGTTTTTCCGTCAAGATCCAGTGCTGCTGCGACAGAAACCAATGCAAATACGTATGAGGTCCGGTCTCTTACTTTTACATAGGCAGAATGTTTTTCAAAAGCATTATCCGGAATTTCAATACTGGTTATAACAGCGTCCTGTGGCAAATTATTATCGATCCAGGGTGTGTTCTCCGGTAATTTATGAAAATCTTTAAATGGTATTTTAACTTCTTTCTGATCTTTTGTCTGTGCTGTCACAGTTGCATCAAGAGCTGTCAGAGCAACACAGAAATCGGAAGGGTGTACGGCAACACACTGATTATTATATCCTGCAACGGCACTCATTCGGTTGGCTCCATTAAGCGCACTGCACCCGCTGTTGGGTTTTCTTTTGTTGCAAGGTGTTGTGATATCATAAAAATAAGGACATCTTGTACGCTGTAGCAAATTTCCTGCTGAGCTCGCCATATTTCTGATCTGAGGTGATGCACCGGCCAAAATAGCTTTTGAAATAAGAGGAAATTTTTCAACAACATCTTTATTATTTGCTACTTTACTGTTGCTAGCCATTGCTCCAATCTGCAATATGTTATTTTGATGATTTACCGTATCAGACAACGCTATTGTTACATCAATCAGGGTTTCCGGCTGAGTAATATTTTTCTTCATCAGATCTACCAGGTTCGTTCCGCCTGCGATATACTGACCGCCTGCTGATTTCATTGAAGAAGCTTCAGCTGTAGATTTTACTTTTTCAAAATTAAATGGTCTCATCGGGCTGCAACTTTTTGAATGGACTGAACAATACCGTTATACGCTCCGCAACGGCAAAGATTGCCGCTCATATATTCTTTAATCTCTTCCACAGAACCTGTATGGCCTTCATTTACACAGGCAACAGCAGACATAATCTGACCTGGCGTGCAATATCCACACTGAAAGCCGTCGCATTCCACAAACGCTTTCTGCATTGGATGAAGCTCATCACCATTTGCCAAACCTTCAATCGTAGTAATCTCTTTTCCCTGGGCCATCGCTGCCAAGGTAAGGCAACCCAATGCTCTTTCACCGTCAATGTGTATGGTACAGGCACCGCACTGACCGTGGTCACAACCTTTTTTTGATCCTGTTAGATTAAGCTGTTCCCTTAAAAGGTCAAGCAAGGTAGTACGGGTGTCAACATAGAGGGTATGACTTTTTTTATTAATGGATAAGGTAAGCCTGGATACATTTTTCTTGGGAACAAGATATTGCTTTACGTCCTGATAGAAAGCTTTTACCGACGACGGAATAGCCATAAAACCAGCCAGTAATCCCGAAACCTTGAGGAAGTTCCTCCTACTGTATTGTCCTTTTAATTCCATAAAAATATTTTTTTAAATCAATATAATTGTATACGGATATGGTTCTAACAAATATCAATAAATAAAATTACAAATCGATGATACAAATTACAGTTTTATATACCAATATTACTGTTTTCGATTAAAGATGCGAAAAAAACAGATATTATTTATGTAAATTTGAATAGATAATAACTTTTTAATGATTTTAATTCAACAAAAATCATACTTAAAATTAAAAAACAATTATTAATCCATAAAAATGTTTTCTGATGAAAGAGATCAATGATATTGTAAAAGCTTATAAACAAGCGCAGATTAATGGGTTAAAAACAGCTCTTGCAACAGTTGTAAAGGTTGAAGGTTCTTCTTACAGGCAGGCCGGAGCACGAATGCTGGTTACCGAAGACGGACAACTCACCGGCGCCATCAGTGGCGGATGTTTGGAGGGAGATGCTTTAAGAAAGGCATTACTTGCAATCCATCAGAAAAACAACAAGCTTATCACTTATGACACCAGTAATCCCGATGATGTGGAATTTGGTGTCCAGTTGGGATGTAATGGAATCGTACATATTCTTTTTGAATACATTGATGAAAATTCTTCTCAAAATCCGATCTCTCTTTTAGAGAAAACAATTGAAAACAGGTGTGAATCTGTCATCACCACCCTATTTTCACTGGAAAAAAGAAGCAAACAGACCGGAACCGTTGGATTGGTACGAAATCAAAATACTGTTTTGTCGGATTCAAGTTCTATTTCAGAAAGAGAACTGCTGAATTTTTCTTCAGAAGTTTTAGAAAAAAAACAAAATATACTGACCAGACTTTCATCGAATGAAATTTTGCTTCAATACATTCCTCCACAAACAACACTGATCATTGCAGGAGCTGGAAATGATGTTAAGCCTCTGGTAGACACTGCCTCCATTTTAGGCTGGAAAACAGTAATTGCAGACGGAAGATCAACGCACGCTCTGAAAAAGAGATTTCCTCTCGCAGATGAAGTATTACTTGCAACGCCGGAAGAAATCATTAAGGCAATCGAAATTGATGAGTCTACGGTTTTTGTTATGATGACACACAATTATAATTATGATCTCGCTTTGCTGAAACTCATCATCCATCAGCCCATACAATATATAGGATTATTGGGGCCTAAAACCAGGTTCAACAGAATGATGGATGATCTTAAAAGTTCAGGAATTGATATCGGTGAAAAAGAATTAAATAAACTTTATGGTCCTGTTGGAATAGATATTGGTGCTGAAACGTCGGAAGAAATTGCCATTTCAGTAATTGCAGAGATCAAAGCGGTCTTGAGCCAGAAAAAGGGTTTATCATTACGGGATAAACCGGAAAAAATACATACTGATATTCTCAGTATATAAGGAAAAAATTATGCTAACAGATCAATTCGGGAGAAACCATAACTATCTGCGGATATCTTTGACGGACAATTGTAACCTGCGGTGCTTCTACTGTATGCCGGAAGAAAATTATGATTTTACACCACATTCAAAACTGATGCAAATCGATGAAATTGATACCATAGCAAAACTATTTGTAAAACAGGGCATTAATAAAATAAGACTCACCGGTGGCGAGCCATTCGTAAGAAAAGATGCTTCAAAGATCATCAGGAATTTAGGTAAACTGCCTGTCCAATTAACCTGTACCACAAACGGTATTCGTATTGATGATATGCTTCCTGAGATTATTCAGGCAAATTTCCACAGCATTAACATCAGCCTTGATACTTTACAGAAGGAAAAATTTCTAAAGATAACCCGCCGTGATTATTTTGACCGGGTTGTAAGAAATATTGATCTTTTACTGCAGCATACTATAAAAACCAAAATCAATGTTGTCGTAATGAAAGATATCAATGATAATGAGATTTCAGATTTTATAGCTTTTACAAAAGATAATCCTGTAGAGGTTCGGTTTATCGAGTTTATGCCTTTTAGCGGAAATAAATGGAGCAGCAATCAGGTGATGACACAAAAAGACATTTTGAATATCATCAGAGAAAAATACGATTTTATTCCGCTGCCTATCGGTTTTCATGATACAGCGAAGCAATATAAAATTCAGGGGCACCAAGGAAGTTTTTCGATCATCAGTACAATGAGCGAGCCTTTTTGCAGTGGCTGTAACAGGATAAGACTAACAGCAGACGGCAAATTAAAAAACTGTCTGTTTTCAAAACAGGAAACCGATCTTCTGACCCCTTTTCGAAACGGTCAGGATATTTTACCGATCATACAGTCTGCAGTCTGGTCAAAAGCGAAGAAGCAGGGCGGGCAACTGAATGAACAATTTGAAAAAATAAATACTTCCATCATTCAGAACAGAAGCATGATCAATATTGGCGGATAATGAAAAATACAGGAATTATATTACTGGCAGCAGGAAATTCTTCGAGGATGGGATCTGCAAAGCAACTTTTAAGCTATGAGGGAAAAACCTTTCTGGAAAGAATCATTGATACTGCACTTGAAGTATTTGATAAAGATCAGATTATTTTGGTTTTAGGAGCAAATCACGATGAAATATCTTCAACTATTAAAGATAAAAATATATTGATCGCCATTAATGAAGATTGGGAATCAGGTATGGCCTCGTCGATAAAATCAGGACTGAAAACCTTATCAGATCATTTTCCTGAAATGGAAAGATGTTTTATTTCGGTATGCGATCAGCCTTACCTTACCGGTGAGTTATTTTTGAAAATGTCGCAGTTACAAGACACTTCCCAAAAGGAAATTGTTGCCGCTACATATGCCGATACGGTTGGCGTTCCGGCTTTATTTTCTAAAAAATATTTTAAACAATTAATAGAACTTACCGGTGAACAGGGTGCAAAAAAAATCATCCGGCAGAATATGGAAGACGTCGAAACGTTTGCATTTGCAAAAGGCGAAATTGATATCGACACCCCGTCAGACTATGATCATTTAAAAACTAAAGCATGATAAGCGTAGAGGAAGCAGAAAAAATAATCGAACAAAACACCCCGGAAAGCAAACACGAGATTCTTCCTTTGAAAGAAGCATTCGGATACACCACTGCTGAAGATATCCATTCAGCATACGATATTCCGAATTTTTCGCAATCTTCGATGGACGGCTACGCAATCCGCTTTGAAGATAAAGATGTAAAGTTAAAAATAGCAGGTGAAATGCAGGCCGGATCGACAGAACAGTTTCATCTTGAAAAAGGAACTGCCTGCCGTATTTTTACAGGAGCGCCGCTTCCATCAGGTGCAGATACGATCGTTATGCAGGAAAAAGCCTTCATTGAAAACGGATATCTTACAGTTAATGATTATGAACTCGAAAAAGGATTACATGTAAGAAATGCCGGAAGCGATGCAAAAAAAGGCAGTGTGGCGATAAGTTCCGGAAGTTATCTTTCTGCTGCTGCAATCGGCTATCTGGCAGGCATCGGACGTACAGAAGTGAAGGTTTTCGCCCCTCCATCCGTTTCGTTAATTCTTACAGGAAACGAATTGGTACAGCCCGGAGAAAATTTAAGTTTCGGGCAGGTTTATGAATCCAATTCCTATCAGCTGGAAAGTGTTTTAAAACAATGTGGAATTAAAACTATTGAAAGTTTTTGGGTAAAAGATGATCCTTCTGAAGTTGAAAAAACGCTGGATTTGGCAATTTTCAAAACAGATATTGTAATTTTAGTAGGTGGTGTGAGCGTCGGCGATTATGATTTTGTGATTGATGCCACAAAAAAATGTGGTGTCGAGCAGAAATTTCATAAAATCCGACAAAAACCCGGAAAACCGTTCTATTTCGGAACTAAAGAAGAGAAACTCGTTTTCGGACTACCAGGAAATCCATCATCGGCGTTGACCTGTTTTTACTTATATATCGCTCCTTTACTCTCAAAAATGATGAAACGTAAAGCTATTACAGAAAAAGCCAATGCAACTTCAACTTCTTCGTATGAAAAGAAAACAGGACTTACTCATTTTCTGAAAGCAACTTATGACAACGGAAAAGTAACGCCACTTCATGCACAGGAATCTTATCGTCTTCAGTCTTTTGCAGAAGCCAATTGCCTGATGATTTTACCTGAAGATTCAGAAGGCTGTAAAAAAGATGAACGGGTTGAAATTATATTGTTAAAATAAAATCACATAATGAGCGTCGAATTTTTTTATCTGATTTTATTTGTCATCGCGGCTTTATATGCAGCAGTAGGACACGGAGGAGCAAGCGGTTATCTGGCGTTGATGGCTCTATATGGCATAGCGCCCAAAGAAATGAAACCTACCGCTCTTGTGCTTAATCTGTTTGTATCACTCACTTCTTTTGTTCAATATTATCGTGGAGGACATTTTAAACTCCGCATTTTTATTCCGATTGCTCTGGCCTCTATTCCTCTGGCTTTTGTAGGAGGAATGATTCATGTTGAAGATACTCTTTACAAACGTATCTTAGGTATTTTACTACTTTTTCCGGTTTTTCGTTTTTTCTTTTTTAAAAGTCCGGATGACCGTGAGCTGAAAGAGCCAAAAATCTATCTATCCTTACTATTCGGAGGTGTTATTGGTTTATTGTCAGGAATGATCGGTATTGGCGGAGGAATTTTGTTGTCTCCGGTGCTTATTTTATTGAAATGGACGAATCAGAAACAGACGGCGGCCATCAGTGCAGCCTTTATTTTTGTTAATTCCATAGCAGGTTTGGGAGGAATGTTTACCAAAGAAATTTCCTTTACAAGCGATATGTGGATGTACATCATCTGTGCGTTTGCAGGAGGATTGCTTGGTGCTTATTTAGCCTCAAAAAAACTAAATCAAAATGGTCTGAAATATGTACTTGCTGTTGTACTTTTGATGGCTTCCTATAAATTAATATCAAGCACTATTTAAAATAACGGAAGATAATACAATGCAGCTAAAAAAAGTGATTAAATGAGTACCGTAAAAATAATGAGCTTTGGCAGACTGAAAGAGATTTTAGGTCCGGATTTTGAAATTGAATCCGAAAATACTGATGAATTGCTTAGTCAGCTGACTGAAAAGTTTCCTCAGTTGAAAAATTTGAAAGTAAGAATTGCGGTCAACCAGAAAATTATTTCAGAAAACAAAGCTTTACAAAACAACGACGTGGTCGCTTTAATGCCACCGTATTCAGGAGGATAAATTATGTTAAATTTAGAACGATACGATAGACAAATCAAATTGCAGGGTTTCGGGATTGAAGCTCAAAAAAAACTTGCCTCAGCAAAGGTTTTAGTGATCGGAGCCGGCGGCTTAGGATGTCCGGTTCTCCAATATCTGACTGCAGCTGGTGTCGGCAATATAGGCATTGTGGATGATGACCAGGTTTCATTAAGCAATTTACACAGACAGATTCTCTATAATTCTAATGACATTGGGAAACTGAAAACCGAAGCTGCTTTTGAAAGGCTGAATGCAATGAATCCCGAAGTAAAATTCAGCTTAATGCCTGAAAGAATTGCTACAAAAAATGCCGTTAAGATCATATCCGGTTATGATGTAATTATTGACTGTACCGATAATTTTCCGACACGCTATCTGCTTGACGATCTGTGCAGGATTTTACAAAAACCCCTGATATTCGGGGCAATTTATCAGTATGAAGGTCAGATCGCTGTTTTTAATGTCAAAAATGAAGAAGAATCTGTCACCCATTACAGACATCTTTTTCCTGAACCTCCGGGGCCGGGAGAAGTTCCGGATTGTAATGATGCCGGGGTTTTGGGCGTTTTACCAGGAGTGATAGGAACTATTCAGGCTGCCGAAGCGATTAAATTAATTACAGGAATCGGAGAACCATTGATCAATAAATTAATGACCATCAATATCATGAATTATCAGACTGCGGTTTTTGAAATACCTTCGTTAAATTTAACGGATATAAATATCCCTTACAGCATTGAAGAATTTGAGAATATGAATTATCAGCTTCACTGCGGAATTGAATATGATGGAATTAAGAATATTTTACCTTCAGAATTTAAAGAAACAGCAAAACTTCATGATACAGTCGTGATTGATGTTCGTGAACCAGATGAAAATCCAAAGCTTGATCTTCCGTATATTTCGATACCTTTATCTCAGCTAAAGGAAAATTATAACAAGATCCACAATCATAATATTATTGTTGTCTGTCAATCCGGTAAAAGAAGTATTACCGCAGCGAAAATTTTGCAGGAAATTTTAGGACCGGAATACAAGATTAGCCATCTGGAAGGCGGGATCAATCATTTAAATAAAAAAATTAATGAGCAATATTAAAAATATATTTCAGGACTCTCCTATTTCACCTTTATTCATCGCGGAAAGTATTACAAAACATTCCACGAAAACTGAAATCGGAGCACATCAGATTTTTCTGGGCCAGATCCGGGCAGATGAAATTGACAATAAAACCGTTAAAGCAATCGAATATACAGCGTACGAAGATTTAGCACTGACTCAAATGGCAACGATACGCGAAGAGATTTTTGCAAAATACAACCTTACCTGCATGCATATTCATCACAGCTTGGGTATTGTTCATACAGGGGAAATCTGCCTTTTTGTATTCACCTCATCCAAACATCGAAAAGAAGCGACACTTGCCTGCAATGAAGTGGTTGAACGTATCAAAAACGAACTTCCGATCTGGGGAAAAGAAATCTTTGAAGATGAGACACATCAATGGAAAATAAACCAATAAACCATGGTAGATATTACTTTTAAAACTTTTACGCTGCGAAAAGCAATTGCAGCGGCAACCATTAAAACTTCAGACATTTCAACTGTAGAAGCTGTTCAAAACGGAACAGTTCCGAAAGGTAATGTTCTGGAGTTTGCAAGAGCTTCCGCTTTATTGGCGATCAAGAAAACCAGCGATGTGATTCCGGATTGCCATCCTTTGCCTGTAGAATATGCTGCCATTAATTATGAAATGAGCGGTTTACATATTAACATCACTGTTGAGGTTCATACCATCTACAAGACCGGTGTAGAGGTCGAAGCCATGCATGGAGCTTCCGTAGCCGCTTTGGTGATCTATGATATGCTGAAGCCTATTGATAAAAACGTAGAAATCTCCAACATCAGGCTTTTGGAAAAGCAGGGCGGAAAAAGCAATCAGAAAAATATAGAAGCTGAAAATCTTACAGCAGCGGTAGTGGTGTGCAGTGATTCTGTTTCTCAGGGACTTAAAAATGATACTTCCGGAAAATTTTTGGTTAAATCTCTTAAAAATCAGGGAATCGCTGACGTTGATTATTCAGTTGTTCCCGATGATATTTCTGCGATTAAGGAAAAGATAGAACTTTTAAAAAATAAAGGCTGTAATCTTCTTATTTTTACGGGCGGAACAGGACTTTCCGATCGGGATGTTACTCCGGAAGCGGTTTTACCATTTATTACGAAAGAAATTCCGGGAATTATGGAAACGGCAAGAAACTATGGGCAGGATCGGGTGAAAACCTCCATGCTTTCCAGAGGAATAGCAGGCTTTTCTGATGATATGCTGATTTTAACCTTCCCAGGATCTGCTGGTGCTGTAAAGGAATATTTCCAGGCTCTGTTTCCGCAGGTTTTACATGTATTTTCGGTAAAAAAAGGTGATGGTCATTAGTTTTCATTTCTAAGATGAAGTACTGCTTTCTGTATTTTTTCCACGGCTAGTTCAATCTCTGGAAGTGTGGTGTATTTCCCTATGCTGAATCGTATTGAAGACAACGCATCGTGATCTCTCATTCCCATTGCCTGAAGAACGTGAGAGGGGTTAGTAGTGACTGCATTGCAGGCAGAACCACTTGAAACACAGATATTTCCTAAAGAAAGAATTAATTCTTCGGAATTGATCCCTTCAAAGCAGATATTTGTGGTATTGAAAATTCTTGCTGAATGATCTCCGTTAATAGATGTTTGAGGAATTTTTAGCAGTTCGTTTTCAAGTTGATCTCTTAATTTTTTAACTTTTTGAGCATCTATTTCCATTTCCTCAACTGCGATCTGAGCCGCTTTTCCCATCCCGACAATTCCCGGAACATTTAAAGTACCGCTTCTCAGATTATTCTGTTGCCCACCGCCCTGAATTTGTGGCTGTATCTTATTTTTAATGTCAGAAGAAATATAAAGTGCCCCTACTCCTTTCGGCCCGTAAAATTTATGTGCTGAAAAAGCCATCAGGTCAATATGTAATGCTTTTACATTAACCGGGATTTTTCCTGCAGCCTGTGTTGCATCACAAAAAAAATAACAGCCGTTTCGATGCGCAATTTCGGCGATTTCTTTTATTGGGTGAATGACTCCTGTTTCATTATTAACGAACATGATACAAACCATCAAAGTTCTTTCATTGATCAGGGATTCCAACTCAGAAAGATTGATATTTCCAAGATGATCAACATTAAGATAATCAAGCTTAAATCCGTCTTTTTCAAGTTGGGCGCAGGTGTCTAAAACAGCTTTATGCTCTGTGGTAACTGTAATAATGTGGTTTTTATTTTTATCTGCCTTAAATCCTTTTAATGCTAGATTTACAGATTCTGTTGCGCCCGATGTGAAAATAATTTCTTTAGAATCTGCACAGATAAGTTCTGCAACTTCTTCTGCTGCATTTTCAACCGACTCTTTTACAGTAAGCCCGAAAAGATGAGCACTTCCTGAATTTGCATATAATTGATTGAAATAAGGTAACATTTCATTGAGGACTCTTGGATCGACAGGAGTTGTTGCATTGTAATCTAAATAAACGAAATCATTATCCATCTTGACATTTTAATTCAGTATAAAAATAATGATCTTTTTTAGTTTAACTTAAATCTCCGTAAAAGATATTTCTTTATTTTGATTTAGTAACTGTGAAGGAACTATCTACCAATACAAGCGAATGTTATATTGTAGAACGCTATAAAAATCCTGGGTTAACAAAATCAAAACAAATTCTTACAAAAATCAACAATTACATTCAAACAAGCATATTCAGCACGTCAGGATTATCATTAAGATAAGATTCAAAATAACCAAGGTTTTGCATTCTCTGTTTTAAACCATTAAAATCAGAAATGGTGGAAAGCTCGATTCCGACAATTGCCAACGCAGCTTCTCTTGAATTTTTCTTGGTATATTCAAAATGGGTGATATCGTCATCCGGACCTAGAACGTTCAGCACAAAGTCTTTCAGAGAACCGGGACGCTGTGGGAATTTGACCATAAAATAATGCTTCAAACCATTGTAAAGCAAAGCGCGTTCTTTGATTTCTTCCATTCTTGTAATATCGTTGTTGCTTCCGCTGACGATGCAAACCACATTTTTACCTTTAATCTGATTGCGATATTTTTCTAAAGCTGATATAGACAACGCTCCGGCCGGTTCCAAAACAATTGCATCTTTGTTATAGAGTTGAAGAATCGTATCACAAATCTTCCCTTCATCCACAGAAATGCAATCTGCAAGCGCATTTCTGCAAATCTCAAAAGTCAAATCCCCTACTCTTTTTACTGCTGCTCCATCTACAAAACCATCAACTTCTGAAAGTTCGGTATTAAGATTATTATCGATGGAAGTTCTCATAGAAGGTGCTCCTTTTGGTTCAACTCCAATCAACTGTGTTTCTTTCGACAATTCTTTAAAAACAATAGAAATTCCCGAAGCCAAACCGCCACCGCCAATCGGAATGAAAACAAAATCAATATTTTCTTTTGTCTGTTCTAAAATTTCCAAAGCCAACGTCGCCTGTCCTTCAATGATCTGAACATCATCAAAAGGATGGATAAAAGCTGCTCCTGAAGTTTGCGCAAATTCCAAGGCTGCATTTTTTGAAGCATCGAAAGTATCGCCGACCAATTTGATTTCGGCAAAATTTCCGCCGAACATTTCTACCTGTTCCAGCTTTTGTTTCGGAGTTGTCACGGGCATAAAAATCGTTCCTTTAATCTGAAGCTTTTTACATGAAAAAGCCACCCCCTGAGCGTGATTTCCGGCGCTGGCACAAACTATTCCGTCCACGGTTTTGCCTTTATTGTAAAGACTTTTGATTTTATTGTAAGCCCCGCGCAATTTATATGACCTCACAGGTTGCAGGTCTTCTCTTTTGAGAAAAATATTTGCGCTAAATTTTTCTGACAAGCGGGCATTGTATTGCAATGGTGTGTAATTCACCACATTTTCTATACTTTTTCGGGCTTCTTTTACCGCTTCCAATGTTGGAAATATCATCGTTTCATTCATCTTCATTTATAATTACAGATTCTTTGATTTTGTTTTTAATGATTGTTTTACTTAATATTCTTAATTAAAATAAACTTGTTTATTCTAATTTTTTTGAAACATTAAGAAGTTTAGATTTATCTTTTATTTTCGACGATTTGCTTTTAAGAAATTGATAAATCAATTTAATTTAAGAATATTAAGTTCTTAATTCCTTAATGTTTAACAATCCAAACAAACTATTAATTTTGACTTTTCCGTTTTCCAGAACGAGTTTGTGACTGAGTTTTTTTGGTAATTCCAATTGTTGTTGCTGGACAAAACTCAGCTTCCGAAACAACGACATCGAATCAAAAAAACCGGAAGCAACGGTTTGTCCGACATTCGCATTCATATCGAAATACCAATGCAACTCAGGCGAAATCATTCCGATTTCTACGAAATGACAAAAATGCTGTTGGTTTTAACGCGCCCCGGCTTGAACGGAGCTCTTTTTCTGTCGTTGCGATTGACCAATAGTTCAACAGATTGCTTCACTTTGTTCGCAATGACAGAAAAAAGCGGGAGTGGAAGACGGATAAAGGCGCCCAAATAAATATTTTAAACTGTTTTGATAGACTTCATCGCCGTCATTGCCTGACGCAGTTTTCTGCCGACAATTTCTACCGGATGATTTCTCAAAACATCGTTCACATAAACCAATTGTGCGTTGTCAACCGAAGTTTTTTTGCCTTCGTTGAAGTTTTTTCCAACCAAATCTGTATCCACCGACTTCATAAAATCTGCCAACAAAGGTTTGCAAGCCTGGTCGAACAGGTAACAGCCGTATTCTGCAGTGTCGGAAATCACACGATTCATCTCGAACAGTTTTTTTCGTGCGATGGTATTGGCAATCAAAGGGGTTTCGTGAAGCGATTCGTAATAAGCGGATTCCGGCTTGATTCCGGCTTCAACCATCGTTTCAAACGCTAATTCAACACCCGCTCTGATGAAGGCCGACATCAAAAGATAATTGTCGAAATATTCCTGTTCCTCGATTTTCACATCGCCTGCCGGTGTTTTTTCAAAAGCTGTTTCTCCTGTTTCTGCACGCCATTTCAAAAGGTTGGCATCGCCGTTTGCCCAGTCTTCCATCATTGTTTTGGAGAATTCGCCGGAGATGATATCGTCCTGGTGCTTTTGGAAAAGCGGACGCATAATGTCTTTCAGTTTTTCTGACAATTCAAAGGCTTTTAGTTTCGCTGGGTTCGAAAGTCTGTCCAGCATTCCGCTTACACCGCCGTGTTTCAAGGCTTCTGTAATGACCTCAACACCGTATTGAACCAATTTGGAAGCGTAACCTGCATCAATTCCTTTTTCGACCATTTTGTCAAACGAAAGAATAGAACCTGTCTGCAAAAGTCCGCACAAAATCGTCTGTTCTCCCATCAAATCGGACTTCACTTCGGCAACGAAAGAGGATTTCAAGACACCGGCTTTGTGACCGCCTGTTCCTACACAATATGCTTTTGCTTCTGCCCAGCCTTTTCCCTGAGGGTCATTTTCAGGATGAACGGCAATCAGCGTCGGAACACCGAAACCTCGCAGATATTCGGCACGAACTTCGGAACCCGGGCATTTTGGAGCGACCATAATAACGGTTAAATCTTTACGAATCTGCATTCCTTCTTCCACGATATTGAACCCGTGTGAATAGGACAAAGTCGCACCCTGTTTCATCAAAGGCTGAACTGCATTGATTACCGAAGTGTGTTGCTTGTCAGGCGTTAAATTGATGACCAAATCCGCAGTGGGAATCAGTTCTTCGTAAGTTCCGATTTTGAAATTATTTTCGGTTGCGTTTTTCCACGAATCTCTCTTTTGGTCGATAGCTTCCTGACGCAATGCGTAAGAAACGTCCAGTCCGCTGTCTCTGAGATTCAGACCTTGATTCAGCCCCTGAGCGCCGCAGCCAACCACTACGATTTTCTTTCCTTTCAATGCAGAAACGCCATCAGAAAACTCTGAACTGTCCATAAATTCTGCCTGTCCTAACTGATGCAACTGGTCTCTGAGTGATAAGGTATTGAAATAATTTGCCATATTTTTAAGTAAAAAGTAAAAAGTATCAAGTAAAAAGATTACCGTAACTACTTTTTAGGATTAATATTTTTTTGATTTTTAAATTCTGTTTTGAATATTTATTGAAAATTAAACACAAAGCGCACAAAGGTTTTTCAACAATTCAATGTTTTTAAGTTCACAAAGGCGCTTAAGCTAAACAAAGTTTGATTGTTTATTTACATTGTGAAAACATCGTCTCTTTTATCAAGATATTCGTTTTCAATAAGTTCGGGAGATGGTTCTCTTTTTTCGAACTCGAGGACTTTTTCGTGGATTCCTGCGCTGTTTTTGATGATTGCGATTCTTGCTCCACGCACGAATTCGATGAGTCCGTATTTGTTGAGCTCTTCAGTTAACCGGTCGATTTCTTCCCGATGTCCTGCCGTTTCAAAAACGATGTAATCCTGACGAATCACAACTGTAGATGCGCCATACTGACGAAGCAATCGTTCTACATAGACCTTTTCTGTCACCACATTTGCAGGGACTTTGTAAAGTGCCTGTTCCTGCCAGACAATCTCATCATCTGTATTGAAATAAGCTTTCAGAATGTCGATTTGCTTTTCCAGCTGACGGCAGAGTTTTCTTACGACTTCTTCGGTTTCATTAATGAGAATCGTGAATCTGTGAATGCCTTCCACCTCGGAAGGAGATGTATTAAGACTCTCGATATTGATTTTTCTTCGTGAGAAAATCCCTGAAATTCTGCCAATTAATCCAACAGAATTTTCGGTGTATAATGTGATGGTAAATTCTTGTTTTTCCATTGTTTTGTTTTCAAAATTCCCGTTATTGGAATGATATTGAACCCTTCGGGTTCGGTGGATGTTAATTTTTTATGCCATAGGTTCCACCTACGGCTATTCATATTAAACCCTTCGGGTTTTGATAGGATTTTCATCCTATTCTTTATTAAATCGTCCTTTCAGGACCTTGTTGAAAATTTATTTTAAACGAATTTCTGAAACCGAGGTTCCTTGGGCTACCATTGGAAAAACGTTATTTTCTTTTCCCACCATTACTTCCAAAAGATAAGCACCATCGTGATTGAGCATTGTTTCCAAAGCTGTTTTGAGGTCTTTTCGCTCTGATATTTTTTGTCCGTCGATGTAATAGCCTTTTGCAACGGCAACAAAATCAGGGCTCGTGATATTTACAAAAGAGTAACGCCTGTCGTGGAACAGCTGTTGCCATTGTCTTACCATTCCAAGGAATTCATTGTTTAGAATCAGGATTTTGACCTTCGCTCCGAACTGCATAATGGTTCCTAATTCCTGTAATGTCATCTGGAATCCGCCATCGCCAATGATGGCGACTACCGTTTTTTCTGGTGCGCCATACCAAGCGCCGATTGCAGACGGCAAACCAAATCCCATTGTTCCCAATCCGCCTGAGGTTACGCTGGATTTAGAATTATTGAATTGAGCATATCGACACGCCACCATCTGATGCTGACCAACATCGGTCGTTATAATGGCATCGCCATTAGTCAGCTCATTCAGAACTTTGATGACTTCTCCCATTGTCATTACATCGGTTGTGGGATTCAGTTCATTTTGAATGACCTCTTTGATTTCTTCTTTTTCCAACTCACGGAATTTTTCCAACCAAGCTGAATGGTCGTTTTCTTTGAGAAGCGCCGTCAACATCGGAAGCGTCTTTTTACAATTTCCCCAAACCGGAACGGTGGTCTTCACATTTTTATCAATTTCGGCCGGGTCAATATCAAGATGAATGATTTTTGCCTGTTTTGCATATTTATCCAAACGACCCGTAACCCTGTCATCGAAACGCATTCCGACCGCAATCAGAACATCACATTCGTTGGTCATTACATTGGGTGCATAATTGCCGTGCATTCCCAGCATTCCGACGTGTAGCTTGTGGCTTGTTGGAAGCGCACTCAATCCCATTACAGTTGCTGCTGCAGGAAGATTAACTTTCTCAATAAAAGCTTTGAATTCTTCTTCGGCTTTTCCCAAAATCACCCCTTGTCCAAACAAAACAAATGGCTTTTTCGCCTGATTAATCAATTCTGCGGCCTGTTCGATATATTCATTTCTGATTTCCGGCTCCGGGCGGTAACTTCTGATATGATTGCATTTTTCATACCCCGAATATTCGAATAATTGCAACTGGGCATTTTTGGTAATATCAATTAAAACCGGACCGGGACGACCCGTACCTGCGATATGAAAAGCTTTCGCAATCGCTTCCGGGATTTCGGTTGCATCGGTTACCTGATAATTCCATTTTGTAACCGGCGTTGTGATATTGATGACATCGGTTTCCTGGAAAGCATCCGTTCCCAAAAGTGAGGCAAAAACCTGACCTGTGATACAGACAATCGGATTGCTGTCTATCATCGCATCGGCTAGACCTGTCACCAGATTGGTTGCTCCCGGACCACTGGTTGCAAATACAACGCCCGTTTTTCCGGAAGTTCTTGCAAATCCCTGTGCAGCGTGAATGGCGCCTTGCTCGTGGCGAACCAAAATGTGTTTCAGCTTTTCGGAATAATCGTACAAAGCATCATAAATCGGCATAATTGCGCCACCGGGATAACCGAAAACTGTATGTACATTTTCCTGCAACAGAGCTTCTAAAACAGCCTTGGAACCAGGTATTTCTACCGATTTTGGCTGTTCTAATTCTATATTTTCTATTTGTGAAATGGTATTATTCATTTTTAATATTTTTCAGTTTAAAATTGAACCCTTCGGGTTCTGATTTGTTGGGTTTATATTCATCCCATAGGTTTTATCTACTGCTATTCATATTGAATCCTCCGGATTCTGATTTGGTTGACTTGTTCCATAGGTTTTACCTACGGCTACTGATATTGAATCCTTCGGATTCGTTGCTGATTTTGATTCTTTTTTACATAGGTTACACCTACGGCTATTCATATTGAATCCTCCGGATTCTGATTTGGTTGACTTGTTCCATAGGTTTTACCTACGGCTACTGATATTGAATCCTTCGGATTCGTTGCTGATTTTGATTTTTTTCACATAGGTTACACCTACAGCTATTCATATTGAATCCTCCGGATTATTCTTGAAACATTATTTTGGTATGTCATACGATTGCAGCCCGGCTTGAACGGAGCTCTTTTTGCGATGACCAAAAGTTCAACGGATTGCTTATTTTGTTCGCAAAAAAGCGGGAGTGGAAGACGGAAATAGCTGCCCAAAATAATATCTTACTCATTATCGTTTTACAAATCGGTGACACAGCCTTGTGAGGCATCTGCTACAGATTTGGCGTATTTGTATAACACCCCGCTCTTCACTTTGTATTCAGGTTGTTGGAATCCGGCCTTTCTTTTGGCGATTTCATCGTCTGACAGCAATGCGTTGATGGTATTTTTTTCGGCATCCAATTCAATCACATCTCCATCTTTAATTAAACCAATCAATCCTCCGGCAAAAGCTTCCGGCGTGATATGACCAACAACGAAACCGTGCGTTCCTCCAGAAAATCTTCCGTCGGTAATCAATGCGACATTTTTACCTAAGCCAGAGCCCATCAAAGCGGAAGTCGGTTTCAGCATTTCCGGCATTCCGGGTGCGCCTTTTGGGCCTTCATTTTTGATTACCACGACGTTTCCTTCCTTAATTTTTTTATCTTCGATACCTTTGATGAATTCTTTTTCACCGTCAAAAACAATCGCCGTTCCTTTGAAATAAGCGCCTTCTTTTCCTGTGATTTTTGCAACAGAGCCTTTCTCGGCAAGATTTCCGTACATAATTCTGATGTGTCCGGTTTCTTTGATTGGATTTTTGATATCGTGAATGATGTTTTGCTGTCTGTCGATAATTGAAGTGACGTGTTCCAGATTTTCCGCAATGGTTCTTCCCGTAACCGTCAAACAATCACCGTGAAGCAAGCTTAAATCCAATAGATATTTCATCACGGCTGGAACTCCGCCTACTTTGTGAAGGTCTTCCATCAAATATTTACCACTTGGCTTAAGGTCGGCTAAAAATGGTGTTTCGTCGCTGATTCTCTGGAAATCATCTAAAGTCAAATCATATCCGATGGATTTTGCAATGGCTATAAAATGGAGAACCGCATTGGTACTTCCACCCAGAATCATAATCAGCCTCAAAGCATTTTCGAAAGCTTTTGGCGTCATGATGTCCGATGGTTTAATGTCTTTTTCTAAAAGAATTTTAATGTAATGCCCGGCAAACTGGCATTCTTCTTTTTTTTCACGACTGAGAGCCGGATAAGACGAGGAATAAGGCAAACTCATTCCCAACGCTTCGATTGCGGAAGCCATTGTATTGGCGGTGTACATTCCTCCACAAGCTCCTGCACTTGGGCAGGAATTCTGAATCACACCCTGAAAATCTTCTTCGGAAATTTTACCTGCGATTTTATTTCCCAACGCTTCGAAAGCGGAAACGATGTTCAAATCTTCGCCTTTGTAATGTCCTGGGGCAATACTTCCGCCATAAACCATTATAGAAGGACGGTCAAGGCGCGCCATTGCTATAAGGGAGCCCGGCATATTTTTGTCGCAACCGGGAACGGTAATCAATCCGTCGTAATATTGTCCGGCACAAACCGTTTCGATGGAATCTGCAATGATGTCACGACTTACGAGAGAATATCGCATTCCGTCGGTTCCGTTGGTCATTCCGTCGCTGATTCCGATGGTGTGGAACATTAATCCAACAAGATTTTGTTCTTTCACTCCTTTTTTTATAATCTCAGCCAAACTATTGAGGTGCATATTACAGGTATTTCCGTCATAACCCATACTTGCAATTCCAATCTGTGCTTTGTCGAAATCCTCTTTTTGAAAACCAATCCCATAAAACATCGCCTGGGTTGCAGGCTGGGTAGGGTCTTTTGTGAGTGTTTTGGAATATTTATTTAAATTTTCTGACATATTTTATTTTTTTGGATGATAGGACTTCATCCTATCCTGTAATAGGCCGTCCCTTTGGGACTTTATGATTTTATTCTAAAATTAAATTCTCGCTTTTTAGGTATAAATAATCCTCTTCTAATACAAGATGACGATAAGCCGTCTGAATTTTAAATGCTAAACTGTCTTCCCAATTCAGTTTGAAAGGAATGTTATCAAGAGAATCCAAGGCTACGATTTCGGCCGCGGTTCCGCAGAAAAAACCTGCATCTGCACCTTGCATTTCTTCCGGTTTGAAGAATTTTTCTTCATAAGGGATTCCCAGATTATCACAGATTTCAAAAACTGTCGCTCTGGTAATTCCAGGAAGTATGCTTCCTTTTGCCGGTGTGAAAAGTTTCCCATCTTTTTCAAAGAAGATATTGGCGCCGGAGCTTTCTGCTACATTGCCTTCAGCATCCAGAACCAAAGCTTCATCAAAACCTTTATCCTTAGCTTCCTGACAAGCTAAAATCGAATTCACATAATGACCGCTGACTTTTGCTTCGACCTTGAAAGCTTTTGGATTCGGGCGTTCAAATGAAGACGTCATAACTCTCATTTTGTTGGCGAGATAACCGTTATCCCAATTCCAGGCTTCAATTACCAGATAACTTTTTTGTCCTTTTGACAAGGCCATATTTGGAGAACAAATGACCAATGGACGAATGTATGCATTGCTTAGATTATTAATTTCAAGCAGTTTATAAGTTGCCTCTACCATTTCTTCTGTGGAATAATCGAAAGGCATCATCATTGTTTCGGCAGATTTTCTAAGTCTGTCGTAATGTTCTTCTGCTTTGAAAATTTTAGTCCCATTAGCTGTTTTGTAAGATTTGATCCCCTCGAAAACAGCATATCCGTAGTGTAACGATTGACCGTACAAGTCGGTCTTGGCTTCTTTTGCTTTCACATATTCCCCATCAAAGAAGAGAACGCTGTCATCATTGTAATACATTCTGTATTGGTTTTATTATTGATTAATTGTTTATCTATTAAATAAAAAACCATTCCCGTGATGAGAATGGTCTGTCGTATTTCAATTCAAAAATTATCACAAGCCACCACTCACCACCGGAAATCCGATAATGACAAGAATGACAATAATAATGATTGTGTTATTCATCTGTTTTTGTTTTGAACGATACAAATGTAGAGACTAATATTGTATTTTTCGTAAAAAATTCCTTACATCAATAGTAAAAACACATAAGATACTGTTATTTTTACGATATTCGTTAAAACAAAAATATCATACGAAGTGTTGATTTTCAATTTGTTAAACATTAAAGATTTACGATGTCAAAATTTTGCCCGGAATGCAATATTTAAGGTCATATTTTGAATTTGTAGCCGATCAAAACAAAAAAAAACACAGAAACTCCTTAAAAGTGAGACAAATTCGTTAGAATCTTTAATGCTAATATCAACAAACATCCATTATAAATCATTTTACTCTTCTGCATGAAGCAATGCAACTCTTCTGTTAATCTTCCTTTGCTTCACAAATTGAATAATGGAACCTGCGATGAAAAGGACGAACAGCACCAGAAGTGTCTGACCGATAATCGGATCCTTAATATCTTTCGCCAACGGATGACCGATAGGAACTCTTGTAAATGTTTCATTTACTGTTGGTACAAGTGACAGAAAAAAGCTGAATGATAATAAGAAGTTTTCAAAATACCTGGCTTTTTTACTTTCCTTTTTATTTGAAAATAGAAAAAAGGCAATAGCAATCAGAACGATGATGAATAATGAAAACACGTGTCCAGCATTAAAACCGCCATGTTTTGAAATTCCTAATGCTGTAACTGAGGTCACGAGCGTTGCATAAAAATATAATTTTCCGGACCTTGTGGCAAGATTGATCTTTCCATATTTCACAAATCCAATGATTGCTCCTGCAATGGCCGAAATACCAATAATGGTATGAAAAATTCCTAAACCTGATAAACCCATTTTTGTTTTATTTTTGTTAATTAATATTCACTAAAAACTCTGTTATATTAGTTCCTTAGTTATTTCTCATAAAAAATTAACAAGAAATTACTCCCTGAAAGGAACGATACAAAGTTGCAACGGAAATACAAAAATGGTTTTGTGATTTGGTTCAGATATTTGAGAATTTGGTTCAAAAAGCATTTCAATTCTACTAAAAAAGTGCATAATTCTTTATACAAAAATGCTTTAAGTAAAATTCAAGATTAAAAATTCCTGTATCTATTTATCTTTATGCTCTATGCGATAATTGGTAGGGGTAAGATGAAATTTATCGGTGAAGCTTTTTGTAAATGTGGCAAGATCGTTAAACCCGCAATCAAAAGCAATATCGGTAATTCTTTCGCTGGAGATCAGAAGCAGTTCAGCCGCTCTTTCAAGCTTTTTATTTTTAATATAATTTGCAGGTGTATCGTTGTAAATTTTTGCAAATTCTCTTTTGAAAGATGATACGCTTAAATTACTTTGTTCTGCCAACTGCTCAATCGTGAGTTGTGAAAATAAATGAGCTTCAACGATTTGTTTAAAAGAGTACGTTGTGGGAGAAAAAAGTTGCGACAAAATCAATTGAATAGAATCTGCACTCTGTGACTGAGCCAGCAATAAAATAATTTCCTTTAACTTAAGGATCAGAATATCTTCATTGACAAGCGATGGGTTTTCAAAATAAAAAAGCAGACCTTCAACATATTTTTTAATGAGAAAATCGTTGTTTATTTTTTCACTGGATTTATTTGAAATTAAATGCTTCGGTTTCTGCAAAAGCGTAGGAAATTCCCTGTCATAAATCTTCTTTAAAATATCCGGATAGAAATTAACAATAACAATCTGACAATTTTTTTCCTGTTTGGAATGATGGATTCTCTTTCCTGAACTTATACAATTCTGAAACAATGAATAATCGGCAGGAATATTTATTTGTTCCTGATTTACCTGATATTGAAGCTCTCCTTTTAAAACATATATGAAGCAGGCTTGCTCAGCTACCGGAAAATCATATCTGAAAGGTGCCGTCAGATCGATTCTCTGCATCAGCGTTTTCCCGAATAGTTCGTATTTTTTATAGTCATTGACCATAATCTGCCAGATATTTAATTTAAATTGTTATTCTGATTTTCAAATATAGAAAGTTTTCAGGTAAACTCATCCAGTGGCTATAATACATGTTTTAACCTGTTATTTAACTATTTAAAAATGATAAAACTTGATCTCTGGAAATTGTTTAATATTAATTTCACTTTATCTTGATAAAAACCATGATTTGCACAAGATTTGCTGCATACACCACACAACCAAATACACACTATTATGCAGTTTATCGATTTTAAAAAAGAACATTTTACGCAGGATGAGGAAACCAAAGATTTTGTAATTGATATTTCTAAAGAAGAAGTAGGATTCGGTGAAATCACGGTACAGGAAAAAACAGATGATGAAACATTTACAGATGCAGATTATGAAATTACTGATGATCTCAACAAGGTAACTATAAAAATGAAGAAGCCAGCAGATATAAGGGTAAACTTTTAAAACATCAATACTCCGAAGTATTTGGAGTATTTGTTTATTAAATATTATGAGCAACAGGTCTTTAACGAATGTCACGATTTCAACAGGCTTGATTTCAATCATACTTTTCGTAAAAAGTATATTTTACATTAGAGCTTTAATACATTAAAGTTATGGGAAAATTTTATCAGTTGAAGGATATTTACGGTAAAAAAATATCAAGGGAACAAAGTAACGCATTAAAACTATATTTTAGGGAAGTATATGTAGAAGACGTACTTAAGACAAGATACCTGATTGAGGACAAAAATATACGCCACGTACATCATTATCTGGATACTGAAGAAAATATTGGCTGTCTTTTGAACGAATACAAAAACTGCAAGGTTTCTTTCTATCGTATTTCTTACGAAGGGCCTTATCAGATTCAGGAGATTGACCTGTATGATGAAGGTATTGTAACGGAAAAGACCCGAACACTTAACAGTATGGATCAACAGATCATATGTTTTCATGCAATTGATATTTTATCGGGACATGAGATTCACAGGGAGACAAAAAAATACTACCATATGCCCAACGGCTCCACCTGTGTATTTTCTTATAATGATGATGGACAATGTATTACGATTGATATAAAAGAAAACCTATCTTTTAGCAAAGGCCAACGTCCTAATTTAAAATTGCCAATAACAACTCTTACTTCTAAAGAAAAAGAGTATTATCAATCTTCAAAACCATTCATTCCTTCCCTATCTATGGTACCTGATATTTGTGAAAGCTAATATTCACAAATAGATTTTAGATTTTGCTTTTATCTTCTGAAAATTACTTTGATAAGTCGTTATAGAATTTTTAAAATTTTGAATGCAGTGTAGATGGCGTGAAACTGCTTTTGCATATATTTGCTAAATTTATGATTACCGAAGAAAATTCATCCTACAACAGCTTCAGCACCGACTTAATCATTCAGGCACTGGCTGCTTCCCCCGCTCCTACCTCTATTTATTCAGGTGAAGAGATGGTCATACGCTTTGCCAATGCGGGCATGCTGGCGCTTTGGGGCAAAGATGCATCGGTAATAGGCAAACCCCTGATGGAAGCGATTCCTGAATTGGAAGGGCAACCGTTTTTAGCTTTATTACAGGAAGTCTGGCGCTCCGGCAAAACGTATTCTGTATCCGAAGCTCCGGCAAAACTGATAAAGAACGGAGTGGAAACACTTGATTATTTCGATTACGAATACAGAGCACTTCTTGATGAAAATAAAAAGACATGGTGTATCCTTAATACTGCGCTTGAGGTAACTTCACGCCGGGAATTCCTGCAACGCATACAGCAGAAAGAAGAAAAGGAACAGGTACTGAAAGAGGAAATGGCAGCAACCCTTGAAGAATTGACCTCCACCAACGAAGAACTCAATGACTATATAAAGCTGCTTGCCCATAGCAGAGAGCACGTTCGGGCAATCATTGAACAGGCTCCTGTTGGAATTGCGATGTTAAAAGGACCGGATCATATAATTGAAATCGCCAATCCGGCAATACTTAAGATATGGGGACGTACCGAAGAAGAAGTAATCGGTTATCCGCATGAGACTGTGCGCCCTGAGTTACGAGGACAGCCAGTAAATAAGTGGCTTAAAGAAGTCTTCCAGACTGGAGAACCAAAAATTAACAGTGAATTTCTGGTAAAGCTGTATCATCATGGCGGATTAAGAGAAGCTATTGTCAACTCAATATACCAGCCTATATTTTCTGCTGATGGCAAAATATCTGGTATCCTGATTATCCTTGAGGAGATCACTCAACAGGTTTTAGACAGACGAAAGAATGAAAATGACCAGCAAATGCTCGCTTTGGCTATTGATGCAGGAAAACTTGCTACATTTTATTACCAACCCGACACCAACCTCTTTTCCGGAAATGCTCTGTTAAAAAAATGGTTCGGCCTTTCTTCTGAGGAAGATCTGGATCTGTCTTTGGCACTAGAAGTAATTGTACCCGAAGACCGTGAACGCGTAATTTCTGCCATTACAGACTCTCTTAGCAAACATTCTGACGGAAATTATTTTATAGAATACCGAATTAAAAACAGTGTAGATATGAAGACCAGGATGTTACAGGCCAATGGAAGAGTTTTCTATGATCCGCAGGGTAATCCGCTGAGCCTTAATGGCACGCTAAGAGATATTACGGAACAAAAAAAAGAGGAAGAGCGAAAGGATGATTTTATGGGAATGGTTAGCCATGAGCTTAAAACACCGCTTACCTCACTTAAGGCTTATCTTCAGATCCTGCTGAGAATGACTGCAAAATCAGAAAATCCTACGCAGCAGAATACACTTGAAAAATCTTTAAAGCAGGTGGATAATATGAATAGTATGATCAATGGTTTCCTTAATGTCTCTCGTTTTGATACAGGACAAATGCATATTGAGAAAACAGTTTTTGATTTCCAATCATTATTCTCGGAAATTGAGGATGAAGTACTTTCAACCATCCACACTCACAAGTTTCTTTTTAAGGCATCCGGGCCATTGTCGATACTGGCGGATCGCGAGAAGATATCGCAGGTAATCCATAACCTGATCGGAAATGCCGTTAAATATTCTCCGATGGGAACAGTAATCACTGTAGAATATGTAACAACTGGCAATAACAGTTTAAAAGTTAACGTCTACGATCAAGGGAAAGGAATTTCACAGAATGATCGGCAACGGATATTTGAACGCTATTATCGTGTAAAAGATACTCACAGCGCATCGATCGCGGGTTTTGGCATTGGACTTTATCTTTGTAAGGAAATTATTCAACTTCATAAAGGTGATATTGATGTTGAAAGCACCGAAGATGAAGGTTCAGTTTTCTCATTTGTTTTACCGATTGATGGAACCAGAAATTTTTCCTGATTTCAAAATATAGCAGATCGATTTTAAATAGAATTTTCAAAAGAAAATGCTGAATATTCCGTTTAATTCTTAAATTTAGGCCATGCAAAAATTTTTTCTTCTTATAATCATTTCATTTTCACTCATCAGCTGCTATACTTATCAGGTTAAAAAACAGCCAGATACAGCGTCTGACAGCAAGCAGGAATTTAAAAATGGGACATCTCTTGCCAATAATAATTCTCCCCAATCGAAAAATACGGCAGCTGAATCAAAAAATGTAAATTCACAACAAGCACCGATTCCCATCAATGTTCAGGAGAAACTTAAACCCGGCAAAAATTTCAAAATACACGCCGATGGCAAGACGTATAAAATAATAGTTGACAAATGGGAAAGTGACAGCCTGGTTGCACATGCAGTTCATAATCCTAAAAGAACTCTGAAATTCCACAAGAATCAGATCAATAGCGAGAGAATTGCAGAAAAACGCTTTTCACAACCCATCGCTGATATTATTACCGTTGTGGTTTATGCAGGTATTGGTGTAGCAATATATTCTCTCATACGATAACCTTACTTTAAATCAACGATTTATACATCTTCGAACAAATACATCACTAAAATCTCTTAATTATAACTATTCCACAAACCAGATCTCAAACCGACTTCCCTGTTCCAAAGGCCTGTAATTTAAATAACCTTTATGCGCTTCAATAATACTTTTGCTAAGCGTCAGACCAATTCCCGAGCCATTGCTTCTCGTCGTGAAAAACGGAAGGAAAATCTTATTCTGAATTTCCTTTTGGATTCCGATTCCGTTATCTTCCACACTCAGAATAATCCGTTTGTTCTGAGTCTTGATTTCTGTTTTAATGGTTCTTTCCACATTTTCTGAAACAGCATAAATTGCATTGAGATAGAGATTTATCAAACATCTTTCAATCATTTTTTCATCAGCCAAAATCGTATTATTTTCCAATGAATTGATGATTTTAATATGATTTTTTTCAAATTCAGGCTTTAGGAAATTAAGTGCTGATTCTACAATCTGGGTTAATGAAATTGTTTTGAAAACAGGTTTCGGAAGTTCTGCAACTTGTCTGTAATCATCCACAAAATTTAATAACTGCTTAGATTTTGAATTAATAATCATCAGGCTTTCCTTCATATCCTGCTGATCTTCCTTTTCTATAATTTCCTGATTTGCAATATATTCTAAATTCTGAATCAGACTATTCACCGGCGTAAGAGTATTCAGAAGCTCGTGCGAAATTACTTTCATCAGATTGTTCCATGCCAGTTTTTCTTTCTGTTCTATGATTTTCTGAACCGATTCTAAACTGATGATACAAAAACGATGTTTCGCATTCTGAACTTTCTTCGTTCTGAGGGAAAATGACTGTTTTGTATTCTCGTTAATCGAAACATCGAAGAACTCCTGAGAATTTTCATAGCTGGTTTGTTCGATGATCTTATAAAAATCGGGCGTTTTATTTTCATAAAGATTCCACGAATTGTACTTCGGAATCTGAAGGATTTCGAGAAAAACAGGATTTACATAAAAGACTTCCCAATGATTACTCTTTTCGGACAAAATCATCAATCCTATTTCCAGCTGATTCAGAATTTCTTCATATAAAAGCTTGTAAGATGATTGTGAAAGATGTTCTTCTTTGCTTTGGTAATAAAGCTTTACGGCATTATCGACCAGACTGTTTTCTTCGGTTTTCGGAAAAAGTGAAAAATCTTTTTTCTGAATTGCCAACAGCAGTTTTTCCGTTTTCTGAACATAAGACAAAGCCGAAGTCTGCGCCATAACAACGCAACCCAAACTCACTAAAGAAAATAAAATACAGTTAATCCACTTGTGCTGTGAATAAAAATCAAAGGCAAAAATTCCGCAGACAATTGAAAGCAGAATGAAGATTAACCAGAATATTTGTTGTTTTTTCATTTTTTTAAGGGGATGAAGGGCACATGATGTCTTGCAATTCGGAAATTATTCTATACACAATATAAAAACATCCATCACCTAATATCAAGCACCCGTCTCTATAAACTAAATTTTTCCATTCTTCTGTACAATGCTGCCCTCGATAATCCCAGATCTTCCGCTGCCAGAGAAATATTTCCGCGGTGTTTTTTCAAAGCTTTTTTAATCAGGATTTCTTCCATTTCTTCGATATTCAGATTCACAATCGTCTTTTCAGATTCTTCATCCTGAGGCATCAGCAGTTTAAGGTTTTTCTCATTGGAAAGAATCACACTTCTTTCGATGCAGTGGTCGAGTTCACGAATGTTTCCTGGCCACGAATAATGTTTTAATTCTGAAATTAAAGCTTCATTCAAAACCAAATCAGGTTTATGATATTTCTGCTTGTATTTATCCAGAAAATAATCAGCCAGAGTCGGAATGTCTTCCAAACGTTCTCTCAGACTAGGAATATTTAATTCAACTGTGTTGATCCTGTAATATAAATCTTTCCGGAAACGACTTTCTGCAACAGCTTTTTTAAGATTCTCATTAGTTGCAAAAATAAATCTCACATCCAGTAAACGTTCTTTACTCTCCCCTATTCTCGATAACTTTCTGTTTTGAATTAAACTCAATAATTTAGTCTGGAGATGGAGCGGAAGATTTCCAATCTCATCCAGGAAAACAGTTCCATTTTCGGCATTTTCGATTTTTCCGGCGTAATCCTGATGGGCATCGGTAAATGCTCCTTTTTTATATCCAAATAATTCAGCTTCAAAAAGGTTCTCAGAAAGACTTCCCAGATCAATATGAACAAAAGGCTGGTTTTTCCTTTCCGACAATTCGTGAATACGTTCTGCAAGCACGTATTTTCCGGTTCCGTTTTCGCCCAACAGCAAAACATTGGCATCAGTTGCAGCCACTCTCTCAATCTGGTCCATCACTTCCTGCATCGCCGGAGATTGGGTTTCCAGTTGATATTGATTGGTTTTGGCGCTTACATTTTCCCACTGATTCAGTTTCTTGTTTTTCCGGGAAATATCGACAGCCAGATTTACGGAAGCATATAATTTTTCGTTATTCCATGGCTTTAAAATAAAGTCGGAAGCGCCATTTTTCAAGGCTTCAACAGCTAACTCCACTTCACCGTAAGCGGTCATCAGTATAATCGGAAGCTGAGGTTCCAGTGTTTTGATTTCCTTCATCCAGTACAGCCCATCCTGTCCGCTCTCAAAACCTTTCCGGAAATTCATATCCAACAAAACCGTATCAACCTGCTGTTCGGCTAAAAATTTCAGAATATTCTTAGGCTGACTGAGACAGCTCACTTCCGTGAAAAACTTCTTAAGCCAGACTCTCGCCGAAAACAAAATGTCTTCGTCATCATCAACAATTAAAATATGAGCTTCTTTTTTTCGCATTTTTTAAGTTAAATCAATTATTGTTTAATTGTCCTTCTTTATTTTTGGCTAAAGCCTGTTGTATTGTAAAATCCTTAAATGGGATAAAGCCCATTCCTATTGATATTAATATTGTTGCTAATAGTTCTTAAGTATTAATTTTTTTAATCATTAATTTCAGCCTAAAGTAAAATCATTTATCGCTCATTATTATAATTAATTCTGTTCGTTTTCGCACAAAAAGTGTCCGATAATGAACAGTTTTAAAATTAATAAAATTATCTTTAATCTCATTTACAGAACATTACAAGATCATAAACTTGTGGCATCCTCATTGTGTAATCACCTGTAAGTAAAACAGTTATCTAAATATGGATACGAAAATAGTAAAAAAGAAATCTAAACTGAAATTTATCTTTATCATTATCGTCTCTGCTTTGGCAGTTTCGGTTTTTGGATGGTATTTTCTTAACCAGAAAAAAACATATAATGTAAAAGCAGAAGATATCACAATTGATGAAGTGACAAATGGAAAATTCGAAGATATGCTGATGGTAACGGCGCAAACGCAATCGCTTAATTCTTCTCTCGTAAATGTTCTGGAAGGCGGTGCGGTGAAAGAAATTTTTGCGGAAGACGGACAAATGCTGACGAAAGGACAACCTATCGCAAGAGTTTATAATCCGAATACAGAATTCAATTATCTTAATCAGGAAACGGGAATTATGCAGCAGATCAGCCAGATGAGAAGTTCGCTTTTGGAACTGAAAAATCAGGAGTTCAGTCAGGATAAGGAGTTATTGCAGTCTCAGAACGATTACAATACGGCATTGCAGACTTTTAATTTACAGAAAAGACTGTACGATGCGGAAATCGGAAAGAAAACCGATTATGACATTGCACTTCAGAATCTGAATTATCAGAAAGACCGAAAACAAATCGTGGAAAAAGGCGCTTCTAATGAGAAAATTTCGAGAAATGCTCAGTTTTCAGCGATTAATAAATCCATTAATCAGATGGAGAAAAGTTTGAATATTCTTCGTTCCAACAAAAATAATTTCCTCATTATGTCGCCGGCTTCGGGAAGATTGTCGTCATTCAATATTTCTCTTGGACAAAACTTAACGGCGGGAGAAAGCATTGGAAAAATCGATTTAATGGGAGGCTACAAACTGGTGGCAAAAGTGGATGAATATTACATCAACAAACTTATAAACGGGATCAAAGGGACATTGGATAATAACGGAAAAGAATATGAAGTCATCATCACTAAAATTCTTCCGGAAGTGAAAGACGGACAATTTTCTGTGGAACTGAATTTTATTGATAACAAAATTGAAAATCTGAAAATCGGGATGACTTTCGGGGTAAAACTGAAATTATCTGCCGACACCCAAAGTATGATGATCCCGAAAGGAAGTTTCTATAAAGATACCAATGGAAAATGGATTTTTGTGGTAAAAGGCAGCAAAGCCGAAAAACGAAACATCAGCCTGGGAAGAGAAAATCCTTTATTTTACGAAGTGGTTTCCGGATTGAAACAAGGTGAAAAAGTAATTACTTCGGATTATTCTGAGCTTAAAAAATATGAAATGCTTGATATTCAAAAATAACAATAAATCAAAAAAAACTAATTATAATGCAAAAACTATTATTACTATTAATGACAATGATTATCGGATTTCTGATGTCTTTGATAACGTTGAAAGGAAATGATTTTTCTAATAAGATTGAAAAACCGGAAACCAAAACTTTTAATTTGAGTCCGTTTAATGCAGTGAAAACCTCTCAAGCAATTGAAGTGGAAATTGTAAAATCAACCGATGAAAAAGCGGTTGTGACCAGCACGCATTTGTCTGAAGTGAAAATTGAAGTAAAAAATAAAATACTTTACATCCGCTACAGCTCCAGTATTTCTCTTCAGAATGCAGACACAAAAGTGATTGTGTACGCAAAAGATCTGGTAAAAGCTGAAGCAGGAAATGCATCGACTATAAAAGTAAAAAGTATTTTTGAAAACTCTGAACAGACTTTTGAAAGCAATGAAGGTGGTAAAATTTATGCAGATTCAAGAGCTTCGACTGTCAATATCTACACCAATAGTTCAGGCAGGTTTTCGGGAAAAATCAATACAAAAAAACTAAACATTGATGCTAATTCTGCAGGTATGATAAAAATCAGCGGTTTTGCCGATAATGCGGAAATCAACTCGGATAATGCGAGTTCTCTGGACGCAAAAAATATGAACATACAAACTGCAAAAGTAACTGCAAGAGCAACATCATCGATCATTTTGAGCGTTTCAAAAGAACTGAATGCCTCTGCAAGTTCTTTGGCAAAAATAAGATACAAAACGTTGTCCGGTATCAAATTTTCTGCAAAAAGAGATTCCGGGGGAACCATCGATATGCTTTAGATACAGGTAATGATTATAATTTAAATGATCTTCTAACCTTAAAACATAGAACTATAAACTATAAACTTTAAACTAAATTAAAAATGATAAAAATTCATAATCTTTCAAAAATTTATAAAACTGAGGATGTTCAAACCAACGCATTAAACAATGTAAGCCTGCAAATCAAAGAAGGCGAGTTTGTGGCGATAATGGGGCCTTCGGGCTGCGGAAAATCAACTTTTCTTAATATTCTTGGATTGTTGGACAGTGCTTCTTCCGGCTCATACCAGTTTGAATCGATTGAAACCATCGGAATTTCCGAAAAGAAAAAATCGGATATCAGAAAAAAAAATATCGGTTTCATTTTCCAGAATTTTAATCTGATTGATGAACTGACGGTTTATGAAAATATTGAACTTCCCTTGATTTATAACGGTGTTTCTTCCTCAGAAAGAAAAAGAAGAGTGGAAGAAATTATGGAGAAAATCAATATCGCTCACCGGGCAAAACATTATCCACAACAGCTTTCCGGCGGTCAGCAGCAGAGAGCAGCGGTAGCGAGAGCATTAGTAACCAGGCCAAAATTGATTCTTGCCGATGAGCCAACCGGAAACCTAGACAGTTCCAACGGAAATGAAGTAATGAACCTTCTCGCAGAACTTCACAGAGAAGGCTCTACGATTGCAATGGTAACGCACTCTTCCTATGATGCCGGTTATGCCTCCAGAATTGTGAATATGAAAGACGGCGAAATTTTTTCAGAAGAACACTCTTCTCAGAGAAAGGATGTGTTCGAAAAAGCCGATGCAAAAAACTTCGAGTAAGAAAAAGCGGGAAGCTGAATGATGGAAGCCGGATGTCTAAATTATTACATTCAATAACTTCCTGCTTCCATCATCCTGTTTACAACCTAAAAAACTACAATTATGCTAAATAACTGGCTCAAAATTGCCTTTATCAATTATAAAAAGAATTGGCTTTCAACGATTATTAATTTATTTGGATTAACGATCGGACTGACAGGCTTCATGCTCATTCTCATGCACTGGAATGATGAAGAATCCTACGAAAAATGGAATCCGAAAAAAGATATGATCTATGGATTTCAACAGCATAACAAAAAAGAAAATACCTACAGCCCAAGCATTTCTTATCCCATTGCAGAACGTGCGGTAAAAATGATTCCTGAAATTAAGAACTATGTATTGTTCAGTGGTTCCGGAATGGGGTATAAAATGACAACCAACAAGAAAACCATTTATCAGAAAGATGGTATGGCCGTTTCTGAAAATTTCTTCAACTTCTTTCCTTTCAAACTGATATCAGGAAGTTTCAAGGATGCTTTAAAAAATGAAAATTCACTTGCCATTTCAACCAAAGCAGCAAAAAATTTATTCGGTAAAACAAATGTAGCCGGGGAAAACGTAAAATTTGACAACAAAAATTACATTATTACTGCTGTCTATGAATTGCCAAAAGAAAACAGTGTCATAAAACCGGAATTTGTAATGCAGGCTTATGAACAACTGAAGAATGATAAAGAAGCCTGGGGCAATTTTAATTATGGATGCTTCATGATACTGGATAAAGATGCGGATCCGAAAATTGTTCAGGACAAGTTATTAAAAGACGTCTTTGAGTACAGAGCGAAAATAAATGCACAGGGAGCAGGCGTCACACCTCAAAAATATCTGGAATTGTACGGGCCGCAAGGAAGTTTACTGACTCCTTTGGACCAAATGAAACTTCACGGAAAAGCCTATTGGTTTGGCACCGGAGATTTTAAAACAATGCTGATTCTCTTTAGCCTTTCGGTATTAATTGTAATTTTATCAGCCATCAATTTTATTAATCTGAAAACAGCTCAGGCTTCTCAACGTGCAAAAGAAATTGGGGTAAGAAAAGCGATTGGAAGCACCAAAACAAAACTTGTCCTGCAGTTTTTGTTAGAGACTTTTCTTATTTGCTTTGCCTCTTACATTTTAGCACTGGCATTAACAGAACTTCTTTTACCGAGCTTCAATAAATTCTTCGGGAAGGAAATCGTGATGAATGATTGGCATATTTATTTTTATTCATTCGCAATGGTTTTGGCAGTTACACTGATTTCCGGTTTGATTCCTGCAACGTATCTGGCAAACTTTAAAGCCATTGAAACACTAAAAGGAAATTTTGCCAGAAGCAGGCACGGCGTTTGGCTCAGAAACAGCATTCTCGTATTACAATTAATCATCTCATCTTTTTTTATCATTGGCGGTCTGATTGTAAATTCCCAAGTGAAATATATGATGAGTAAGGACCTCGGCTTTAATGGTAAACAGGTTTTTCTGGTTTCTTTCAGTGAAAATAATCCTCAACCCTGGCTGAAGTATGAACGAATTAAAAATGAAATGAAAAAAATACAAGGTGTTGATGCCGTTTCTTATGGAGAAGCTGTAGCAGGAAGCTACCGTTACAGCAATTCCAATATGGATTACATGGATAAAACGATCTACGCACAGCACGGTTCGATGGATTACGATTATCTTCAGTTTATGGGTGTTAAACTTCTCAAAGGCCGTTGGCTGAATCCTAAATTAGCTTCAGATACGATTAATAATGTTTTGGTAAATGAAACCTTTGTTAAGCAATTTGGCTGGACAGATGACCAGGCACTCAAAAACGAATTCCGTCCGGGTTTTGATGATAAACCATATAAAATCGTAGGAATTGTAAAGGATTTTAATCTCAAAAGCTTAAAAGCTGAAATTGAACCTATTGTATTCTTTCATTATCGTACAACATCCTGGAAGCGATACAACGTTTACAATATCCAATTGAAACTAAAACCGGATGATATACCGGCAACTGTAAAAAGAATTAAAAGGTATTGGGAAAGTAAAGTAGAACCCGGCTATCCGTTCGAATCCTATTTCATTGACAAACAATTTGCCAAAACTTTCGAGGTATATCAGAAGCAGCAGACCCTATTCACGATTCTCAATGCAATGGTTTTAATGGTTGCTTTACTTGGATTATTCGCTTTGTCTTCGTTGATGATTGAGCAAAAACTGAAAGATGTAGCCATCAGAAAAACACTTGGCGCATCAGACAAAACCCTCATTATCGGACTGACAAAACAGTTTCTCTGGATTACACTAACAGCTGTAGTAATAAGCATTCCAATCAGTTATTACTTAATGAATGAGTGGCTGAAGGATTTTGCCTACCGAATCGATATGCCGGTCTTTCCATTTGTTCTGAGTCTTATTTTATTATTGATTCTAACCTTTGCGGTGGTAAGTATTAAAGCCTATCAGGCAACCAAAGTGAATCTGGTGAAATATCTAAAGTATGAATAAACGAACCCGAAGGGTTCAATATCAATAGCCGTAGGTAAAACCTATGGGATCCGGTGAAATATATAAATACGAATAACGAACCCGAAGGGTTCAATATAAATAGCCGTAGGTAAAACCATGGAATTTGAGATAACGTATCATGTGACATCCATCTTCCAACCCTAAAAACGAAACTATGTTAAAAAACTGGCTCAAAATAGCATTCATCAATTACAGAAAAAACTGGCTTTCCACAATAATCAATATTTTGGGATTGAGTGTAGGTTTGTGTGTTTTCCTGTTGATATTTATCCATTGGCAGGACGAAAAGTCCTACGAACAATGGATTCCAGATAAAGAGAATATTTATCTTGTTGAGAATAAAAATGGTTATTTTGGAAATATGGTTGTTTCCAGTTATCCGGAATTGGCGGTTTCCAAAGAAAAATTTCCTGAGATAGAAAATTATACCATCGCTAATCTTTGGAAAAATTACAAAGTCCGTTTGATGTCCGGAGGCAAATCTGCCTTTGTATCATCTTGCAGAGCGTCAGATTCTTTTTTTGATTTTTTCCCTTTTGAAAAAGTAGCAGGAAATTTTAAAAACGCCATTAGCGACAAAACAAAAATTGCAATTTCAGAAGATACCGCTAAAATGCTCTTCGGAGATGAATATAAAGCATGTATCGGAAAAACAATAACCCTGGATGTCTCGGACTCTACACCGCTTGTTATAACAGCTGTCTATAAAAATCCTGAACAAAACAGCGTTTTTAAACCAGGTTTTGTAATGAGAAACCAAGGTTTAGATGATAAAAATGATTCTAACCTGCAGTGGACAAATTACAGCTATGTAGGATATTTTAAACTAAAACCCGGAACGGATGTAGCTAATCTGGAAAAGAAGCTCTCTGCTCTGATGGCTAAACAGGAAAAGATTGCTACCTTAAAATGGGGCGAAAAATATGATGAGAAAAACAAAGCTGAGGTCTTTCTGACACCCGTCAGTGAAATGAAACTGAATGCAAAAAGCGAAGGTGTAGAAAAGGGTGACAAAAAATCAATTATGATTTTGCTGAGTTTATCAGCACTGATATTGCTTTTATCAGGAATCAATCTGATCAATCTTAAAACTGCGCAGGCTTCTCAGCGGGCCAAAGAAGTTGGAATTAGAAAGGTGGTTGGAAGCACAAAATCAAAGCTTGTTTTACAGTTTTTGATGGAGACTTTCATAATTTGTTTTGCCGCTTACATTATTGCTTTTGCATTGGTTGAGCTTCTGCTGCCTGCATACAATAAATTCCTAAACAAAGAAATCAAGTTGAATAACTCGGACGTTTTTATATACACCGGATTGCTACTTGTTCTATTTTCATTGACTTCAGGATTAATTCCAGCCCTTTACTTATCCAATTTCAAACCGGTTAACACGCTGAAAGGAAATTTTTCCCGAAGCAGAAGCGGTGTCTGGTTAAGAAATTCTATTCTTACACTACAGCTGATCATTTCATCTTTTTTCATTATCTGCTCTTTGATTATCCATTCGCAGGTTACTTATATGATGAACAAAGATTTGGGGTTTAAAGGAGATCAGGTCATTCAGATTCAGTTTAAGAAAACCGATTGGCAGAATACTTACAATTATAAAAAGTACCTTCGGCTTAAAAATGAAATTTCAAAAATCTCCGGGGTAAACGACATTACAGGTTCTGTTAATTCTATAGGGTTGGGAATTGCAAACGCATCCATCGTGAAAAATGCTGCAGATACCACAAAATCAATCCCAAATGTTCTTCTTGGTGCCATTGATTACAATTATTTCAAATTCTATAAAATGAAATTTGTATCGGGAAGAGATATTGATTTGCGCTTTGCATCCGATACTATTAGCGGAGCTGTTGCCAATGAGACATTTATCAGAAAAATGGGTTGGAATAAAAATCAGGCATTGGGAAAAGAAGTTTACCCTGGCTGGGAAAGTAAGAAAAAATATAAAATCATAGGTGTTTTAAAAGATTTTTATTTTAACGGTGTTGACAAACCTGTAGAGCCCGTGCTGTTCTTTAATTATGACAGAAACTGGGCAAAAAATAACATGCTCAATCTTCAGATAAAGTTGGATAAAAATGATATCAACGGCACTTTAGACCGGATTAAAGAATTCTGGACAACAAAAGCCGAACCTGGCTACCCTTACGATTTTGAATTTGTAGATAAGCAGTTTGCCAAAACATTTGAGAAATTCCAGAAGCAACAAACGTTATTTACAGCTTTGAATATTGTGGTTCTGGTGATCGCATTATTAGGATTATTTGCTTTATCATCATTATTAATTGAACAGAAGTTAAAAGATGTCGCCATCAAAAAAACGTTGGGTGCAGACGAGAAAACAATTGTATGGGATTTGACGAAAAGATTCCTGCTGATTTGTGTGATTGCTGTTTTTATCAGTATTCCGTTCGGTTACTATGCAATGAATGAGTGGCTGAAAGATTTCGCTTACAGAATTGACATGCCGGTCTGGCCATATGTTTTAAGCATGATCTTGTTATTGTTACTTACTTTTATCGTAGTCAGTTTCAAAGCATACCGCGCTACAAAAATCAATCTTGTGAAATACATGAAATATGAATAAAACCGGAAGCTGGGTGACGGAAGCAGGAAGTTTTTTATAAACGGCAATCAAACTTCCATCTTCCAGCATCCCTCATCCAACCATATAAGACAATGAAAAAACTATTCTTTATATTATTTATCAATTTACTTTCGGCCCAGGAAAGCTGGACCCTGAAACAATGCCTGGATTATGCTGCCGCTAATCATCCTTCAGTAATGAAATCATCGGTAAACATTCGCAAAAATGAAAGAGAAATTTCTGCTGCCAAAGGAATGCTGCTTCCGTCTGTAAATGCCGGAGTAAGTCATAATTATGGCTTCGGATCTTCTATCAACCAGAATACTAACCAGAGAGAGGCTATTAATACACAATATGACCAGATCTATGCACAAGCCAACTGGGAACTGGTGAACTGGAGAAATTATCTTACCATTTCTCTTTCCAAAATCAACAAGGAAAGTTCGGTATATAAGATGAAGCTGGCTCAGAATGAGGTTAAAATGAATGTCATTATGATGTTTTTCGCCTATCAGAACAGTAAAAGCTGGCTGGAGGTTTTGGAAACTCAGCTTTCTGGAATTGAAGACCAGATCAAACGTACTGAAAAGGAGGTCGAAATAGGAAATCGTCCGAAAAGTGATATTTATGATATCAAAGCCAACCTTGGAACAATGCAGGAACAATGGGTGACGGCTAAGAATTCCAGGGACCTTTCAAAAATCAATCTGTTGAATGCCCTGGCGATTACAAAAGACACGCTTGATTTTACCATGACTGAAGAGCATCTTATTAATTCAAATTTTAATGACCGCAATTTTGTTCAGAACCTTTTAGAAAAAAATCCGGCTTATCAGTCGGTTTTAAAGGAAATTCAGGCACAACAGAAAAATGTTGATATTGCAAGATCAGGATATCTGCCCACCCTGAACGGATCTTATACATGGTCAAGCTTTTACAATAAAATTTTAGGACAACCCGCTGCTGATTTTTCAGAACAGATAAAACTTAATAAAAATCAACAATTATCTTTTGGACTCAACATCCCGGTTTTCAATAAATTACAGGTAAAGAATAATGTAGAGATCGCCAAACTGAATGTCATTAATTCCAATTATGAGAAAGACATTATTATTAATGATTTAACAAAAAGTATCAATTCCATTAAAGCACAATTTCTGAATGCCCAGGAAAAATACAACCTGCTTTCAGCCAACTTCGAAAATCAAAAGTTATCATTCCAAAAATCTGAAGAAAAATATAAGGAGGGACTGATGGATGCCTACACTTTTTTCTTGGTAAGAAACAATTGGCTACAGGCTAATTATAACGTAATCAGCAGTAAAAATGATGTTATGCAGCAGACTGAACTGCTTAAAGTTTTAGAAAACGGATTGTAATAATTTAATTATTCCTGACATACTGTTGTCGCAGCTCCATTTTACCTTTGTATCAATAATATAACAAAAAAATGAACAAGACAAATTTAGTATCATTAAGAATAATTACTTCCGACATTAAAAGATTGGTGAAATTCTATGAACAGGCAACAGAAGCGACAGCCAAATGGGCAACGGAAGACTTTGCAGAAATAATATCAAATTCTTTTACCCTGGCCATTGGAAGTACCCGAACCTTGACTTTTTTTGGAGAAGGAATTGCTGAACCTGCTGCTAACAAAAGTGTAATCATAGAATTTCTCGTAGAAAATGTAGACGATGATTATGAAAGAATAAAAGATTTAACCCATGAAATTGTTCAAAAACCGACCACGATGCCTTGGGCAACAGATCATTATTGTTCCGGGATCCGGACGGGAATCTGATTAATTTTTTCACTCCTGTAAGTGAACAAGCGAAAGAGAAATTTGCATAGAGTGATAAAAAAACAACCTTCAAAATTATTGAAGGTTGTCTGATCTTATTTTTCAGGAATTTCGATTTTAGAAATCAAAATTTTACTGTGCTGTAAATGACATTTGATATTGAGATCTTTTTTGAAAAAATCCGTTTTTTGCAGTAAATTTTCATAATAGTCGATCCCTCGTAAAAGATTTTCCTTAAAAATTTTCCATTTTTTTATCTGGCCTGTAGTGAAATTTCCACAGCATTCTTCAATCTCATTTCTAAGATAATCTATATACATTTTCAATTCATTAATGAAAATATTAGGTCTGCTTTTGTGTGAAATAACATTGGTTTTCCCGTAAATATGCTTTACCATTTCAGAGAGTGAAACTTCCTTGTCAAAATACGCCAGGTTTGGTCCGGGGCAAATTACAACCCCCTGTTTTTCACCTTTTATTTCCAGTCCGTTTTCCAGATATGCAGAATTTACCAGTCCTACGCAAAGGCAGGCTTTCTCAGTGATCTTTTCTTTTTTCTTAGAGTAAGCTTCAGGTGAAATTGTATTTTTTTCAGCTTCAAGCTCCTCCAACTTCAGATCCTGGTATTTTTTTGAGGCGGTACAAATTCCTTCCGGGGAATATTCTTTGCTTAATGCCAGCAGTTTTTTCGGGCAGGAACTACCAAAACGGTTTTTAGCTTGTTTCTGATGCCTGATCATTTCATTGGATGATCCTTTAACCGTATTAAAAGGAACTCCAAGCGGTGACAGGTGACTGATATAAAAATCTTTCTCTTTCGATTCCAAAAGAAGTTTTCGTGTCTCCTGATCTACAGATGTAGCTTCCGGTACAAGCAGAAAAGGCGATCCCCAACCGATACTGTCAACTTGATAGGTATTAAGAAGAAATTCATGCTCTTCGGCTGTTCCTACTCCACCCTGCACGGTTATTTTCATATCCAATGGTTCTGTAACCGTACATTTTCCCTTCTGTTCCAATGCTTTAATCATAAGTAAATGCGAAGATTCGACAAGCTCATGTTTTTTCTGTTTAAATTCTTCGAGAATTGGGCCCAGCAATAAGCCTTCGGTTGCAAAAGCGTGTCCGCCACAGTTTAGTCCGGATTCAATTCTGTATTCTGAAACCCAAAGTCCTTTTTTAGCCAAAAAATTCCCCTGAATCATCGCCGAACGGAAGTCGCTGACCTTTAGGATAATTTTCTTTTTAATATATCCATTTTCATCCGGATAAAAATCGTCAAATTCTTCTATATAACTGTACAACCGGGGATTCATTCCTGCCGAAAGAACCATAGAAGACGACAATCTGCTTTTTGCAAAACCACGTAACGAAGCATGCGCATCATTGTATATGACAGGCAATTGCTGATGATTTTTAAAATTGTCCTTATCTACCTTAGTCATAATATTGACATCAATATTTCCGGGAGAAAGGTGTTTTTCAATAAAGTTTTTAATGGACGAGGTAATGCCTTCTTTTTGGGTAAGAAAATTCTGTAATCCGGTTTTTACTTCTGAAGTACCGGGAAGCATTTCCACAAAATTCATCAGTGCTGTTTTGTTCTTTGAAATCTCTTCTTTAAAGGCTTCGAACTTTTCATTAACGATATCATCCAGCATGTCAAGATATGCGGTGATCCTTTTTGCACGGTAATCTTCCACCCTGGTGGAAATACTTGTGTAATTCAGGTTGAATTTTGTACTGTAAAAATTTTTCATTTTCTCTACAATCTCATCATCGATTATAGAAACTACGGATGAAATACCGTATTGCGCTACACGGATAGGACTGTCTATCGTGTAAGCCAATCCCATGACGGGAATATGGAAATTGTGCAAAGGCTTTTTGATCATTTTTTATATTGATTAAAATAATTTTTTACCTCTAAATTCCCATCAACTATTCACTGGCACAAAAGTATAAGTTTAAAATTAATTATGCATACAATAACAGCTAATTTATTCATAAATGTTTTAAATCATTGTAGATAAGAAATTTCCGGGCAAATCTTCGATTTGCCCGGAAATTTCCCTGTATGCTATTTATAAATCTCTTGTAATATTTAATCTTTATTCTTCACTTCCGGAAGATTTTACTTTAAGAAACATATAAGCAAGTCCCAATCCTAGTCCGGCCAGTACTGCTAATCTTGTCTTTTTTGACGGAACAGGCAACATCGTTTCCCCATAAATTTTGTGTGGCTGAGGTGAAGGTTCCAAAACATTCCCTGAGTCTGAAGGAGCATTTTTTAGTTTCATCATCAGTCTCATTCCGGCTGAAGCGGTATTAATAACTGGTTTCGGAAATAACTTATACATTCCTGTTAAGAGTTTTGAAGTAACATCCGGAAACATGTCTTTTTGAGGACTTTTTGCCAGTTCGACAAATTTCGCAGCTGTATCTCTGGGATCCGCAGCAAAAGGCGGAATTTTAAAATCTAGACCCGAAAACTTCGCCGAATGCATATTTCCGGTAGATCGCTGTATTTGCGGGTAAAGATTACAGATATGTACATTAGGGAAATCGGAGATTTCACCATGAAGACATTCCATCATCCCGCGAATTCCAAATTTTGTGGCAGAATAGACTGCGCTGTAAGGAGCCGGCATGAATCCGCCAATCGAAACATTGTTGATCAGCACCCCTTCCTCCTGTCTTTTAAAAATCGGCAAAGCACTGTAAGCACCATGCATGTAGCCGAAAAGATTGGTTTTAATGACCTGCTCGTTTACATCCATCGGGATTTCCTCAAACTTTCCGCTTGCCATTACCCCTGCATTATTGATCCAAATATCGATTCTGCCATTGAATTGTAATGCTTTATTCGCCAGGTTCTGAACATCTGCAGCGATTGATACATCAGTTGGTACCGCCAGCGCAGCAACGCCCAGATCTCGGCATAAATCTACCGTTTCATCCAGCGCTTCTTTCCCTCTTGCGGCGACTACTATATTGCAGCCTTCCAGTGCAAACGCTTCGGCGGCAGCTCTTCCTACTCCACTGCTTCCTCCGGTGATCACTACTGTTTTTCCTCTAAGGCTATGTTGAATTTCATTATTGGATTTCATTTTGCAATTGGTTTTGGTTAGTTATCTATAACGAACCTATTATTATGCCATAAGCGAATTTATACGGCAAAATAAACCCCGAAGATTATTCGGGATTTCCAGTTTTATTCATCAAAAATTACTCTGCCGTTGAATGGCTCACTCCAGCATATAAAAATGCTGTCGTCGTGTCTTCTGATTTCAGCCTGAAGTGTTTCATATTCACCATTTTCATTTTCTTTTTCAACAATTAAGTCAGAACCTATACCGATATTTCCTTTCTTGAATTCAACCTGATATTGGTTTGAGGCTTCATCCTTTACAAAATCTTCTTTTCTAAAATTTCTATGCGCCATAATTTATTTTTAGATTGGATAAAGAATAAACCGTGCCAAGAATTAAGATTATTATTTTTTCTTAAAATATCATAAATACTATTAAAAATATTCTACGATTAGATTTTATGGCATAATATTTTAATACTAATTAATACTCATGTTTAATTTGAGTTTTCATGGTTATTAGTTTTTATCCTCAGTTTTCTGAGGATTTTTTGTTTTTATAAAGGATCCGTTATTGATGTGTTAAAAATTGTATTTTAAACATTCAATTATGCTATTGTTTTCTGTTAAATGTCATTCATTTTAAATCGAAAATTTAATTTTTCTCTATGAATTTGTTTACATTCAACAAAAAAAAGAGCAGCTTAAAAAAAACTGCTCCCATTTATTTCGATCTGTTGTGTTGTTTAGATGGCGTATGCTCCTTTATTTTGAAAGACATTGATTCCTTCAATTTTATCTTTTTGAATATTGTAAATCATTTCAACTGTAAAATGTGAAATTTCATAAAGAACATATCTTAGTGTATTAACGGTTCTCTCATTCATGACACGTCCTTCATTCATCACTAAACTGAATTGATCCTGATTAGGCATATTTTTAAAATCGTAATAAGAAATATTCATAGCTGATGTTTTTAATACTTTGGTTATCAATAGACAATTTCTTTGCCAAATTATGTTAAGGAATATTTTATTTTATATTTTATGGTATTAAATAAATAATTATTACTATTTATTCCTTAATCTCACGGATTAACCTGAATGTCAGATTGATTCTCGGCTTCATTTTCCGGGATGATTTTGCAATCCGGTGTTCCCAATGCATCTGCAGATTACCTTTCATGATTAGTAATGAACCATGATTTAAAGCCAGACTGTATTTCTTCTGATGGTCATCAACTTTTCTGAAATCAAAATTTCTCACCTGCCCCAAACTTACGGAAGCAATCACAGGACGATTTCCAAGTTCACTTTCCTTATCACGATGCCATGCGACTGAATCATTTCCATCACGATACAAATTGAGCAGCACAGAATTAAAGATATAACCCGAATATGTTTCAATCTTTTCTTTTAAAGTAAGTAATTCCGGTGACCATTCATTCACCGTAAAATCATTGTTTCCCAAATGATACATTTTGCTGCTGTCGCCATACCATGCCGTTAAACGTGGAGTCAGTACCGTTTTGTCGTACATTTTCTGTGTATTCTGCTTCCAGGGCGTTGAAAGCATCAGGTTTTCCTGTAGTTCTGTTGCTTCCTTATCTGTTAAAAACTGATCGGTATACTCCAAAAGTTCTTCCGGAAACTCATAATATTCATCTGAACCGAATAGACTTAACTGGCTCATTTTATTTTTCCTTTAAATCTTTAGTAATCTGCTTTTCAGCATTTTTTGCCCGCTGTTCCTGCGCTTCTTTTTCTTTACGCTGTTGCCTTTTCGTCTTTCTTTCAGCTCTTCGTTCTTCACGAATAACTTTATTAAGCTTCCTGTTGTAGGCTGCATCCAGAATGCCCTGACCTTTTTTAGTGAAAATTTTAATCTTTGGATTTTCATGTGTTCCAGTCACTACAATTGGAAATCCGATGAGGCCCCCCGGAAGAATTCCAATTCTGACCCTAAGATCAAGGAGTCCGTTGAAACTTGTCGTTCCGCTAATGCTTGGCCTTAAAATGGAAACTCTAAAGGTAAATTTATCCACATGAATAAGATTATTTTTAATATGGGTTTCAATATTGACACCTTTCATATCCGGATTATTGAATGCTTTTGCACCGATATTATCTCCAACTGCAGAAAGCATTTTTAAATTTTTAACTTCAACATCACGAAGGTTGACAATGCCACCACCCTCAAGCGATGGATAAATAGGCTTCATATTCTTATCAAAGTCTCCTTTTAATTTATAATCGATAGATACAATTCCTTTCACATTTTTGGCGGCAGTTGCCATTTCTCTCACCATATCAATTTCCTTATAAGCCCGCTGAACATCAAAATCCAATACCTTCAGCGCAATATCATAGTTGGCCGTAAGCGGAGATTCGTCCTGATATCGTGCATCAATATTCATCTTGCTTCCGATAACGTCAAACGATGTATTTTTAAGATAAACCTGACCTTTATCTACAGAAGCCTGACCTTTAAGATGGTTTAAGCCTAATCCTTTAAACTCTACTTTCCTAATATTGGTTTGCAGGGAAACATCCAGGTTTTTTGGAATGATTACTACCCCACTGCTTTTTGGATTTTCTACTTTGGCATATTCTACGTCAATTGATTTTTTTGAATTATCTCCATTTTTTAAAGCCATGAATTCATCAACAAGAACATAATTGGAATTCAACGTGAATTTCCCGTGGAGCGTCCCTTTTCTTTCAATAAAATAATTAATTGTATTTAAAAGATAACCATTTAAGGCAAAATCAGATTTTCCATACGTGGCGAGAAATTTAGTAAACCACATTTTCTCATTTTCAAAACGGAAGTTCCCTTCTTTGATAAAGAATGATTTAGGTAAAAATTCGGTGGTCGCCTTTATATTTTTTAAAATTAAAGTTCCTTTATTGTCCAGCTTGCTGTACTGGCCTGTTGTAGCATAGCTTTGTCTTCCGTTTAACGAAAGATCCGCCATTATTAGTCCGCTGACATCAAAACCTTTTCTGGCAAAAACACGATAGATTCTTCCAACGTTTAAAACCCCTTTTGCCCTTACTTTATACAGAACATCTTCAAAATTCTGAAGATCTGCATTAACGAACACAGGATTACCTTCAAAGTCAAACTTGAAAGGATTGAGTTTCACACCAATACTTTTAAATGTTCCGTCTGTATTGATGATATTCGCTACAATATTGATATTCTGAATAGGATTCGGATAATATTTTGTTTTAAGCCAGCCATTTTTGAGATTCAGGTAACCATTTGTCTTTGGAAATAATTTTTTATCAAGGCTAAAAATTCCATTCGCTTTAATATCGGTATTCATTAAACCGCGAACATCGATATCCTTCAGCCCAAGTGCCTGATCAAGAGTCTGAAGATCAACAGCGCCCTTTATGTCAGCATTTACCTGCATTTCGTTTAAACCTTTTGTTTTAACTACGGCTTTAAAGCTGTTGTTCGGTCCGAGATCAAAACCAAGATTTTTAAGATCAATCGCCAGCTGATTCGTATCAAGAGAAGGCAGATCTACATTAAGGTCCATATTAAGGTTGTTCATCGGAACCGGTGCTTTTCCATTGGAAACAAAACCGTCTGATACCAGTAATCTTGCTTTAAGTCTTGGCTTAAGATTCTGTTGTTCGCTGAATCTGCCTTTCAGATTGAAAAAAAGATCACTATTCCCTTCAATTTTGGTGTCTTTTGCCCAATCAAGATACTGTGGCGGAAGAACGGAGATCATATCGCGGATGGTCGTTTTCTCGGAAGCAGCATTGATATCCAGATTATATCCGTCTTTCAGAATGCTCAAGAAGCCTGTGAATTTCAGTGGCAGATCGTTGATTCTTAATTCATTTTTCCTTAAAACAAAAGTCAACGCATTGGTATTGATTCTTGTAATAAGATCAGCATGTACCGTTTTCTGTTTTGCATAATAAATTCTGTTCAGGCTAAAATCAATTTTATTAATATCCAGATTGGTTTCCAGATCGAAAATATCTTCACTAAGTCCGCCTCTTCCTGTATAATTAAGGCCTTTGGCATCTACCAAAACTTTTGCAGAATGATCTCTGTATGTAATATTCCAGTTCTTAAGTTTAATAAGATCAAGTTTTATGGAAGTTCCGGAACCGGTTGTATCCTTAGGCTTTTGTGAGGGCTTGGCAACATAGACATTGTAATTTGCCTCTCCTTTACTGTTGACAAAAACATTTCCATAGGCATCGGTAACGTAGATTTCATCGATCTTTACTTCACGGTCAAATATTAAATTTTTAAGATTGATTCCTACTGCTACTTCCCTTGCCGCCAATAAAGTATCGTTCTGAAAAGGCTTTGAACCTTTCAGTAAAAAATCATCTACAGAAACAGTAAGCGACGGGAAATGCCTGAAAAACGTAAGATGTGTTTTCCTGTAATCCAGCTTTCCTGCAAGATGTTGATTGGCAAATATTTTTACCTGTTCCGAAATTGTTCCCGGAAACAGAATGGGGATGATAAACATTAAAAAAAGAATGGATGCTATCGAAATACCCACCCACTTCAGAATTTTTAGAATTATTCTTTTAAACCGTTCCATCAGCATGTAATTTTGAGTTTAATAAATTACACTTATCTAAAATCACGCCATAGAAATTGAAATTATTTTACAGAAATACCATAAAGGTTTAATTATTACACAAAAATAACTGGGATGGCATAATTTATTCATTAGCCAAAAAATTAAAAATAGTAATATGAATTTCAAAGAAGCTAAAGAACATAAAAAAGAATCACTGAAAAATGCTGATGAATCGGTATTAAACCTCTTTCATGTGGTCATCACGCCTTCCAACACGGATGAAAGTGCGAAATTTATTGAAGATTTCCTGAAGTCTCCGGAATCATTTAACGATGAAAGCTGTAAAAAATATTGCTCTGACGGGAATTATGAAGTGGTGAGCTTTAAAAAAGAAACTGACAATGAATAGTTTATTCATTTCAATGAGAAAATTTCTTCAACCTGTAAAATAAATCCTGCCTGTGCAGGGTTTATTTTTTGTTTCGCTTCATCCGCAGAAAACCATTCCCAACGATCTACCTCCGGAATTTCCATCTTTCTGCCGGATTTTGGTGGCCAGTCTATGATTATCCTATTGCTGCTCATGTCAGAAGTTTCAATATTTCCTTCCACAGCCCAGGCGAAGACTTTTTTACCTGCCTTTTGAGTAATAGAATTTAATTCAGTAAAATTGCCGTCAATTGTTTTTCCTGTTTCTTCTGAGAATTCTATTTTTGCCCGTTCCAGCAGATCTTCACCTTCAGAAACTTCACCTTTTGGTATCGACCACGCGCCCAGGTCTTTATTTTTCCAGAAAGGTCCGCCGGGATGGACAAGAAAATAAAAGAATTTCCCATCTTCTCTTTTAAACAGTAAAATTCCAGCACTTATTTTCATGGATTACCAGCTGCTTAAGCCGTTTTCAAGAGCTTTAAGATAATTTTTCTCATCAAAAGAATACAGATCAGGAGCTTTGTGCGCACCACCCTTTCTCTGTTCGTCAAGTTTTTTCAAAATCCCGAGATTTTTAATTTTTCGGTAGAAATTTCCTCTGTTAAGCTCTTTTCCGAGAATAACTTCATATAATTTCTGAAGTTCCGAAAGGGTAAATTTTTCAGGCAACAGGTTGTATCCTATAGGTTTATGCGAAATTTTTTCTCGTAATGTCAGCAATGCTTTTTCAATAATATCTCTGTGATCCATTGCCAGCTCAATTTCCGGAAGCTTGCTCAGATAAATCCACTCACAGGTTTCACTGTATTCATCCGCTATCAGATTAAATCTGTCTGGGTTATATAGTGCATAATATCCTATTGTAACAAATCTCTGCTTGTGAAAGAGCGTTTCATCAAAATCTTCGAAATAAAACTCGCTCCTGTTTTTTTTTCCAAAAACACCGAATTCTTCAAGATAAACATCGGTAATCCCTGCCCTTTCTTTTAAAATTCTCACTACTGCTTCATCAAGATCTTCATCCTTGCGGATGTATCCTCCGGGTAGAAGCCATTGTTTGCGGTAATTCATTTTAAGAAGAAGAACTTTCAGCTCATTTTGATCAAATCCGAAAATCACAGGATCTGCAGAAAGATGGGGTAAGAAAAACTCTTTATGTTCATTCGACTTGTCTAAAATCTTTTGTTTGGAATCCATTTGGAAAAATTAGGGAAAATTTTATTGAAACAAATCTAGTGAAAATTTTGAAAAAACTTAAAATAGGCTGTACTGTCATACTTTTTGGGGAACAATTTGGTTAAGTTTAATCATTGTTTCGTATAGAATCAATGGATTTTTATAAAACAGTTTAAAAATAAAAACCTGATATACAGCAATTTAATTACAGTATTAAATTTTTATTAACATTTTTTTGCATAATTGGAAGAAAGAATGTAGTATTGTAATGATTCATAATGAAGCAATGAAAATAAATACTACGCTGAACGAAATTAATTCGATATATACCGTTCCAAGAGTATATCGATTAATGGAAACACAGTAATATTTTCCTAACCGAATCGAAAATATATCGGTAAAAAGTAGTGCTGCTGATACATTTCGAAGAATCTGATGCTGAGGAAAACCGGCAAAAACAATCCCGGTGCTGAAATAAAGTTTCATCCATACATTTTTTGGATGCAGGATGAACTATGCCTTTAAACATGTACGATAACAACTATATAGAATTTAGATAACTAAGCAATGAGAAAATCAACTCTTAAAATTTCGGCATTGGGACTGATGCTTTCCTTCGCAACAGCTTTTGGTCAGGAAACCGACAGTGCTTCTGTAAAAACTGCAGTGAAGGCAGCAGTGAAAAATGAAGAAGGGGTAAAAACAGTAGCCACTTCCAAAGAAGACAATAACAGAAATGTAATGCTGAATGCAGCCAACAATACAAGTCCGAGAGATGTAAATATCGGCTTACCTTCCACAGTAGGCGGAATAACGATTCTTGAGAATGATCTTCCTGTAGTTTATTTTTTCTGGCCTGAGCTTCCAAACAAAACATGGAGACAAAGTGTAGGCCTGGAAAAAACAGGACTTTTGAAAATGGACCAATTGGCCAACACAATGGGTGATCTTGGTTTTGCAGTTAATTCTTATTCTCAAACGGGAACAAAGGATTTCAAATTAAAAGGAAAATTAACAACGAGTACTTTTGGTTGGTTACAGGGTGACGTAAACGCTTCAGGACCGATTTCCAAAAACGGCTGGACTTATACAGTAGGTGCTTTTGCCAACTTTGACCCGAGTACCTACAAATTAGGCTTTGCAAGAAATGCCGATGAAACCAAAATTTTCAGAGCAGGTATTACCAAATATTTCAACAATGATAAGGGTAAAATCTCCGTTTTATACAAATATGCAGATTCTTACAGCATCACCAATTATGCCGTTTTCCAATACGGAGCAGAAGGTAAAGTAACCGAGCTGGATAATTTCAAAATTGGTAGAGACTCTTATGTAGTGCGGGATGGACTGATGAAAGTCAAAGATATTCTTACCGGTGAGTATTCGTGGCGCTCGATGAATGGAAATGATAACAGGTCAAAATCGCATAATATCGATATTTTCGGTAATTACCTTCTAGACAATGGTTGGAATTTTAAATTCTCAACAAGAGCACATTTTTCTAAAGTGAAAATGTCCAATATGATTCCTTTAAGTATTTTTAATGCAGATTCTTCAGCAGGATATACACTGGCTTCTAACGGTCAACCTTATTCCGGACAGGTAGGAACTATTCTGGGGATGTACACTCCGGAAACCCCTATTACCAGTGTTGCCGGACGTTTTTCTTTAAATAAACAGCTTGGAAATCATAATGTGACACTCGGAGTATTGGAACAATATTATCACGTTGACAAATTCACATCCGACCGTACTTTCTTCTTCCAGACTGTTGAACCGCAGCCTCAGAGACTGATTGGTCCAAATACAGATGCAGACGGCTTTTACAACTATAATGCTGGTGGAGAATATCATAGCGGAACAGAAAACAAACTTTCAGTCTATGGAACGGATGAATGGAAAGTTTCGGACAACTTTAATGTAAGCTATGGCTTACATTTAAGAAACCACATCCTTGACGGAGAATATTCTTTGACACCAAGAACCATTGGTTTCAGTTTTACAGATCCTGCCCAGTTCGATCATATCAGTCAAAGTTTCTTCCAGATTGCAGGAAGTTTAAATGCGACTTATAACATTACCAAAAACTTCGGAGTTTTAGCCAACTTCTTATACACCGAAGAAAACAGAAGGCTTGAAAGTTACTCTCAGGCTTTCGAACCGAATACCAATAAAATTAAAAGCCCGTTGGGCGCATTCGGAGTTTTCTGGAATACAAACTGGATTCAATTGATTTCTCAGGCGACTTATCTTAAAAAGAACAACAATCTTAATAGATACAACCTTGTAAACCCAGCGAATAGCTCTCAGGCTCAAACGACTACGGTTTATTATGATATTCAGACTTTGGGATGGACAACCGATTTCGTATTGAAACCTTTCAAAGGATTCAATTTACATTATCTCGTGACATTCCAAAATCCGGTGTATAAGAAATTTAATTTCAATGCTTTCGGAAAAGATTACAATTACAGCGATAACAATGTGTTAGGCGTTGCTAAAGTATTGATGGAAATCGACCCTAGTTATTCTATTGACAAATGGAGATTCTGGGCAAGTTTCAGGTATTTCTCAAAACAATATGCGAACCTTACGAATGCTTTATACTTCGCTCCAAGATGGGAAACTTTTGGTGGGGTAAGTTATACAGTTAACAAAAATATCAATGTTGGGGCAACGGTTATCAACTTCCTTAATCAGAGAGGAGCCAGCGGAACGATCAACGGTGCAGAACTCATTACCGATGCAAGTCCGTACTACGGAAAACTGTTGACAGGAACGTATATTATGCCATTGACAGGTCAGTTATCAGTAAGCTTTAATTTCTAAAATATAAACAATGAAAAGAACGGTTTTAAATGTCGCTGCATTATTTTTAGGAATAACGGCATTCTCACAGAATATTCAGACAGTTACGAATCCTAAAGGTCCGGTTTTAGGATATTCCGCAGATTCAGGTGTAAAAATTCTAACGATTGGTGGCAATAAATTTAAAGATTTAAACAAAAACGGAAAACTCGATAAATACGAAGATTGGAGACTTCCGGTTGATGAAAGAGCGAAAGATTTAGCTTCAAAAATGTCTATCGAACAGATTGCGGGTTTGATGTTGTACAGTGGCCATCAATCGGTTCCGGCGCCTCCAGATGGTATTAGGGCAGGAAAATACAACGGCAAATTTTATAAAGAAAGCGGCGCAAAAGCCTCTGATTTAACAGACCAGCAAAAGAAATTTTTAAAGGAAGACAACCTTCGTCACGTTTTGGTAACAACGGTTGAATCTCCTGCAATTGCAGCACAATGGAGCAACAATATTCAGGCTTATATTGAAGGTTTGGGATTGGGAATTCCTGCGAACAACAGTACAGACCCGAGACATTCCGCAACGGTAACAGCCGAATTTAATGAAGGAGCCGGCGGACAGATTTCTCTTTGGCCGGATGGTTTGGCAATGGGCGCAACATTCGACCCGGAATTGGTGAAAAAATTCGGAAATATTGCGGCTCAGGAATACAGAGCATTAGGAATTTCAACCGCATTGTCACCTCAAATCGATTTGGGAACAGAACCGCGTTGGTACAGAATCGCCTATGTTTTCTCTGAAAGTCCGGAATTGACAGCAGATATGGCCAGAGGCTATATTGACGGTTTCCAGACAACAACCGGGAGCAAAAACGGTTGGGGAAACAAAAGCGTAAATGCAATGGTAAAACACTGGCCGGGAGGCGGACCTGAAGAAGGTGGTCGCGACGGTCATTGGGCAATGGGGAAATTTGCAGTTTATCCGGGAAATAATTTTCAAAATCACGTAAAACCTTTTACAGAAGGTGCTTTCAAACTAACTGGAGGAACTAAAGAAGCTTCTGCGGTAATGCCATATTATACGATTAGCTTTAATCAGGATACAAAGAACGGCGAGAATGTTGGAAACGGTTACAGCAAATATTTAATCACAGATTTACTTCGTGGAAAATATAAATATGACGGTGTAGTTTGTACCGACTGGTTGATTACAGCTGACGAACCAAAAACGCCGGGCGGATTTGCCGGAAAACCTTGGGGTGCTGAAAAACTTTCCATTGCGGAACGTCATTATAAAGTGTTAGAAGCCGGAGTTGACCAATTCGGTGGAAATAATGATAAAGGGCCTGTTTTGGAAGCGTATCAAATGGGCGTAAAAGAACACGGCGAAAAAGCGTATCGTGCTAAATTTGAGCAGTCTGCAGTCCGTTTGCTGAGAAATTTCTTCAGAACCGGATTGTTTGAAAATCCATACGTTAATGTTGAAGAAACCAAAAAAATAGTTGGTAATCCTGAATTTATGAAAGCTGGTTACGAAGCTCAGGTGAAATCCATCGTACTGTTGAAAAACAAAGCGAATATTCTTCCAATCAAAGAAAGAAAAACGGTTTACATTCCGAAGAGATATTCTCCGGCAACGTTCAACTGGTGGGGCGTTTATACAGCTCCATCTTTAGAATATCCCGTTGATATTGAGAAAGTAAAAAAACATTTCAACGTCACTGAAGACCCTTCAAAAGCTGATTTTGCATTGGTTTTCGTGAAAAGTCCGCACAGTGAAGAAGGCGGTTACAGCGACATTGATGCCGCAGAGGGCGGAAATGGTTACCTTCCGATATCGCTTCAGTACCAGACTTATACAGCAATGGAAGCCCGTGAAAAAAGTATTGCCTCTGGTGATCCTGTGGTAGCTCCAAACGTACACGATAGAACGTATAAAAATAAAACTTCGACAGCAACCAATTTCACAGATTTGTTAACAATCCAGAATACTTACAAAGCAATGAACGGAAAGCCTGTGATTGTTTCTGTAACGGCTTCAAAACCGATGATTTTCAATGAATTTGAAAAACATGCTGATGCGATTTTAATGAATTTCAATGTCTCAAATCAGGCTGTTTTAGATATTGTTACAGGAAAATACGAGCCTTCAGGACTACTTCCTCTTCAGATGCCCGCAAATATGGCGACTGTTGAAAAGCAGAAAGAAGACGTACCTTACGATATGGAAACGCACAAAGATTCTGAAGGTCATAACTACGATTTCGGGTACGGAATGAACTGGTCCGGCGTGATCAAAGATGCAAGAACAGAGAAATATAAAAAATAATTGATAGTTTTGAGTCTGTAATTGTACGGGCTCAGAATTTTATTTTTGAATTAAAAACTGTCTTTTAATAACCACAAAAGTCACAAAAGATTAAGAGCTAATTAATATTTTAAAGAAGTTCACAAAACTAAAAATCAAAGATTTTTAAAACTAATGTGTTCTAATATTTTCAAAGCTTTAAACTTAAATCTAATGTGACTAATGTGTCAAAATCAAAAAGTTTTGTGCCTTTTGACTCCGTCGAATCTTCGATTTGTGGTAAAAAACAATGTAATATGAAAATCAAATACACAATCTATTCATTAATGCTAAGTTCATTAATGTTTGCCCAGGAAAACCTTGATTTCAGCGGAAAGAAAGTAATTGTTTCTCCTGAAATTAACGGCAAGAATGTAACATTCCGATTACTGGCTCCCGAAGCCAAGACGGTAAAACTTCAGGGAAACTGGATGCCGGGAAAAGGCTGGGAAGCAGGAACTGTTGAGCTACAGAAAGATCAGGACGGAATCTGGTCATTTTCAAAAAATGATCTGAATCCCGATATCTACACCTATTCATTTATTGTGGATGGCGTTAAAGCTAATGATCCTAATAATGCTTATCAGGTTCGCGATGTATCTTCGGTGATGAGTATGTTTCTGGTTGATGGTAAAGAATCTGAAAACTATCAGGTCCACAATGTCCCACACGGAACAATTTCCAAAAGATGGTACAAATCAAACGGACTGAAAGAAGACAGAAGATTAACCGTTTACACACCGCCGGGTTACGAAAATTCCAAAGAAAAATATCCTGTTTTATACCTTTTGCATGGAATGGGTGGCGACGAAGAAGCATGGATGACTTTGGGGAGAGCTTCCCAGATTTTAGATAATCTTATTGCTCAGGGAAAAGCAAAGCCGATGATCGTTATCATGCCGAATGGCCATACAAGCAATGCTGCAGCTCCCGGTGAGTCCTCAAAAGGTTTTTATAAAATTGATATGAGAACACCCGATATTTTCAGCGGAGATATGGAAACATATTTCAAGGAAATTATGGATTTTACCGAAGCAAACTACCGCACAAAAGCTGATGCTAAAAATCGGGCAATTGCCGGACTTTCAATGGGTGGTTTTCATTCATTGTACATTTCTGCCAATCAGCCGAAAACTTTTGATTATGTGGGTTTATTTTCCCCGGCGATTCTTCCTCCTGACGAAAAGAAAAGTCCGGTTTACCAGAATTTAGACCAAAAATTGAAAAACCAGCAGAACAATTCATACAAACTGTATTGGATCGGAATCGGGAAAACAGATTTTCTATACAAAAATGTATCGGATTATCGTCAGAAGCTCGACAAAATAAATTTCAAATATCAGTATGTAGAATCTGAAGGCGGTCACACGTGGAGCAATTGGAGAACGTATCTCAACGAATTTGTACCTCTATTATTTAAATAAAATAAATATTTGGGCAGCTATTTCCGCCCTCCGTTCCCGCTTTTTTGCCTCCGCTACGCTTCGGCAAAAAGAGCTCCACTCAGGTCGGGCTGCGAGAGATTCGCTGTTAAAACTGATAAAAAAATCAACAGCATTTTTGTTATTCGGAGCATAAACCGAAAGTTTACGAACGAAGTTCTGAAGTGAAGCGTGGAATCTAAACTTTCAATTCGTGCTGAGATTCCTACGGAATGACAAAAAAACTGTCAGCTTATTGCGGTCTTAGCTGAGTGAAACGCCTTTGCGAACAAAAAATTTTTCATAACAACATTAAAAAAACCTTTGCGCTCTTTGCGTTAAAATCTAAAATCAAAATGAAAAAATTAATCATAGTAAGTATCTTCCTATTCGGATTAAACTCTATCAATGCTCAGAAATCAATTCCGTTATATCAGGGAAAAGCGCCTGGTTCCGAAAAATGGACGTATTCCGAAAAAGAAATGGATTCTGATTTGTTCAAAACACATTTAGTTTATAACGTTGCCGCTCCAGCAATAGAAATCTACGAAGCACCAAAGGCAAAAGCCAACGGAACCGTAATTGTTATCGCTCCCGGAGGTGGTTTTCAAAGTCTTTCCATTAATAAAGAAGGAAGGGATTTAGCAAAAATACTTCAGGAAAAAGGAATTACAGCGGTCGTTTTAAAATACCGTCTGCTTGAAACCAAAACTGGTGACCCGGCTCGCGAAATGATGGAAAACATCAAAGACAGAAAAGCTTTCGACACAAAAACAGCACCGATAAAAGTAATGGCTGGTAATGATATCAAAACTGCCATTTCTTACATCAGAGCCCATGCTAAAGAACTGAATATCAACACAGAAAGACTAGGTGTCATTGGGTTTTCTGCCGGAGCGAGTGTCATTTTGGAAAGCATCCTTCACAGCAAAGATGCATCCACATTACCCAACTTTGCTGCTTCAATTTACGGAGGACCGAGTGAAGAAATTTTAAATACAGAAATACCAAACACTACTCTACCGCTGTTCATCTGTGCAGCCAGCGACGACCAGCTGAAGCTTGCGCCAAAATCAATTTCGCTTTACAGTAAATGGTTACAGGCAGGGCAACCGGTAGAACTGCATATCTATGAAAAAGGCGGACATGGTTTCGGAATGGCAAAACAGGATAGTCCGGTTGATAACTGGTCTAATGTTTATTTGGATTGGTTGAAATTTCATAAGTTTTTATAATCAATTAGAACATAAAAAGTTAAGTCACAAAAGCGTAAAGTTTTAAATAATGCTTTTGAAAAGTTTTCAAAAATGGAAATCAAAGATTAATATTAATTTCAGTGCGATAAGAATTCCAGAAATTTAACAAATTCATTTTTAGGCTAAACCATCAGGTCGCTCCTACGGAGCTTTGTTTTGGCACTACATTTTTTCTATTAACAGTAAGTCCCGATGGGACTAATGTAGCTCCATTAGAATCAAACCGACTATGGGAAGTCATTCTGCAGGTCGCTCCTACGGAGCTTGTTTTGGCACTACATTTTTTCTATTAACAGTAAGTCCCGATGGGACTAATGTAGCTCCATTAGAATCAAACCGACTATGGGAAGTCATTCTGTAGGTCGCTCCTACGGAGCTTTGTTTTGGTATTACATTTTTCTATTAACATTAAGTCCCGATGGGACTAAATGTAGCTCCATTAGGAGCTAACTGATAATAGAAAGTCATTGTATTTTGTGATAAAAGCTCCGTAGGAGCGACCTGTTAAATGTATTTTAATTTTATCGGAAAACAATTCCTAAAATTAATGTGGTTAAAAAATGCCTTTTAGTTCATCAAAATAAATATTTATCGACTAAAAAAATAATCTTCGATTTGTGGTTAAAAAGAAATTAAAATATCAAACAAAGAAATATTATGAAGAAGAACATATCAACATTGACAGCACTTTCTCAGAAAGCAAAATATGCAGGATTATTTATGGCTTTGTTAGCAGCTTCACCAGTTGTTAAAGCCCAGAATTATCAAACAGTAACGGTTAACGGAAAAACATTCAAAGACCTCAACAAAAATGGTAAACTGGATGCATGGGAAGATACAAGGCTTTCGGTGGACAAAAGAATAGATGCGATTATCAAGCAAATGACCAACGAAGAAAAAGTCAATCTGCTAGTCGGAACAGGAATGCCTGGAATTGAAGTTCTGACTGGTCCTGTAGGAGATTCAAAGCAAGGTTTGGTTCCCGGAGCGGCGGGCGGAACAGCTGATTTCGAACGATTCGGAATTCCGGCAACGGTGGTTGCGGACGGACCAGCCGGTTTGAGAATTGCACCGACAAGAGAAAATAATTCAAAAACCTATTATGCAACGGCATTTCCGGTGGGAACTGCTTTGGCTTCAACCTGGAATAAATCATTGTTAGAACAGGTTGGAAAAGCAATGGGAAATGAGGTGAAAGAATACGGTGTAGACGTACTTTTAGCGCCGGCTTTAAACATTCAGAGAAATCCGTTGAACGGAAGAAACTTCGAATATTACTCTGAAGACCCTTTAATTTCAGGAAAAACAGCTGCCGCCATTGTAAACGGAATACAGTCTCAGGGTGTAGGAACTTCCATCAAACATTTTGCAGCAAATAATGAAGAGACCAACCGTTTAACCATCAATGCTCACGTTTCTGAAAGAGCAATGAGAGAATTGTACCTTAGAAATTTCGAAATCGCCGTTAAAGAATCTCAGCCCTGGACGGTAATGTCATCTTATAACAAAGTGAACGGCGTCTACACCTCGGATTCAAAAGATTTATTAACTCAGGTTTTGAGAAACGAATGGGGTTTCAAAGGCATTGTAATGACCGACTGGTTCGGAGGTTTCCCAGGTTTTGAATCCATCAGAACCGGTGGGATTTCCGATGTTGTAAAACAGATGAATGCCGGAAATGACCTTCTGATGCCGGGAATTCCTGCGCAGAAAAAAGTGTTGCTGGAAGCTCTTAATTCGGGTAAACTGTCTCAGCAAGTGGCTGATTTAAATGTAAAAAGAATTTTAGAATATATTTTTAAAACACCGACTTTCGCACAATACAAATACAGCGATAAGCCCAACCTGGCTGAACACGCAGAAGTAACCAGAAACGCTGCGACAGAAGGAATGGTTTTGCTAAAAAATGAAAACAATGCGCTGCCTTTTGCCAATAAGCAAAAAGAAGTTTCCTTATTCGGCGTAACTTCCTATGCATGGATTACAGGTGGAACAGGAAGCGGAAGCGTAAATAACAAACACACGGTCTCTCTTTTGGAAGGTTTGAACGCAGCAGGTTACAAATTAGACAAAGAATTAGTGGACCTATACAAGCCTCATGCTGAAAAAGAAGTAGCCGCCGAAAAAGAAAGAAGAAAATCAAAGGGAATTTTAGCTTTACCTGAAAGGCTTCCTGAAATGAAATTAGATGATGTTTTCTATGCTAAAAAAGCTCAAACTTCGGAAATTGCTTTTGTGACGTTGGGAAGAAACTCTGGGGAAGGCGGCGACAGGGTTGTCGATAATGACTTTAATCTGGCGACGGAAGAAATCGAAATGCTGGATAAGATTTCAAAAGCATTCCATGCCAAAGGGAAGAAAGTGGTTGTGATTTTAAATATCGGTGGCGTTATAGAAACGGCTTCATGGAAAGATAAAGCAGATGCCATTTTACTGGCCTGGCAACCGGGACAGGAAGGTGGACACTCCGTTGCTGATGTGATTTCAGGAAAGGTAAATCCTTCAGGAAAATTGACAATGACTTTCCCAGTGAACTATACAGATCATGCTTCAGCAAAGAATTTCCCGGGAGTACCAGCGGATAACCCTAAAGATGTGACCTATCAGGAAGGTATTTATGTCGGATACCGTTATTTCAACACATTTGGTGTAAAACCTTCGTATGAATTTGGTTACGGAAAATCTTACTCCGATTTTGCTTATTCCAATATTAAAACCGATTCAAAAACTTTTAATAATAAACTGGAAGTAAGTGTTGATGTTAAAAATACCGGAAAGGTAAACGGAAAGGAAGTTGTTGAATTATATCTTTCTGCACCGAACAAAAGTATAGACAAGCCAACATCTGAGCTGAAAGCTTATGCTAAAACCAAAGATTTGAAACCGGGAGAATCTCAGACTATTACTTTGACTCTTAATCCCAAAGATTTAGCATCATTTGAAATGGCAAAATCAGCTTGGGTTGCCGAAGCAGGAAATTATAAAGTTTCTGTCGGAGCCTCTTCTTTAGACATCAGGCAAACGGCGGAATTCTCTGTTCCGAAAGAATTGGTCGTTGAAAAAGTTCAGCACGTTTTCCCTGCGGATACTAAATTTGAAGATCTGAAACCATAAAATTTACATAAAAGGAGCTGCAGATTTAAATGTACACATTCATACACTTAATTCAAAAATTAGAACCCAAAACATTTTTGTGCATCTATTTCTCAGCTTCTTTATGTTTAATGATATAAAGATATTTCATGATAAGTTTAATGTCTCAAATTAAGATTTTATCTTTAAAATAGGTATCTTTAACCACTTTTTAAAATAAATGAATGTTATGATCAATGATGTAAAGGCTAAAGGCAGGAATTATACAGTTCCTCTCATTACCATCACCCTTTTGTTTTTCATGTGGGGATTCATTACCTGTATGAATGATATCCTGATTCCTTATCTGAAACAGCTGTTCAGCTTGTCATTCTTTGAATCGATGCTGGTGCAGTTTTGTTTCTTCGGTGCCTATTTTATCGGTTCCCTGATTTACTTTTTAATATCGAGTACGCAGGGCGATCCGATTGATAAAGTGGGTTATAAAAAAGGAATTCTTTTCGGAATCTTCCTTGCGGCTTTAGGCTGCGTTCTTTTTTATCCTGCAGCAAGCTTTGCTTCATACGGATTGTTTTTAGGAGCACTGTTCATTTTAGGATTAGGATTTACAGTACTTCAGATCACCGCGAATGCCTATGTATCTTTGCTGGGTCCGGAAGAATCTGCATCCAGCAGACTGAATATGACGCAGGCTTTTAATGCTTTCGGGACAACGATCGCACCGGTTTTGGGCGGACATCTTATTTTCGAATTGTTTTCTGCACCTGACGGCTCGTTTTCTGCAGCAGCGACTAAAATTCCCTATTTGATCTTTGCGGGAATTCTTTTACTTGTAGCTTTGTTAATTTCAAGAGTTAAGCTTCCTGATTTCCAGGTAAAAGGAGAAGAAATCGTAAAAGGTTTCGGCGCATTACAGCACAATCACCTGAAATTTGGCGTTTTGGCTATGTTCTGCTATGTAGGCGGAGAAGTAGCCGTGGGAAGTTTTATCATCAGTTTCCTTGAGCAACCACAAGTCATGAATTTATCTGAAGTGGTAAGTAAAAACTATCTTTCATTATACTGGGGAGGCGCCATGATCGGACGTTTCCTGGGAGCAATTTCACTGAACCAGTCCATCAGTCAGGGAAAAAAAGCTTTGTATATGCTGGGAGCAGCGGCGGCTGTGTTTTTAGTGATCTTCAGTATTGTTGATCTCAGTTTTGCGCAGATCAGCTTCTTCCTTGTATTTATTGCATTAAATTTTATCGCATTCTTTATCGGGAAAGCAGCTCCGGCAAGAACCTTGTCTATCTTTGCAGCAGTGAATGTTGTTCTGTTGATTTCTGCTATGTTAAATCATGGTGAAATGGCAATGTACAGCATTCTGGGAATCGGAATATTCAATTCCATTATGTTCTCGAATATTTATACGTTAGCCATTTCAGGATTAGGTAAATATACGAGTCAAGGGTCTTCATTAGTCGTAATGGCTATTTTAGGGGGCGCTATCGTACCTATTTTACAGGGTTATCTGGCGGATGTGTTCGGCGTGCAGCATTCGTTTATCATTCCGGTATTCTGCTACGTCGTGATTCTTATTTTTGGAGCTTACTGTACCAAATATCTGGGACATGTAAAGCAGGATGCAGACGCAAAATCAGGACATTAGATATTTTTTTATATAGTTAAACCTGCCATTGGGCAGGTTTTTTTGTTTTTCCATTTAATAAAATTATATCGAAACTGTTTTTGTTTTGGTATTGTAAATAATTACCTCTTCAGGATTTTTCCCTGTTTTAGATAAGCCTTCTACGTGAATAACGTTAAAATTCTGTGGCTTATAAATTTTCACTTCATTTGTCATTTCATCAACAATTACCTTTTCTGCATTTTCAAAGCTGATATTCTTTGATGACAAAGAGACATTTCCTGTAAAAACTGTTGTTTTTTCTTTTAAATTTCTTTTGGCGTTATCACCTTTGAATCTCAATTGATCATCATCTGTTTGCTGTTGAGAGAAGATTTGGTGAGAACAAAGCAACAGTAAAAATACGCCCAAAAGTTTTAAATTTTTATTCATTGTTTATTATTTAGTTTAAAGTTATACAAAAGAACAAATAAATTTATTAGCGGATAAAAAAATAACTTTTTTTAACGTATCTAAAATTATTGAACGTCAGCGCAAACACACTGTCATCAAATCACTAAAAATCAAAAAGAGATCGTAATTTTCACTAACTAATGACATTAGACTAAGCGGCCTACTGAATTGAGAGTTTTTTATTTTGAATTATCCTTAAATAAGATAAAGCTAGACCAATAAATCTTAACCTATTCCGAAACATTTACAATATATCCAAACAGGTCCGGAATGTAAGTGGTTCATTATTGTAGCAGTTTTAACAAGGATTTAAACCTGTTGAAATCAGGCTTCTACTTCAATAACAGGCTTTTCTTCATTTTTTCTAAACATTTCGAATAGAAAAATATTCCACAGAATCAGTTCATAGCCATAGACAGTATCCTCAATCGGAATTGTTAAAATTCTTAATCCAATAAAATCTTCAGGATTGTAGTTGACAATAGGAGATTCCAGGCCGGTTCCTGTAAGAATTCCATTGACCATTAAAAATCCTGGCATCAGAAGCAGGTATACGAAGGAAGCTTTACCAATCCATTTTACTTTAAGGATAAAACGCAGAATAAAAAGGCTGCAGCCGGTCGTCAGAAAAGTAATGAAAGTATAGATCCTGTCACAAAACCAGACACTGATAAATAACGCTCCTAAAATGCTGATCAGGACAAAAATATTTTGCGGAAGAGGTCTCCAGTCGAGCTTAAAAAATTTATCCAGACAATAATAAGTGAAAATACAGGCAAAAGGAATGCATATGAAAAAAAGCAACTCTTCAAGCGGTAACCCGAAAAACCGTATTCCCAAAAGGTACCGGTCATTAAACCACCACACTCCTATTCTGGTAAACCAGGCATCCCACGCTACGAATACAGCACCGACGATCAGCGAGGCAGTAAGAAACGGACCGAAATATCTACTGAATCTTATCTTATGGTGAAAAGAAAAAATAAAACATATAATGACCGTAAAAAAATTGATAAGAAGGTAGATGTATTGCTGCATTTATTTATTTTTATTGAAGTACATTTTAAAATATTTGATGGGAACCCAAAGGAATCCGAAGCATTCGCCTTCTTCCTTTCCTGTATGCTTATGATGTTGTTTATGCGCACGTCTGATGGCCAAGAGATAAGGGTTTTCGGTATTTCTTAGCAGCTTTATTCTTTGATGAATGAAAATATCGTGAACAAAAAAGTAAGCCATCCCGTAGAGTGCAATTCCAAGTCCTATATAGAACCAATGATTAAAGCCATTGACTGTTCCATAGTACATCAGAACAATAGTAGGAACAGCAAATATCACGAAGAAGTAGTCGTTTTTTTCCATATGTCCTTCATTGCTGTGGTCGTGGTGATCTTTGTGTAAGGCCCACAGCAGTCCGTGCATAATGTATTTATGAATGAGCCATGTCATGCCCTCCATCACAAAAAAAGTTGCTATTACAATTAGGAAATTCATCTTTTAACTGGTATAAATGTCATTATAAAAAAGAAGTTTTGTACTGAACATAACAGCTCATCATCAGGGAGATTTTTGCGCCGTTGGATATTCTTATTCTCTCGCTCATGATGGTCTGAGCCGACTTTCTCTTGATCTTTTTAAACAGAGAAACATAATATCTGTAGGCAAGATATACTCCGAATCTCGAGGATGCAGGAAGTTTTTTGATTCCGATCAGTGCCTGCCTGAATTCTTCTTCAATCTCTTTTTCTATCGACAGCTTTATATTATTATCAAATGAAGTCATATCAAGGTTTGGAAAATAGCTTCTTCCTAATATCTCATAATCATCTTTCATATCTCTTAGGAAATTAACCTTCTGAAAAGCTGATCCTAAAATCATGGCATAAGGTTTAAGGTTCTCATATTGCTCCCTGTTACCATTCACAAATATCTGAAGGCACATGAGACCTACCACTTCTGCGGAACCCAGAATATATTCTTTGTAAAGATCGGAATTATAATCGATTTTCTGAAGGTCCATTTCCATGCTTTTCAGGAACTGATGAATAAGCTTTTCATCAATATTGTAACGGTGTACCGTTTCCTGGAAAGACTGCAGTATAGGATTAAGTGAAATACGGTCTTCCAGCGCCTGAAAGGTTTCTTCTTTGAATTTTTTTAATAATCTTTCTTTATTATAATCATGAAAACTGTCCACAATCTCATCTGCCAGGCGCACATAGCCGTAGATGGCATAGATAGGATTTCTGATCGTGGATGACAAAGCTAAAATTCCCAGGGAAAAGCTTGTACTGTATTGTTTTGTGGTCTCTTTACTGACTTTATAAGAAAGTTCGTCAAATAGTTTTTTCATAGCAATCAATTTTTGTTGGCTTCATTTGCAGCTATTTTTCCTGAAATGATAGACGGCGGTACACCCGGTCCGGGTACGGTAAGCTGCCCCGTATAGAAGAGATTCTTTATTTTTTTATTTCTGAGCGATGGTTTCAGCACTGCAGTCTGGGATAATGTGTTGGCAAGACCGTATGCATTTCCCTGATAAGCGTTGTAGTCTTCTTTAAAATCTTTTACACAATAACTTCTTTTATAGTCGATTTTCAGAAGAAGGTCGGTGGCTCCTGTGTGTTTTTCCAATCTTAAGATCATTTCCATGAAATACCGTTCTCTTATTTCTTCAGAATCTTCAATTCCCGGTGCTACAGGCATTAGAAGAAAGACATTCTCACAGTTTTCAGGCGCTACGGAATCATCGGTTTTGGAAGGACAACAGGCGTAAAACAAAGGTTTTGTCGGCCATTTTTTATCTTTATAAATTTCTTCGGTGTGAAGATCAAGATCGTTTTCAAAAAATAAGGTATGATGCTTGAGATTTGGAATTTTTTCTTTAAATCCAAGAAAAAAGATCAGGCAGGAAGGAGCGAAAATTCTTTGTTCCCAGTAGTCTTCCGTATAGTTTCTGTATTCGCGGGAAAGAAGTTTTGTTTCCGTATGATGATAATCTGAAGAGGCAATGATGACATCGAAATCAATTTCCTTCTGATTTACCATCAATGAAGAGGCTTTTTTATCCTTTACATTAATCTTTTCAACATCTGCATTAACGTAAAAATGAGCTCCCTGCTCTTCTGCAATGTTTTTCATTGCATCAATAATTTTCGAGAAACCGCCCATTGGATACCATGTCCCTAACTTATATCCTCCGTAGTTCATTAAACTGTACAACGCAGGAATATCCTTTGGTGCAGCGCCCAGAAAAATAACAGGGAACTCCATTAAAACAATCAGTTTTGGATGAGTAAAATATTTTCGTACAAATCGCTGAAAATTGGTGAGAAGATCAAGCTTCAGAGCGCTTTTGGCTATTTTAGGTGAAACAAATTCAAACCATGAATGGCAGGGTTTATTGACGAAATCCTGCATTCCGACTTCATATTTGTACTGTGCATCTTCCATAAATGCATCGAGCTTATCTCCGGCTCCGGGTTCTGTTTTCTCAAAAAGGTCTTTCATCTCCTGGTAGTTGTGCGGAATATTCATTGTTCCGTCGGAGAAAACCATTTCAAATTGCGGATCTAAAGGAACAAGCGTGTAAAAGTCAGAAGCTTTTTTCCCGAAATCATTAAAAAAGGATTCTATAATATCGGGCATCCAGTACCAGCTGGGACCCATATCGAATGTATACCCATTTTCGGTTTTAAAATTTCTTGCTCTTCCTCCAAGATCATTATTTTTCTCAAAAAGATGTACTTCATGACCTTCTTTTGAAGCATAAGCTGCAGCCGAAAGCCCTGAAAATCCTGATCCTATTACCGCAATTTTCTTTTTCATAATTAATTTTTAAATGAATATTCTTCGTAAACGGTTTTGATCAGATCTTTGCTGTCGATATTTCTTGAAAAGATGGGATAATGAAAACGGTCCAATTTATTAAGGATTCTTATAAGTTCCATTTTTTCATGATAGGTAAGATTTCCGGCAACGATGTCGGTAGCTTCTCTTATTCTTTTCATCTGTGTCTCAAGAGCTTCTTTTCCTTTTTCTGAGATGGATATGATTTTATTCCTTTTGTCTATATCAGATTCTGCCTGTTCTATCCAGCCCTGTTTCAGAAGCCTTGTAATGATGAGCATCCCCACAGGTTTGTCATGGATGTTTTTTTTGATCAGCTCCATTTTCGTCATTTTACCGAACGCTTTAAGATTAATAAGATAAATAAAATCTTCCTGTGTCGTAAAATCGGAATCTGAAATAGCAGACTTGGAGTAGGTCTTGGCGTATCGGTTTACATGGACTAACAATGTACTTATAGCACTTTCGGGGGTTCTTCCGTTTTCCTTTCCTTCCCAGTATGGTTCTTCTTTATGTTTGTTTTCAAACGATGATTTATCACATAGCCATTCTTTAAAACCATTTATATTGGCAGGATAATAGCTATCTGTATTTTCAATTTCAAACTGTTCAAGAAGATCAATGACTTCTTTTGTCATTCCGTAATTCATGATATTGAATTTAATTTATAAATATACCAATATATAAAAATTTTAGTATAATTATAAACCACCATCACTTTTTATGCCAAACTTATTTTTTAAAATTTAAATAAAATTAATCTATGAAGGCATGCTTATTGCAACTTACAAGGGACACCAATAAAAAAATTTAATATGAACAACGAAAAAACAGTATCAGTACTAAACGATTTACTGAACATTACGAATGACAGAATTGAAGGATTTTCTAAAGTAGAAGACAAAGTATGGGATACCCATTCTGCCCTGAAGAATGATTATGATCAAATGGTTTCCCAGTCTCAAACGATGAAATCTGATCTTGTGAGACTTATTAATGAGCGTGGCGGTGAGGTTGACAATACGACAAGTACTGCCGGAGCGTTTCACAGAGCCTGGATTGATGTTAAAAATTCATTTGCCGGAGACAAAGATGAATCTACACTTGAAAATGTTGTTTTTGGTGAAAAAGCGGCTATTAATGCCTACCAGGATGCATTGGACAGCGGAGATCTTTGCCCGGAAAGTTCACAGGTAGTTTCTGACCACCTTCATCATTTGAAGTCTTCTTATGCAAGATTTGAGAATCTGGAAGAATTAAATTAACACATACTGTTTCGTATAGTATTAGAAATAAGAGAACTCTTTAGAAGGGTCCTCTTATTTTTTATTAAAGGTTTTAAATTGTTGCAAATTAAATCAGTTTATCTTTACCAGTAATGATTTGAGCTTAAGAAATTATAAATCTTAATTACTTAATTTTATTACAACGCCTCAATTTCCACTTTTATAATGTACTGTTGAAAGCCTCTTCAGGATTTCTGCGCTTTGTTCGGGAGTTATATCCCTTTGTGCTTCAGCAAGCATTTCGTAGCCAACCATAAATTTTTTCACTTCTGCACTTCGAAGCAATGGCGGATAAAAATGCATGTGAAAATGCCATTCGGGATGCTCCAGTCCATCTGTCGGAGATTGGTGAATGCCCGCCGAATACGGAAATGATATTTCAAAAAGATTATCATATTTTGTTGTAAGATCCTTGATAATCTCTGCAAATAATATTTTCTCATCTTCCGAAAAGTGAAGCAGATTACCTATTTTTCTTTTGCTGATAATCATGGTTTCGTAAGGCCATACCGCCCAGAAAGGAACCAGCGCCACAAAACTTTCGTTTTCCAGAATAATCCTTTCACCTACTTCCAATTCTTTTTGTAGGTAATCTTCTAAAAGTGATCTTCCTGTTTTCTCAAAATAAAACCTTAAATTTTCCTGAGTTCTAACCACTGCAGACGGAATAGATGACTGCGCCCAAATCTGTCCGTGCGGATGTGGATTGCTGCATCCCATGACCTGTCCTTTATTTTCGAAAATCTGAACGTGGTTGATAAAATCTTCACTTCCAAGTTCCTCATATTGTTGTTGCCAGATATCCACAACGTTTCTAATATCTTCAACCTCCATTTCAGGCAATGTCAAGCTATGGTTTTCTGAGAAACAGATTACCCTGTTGATTCCGCGTTCCGGCTTAAGAGAAAAAAAATCTGAATGATCCTCAGAGAATTCGACTTTTTCATTGAGCAAAGAGCCAAAATCGTTATCAAAAACATACACCCCTTTATAATCCGGATTTCTCTGACCATTCACCCGAACATTTCCTGAACACAGATAGCATTCCGGATCATATTGCGGAAGTTTCTCTTCTACAGGTTTCTCAGTCTGTCCCTGCCAGGGCCTTTTGGCGCGTTGGGGAGAAACCAAAATCCATTCGTCCAAAAGCGGATTGTATCTTCTGTGCGGATGCTGCTTACTGTCAAATGCTAAACTCATTGGTTGTGTATTCTTTTGTTCCTTCTGAAATTTTTACCTGATATATTTTCATCTGAATATTAAATTCAGTCTGATATTTTTCACTTATGGTGTTAATGACTTTATCTACAAAATCTTCTTTAATGAGATTGATGCTGCAGCCGCCAAATCCGCCGCCCATAATTCTTGCGCCGAGAACGCCGTCTTCTTTTAAGGTCTGTTCTACAAGGAAATCAAGTTCATTGCAGCTGACCTCAAATTCTGTAGAAAGTCCGGAATGGGTTTCGGTAAGAAGTTCTCCGAGGCGAATGGCATTATTTTCAGACAAAGCCTGTGCTGCCTGCTCTACCCTCTTGATTTCTTTCAAAAGATAAAAGCATCTTTTATATGAGATCTCTCCTATTTCCTCACGCACCTGGTCAAGCATGTCAAAGCTGAAATCCCTGAATCTCTTAATATGTGGAAATTTTTCCCATAAAGCTTTTTTCCCATTGTCAACATCCCGGCGTCTGTCGTTGTATCCCGATGTGAGATGCGTATGTTTTACACAGCTGTCGAACAATACCAAACTGTAGCCTTCAAGATCTGCATTAAAATATTGATGATCCAGCGAATGACAGTCGAGCATGATCACTTTTCCGTCTTTTCCGAAAACGGAGGCAAACTGATCCATAATTCCACATTTGACGCCAACGAATGTATGTTCTGATTTCTGACCAATCAATGAAATTTCTTTTTTAGAAAAACCAAGATTAAAAATCTGATTAAGAATAAAAGCAAAACCGCATTCCAGCGCTGCAGATGAAGAAAGTCCGGAACCCATCGGTATCGTACTGCTGAAAGCAATCCGTAATCCTCCGATTGTCTTTCCTTCTTCCTGAATGGCATTGAAAACACCGAGTAAATAATTGACCCAGGTTTGTGCAACAGGTGATTGCTTTTCATTAATATTAAAACTGAAACTGTCATTAAAGTCCTTTGCAAAAAAAGTACAGGTTTCAGAATCCACCTTTTCTACTGCAAAACAGATGTATTTATCGATTGCGGCGGGTAAAACAAAGCCATCACTGTAATCAACGTGCTCACCGATAATATTGATTCTTCCCGGTGAAAGAAAGATATGTTCGGGCTCTGACTGAAAAGCAGTTTTAAAAGCCTCTTTTGTATCATTAATTAATTTTTCCTGGATCAAAATACGAATGTTTTTATGCTGTAATTTATAAGTGTTAAATTTACACGTATATTTTAAAATAAACAATTATTGTCTTTGAAATTATTCCATAAAATAATTAAACTCTTTTCTGTACTGTGACGGACTTTTTTTAATGTATTCTTTAAAAGTTTTATTAAAATAGCTAAAATTGTTGAAGCCCGATTCGAAACAAACTTCAGTAATGCTTAAAGGCTGTTCTGCAAGGAGTTTCAGAGAGTGCGTAATCCGGTATTCATTCACGAACTGGGTGAATGTTTTATTCGTAATTTTCTTAAAATAACGGCAGAATGAAGGAACTTTCATATTGGCAAGATCGGCAATTTCTTCAAGGGTGATCTGTTCTTTGAAGTGATCTTTCACATAATTAAAAATATGGTTGATTCTTTCATTGTCCTCCACCTGTGTCTGCAGATAATATTTTCCGGCGTTTAATATTCTATAATCCTGTGTAGTGGCCAGTTCATCCAATATTTCGAGAAAGCTGATGAGCTTGCTCAACGATGACATTTCGTGCATATCGGCTATTTTTTTTCCGACTGTTTTTTTAATGTTTTCCTCGAAAACAATTCCGGCTTTTGATTTTTCAAGCAAAGCAGAAATTCTGTGCATCTCAGGAGTTTCCCATATATTTTCTCCCAGGAAATCGGGTTTGAACTGGATCACCATTTCGTAATCATTATTGGTATTTTCATTGGTAAGTCCACAATGTGGAAGGTTGCTCCCGATCAGCACCAGGTCGCCATCTGAAAAATAAGAAATATTACTTCCTATCTGTCTTTTTCCTGATCCTTTGCAGACAAATATAAGCTCAACTTCAGGATGATAATGCCAGACATGTGATTTTATATTTTCATTCCGAAGAAATTTAAGGCTGGTAAAACTACTGCCAATATTAGGTTTTATGGCTTCAAAAGCAGGATGTGAATGTTTCATGTTATGCCTTATATTATATATGCAAAATTAACAATTAATATTTAATTAACATAGACAAAAGGGTAATATTGTACATATATATGAAAATTGTATTGTAGAAACAACAAGATTACTGCTGTAGATTTGCAGTATAAATTCAACAAAAAAAACTTATCATTATGAATAAATTATTAAAATCTGGTTTTCTTGCAGGATTCTTATTAATCTCAGCAAGTTTGATGAGTAAGGACAGAGATTTTTCTATCTCTTTGGGAAATGTAAATTCAAAAACATTAAACTTTGAAATATCAAATGCTAAAAATGTTTCATTGTTTGTTTATAACGATATTGACGGTGAGTTATTTTCAGAGAAATTAAATACCGAAAATTCGGTATCAAAATCTTATGATCTGAATGAATTTGCTTCAGGAACGTATTACCTGGTTGCAGAATCTGAAACAAAAGTTGAAAAATACAGAATTAATATCACTAAGAATAACGTGATGGAAGTTGACAAAACTCCGGTGAGCGTAATCAATAAACCTGAATATACAATTTCAGATAATCTGGTGAAGCTTCATTTATCCAACACAAAAAATCCGGTGAATATTTCTGTAATGGATTTTGCAAACAACAGTTATTATAATCAAACTAAACAATCTGCGGATGGGGAACTGGATTTGACATTTGATCTTAACCGAAATACTTCAGAAAACTACATCATCCGAGTAGAAGAAAATGGAAATATTTTTAACAAGATAATTTCTCTGAAATAATCTTAAACTAAATTATTTATATAGTTGATCCGATTAGTCCCGGATAAATTTTACGTACAGTTATTTTTTTATGAGGCAACTCTTATTTTCAAATTATGGAAAAAGAGTTGCCTTATTTTTTTAATTATGGTGGCCCATCTTAAGCTTTATTTTTTTCAGATCTTCCAGCTCATGCACCGGTCTTTCGATATCGTAAGGAATCGGCATTTTAGAAAATGTCTGGAAATATAATAAACAGGCATCTTTCCACCACACGGCATCTTTAGACTGGATTTTCAGCTTTGACTGTACGTCTGTAAACCTTTGTGAATCAATATAAGGTTCCATCTGATCCCAGATTTTCTGATAATCTCTCACTTCATGAACTCCTGAATCATATTTATAACAAAGTTCTTCCCACAACGTTTTTCCGTCTTTCATTTTATAGTCCCACGGAACATGATGGAACCACAGAATAAGATTTTCAGGACAGGTTTTAATATTTCCATAGATCTCATTAAGCGGTGGAAAATACTGCGAAACGGCATCGCTTCCCGTTTTGGTTCTGTCGAATCCTACTCCATTTTTATCGGCCTGATGATAATATACCGGCGACCAGTCCGGTCTTCCGCCTTTATAATCTCCCCAAGGTTCGGGACCATAATGATGTCCTCCTGCAAAAATGTGGTGAAGTCCCAAAGGCATCATATAATCAACAGCGGTTTCTCTTGAAGTGAGCATCATTTCTTTTACTGGATTAAGAAACTTTTCATTATCGGTAAAAGTCATGGTGATCCATTCTTTTGCGATCTGATCTGCACTGAGTTCATGATTCCAGGCTAAGCGTCCAAAAGCATACCAGTTGGCTTGTGCAAAATGATGACCTGTCCAGTTGGTATCTTCTCCGATATTAGCCACAGCGGAAATGGCTGTCAATTTAGCAGGTCTTAATGTCCCGTCTGTAATTTTAGCAATTGTGGACCCTTTGCCATTAGAATAAGTATCGCTTTCCAGAGTTTCTTTAAATAAAGGAGCGAGATAAACGAGATGATTAGCCTGCCCCAGGTATTCCTGTGTAATCTGAAACTCCACCATTTCAGGAGTTTTCTTTAATGCTCCAAATAACGGATTGAATGCTTCGCGAGGCTGAAAATCAACAGGTCCATTTTTAATCTGAATAATCACATTATCCCTGAATTTCCCATCAAGAGGTACAAATTCAAGGTAGGCCTGCTTGGCACGGTCGTCTTTGCTTGGGCTGTACACAAAAGCTCTCCACATAACGATTCCTCCATAAGACTTCAGGACATCTGCCATCATGTTGGCTCCGTCAGCATGCGTTCTCCCGTAATCCTGAGGCCCTGGCTGACCTTCTGAATTGGCTTTCACCAAAAAACCACCGAAGTCCGGAATTAATTTATAAATTTCTGAAGCTTTATCTTTCCACCATTTCTGAACATTTTTATTTAAAGGATCTGAATTTTCGGTTCCTCCCAATACTTTGGGTGAGGCAAAATTTACCGAAAGATAAACCCTGATTCCGTACGGTCTGAAAATACCTGCCAGCACTTTTACTTTCTTCAGGTAATCCTCCCGAAGCATGTTCGGAGAAGCATTAACATTATTCAATACTACAGAATTGATGCCGACAGAAGCATTCGCTCTTGCGTATTCTTCATATCGGGGAGAAATTGTATTGGGTAAATCTTCCCATTTCCAAAGCGAATGACCGGCATAACCACGTTCGATGGTTCCGTCCAGATTATCCCAATGGTTTAGAATTCTTACATCGTACGAAGGTTTTTCTGTAATATTTAAATTTAACGTTGAAACTTGAGTCTGCTGAAGCCTTAAAATATGATACACTCCATACAGCAAACCTATTTCCTTTCCGGCAGAAATTACAATTTTATTCTGGGTGGATTTTATTGTGTAGCCATCCTTTAGATTTTTTAATGATTTATCGGTTCTCAGCTCCACCGTTTGTCCCTGCCAATGACTGCTTAATTCTTTTCTGGCAATATTTAAAGTCTGGCTATTTCCTTTAGCAATGATCTGATCTGCCGATATCTCATTTTTTGCTGGAAAGCGAAGCCAAAGCTGACTTCCGTCTTCGGCAAAAATCATTAACGGAATCATTAGAAATAGTACAAAATAAGCTCGGAAATGTTGCATTTTGATTTACTTTAATTAATTTTATTTTCCATAGGTTTTACCTAGGGCTATTGTTATTGAACCCTTCGGGTTCCGCGTGTGAAATTGGTTTAAAAACTTTGTCAAAGTTCAGAACTTTGACAAAGTTGATTGCATTTTACTGATTTTCGTCCAATCCTTCGATGGTTTTTATTTTACCGTTTTCATCATATTCCAGTTCAACAACTTTCATGCTTCTGAGCCAGGTTCTTCCGCCGCTTGGAACGCTGTCGTGAAAGAAAAGATACCATTTTCCTTTAAACTCAACAATACTGTGATGGGTCGTCCAGCCGACCACCGGTGTTAAGATTTCACCCTGAAAAGTAAATGGTCCGTAAGGATTATCTCCGGTTGCATAACAAAGTAAATGGGTATCACCTGTTGAATAGGAAAAATAATACTTTCCATTGTATTTGTGCATCCATGAAGCTTCAAAGAAACGGTGTTTGTCTCCGTGAAGCAGAGGATTTCCGTTTTCATCGAGGATAAGAACATCTTTAGGCTCTTCGGCAAACTCAAGCATATCGTCGCTCAGTAAAGCAACTTTAGATGGGATAGCTGGTTCATTATCCTGAGGAATTACGGCAGATTCCAAGGCTTTATTGTTCCGGTAACGTTGTAACTGTCCGCCCCAGATTCCTCCAAAATACATATAATGTTTTCCGTTTTCTTCAAAAATACATGGATCGATGCTATAACTTCCCATCATCGGATGTTTTTCAGGAACAAAAGGTCCGTACGGTTTGTCGCTCACTGCAACACCGATTCTGAAAATATCATTTTTATCTTTTAATGGGAAATACATATAATATTTGCCGTTTTTAAAAGCAACATCGCAGTCCCAGAGCTGTCTCCCCGACCATGGAATATCTTTAACGGAAAGCACCACACCATGATCCGTAATTTCTCCGTTTTCTACATCATCTAAAGAAAAAACGTGATAATCATTCATATCGAAGTGATCACCGTTGTCATTTTCTTCAATTCCGCTTTCACGGTCATGGGAAGGATAGATATAAATTTTACCCTCGAAAACATGTACGGAAGGATCTGCCATATAGTCTTTCGGGAATAGATATTTTGCTTTGTTCATTTTAGTTTAGACTTTTTTGATAATAGATTTATAAATTATAATTGATAATTGATGACTATAGTTATTAATTGTCATCACAACAATTACCATTTATTTCTTTTCTTTTGTTAATTCAATAATTTTTTCCACCACAGGTTTTGCTTTAAAATTTCGGTCAAAGAGTAATGGATAATCCGTTCTTCCTTTTACTGGGAAATCATTTTTCCAGGATTGGTTATCCGTAACGCCCCACATCGTCACTCGTCTGATTTTGTCTTGGTGTTTGATAAACAGACGGAAGAAATCGAGGTAACGGCTTTCCCATTCTTTCTGCACATTTTGCGGTAAACCTTTGGTATAAGGATTCATTTTTGCCTGGTATTCCACCGTATCTGAAACGTTGGCAGAAGTTCCCCATGGTGAAGGCAATGCACTAATTTCCATTTCGGTGACATTTACTTTTACTCCTGCGGAAGCATAGTCTACTAGCGCTTTTTCATATTCTTCCAGTTTCGGATTGTCAAGGCCTACGTGGGTCTGCATACCAACACCGTCAACTCTTATCCCTCTGGATTTCATCTTTTTAACGATATTGATTACAGTTTTCACTTTTTCAGGAAACCATTCGTTGTAATCATTGTAGTATAATTCAGCATTCGGATCGGCTTCCTGTGCATATTGGAACGCTAATGGAATAAATTCTTCACCAAGAATTTCATAGAACTTGCTTTTTCTGTATGTTCCGTCTTCCATAATGGCTTCGTTTACAACATCCCAGCCCTTCACGCGGCCTTTGTATCTTGAGACAACGGTGGTGATATGATTTTTCATTCGCTGTTTAAGCACTTCAGCGGAAACATCTTTACCATTTTTGTCCACAAAAAACCATTTGGGTAACTGCGAATGCCAGATGAGTGTATGACCGATGATAAACATGTTGTTTTTCTCACCAAAAGCCACAAAACGATCGGCATCATCAAAGAAAAATTTTCCTTCCTGAGGCTGCAAAAACATAGATTTCATACAGTTTTCCGCAACAATTGAACTGAACTGTGAAGTAATAATCTTGTCTGATTTCACATCTGTTCCGTTGATTTGCGGAAGACTCATGGCCGTACCTATATAAAATTTATCTTTAAAAGCTTTCTTCAGAGAATTTTCATTTTTCTGGGCTACTACATTTGAAACAGCCAAGGTCATTAAACCAAATAAAATAATACGCTTCATATTCATAATTATTGTTTTCTTCTTTCCGCCAGATCTTTCTCAATCTGAACTTCCATTTTCTTGTTAATTTTGTAAAATAAAAGCAGTCCACATGCTATGAAAAATGGGATCGATGGAAATACACTCACCAACATTTTAGCACCGGTCGCTACTGTTTCAGGCTGAATTACATTTACACTTCCTTCCGTAGAAACATATCCGTATTTGCCGATAATTAATGCTACTAACGAACTTCCGATACTTAAGCCAACCTTTAAACCTACCATCATGGCAGAAAAGATAATCGCTGTTGCTCTCCTGTTGTTTTTCCATTCGGAATAATCGGCAACGTCGGCAATCATGGCCCACAACAACGGCGTGCTGATCCCGTAAAAGAACCCATGTAAAATCTGTGACATGAACATAATCCCTACTGCTTTCGGAGGGTAAAAAATAAAGAACAGGACAAATAGAGTGGAAATGAAAAGTGATGCAATGAAGGTGTCGCGCTTTCCGTATTTGTCTGCAAACCTTTTAGAGAAAGTAATTCCAATAATCATCATGATAATTCCTCCTGCATTAAATAATCCGAAACCTGCTGATTTAGGATCTTCCCCGAAGAAATTCATTCCTATTGAATTGAAAAATGCTGTAATCGGTGAAATAAAACTTTTAAGCGAAGCTTCATCTACATAATTGTTAAAATAGTACACATACGCCCCTCCTTTCATTGCCAGCGTAATGAAAATAAAAGCCGTTACGGTGAGCATGATGATCCATGGTCTGTTCTGGAAAATATCTTTTAAATCCTCTTTTAAAGTAGATTTCTGTTCCGGTTTAGGAATAATTCTTTCTTTTGTGGTGAAGAATGTAATCAGAAGCATTACAGAACCAATTACAGCAAGCCAGGTCATCACCGTCTCGATACCGGCAGCTTTATCACCATGACCAACCGATAAAATGATCGGCAACATAAATACCTGAACAAAAAACTGTGCAAACATCACCGCTACAAAACGATAGGATGAAATACTGTTTCTTTCCCCCATATCCCCTGTGATCACACCGCTTAGTGCTGCATAAGGTAAGTTATTAGCCGCATACAATAACAACAATAATGAGTAAGTTGCTGCTGCATAAATCATTTTGCCCTTATAGGTAAAGTCTGGTGTACTGAAAGCCAATAATGCGGCCATACCTAGCGGAACTGCAGTAAATAAAATCCAAGGACGAAATTTCCCCCATTTAGTGCTGGTACGGTCGGCTAACGCTCCAATCATCGGATTGAAACCGAAACCGGCAATTAATCCTACAATTAGCGTGATTACCGAAGCATCTTCTGCCTTTAATCCGTAAATATCCGTGTAAAAATATGCGAGATAGGTTACCAGCGTCTGAAAAACAAGATTGGCAGCGAGATCTCCCAAACTGTAGCCTACTTTTTCTATAACCGATATTTTTTGTGGCTGATTATTCATTTCAAATATTTGATTTCTTTAAATTATTTTATTCTGTTGTAAACGGTGAAGCGGGAAGCCCGGCTTTGTTTTTTAAATTTCCGTCGGGATTGTCTGCCCAGTCATATCGTACGGAAACAGGATCTTTTATTTCATCATTCCACACAATGATATTTTTACCCTGGATTTTGGCTTTTGCCCACTGATAATTTCCATCTCTTCCTTTGATCGCAAAGCCTTTTAATTCTGAAACCGGTGCAAAATCATCAGTTCCTTTTTTGAAGGAAAGGATAATCTTATTTCCATCAGTTTTCATGGATTGGTAAACAGGTCCGTCTGCAATAATATTTTCGTTATCGGCTATTTTTAATGCCTGTAAAGCCAGCCTGTCTCCTACTGTTTTTTTATCTAAAGGGTGAATATCATTCCATTCTCCAACGTCTATAATTACGGCAAGCCCGGACTTTGGAACATTGAGCGAAACTTTCCGCTGCTGGTCTCTGAGCTCTGCCCAGTTACTTTCCACAGGCTGATTTTTAGCTTCCATAAAATTAGCAAGCTGAACAATCAGGAATGGTGCCTCTTTTTCATCCCATTTGGAACGCCAGTCGTTGATCATTGTCGTTAAAAGATCACCATACTCTTTAGGTTTTCCGGTATTGCTTTCTCCCTGATACCACAGAAATCCTTTCACTTTATAGTTAATCAACGGATTGATCATCGAATTGTATAGTCCGGTCGGCTTCCAGCGGATAAAGGTCTGCCCGGGAGCCATTTTTTCCATCTTCGCACCAATTCTGTATTTCCATGGACCTTTAAGATCGATTTTTTGGCCATCTATTTCAAGGTAGTAAGGTTTATCAGCAATGAATTGTCCTTTTCCACTGCCATTGGTAACTCTTACGACAATAATATTTTTTCCTTCCTTTAAAACACCAGCTGGAATATCATACCATCTCGGAGGATATTCGTACGTAACGTTTCCTACTTTTACCCCGTTGATGTAAGTCACATCAGCATCTTTTATTCTTCCCAAATTAAGGAACGCTGTTTTTTGTGCTGAACCTTTCGGCAGAATTATTTCTTTTCTGAACCAGACAGAGCCTTCAAACGGTCCTTCCTGATCTTCCCATGATCCCGGAACATTCATTGTTTTCCAGGAAGAATCATCAAGATCAAAATTTTCCCAGTGTTGATTTAAACCGATATCACTTTGATCAAGTTCGGCATACCATGCTCTGCTCAATGACTGCTCGTTAGATTCTGTAGATTTAATTAAATCATCATTTTTCCACTTTTCGGCTTCTTCGATATATTCAGGATATTTTTTAAGAGAATTTGCATCCATCCAGGCCTGCACCGGCGAACCGCCCAGACTGGTGTGAATAATTCCTACAGGTATTTTATTTTTTCCATTAAGATTTTTAGCAAAAAAATAGGCAACTCCCGAAAAATTCAAAATTGTCTGCGGATTGGCTGCTTCCCACTTACCTCCAATAAGGTCATTCTGAGGAGTTTTAAAATTGTATTGCTGAGGAACGGTAAAAAACCTGATATTCTGATTATTAACGATTTTCATTTCTTCTCCGTAAAGCGGCGTAAGCCTTCTCATCGGAAGTTCCATATTCGATTGACCGGAAGCTACCCAGACATCACCAATTAAGATATCTTTAAGCGTGATATCATTGATTGTCATTACAAATGGTCCGCCGGCTTTGAGCTCGGGAAGCGTAACATTCCAGTTTCCTGCGTTATCAGCTGTTGTAGAATACGTTTTATTTAAAAATTTAATATTTACCTTTTCGCCTACATCTGCATAGCCCCAGATCTTCAGTTTCTGATTTCTTTGGAGAATCATTCCGTCTGAAACCAATGCGGGAAGCTTTACTTTAGCATTAAATAAACAAACACTGAAAATGGCTATAATTAAAAATAAAGTTTTAGAACAATATATTTTCATTGGATTTTTTAATTTTTATTGATCAGATTTTTTATAATCCTTTGTCAGCAGACGTACCTCAATGATCTTTGAAGTAGTCATCTGCTCTTCAGTATAAAATTTTACACTAAGAATTTCTTTATTCTTTTCTGTTTCCGGAATCGGCAAAAGCATATACTGGGGTGAATTCCCTGCTTTGCCTTCGAACTTCTTAGCAGATACTTTTTTTCCGTTAATATCTACATTCAAAGCACGGTTTGCATTAGCATCAAAATATAAAATGTACAGATAAGCAGCATTTTTACCCGGATTTTTCATTCTGTAGCTGAACCATCCTTTTGCATCGCGGAAATGACGGTCTTCCATATATCCGGTATTTGAATCTTTGCTTTCAAAATTGTGATCAGATTCCGGCTGTTGCTCACCCAGCTGAATTTTATCTGCGGTGATGAGATCAAGTTTTCTGGTTTCGGCCTCTTCTTCCGCTTTCTTTTTCTGGATGCTTTCTATTCTATTCTGATCTGCCTGTGGCCAATACAAAATATATCTTTCTTCCTGAATTTTATAAAACGGAACCAGCTGAAAGCCTTTATCAAACTTTTCTTTAGGGTAAAGTCCTGTAAGACTGAATGTAAGATCTTTATCATTAACCGGTTTCACGTGATTAATAATTTCCTTACCATTTCCTAAAATAACAGGAATGTCATTTAACGGAATTTGCGGTCCGTGGGCGATATGCCCTCCACGGCTATCATCAGCTAATAATCCCTGTTGATTTTCTGTTCCGTATGTAGCGGCAAGAACAACAGGTCCGTATTTAAAAGCGTAATAATCTGATTTATCCGGCAATTGCTCTGCAGAAAGATGCATCGGAAGATTCATTTCGACCACATCTCCTTTTTTCCATTTTCTGGTTAAAGTAAAATAACCGTCGGCATCAGGCTGTACATGTCGCTGTTTTCCATTAATTGAAATGGTTACTTCAGAAGGATTAGCCCATTCCGGAGATCTCAGTTTCAGGTTGAAATTTCCCTTTCCCGCCAAATCAACAATTAATTTGGTGGATGGAGTTTCCGGGAAATTATTTTCCTGTCTGATCAAAATTTTCCTGTCTGCCCATTTGAGCGTTGATGGAATGAACAGATTAACGTAAAGGTCATTATCTGAATGTGCATAAATCATTTCACCATATTTGGCGTGATTTTCCAGTCCTGAACCTACGCAGCACCAAAAACTTGTCTGTGGCTGTGAGTATACACGATAATGCCCTGGACGCATGGGTGTGAAGTACACAAAACCTCCTTTATCATGATTTTCGGTAGAAAGAATATGGTTATAAAGCGCTTTCTCATAATAATCCATATAATAGGACTTGGGTAATGTCGCAAAAAGAGCTTTCGTAAGCTTCAGCATATTGTAGGTATTGCAGGTCTCAGGGCCTTCGATACTTTTGATCATACTGCTGAAGTCATTAACAGGATTAAAATGTTCACTGACACTGTTTCCTCCGATAATAGAAGACCTTTTTTCAGTAACGTTGTGCCAGAAAAAATCCGCCGCATTATTCCATTGCTGGTTGTTTTCAAGATCGGCGATGCGCTTATATCCTATTACTTTCGGAATCTGGGTATTGGCGTGAATTCCGGTAAGCTTGTCTTCTCCCAGAAGCAAAGGATTAAGAATCGCCTGATGCGAAAATCTGTGGGCAAGCTTAAGATATTTTTTATCTTTCGTAATTTCATAAACATCCGCAAAAACCTCATTTAGTCCACCGTGCTCACTTCGAAGCATATCCTGGATCTGTTCATCAGAAAGTCCTGAAACTTCATTGGCCATCCAGTCGGTAAGCTTAACGAGCATATTTTTTGCCTTTTCGCTTCCGGCATACCAATAAGCATCCCGAAGTCCGGCATAAATTTTATGAATATTGTATAAAGGAACCCATCTGTCATTCAGTCCAAAACTGGAAGCGCGGATGTTACCTTCTGAAATTTCTTTCCAAATTTTTTTGCCTGCAGGAACTCCTGAAATATAACCTTCCCCGGACGACATCTGACAACGGTCAAGCTCATCAATCATGTAATCCAGTCTCTGTTTGATTTTAGGATCTCCTGTTGATGCGTACATCAGTGATAACGCCGAAAGATAATGCCCTCCGATATGGCCGTCAAGACCTGTATTTTCCCAATTCGGATAGTTTTCCGCTTTTGGTTTTAAGCCTGCTTCCTTGAGATAAGGGGCCAAAAGCCTGTCGGGTTCCATGGAGAGGATATAATTTTTATCAGCCTGCATGGCTTTATTGAAAACACTTTCCGACAGCCTGACATCCCGCAATGGAAAATATTGGATCTTCTGACTCACCTGTGCGAAAGTCAACGATGCAAAACCTAATACTATAATGGAGAATTTTTTATTCATTAATAAATGTTATTTCAACATTTCTAAAATAAAAGAAAGAATCTATATACAAAACATTTTAGGAATCTGTAAGGCAAAATCGTTTAAGCAGAAGATTTAAAATACAATTTAAAATGAATAAAACTTCAGTAACTTATCATAAAAAATAAGATTATGAATCCATAAGAAAATCAGATCGATAAAATTAAATGATTGTATACAAAATGAATACACAATGTTTAACTAAAATTATTTATAATTCAAAAACCACTTATCGTATTTTTAATAGTAAGGTTAAAAAATTATTTTCTGGTTCTTGACTGAATCAAAATTCAAAAATTAACATAATTTTAACATTGATTTCATGTTCAATTAATGGTTTTTACTGATAAAAATTACATAAAATTGGATTTTTTTTCTCCCGAAATCATTTCCAACAGCTCTTATTTTAAACAAAATAAAAAAATTCAGAAAAAAAGTGTAAAAAACACATTTCTATATCGTCGTAACACTAAATACTTTACCTTTGTACAAAATATAAAGATGACACAGGATTATTCTCAATATCCCAGACATTTGGTAGCAGTTGACTGTATAATTTTCGGATTCGACGGTGAAAATCTTAAAATTCTTCTTGTACAAAGAAATTTTGAACCCAAACTGGGAGAATGGTCGCTGATGGGCGGTTTTATTGATGATAAAGAAAGCTCTGACCAAGCAGCGAATCGCGTTCTGAATACGCTTACCGGGCTTGAAAACATCTATCTCGAGCAGCTCAATTCATATACCGAAATCAACCGTGAGCCGACCGCCAGAATTATTTCTATTTCTTATTATGCTTTGATCAATATTGAGAAAAATATTCAGATTAATGAGAAGTATAGCGCCAAATGGTTTGATCTTCAGGATTTCCCTACTCTCATTTTTGATCATAACGAAATGGTGAAAGATGCAGTATTACGATTAAGAAGAAGAGCTTCTACAAGACCTATTGGATTTGAGCTGTTACCGGAAAAGTTTACTATGAAAGATCTTCAAAGTCTTTATGAAGCCATTTTCAATGAGCAATACGACAAACGGAATTTCATCAGTAAAATCAATGCGCTGGATATTCTCGTAAAAACGGAGGAAAAAGATATGACATCTTCGAAAAAAGGATCTTTTCTGTACCGTTTTGATGAAGGTAAATATAAGAAAAAGCTTGCTGAAGGTTTTATGTTTAAGATTTAAATTCTATTGGATAGAGATAGAACTCCTACGGAGTTCGCCCCTTCGTTTACAAATTGTTTCTACACAGACATTTCTCCTACGGAGAAGCCAGATTTACTTGTAATTTCAGACAAAAAAAACAGGATACCATTTCGGCATCCTGCATTTATTTTAGGGTATGATAATTTTACCAGAACCTCACATAAAGTGCTGTCAGTAAAAGTAAAGTCACTACAATCAGAACCAACGTTCTGTTATCTACTTTGAACATTGAAGCGTCGATAACGAAAGCTTTTGGATTGATTTTCGGACCGGCAAGACTTATCAGAATCATAACTACAATTGTGATAAAGAATGACCATCCCATATTAATTAAAAACGGAATTTCAGTAATGGTATGAACTACGCCGTTTTCAAGTTTTTCATAGGTAAAAGCAGTGTATAGCCAAGTTTCTTTTCCGAAAATATCCACAGCAAAACTGTTGAAGAAAATCGCAAGAACGAATCCTAAAATCACGCCTACCAAAGCTGCAGTTCCGGTCGTTCTTTTCCAGAACATTCCTAAAAGGAACATCGCAAAAACTCCCGGACTGATGAATCCTGTATATTTCTGAATGAAGGTAAATCCACCTTCACCGCCAATTCCTAAAACGTCTGTCCAGGTAAATGCTAAAGCGACAAACATCGCAATGATAATTGCCCAACGTCCGGTTCTCACCATCTCAATTTCTGTGGCATCAGCTTTTAAATATTTTTTATAGATATCTAAGGTGAAAATCGTCGAAATACTATTTACTTTCCCTGCCAGTGAAGCAACGATTGCCGCCGTTAAAGCTGCTACAGCAAGACCTTTCAGACCAACCGGTAAAAATCCTAAGATTGCAGAATAGGCACCGTCTTTCACTCCATTGAAACCAGGCAAATGACCTTTCGTGTATAAAACATAAGCTGCAATTCCCGGAAGCATTACGATAATCGGCATAAATAATTTCAGGAATCCTGCAAATAAAATTCCGGTTCTAGCCGTTTTCAGATCAGCTCCTAAGGCTCTTTGCGTGATGTACTGATTACAGCCCCAATAATTTAAATTTACAATCCACTGTCCGGCAAAATACATTGCCAATCCCGGAAGAACGACATATTTTTGAACGTTAAGATTTTCAGGCATTGCCAAAGTTGTAGTTGTGGTCGCCGGTTTATCAAGCATTAATTTAAAATGTTCAGGTGCTTCGTGTATTAATGTATTGAAGCCCGCCAAAGCGTTTCCTACCGCCGCACCGTTCACTCTTTGGTCAACGATCTGAAGCGCCATATATACTGTGGCAAAACCTCCGATGATCAAAACCGCCACCTGAATTACATCGGTATAACCGATTACTTTCATTCCGCCAAGACCGATTAACAAAGCCATCAGAAGTAATCCGATCATGATGATATGCAGACTGCCGCCGCCAAGCAAAGTATCAATTGCCAAAGCACCTAAATAAAGAATTGAGGTTAAATTTACAATTACATATAAAAACAGCCAGAACACCGCCATAATCAGGGAAACCGATTTGTTGTAACGGGTTTCCAGGAATTGCGGCATGGTGTAAATTTTATTTTTAAGATAAATCGGAATGAACCAGATCGCAATAATGATGAGCGCCAACGCAGCAATCCATTCGTAAGCAGCCACCGCTACCCCTACAAAAAAGCCTTCGCCAGACATCCCGATAAACTGTTCTGCCGAAATATTAGAAGCAATTAAACTTGCTCCAATCGCCCACCAAGTTAGTGAACCTTCCGCAAGGAAATAATCTTTACTGCCTGTAGCTGCAGATTTTTTTCTGTTATAAATCCAGATTCCGTAGCCTGCAACCACTACAAAATAAACCAGAAATATGATGATATCAAGAGTTGCTAAATTTCCCATACTTTATTTTTTAACTGAGAATTTATAAATTGTTTTCGACTGGTATTTTTGTCCCGGTTTCAGCTCTGTAGAAGGGAAATTCGGTTGATTCGGAGAATCCGGAAAATGCTGTGTTTCCAGACAGAAACCTGTTCTTAACTCATTTTTACCACCGGTTTTGGTGTCAAATTTTGCATCAAGGAAATTTCCTGAATAGAACTGAACCCCTGGTTCATCAGTTAATACTTCCATTACTCTCCCTGATTCCGGGTGATAAACTTTGGCAATGCTTCTCAATCCGCTTCCGTTCAGAATCCAGTTGTGGTCGTAGCCTTTCCCTTTTTTCAATTGGTCGTCGTCAGCATTGATGTCTTTTCCGATAGGTTTTGAAACCGTGAAATCGAAAGGAGTTCCTTTCACCGCTTTTTGCTCACCAGTAGGAATCAATGTTTCATTTACAGGTAAAAATTTATCCGCATTGATTTGTAGTTCGTGGTCAAGAATGGTTTTTGAGAAATTTCCTGAAAGATTGAAATACGAATGTTGAGTTAAATTAACAACAGTTGGTTTATCCGTTTCCGCTTCGTAAGAAATTTCCAGAGCGTTTTCGTCTGTCAAAGTATATAAAACTGTTGTCGTTAATTTTCCAGGATAACCTTCTTCACCGTCTGCGCTTGTGTAAGACAGTTTTAAAGTCGGGAATTTTGCATCTTTTACAGGTTCAATATTCCAGAATTTGGTATGAAAGCCTTCTTTTCCGCCGTGAAGACTGTTTGGTCCATCATTTTTGTCTATGTCATACGATTTACCTTCCAAAGTGAATTTGGCATTGGCAATTCTGTTTCCGTAACGGCCAATTAAGGCTCCGAAATAATACGGATTTCCATTGAAATAATCTTCAGGCTTGGTAAATCCTAAAACGACATCTTCGTATTTTCCGTTTTTATCGGGAGCGGTAAGTGAAGTGATGATTCCGCCGAAGTTGATGACTTCCAGCTTCATCCCGTTTTTATTGGTCAAAGTATATTTTTTGATAGAATCACCTTTTGAGGTAACTCCGTAATCTGAAACCTGTATGTTTTCCATGGGTTGCGCTTGAGTTTTTGTTTGATTTTCCTTTTTATTGCAGCCGAAAATACATAAAAAGGCAAAAAGAATGAGCAGATTGATACTTGTTTTTTTCATTGTTGAGAAAGTTTTGCAAGTTTAACGATAATATATTTCATTCCAACGTAGTGTATTCTTAAAATCACGGATTTTCGTGTCTTCATCAATCACCAACGATTCAATACCTGCAATCTCTGCAAAATCTTCTAATTGTTCCACACTGATGTTTTCACTATAACACGTGTGATGTGCTCCACCTGCCAAAATCCAGGCTTCAGCTGCAGTGTACAAATCAGGAAGTGGTTCCCAAAGGACTCTTGCAACAGGAAGCTTCGGCAATTCTTCAGTAATTTCCAATGCTCTTGTTTTGTTAATTAACAGCCTAAAATGATTTCCGAAATCCATCAACGCAGCATTTAAAGAATCGATATTTCCTCTTGAGTTAAATACTAAACGTACAGGATCTGCTTTTCCGCCAATTCCCAACGGATGAATTTCACAAGAAGGTTTGTCAACCGCCAAAACAGGGTCAACTTCCAACATGTGCGAGCCTAAAATCGAAGGATTTGAAGGATTTAAATGATACGTATAATCTTCCATAAAGGCATTTCCGCCTTCAAGACCTTGTCCCATCGTTTTCATCGCACGAACCAAAGCGGCAGTTTTCCAATCACCTTCTCCGGCAAAACCGTAACCTTTTTCCATCAATCTCTGAACGGCAATTCCAGGCAATTGTTCCAAGCCGTGAAGGTCTTCGAATGTGTCGGAAAAACCTTTGAAATTTCCGTCTTTCAGGAATTTTTCTAATCCTAATTCTATTCTTGCAGCAACTTCCAGAGATTTTCTGTTTGAACCTCCGGAAAGAAGGGATTCTGCCATTTTATATGAAGCTTCATATTCTTCAATTAAGGTTTTGATTTCACCATCGCCAATCGAATTGACAACGCTTACCAAATCCCCGATTCCCCAAGTGTTTACCGAAAATCCGAACTTGGTTTCCGCTTCCACTTTATCTCCGTCGGTAACGGCTACAAATCTCATATTATCACCAAAACGGGCAAATTTTGCACCTTGCCAATCATCCCAACCTGCGGCAACTCTACTCCATTCTCCGATTTGTTTCTGAACTCTTTCTTCCGCCCAATGTCCTACAACCACTTTTCTGTTTTTACGAAGACGGCTCACCATAAATCCGAACTCACGGTCACCATGAGCAGCCTGATTCAGGTTCATAAAGTCCATATCCATCGTAGACCATGGGATATCCTGGTTAAACTGCGTATGAAGATGCAGCATCGGTTTTTGTAAAGCAGTCAGCCCACGAATCCACATTTTTGCAGGTGAAAAAGTGTGCATCCAGGTTACGATTCCGATACAATCTTTTGCGAAGTTGGCAGCTGTAAGGGTTTCAAAAATTTCTTCCGTCGTTTTTACTGTTGGCTTTAAAACAACTTTTACAGGAATTTCCGAAGATGCATTAAGTGCTTCTACGATTTTTGCTGAATGTTCTGCAACCTGGGCTAATGTTTCAGGGCCGTATAAATGCTGGCTTCCGGTGATAAACCAGATTTCTTTTGTATTGAGAGGTGTTAACATATTTTTATAAATGATGATTTATAATTGATAAATGATTTTATTACAAATTTGTTTTCCATAGGTTTCACCTACGGCTATTAATATTGAATCCTTCGGATTCTGTAGATTTTGTACATTTTCCTCCATAGGTTACACCTACGGCTACTGATGTTGAACCCTTCGGGTTCGTTTTTTAGGACACAGACGATAGCCATAAGCTAAAAGCCAATTTCCAGCCGCCAACTACTGTCCATAATAGGCATTTTTGCCATGTTTGCGTTCGTAATGTTTTTTGATTAATGAATCTTTCAAGCGAGATGCATTTGGGTTAATTTGTCTTGTGAGATACGCCATTTCCGCTATGGTTTCGAGAACTTTGCTGTTGTAAACAGCTTTTTCAGCATTTTTTCCCCAGGTAAAAGGTCCGTGATTTCCGATAAGAACCATTTCCACTTCTTCGTAAGACAAGTTTTTTTCTTTGAAGCAATCCAGAATCTGAATTCCGGTATTGTACTCGTAATTGCCTTCGATTAAATCATCCCGCATGGGCGGTGCACAGGGAATATCTGACGTTAAATGGTCTGCGTGGGTCGTTCCGAAAATCGGGATGTCCAACTGCGCTTGTGCCCAAGCTACGGAATAGATAGCGTGCGTATGTGAGATTCCGCCGATTTTTTTCCAGTTTTTGTAAAGATAAGCATGGGTTTTGGTGTCGGAAGACGGTCTTAAATTTCCTTCGACCACATTGGCATCGTAATCTAAAATCACAATGTCTTCCGGTTTCAATAATTCGTAAGGAACACCGCTCGGTTTGATAGCAAATATTCCTTTGTCACGGTCAACGGCGCTCACGTTTCCGAATGTGTAAACGACCAGCTTCAATGCATCGAGCTGCATATTGGCTTCGTAACATTCTCTTTTTAATTCTTTATAGATGCTCATTTTATTTGCATATTTTTTGAAAATCTGTTTTTTCTTCCATAGGTTTCACCTACGGCTATTTGTATTGAACCCTTTGGGTTCTCTCCAACGAATCAATTTGGTTGTTAGTTGTAATTATTGCAAATATTTAACAGGTCGCCTCTACGAGGCTTTCTTTGTGATGACAATATTTACATATTTGCTATTAACAGGGCGCTCCTACGGAGCTCACCGGGGAGTTTTAATTCCAAAAACTATAAACTTTCAACCGTCAACTTTTTCTTTGATTTGATATTGTTTTCGGTGAATTCGGCAAGAATCTGATACTGACTCATAAATTCTGCATATTTTTCGACCTTTTTTGCCTGTGGGAAATATTCTGCTTCGAAATCGGAGCCCATTTTCTGACTGGCTTCCTGAACAGTCGGATAAATTCCTGCTGCAACTGCCGCATAAATAGCTGCGCCCAAAGCCGGAGCCTGATCTGATGCTGCAACGACAATCGGCATATTCAGCACATTGGCCAACGTCTGCATAATGAAAGGGGATTTTCTGGCAACGCCACCGATTCCGATTACTTTTTCGATTTTTACACCTTCTTCTTCGAAACGGTCAACGATTTTTTTTGCTCCAAAGCAAATCGCATTCACCAAAGCTTTGAAAATATGAGGCGCTTTTGTTCCCAAGGAAAGGTTGCTGATCGCCATTTTTAGTTCCTGATTAGCATCAGGCGTTCTTCGTCCGTTGATCCAATCCAGAGCAATCGGAACAACTTCCGACAGTGGAATTTTTTCCGCTTCCAAAGTGAGATTGCGAATAAGATTGTTCTCTATTTCTTCTTTTAGCAACTGCTTTTGATTTTCATCAATGACATTGGAATTCATCAGAATATTGTGAGTTGGCCAGGTCAGAATGTCTTTGTACCACGCCAAAACATCACCAAATGCGGATTGCCCCGCTTCCAATCCCATCAATCCAGGAATAACGGAACCATCGACCTGTCCGCAAATCCCTTTAACCGTTTTGTCGCCGATGATTTCGTTGGGAGCCACCATAATATCGCAGGTTGACGTTCCCATAATTCTGATCAGCGTATTTTCCTCGACTTTTGCACCAACCGCTCCGGAATGCGCATCGAAAGTTCCGACAGCAACTACCGTGTTGGTTGTTAAGCCTAATTTTGCTGCCCATTCTTCATTCAGATTTCCGGCAATTTCGTCGGAAGTGTAGGTTTTATCGTACAATCGGTCACGCAGTTCTGCTAATGAAGAATCCAACTGATTTAAAAATTCTTTGGAAGGAAGTCCGCCCCACGATTCGTGCCACATTGCCTTGTGACCGGCTGCACAACGGCTTCTTTTGAATGTTGCCAAATCCTGATTATCGGAAAGTAAAAAGGTAAGGTAATCGCAGTGTTCCATCCAGCTGTAGGCCGCATTTTTTACGGCTTCATCCTCTCTGTTGATGTGAAGAATTTTAGCCCAAAACCATTCGGAAGAATAAATTCCGCCTTCAAATTTCGTATAATCTTCGCCGCCCCAGTTTCTTGCCAGATGGTTGATTTCTTCGGCTTCGTTGATGGAAGTATGGTCTTTCCACAACACCATCATGGCATTCGGATTTTCTGAAAATTCAGGCAAAAGGGATAAGGCAATTCCGTCCTTATTCACTGGTAGCGGTGATGAACCTGTGGTATCAATACAAATGCTGACGATATTTTCAGGAGCAACGCCACTTTCTTTTACAACAGTTGAAATGGTTTTTTCCAAGCCTTCGATGTGGTCGAGCGGATGCTGACGAAACTGATTTTCTTCCGGCTTACAGAACTTTCCCTCTTTCCATCTTTGGTAATAACTTACGGAAGTCGCCAGCTCTGCCCCATTCTCCGTATCAATCAAAACGGCTCGAACAGAATCTGTCCCATAATCTAAGCCGATAACGTACTTTTTCATTAACGAAAGTGATTTATTTGATTATTTGTTTTAGCTCTTTTTAAAACAACAGATGTAATGGATTACATTCTGCAAAGATTTCTCTTTAAGTTTTCATTTACCTTAAAGAATTCTTCGATTTTCTATTTAAGAGATAAAACAAATATAAGATTCTATTTTAAATAAATGTAATAATCACACTTAATTTTAATTTTCCCTTTATTGATGGCAGTTTACAGCTATTTCATTTTCAAAATGACCAAAGAATTTGAAGGAATTTCAACAGAAACTTTCCCTTTTTTGATGATCTGCGTTTCTTCTTTTGGCATAATGATTTCTGATTGGAAATTATTTTCATCGGAAAGTCCTGCGGAAGTCAGTACAATTTTGGTTAATTGATTGCCCATTTTGATGTTTTTCGGATTGATTTCAACGGAAGTTTCCTGAGGACTGGAATTGATAATTTTAATGATGGTTTCTTCTTTCTTGTTGTCACGAACTGCCGATGCATAGAGATTATTCTCACCTTTTAACGGCTTCCCGTTTTCGGAGATTTTAATTAAATCAGTTCCTTTGTTGTTGGAGAATAATTTCTGAACGTAATAATTCGGAGTAGCGTAAGATTTAAGATTATTAAACCAAATCAAATCCGGCGTCCATTGCCAACCGTCTGCGTGGGCGAAAAGCGGAGCATAGGAAGTCATCGTCACTACATCTGCATTACGCTCTAATCCGGTCATAAAAGCAGCTTCTGAAAGTGCGGTCAACCAATTGTTTTTGTTATCTGGTTTTACAACGCCAACGGACTGTGCAGCGTATTCACCGGCGAAAACTTTTGGTCCTCTTCTATCGTATTTATCATATCTATCTGCATTTTTCAAGAACCATTCAGGGGAATTGTAGTAATGTTCGTCCACAATCTGAGCGTTGAGTTTTTTAAGTTCTTTCCAGCCGTAATCGAAAAATTCGCCATCGGGAGACGGTCCGCTTCCGGAAATGATCTTGATATCGGGATATTTCGTATGTATCGCTTTTTCAAAAACTTTGTAACGTTCGATATAGTCAGCTCCCCACTGCTCATTTCCAACACCGATGTATTTCATGTTGAAAGGTTTCGGATGTCCCATTTCGGCACGGATTTTCCCCCATTTAGTATTAGAGTCACCGTTTGCAAATTCAATCAGATCCAAAGCATCCTGAACATACGGATCTAAATCTTCCATTTTTACGAGTTCGGCTGTGTTGAACTGACAAGCCATTCCACAACTGAGAATCGGAAGCGGTTCTGCGCCCAAATCTTCCGCCAGCTGGAAATATTCAAAAAAACCAAGCCCGAAAGACTGCCAATAATCCGGAGTGAGACGGTGTGCAAATCCGTTGTTCCATTTATTGATAAGATTTTCCCTGTCTTCCACTTTACCAATCGTTTTTTTCCATTGATAACGTTCTGCCAACGTTCTTCCTTCGACAATACATCCACCGGGAAAGCGTAAAAATCCTGGCTGTAAATCGTATAATTTTTGAACCAAATCTTTTCTTAAACCGCCTTTTCTGCCTTTCCAGGTGTCTTGCGGAAACAGTGAAATCATATCCATATTCACAATTCCTTTTCCGGTAAATGTGATTTGTAACTTTGCTTTTTCAACCGTTTTAGAAGGTGTGAAAACAGCAGTATATTTTTGCCATCCTCCACCTTTTATGATTGAGGAAACTGAGGAAATCACTGTTCCGTTTTCATCAATCAGACTTGTATTAACGGCAGAAATATTTCCTGAAATGTTTTCTAGATTGAAACTTAAGTCATAACTCTCACCCTGATGCAAACCAATTCCTCTGAAACCTTCGTTTTCAAGCAGATAATTTTTATCGTTCCAAACCGTGATTCTTGCGTAGTTTTTATTGGTTTTAGATTTGTCGGTGATAATTGTCAAAAAACCGGAATCCAGATTTGGAGAAAGTGTTTTTGTGTTGGGTTGTTTCCAGCCTGTTAAAGGTTCGTCGAATTCAAAGCTGCGGTTTTTAATAAGTTCCGCATACAATCCGCCGTCTGCCGCAAAGTTGATGTCTTCGAAGAAAATCCCGTACATCGTGGGTTGGATTTTGATGTTGGTGGAAGTTCCGTCCAATTCGAGAAAATGGGTTTTGATAGTTTTATTTTGGGCTGAAAAAAATGCAACACTTAGCGAAATAGCGGCTGTGAATATTTTGGTTTTTGTTTTCATTGATTGGTTTTTGGGCAGTTTTTCTAACCACAAAAGCCACAAAAGATTTTAGCTCTTTAATTATTTTAGCTTAATAATTAGCTTTCCCAAGAGAACACATAAGTTTAAAAAATCTTTGATTTTTTTCTTTGTAAACTTTTGAGGTACTATAAATTATTTCAATAAATCTTTTGTCACTTTTGCGCTTAATTAAAATTAGTTTGAACATTTAAATTTTAACAGTAAAAGATTAGTTTACTGTTAACTGAAGATTTTTCAATCCGGATTCGTCGGAAGTTCCGCCGTAGAAAATCGTGTAATCTCCTGCTTTCGGAGCTAAGTCATCTACTTTTTCATCATAAAATTTAAATGAATCCTGAGAAATAGTAAGCTGAACATTCTTTATTTCACCCGCTTTAATCAAGACTCTTTCAAAAGCTCTCAAAGTCTTTACAGGTGCCGAAGGATCATTATTTCTTTTGACATACACCTGAATCACTTCCTCGCCGTCTCTTTCCGAATTATTTGTAACAGGAACTGTAATCGTCAAATTTTCATTAGAATTGATAATATTTTTGTTCAGCTTAGCATTTCCGTAAACAAATTTTGAATAACTTAAACCGTGACCGAAAGCGTACAAAGGTTTTTCGGTCATATAACGATAGGTTCTTCCCTGCATATCATAATTCTCAAAGCCCTGATGTTTGCTGGTTTTAGATAAATTATTGTCAAGCTGTTCCAGATTTTTATAGAAGGTAATCGGCAATCTTCCAGACGGATTATAATCTCCCGCCAAAACATCTGCAACCGCAGTTCCTCCGGCTTGTCCGCCATACCAAGCGTTCAATAAAGCGTTATAATTTTTTTCGTCTTGTTCTAATCCCAATGAACTTCCTGTACACAGAACAAAAACAATAGGTTTCCCTGTTTTGTGCAATTCGGTCAATAATTCACGTTGAACTTTCGGAAGATCAATGGAAGTTTTATCGCCGCCCTTGAAACCTTCTGCATTCACCATCATTTCTTCGCCTTCCAGACTTGGAGAAAGTCCGCCCGCAAAAACAATTACATCCGCATCTTTCACTTTATCCCTAACTGCAGCGAAATTGACAGGGTCTTTTCTGTACACATCAAAAGTGATGCTTACATATTTTCCTTTCTGAGTGTGGCGTAACTCAATCAGATATTCTTTCCCTTTTTCCATTTTCACAGGAAATTCTGAAGGATGTCTGGCATCGGGACCTTTTCTGGTGGCAATTTCTTTCCCATCAACAAAAAGTGTGTAAACATCGGATGTTGAAGGCGAAAGAATCACATCGCCCGTGTAAGGACTTTTGAAAACGCCGGAAATAATCGCCGACGTATTTTCTCTTCCCACATTCGGAGCAAGCTGAGTTCCGCCGAAGCTGTTGTAGTTGATTCCTGTCTTATTGACAGAGATATTAGCAGGAATTCCTTTAAATTCATTGTTGTTGAAAAATGTTACTTTCATTCCTTTTTCGCCTTTTTTCTGGCTTAAAAAGTTTTGGTAAAGCGATGTTCTGGAAGATGGATCGGCAACTTCAGTTCCTTTTTCATAAATGATTTCTGCGTTTGGAAATTTGGTTTTGATTCCATCCAGAATCGTTACAATGGATGAAGGTGTTCCATTGTAATTACCCAGCTGCATCAGTCCGTCATCAGCATTTGGGCCGACAACCGCGATTTTTTTGATATTTTTATTTAAAGGCAAAACATTTTTGTCGTTTTTCATCAATACAATAGATTTCTGAGCCATTTTCAACGCCTGTTTTTTATGCTCTTCAGAATCAACAACTGAATATGGAATTGAGTTCCAGTGAACGGAAGATTTTGGGTCGAGCATTCCCAACTCAAACCAGCCTTTCAGAATTCTTCGCATTGAAATATCTAAGTCCTTTTCGGTAATTAATCCGCTTGCGAGAGATTTATTTAAATTATTATATGTATCGCCACATTCCAGATCTGTAGAATGCTTCAGAGCATCTGCGGCGGTACTTTTTTCGTCAGGATGTGTTCCGTGATATTGTTTCTGGTAGAAATCTGCCAATGCCCAACAGTCGGAAACGACCATTCCATCGTAGTTCCATTTTCCACGGAGAATTTCTGTTAATAAAGTATTGTTGGCACAGCAAGGCTGTCCGTCGAACGCATTGTAGGCACACATCACTTCTCTCACATTTCCTTCCAAAACCAAGGCTTTGAAAGCCGGAAGATAAGTTTCATACAAATCCCGTTTTGAAACTTCGGCGTTGTAAGAATGGCGGTTCCATTCCGGGCCGCTGTGAACGGCGAAATGTTTGGCGCAGGCGTGGGTTTTGAAATATTTCGAATCATTTCCCTGTAAACCTTTTACGGCAGCAACACCCAAAACGGAAGTCAGATATGGGTCTTCACCATAGGTTTCCTGACCTCTTCCCCATCTCGGGTCGCGGAAAATATTGATATTCGGTGTCCAGAATGTAAGACCTTCGTAACGTCCGGTTTTTTGGGATTCGTCAAAAGATCTATTGTATTTTGCTCTGGCTTCGTCGGAAATCATTTCAAAAGTTTTGAGATGTTCCGGAACATCCCAGGTTGCCGCCATTCCGATGGCTTGAGGAAAAACGGTTGCGGTTCCTGCTCTGGCAACACCGTGAAGTGCCTCGTTCCACCAGCCATAACCGGGAATATCCAATCTCGGAACTGCTTTGGAGTTGTCCATCATCATCCCGATTTTTTCATCCACCGTTAATAATCCGAGAAGATTTTCGATTCTCTGATCGACCGGAAGCTTGGGATTTTGAAAAGGATATTTAAAATTTTGTGCAGATGAGAACGCACAGATGAAGATTGATATATTTAACAGAATCTTTTTCATTTGGATACAACAAGAATATTATATGGTTAAAAATTTTGACAGAAATTTAACTATCTGCCTGCTTTTATGAAAAACAAATATAAGATTCTATTTTAAATAAATGTATTGTTTACACTTAATTTTTCAAATTGATTCTTTCCCAAAAAGAAGCTTATTCTTATTGCAGCGCGCTAATGAGTTTAAAATGTAACGGAATGATGTTTTTACGTTTTAAATAAATAATTATTTCTATAGGACTAAAAAATATCTATTTAAAGCTTAAAAAAATATACTTAATACTTATATTTTTACGTCTCAGACCTAAAAATTTATATTTAACACTTAAAAATTTAACTTTAAGGTATAAACTTATTATTACAAGACCTAAACTTTTCGTGCTGAAACTAAATTAAATGATTGGACTGCTCATTTTGGTACCCAAAAAGAGACTGCCCCAACTTTAGGACAGTCTCGAATGAAATTCTTTACTAGTGATCTGAAATAAATTACTGCTTAATAAATTTGCTGTTTAAAATTTTATTTTTTCCATCAGCTATTTCAATGAAATAAATCCCCGAAGTTAATGTTGAAATATCAATCCTGTTTTTTCCTGATTTCATTTTTAAATCTGAGATGATCAGACTTCCTTTGGAATCAAAAACTGAGGCTTTAGCATCATTCTTTATTTCAATAAAGATCTCTGTTTTGGCAGGATTAGGATATATTTTAGCTTCATTATTTGTCATTTCTTCTTTTGTAGAAAGAACTGAGAAATTTAAAGGAAGAACACTTGCCGAATATGCATTTTCTTCGCTCAGATAAGCTCTGAAAGGATTAATCAATGGCTCGCTTCCTACCGTTACTTTATAAAATCCTGTCACTCCATTTTCTGTTTTTAAAACATAGGCATTGGCAGGAACTTTAATAGCCTGATAAACTCCGTTCATCTGATTTACGGTAATGGCCTTCGGTGTAGAAACATTTCCTGTACCGGTAAAAGTAAAGCTTCCTGTTGCATTCACAAGAACCGGGGTGTTCGCAGGAATTGTATTGGAAAGCGGGGTACACGAAACTGCCGCTGAACCTGGTGTCATGAGATATGCATTTACTCCTGAAGGAATATTTGCTTCGAAAGGTAATAACAACACATCGTATCCATTAAAAGTCCTGCTGTAAGAAGCTGCCGCAGCGGTAAAATTAAACGGAATCTGGAAATCTTTGCCCTGATCTGAAAGTGTCAGTGTAGTGCAGTTTGTTCCTGAAATGACATTGGTATTGGTGTTTGCCACACTGCTGTTAACATAAAAAATACTGTTCTTATTCTCAGCACCAGCGATCCAGCTTGAAGTTGGAGTGATGCCGGTTGCCGTACGGAAATCTAATGAAGTATACTGGCTGTTTTCCATCGCATCTAAAAGACTGCTGTCTGTCTCGGTATATGCTCCGGTAAATTTTGCGGCTCTTTCGTTTCCGACATTAAAATAAACATCACCCAGGTTTAAGGTTAAAATAGAACTGTAATTTCCGCTTCTTAAGCCTAAAATCCCTTTGCATCCGAACGGAAGTGTTGCCCTCGAAAGATCAAAAACCAGATTAAAGCTTCCTGATCCGGGTGCTGGCAAATTCACACTTCCATAATTGTAATTTCTTACTACATTATCATTATCAACATAGTACAATGTCGTATTTGATGATGACTGGCCAAGCGTTGTCGTATAACTTAGAACATTTAAAACCAACTTATTATAACGGTCATTCAAAGCAATATACCCGTTTGCCGCCGTCATATTCTGGCTGAAAAGCGGTGTTGAATTATAAAACGTCACTGTCTGTCCCGAAATCTGGTATGCTGTACCAAAGGCCGGATTTGTCGTTGATAAAGTTTCAATTTTGTTGTAATGAATTTCAGTTCCGGTCATGTTAGAAACGGGTCGGTCGCCACTTTTTGTAAACACAAAAGTCATTACACTAGACGGTGCCACAGAAACCTGCGGTCTGAATGTATCCGTAGTAAAGGTTAGCGGTGCCGACATCATATTCTGCACTTGAGAAGTAGTAATGCTGTTCGCAGAATTGGTATAAAAAGGAAGATCAACCTTAAGATTATAAGTGTTTGAGGAGGAATTTATTACCATTAACGTCACCTGATTTCCATCAAGAGAAATATAGGAAGAACCTTCCAGACTGCCTGTCGCCACTTCCCATTTGGTATCAATTCTGTTTTTGTTGGTGGTGGTTTTAGCATATTGAGATAAAATGTAACCGCGTTTGGTCATTTCACCTGCAACGGTTCCGTTTGTACCGTCCCCCATCATTCCATAATATCTTTTGGATGCATAATGTACCCATGCGTTCACATTTCCGAGCATCGCATTGTTGACCGCTTTTGCAAAAGAAAAACCATCAATCGACCAGCTGAAATCACGTGCAGGAACACTTGCATTAGAGTTCCAATTGATCAGATATTCTGTCTGCCAGATCTGTTTATTATTCGCCTGAAACTGCTTGTAAACGGACTGCATACTTCCATATTGGTGTCCGCCATAGACTTCAAAATTGGCCATGGTTGCCGTATTTAAAAAGGCATTGGCAAAATTATCAGTAAAGCCAACACTTTCGGGAGCAATGACGTTGCAGTTGATGAGCTGGCCGTAATCCCTTACAAAATTTGCGATCTGTGTCGGCGTCCATATGCAACCAGCATATTGCGCCATTTCATCCGGCTCGTTTTGAATTGAAATGTAATCCAGCGCCACGCCATTATTTGCCAGATAGGTTACAAAACTGTTCAAATGCAAAGCGTAATCCTGATAATGTTCCGGTTTCAGATAGCCGATCTGCTGCATACCATTGGCATCCGTATAAACTGCATTCGAATTGTTGTTGGTTTTCCATGCCGCGGGCATTGTCCAGGGACTTGCGAAAACGATCAGTCCCATTGCTTTTGCCTGCTGAGCAGTTGCCAAAACCTGCGGCCAGTCCGCTTGATTTTCAGGAATATATAACCTCAAAATATTGTATCCTGCGTCGGTTGCGCCGGTCCCCCAAAGTTTTTGAATCTCCGCCGGAGTCATGTGATTGTACGCAAACTGCGGACTGCATACGAAACCGCCATAGCCGGTCACATTTTGATACACAATATTTTTGTCGATTTTTACTTTCGCAGGTAATACTGTCTGTGCATCTGCAAATTGAGTACAGGTGATGCCTACCGCCAGAGCAAGCATCCGGTTTAAAATTTTTCTCATAATGTTCTAGTTTTAATTTTGATAATTTTCAGTAAAGTTTGGATAATACAATCCCCTTCAAGACAGTTTATAATTAAAAACCATCAAGAAAATACCCTGAAAAGTTTCAGGCAGCTATCGTAAATAAAGTTATACTACAAGATCCTTAGCTCTTTCCTGTACATTATTTTGTTGAAAAACGATACTTAGCATTCAGAGGTGAAATAAATTAATGTTTCATAGGCAAAACGTAGATTATTATTAATATTCTGCTGATTTTTAGTGAAGAATTTCACTTTCGGGTGCACCCAGATAAGAAGGCAGTAAGCCTCCCGTATTGATCAATATTTTTTCCAGCACGATTCCCGGCTCAAGTACTCTGAATCGTAACTTATGTTTTCCGGGTTGAGAGATCTGATGTTTCGTTATAGACTTAATAATATGCTCGGACTGCCATCTTCCCAATTCACCTCTGTAATGGCCATTGAAATTGACCACCTGCGGCGTTCCGCCATCAAAGGAAATCTCATAACGCAATCCTTTGTTATGATTGAAATTCAAAGTCGGAGCTAATAACAACTGGACTTCAAATTCACCTTTGGATTCAAAATTCATATCATATTCCAGATAAATATTTTCATCAGCTTTCGGATAAACGTTTTGAGGTAAAGTCGTTACACCGGATTTTGTCTTTCCAAAATCAGGAATCACTTCCCAATGGATTCGGTCTGAATTATTATTTCTTGCAAAATTTTCCGCTTCTATGGAAACATAACCGTTTTTCTCCTGAAATACTTTATCTTTCGGAACTTCAGACTCAGAAACACGGGTAACTTCAGGCATTATATTTTCTTTTCCGTCAAACCAGGCTTTGTATCCTATTCTCATCTGGTCCATCATATGCTGCCATTTTCCGCCGGTAATGACGTTGTTATACTGATTGTCGAGATAAGTATTTCTATCAAAACATTCTTTGACTTTATCGGCATAGACATTAGCTTCAACATCTTTTTTAGCTGCCAATTCTTTGTTTTTTGCCACCGCGTAGTACATTTCATACAGATTGCTGCAAGCGTCAATCGGATATAAAACCAGCTGAAAATAGGCATCCTGATATTCTGCCGGAATTTTTTCTTTCAAACGTAATGCTTCTAATGCCAAAGACCTGTAATCATTTAAAACCGTTTCAAATTCATTATAATTTTGAAGGCTGTAAGTTTTCCAGTCCAATGTTTCTGGCGTTACACGACGGTTATATTTTGAATAAAGATTAATCATTCCTGCAATTTCTTTGGCATATTTTTCACCAAACTGTTGCGCCGCCCACTTTTCAGTATATTCCAAAAGATTTTTTGAATTGAATTGTTTCGGATTCCAGGCCATTTCCAGGAAAAAGCTGATTGGGAATTCCATCGGTTTTAAATCCCCGACATTGACGACCCAAACCTTATCCACTTTATGTTCGTAAGAAAGATTCATCTGTTCCCAAACTCTCTGAATCGGACTGATATTAATCCATTTTGAGTTTCTCGGTCCGCCCACATAATCGAAGTGGTAATACATCCCGTAACCGCCTTTGTGTAAAGGTTTTGAAAGGTCCGGAAGTTTTCTCACATTTCCCCAGTTGTCATCACAAAACAATAAAATCACATCGTCCGGAACGCGCATTCCTTTGTCATAATAGTCCTGAACTTCTTTGTACAATGCCCAAACCTGAGGCGTTTTCTCCGCTTTTTTTCCGGTAACATTGGCAATTATCCTACGTTGGTTTTTTACAATTTCTTCGAGGAGGGCAATGTTGGTGCCTTCTCCCATTGCTTCATCGCCATCACCACGCATTCCTATTGTTACCAGTTTTTCCCAGTTTTTGGAACGTTCTATCCCTTTTTTCCAGAATTCGTCCAGTACTTTTTTATTTTTCGAATAATCCCAGATATTCTGCAGATTATTCTTCTGGATGTATCTTTTCCAGTCCGTCTGAGCTTGAGCCATCGGTTCGTGGTGTGAAGTTCCCATGATGATTCCCATTTCGTTGGCTAAAGGCCCGTTCAAAATGTCATCATCATAAAAAGCTTTTCCCCACATGGCAGGCCAGATGTAATTGCCCTTCATACGAAGAATTAATTCAAATACTTTCTCATAAAATTTGGAATTGATTCCTCCAAAAGTCGCTCTTGCCCATCCTCCCAATGAAGGTTCTTCGTCATTAAGAAAAATTCCTCGATATTCAACAGCCGGTTCTCCATCGGTATAAATTCCTTTTTTGAAGTATAAATTTTCTTTTGCCTGAACCGGAACATCCGCCCAATAATACCAAGGTGAAACCCCAATTTGCTGAGACATTTCATAAATTCCGTAAATCGTTCCGCGTTTGTCGCTTCCTGCAATCACAATCGCTTCGGAAACACCGGGAAACGGATTGCTGATATTTTGGATGATGTATTTTTCCTTTTTTCCGGTTAAGGATTTTCCGTCAATTTTTTTCTGTTTAATTAAATCATCAATAACAGATTTTGTTCCGACTGTTCCAATGATAATCAGCGGAAATTGCTGTCCTGAAATCTCATTCAGAATACTTGGCTGGTTTCCCGTAACTTTCTGAAAATCGAATTGTAAATTTTTAACAGCTCTCAATATCCCATTATCCATTCCTGAATTAACGAAAATTGAAAGATTAACCGATTTTTCTTTTAAAACAATCGTCTCAGAATTTTTCTCTGTACTAATGAATGGCTCTGTAGCATTAAGCTGTAGACAGCATCCAAATAATATGACAAGAAAAAATATTTTTATTTGATTCATAATCTTTTATATTTATTGATAAACAAATCTTAACAGTTAATTAATTGAACCCTTTCAGGGTTCGGATTTTATTTACTTTTCGTTTTCCATAGGTTGCACCTACGGCTATTGATATTGAATCCTTCGGATTCTTTTGCAATGATCTCTAGCAGCCCGACCTGAGTGGAGCTCTTTTTGTGAGGAGGAACGACGAGCAAAAAAGCGGGAACGGAGGGCGGATTAAGCTGCCCAAATAATTATTTTAATTTCTCAAAACAAATCCTCCATTCGGCTGAATTTCCACATTAAATTCACCTTTCACATTAACTTTCACCACTTTTTCTGATGAATTTCCCTGAGCATCATCGTTAATTAATTTCAACATTTTTCCGGCTAACATCGGAAGGCTGATTTTCAGTTTTTTAACAATCTTTTCGGCATTAATTCCGGCAACATACCATTGATCATTATGTCTTCTGGCAATCACGGAATATTTTCCCGGATATCCGTCAATGAACACCGTTTCGTCCCAAAGCGTCGGAACTTCTTTCATAAAATCGAGCTGGAATTTTGGTGCGTCGCTCAGGTTGTTCGGCATTACACCAAACATCTGAACCGGATTTTGAAACAGAACAGCCGTTGCCAACTGGAAACCATCGGTGGTGTATCTTTTATTTTTATCCTTATTGGATTTTGTTAAATATTTGTTGAGGAAAGTTCCGCCAAACTCCATACTTCCGACTGTATTTCTGATGAACGGGTGCAACGTCGCAAAAAACGCTTCCTGTTTGCGGACATCTTCAGAAAAATAGAGCATTTCTGACGCCAAAACCGCTTCGCTTCCTGCATAATTCGGGTACATGACTTCCCAGCCTCTCGGCAAAGTAGCTCCGTGGAAAATAATTTTTAATCCAAAATCATTGGCATCGGAAAGAATATCTTCGTAAAGACGCATCGTTTCCTGCTTGTCTCCTCCGAAAAAGTCGACTTTCAGACCTTTGACACCGACATCTTTCAGCCATTTCATTTCCTTTTTTCGTTCGATGGATGAGCTCATTTTGTTTCTCGGTCCCATCGGCGCGTCATTCGCAGCACCGTTGGAATTGTACCATAACAGAATTCCGACATTTTTGGATTTGGCGTACTGAATGAGGTCTTTCATCCGTTCTTTTCCGATATTTTTGTCCCAAAGCGCATCAATCAAAATGTATTCATAACCTAGTTTTGATGCTAAATCGATAAAGAGACTCTGGTCTTCGTAATTCATACTGTTGTCCTGCCACAAAATCCAGCTCCATGTAGATTTTCCGAAAGTGTATTTTTGTGAAGGCTCATACATCTGTTCTACGACATCAAAAGGAATAGTGGTTTCAACAACTGGTTTCAGGGAATTGCCAATGGTGATAGTTCTCCAAGGCGTTTTTCCCGGAAGTGAAATGGCAGCTCCGGTACTTCCGAATCCGTTGTTTTCAGCCATATTCGGGTAAGCAACCTGGTAAAGATTTTTTTCAGAAGTTGTATCGAGATGTGAAGCGCAGTACAAACTGTTCACTCCTGTTTCGGACAATAAAATCCAGCCGTCGTTTCCGATATGAAACAGTCCCGGAAAAACGTAACCATAATCAGCTTTTGTTCCTAATTCCGCATCAGCTTTGTAACCGCTTTCGTAGCTTGGAGCGGTTCTGGCAAAACCTGTCATCGGCTTCATCATGGGAGAAAGAAACGTTGTGGTTTGAGAGGGAAATCTGTAACCTGTAATTTCCGACTGTACAACGGCGCTCAAACGGTCTTTCATCGGCTGAATCTCATATCTGAAAGCGACATTATTATCGCTCACCTGAAATTCAATCCCCATATTGAAGTTATCTGCATTGGTAAAATTGACTGTCAGAGTATTAGCCACATAACTAACCTGTGATTTTTTGATTTTTTCGTTTGTATAATTTTTGGAAACCTTATCTTTTTTGCTGTCAATGAATTTTAAATTTTTAGAGAAATCAGATTCATTGGTGATTAAGCCCAATGGAGATTTATCAAGCATTGTCTTTCCCTGAAAAGTAACATTATAAAGTGCTTTTCCATTCTCCGAAAAGACATTCAGTTTCAATTTTCCGTCAGGACTGGAGATTTCTGCAACCTGTGCAAAAACAGTATTCATAATGAGAATACTAAAGGTAAGTGATAGTTTAAAAAAAAGTTTAATCATAATTAATTATTTTCAAGAAAAGTCCAATAATCGAAAAACATAATATCTTTTGCTGCTTTTCCATTAAATACAAAATATACATCGTGAACACCGGTAATTTTTTCCTTTACTTCGGCTTTCACCGTTTCCCAACGGTCGTCTCCGCCTGTCAACGGAACTTTTACCGTAGCGATAATAGGTCCGCTCACACTGTCCAAATGAACATCCATCGTTACATCGCTGTTGTGAGTCGTTCCAACTCTGGCCGAAAATGTCGATGCTCCTTTTTTGCCAAAATCAACATTTTTCACGCTCGTATAAGCGCCACTTTTTTTAGCTTTGATGAAGACGCCTGCTTCTTTGTTCTGATAAGATTTTACATTTTCAGACCACGCAATCATTTCTGCCTGATTAAAAGCATAAGGATTAACGGTTGCAATGGCTTTGGTAATGCCATTCGTCATTTTAATAGGTGAAATAGAACCGTCTTTATTAAAATTAAGTTCTTCCACACTCACCGACCTTGTGAACCCGCTTCCTCCCGGCAAAGCACCGTTGTGATAAAAGAAATAGGATTTCCCTCTGAAATCAACAATTCCGGGATGGTTGGTAAAAGATTTTCCTTCGGTTGGCATTACAATTCCGCCGTATTTCCAGGGTCCCTGTGCACTTTTGCTGGTTGAATATCCAATGAATTCAGGGAGCGGACCGCCCGGCCAGAACAGATAATACAGATTTTTTCTTTTGTACAGCCAAGGCCCTTCCTCATATTTTGTAGGTCTTTCAGGGTTTTCTTTTCCGTCCCTTTTTCCGAAAGATTCTGCGGTCATTGGCACTTCCACAATTTCGCCGGAATAGGAAATCATATCCTGATTGAGCTTAACCATTTTAAGTTTGGGATTTCCCCAATACATATAGGCCTGACCGTCGTCATCAATAAAAACCGTCGGGTCAATATCTCCCCATTCACTCTGAACCAATGGTTTTCCAAGCGGGTCATGGAATGGTCCAAACGGACTGTCACCCACCGCAACACCAATCGCTCCTTTGTTGTTGGTTTTGGACCACATCGGAACATACATAAAGAATTTGCCGTTTCTTTCCACGCATTGCGCTGCCCAGGCATCACGTTTTGCCCAGTCGAAATCCTTATAGCTCAGAATGCTTCCATGGTCGGTCCAGTTCACCATATCGTTGGTGGAATAGACCTTCCAGTCGTTCATTACAAACCAAGTGGAATCGTCCTCATCGTGAGTGGTGTAGACATAAAGCCTGTCGTTATACACCATCGGCGCAGGGTCTGCCGTATAATTGGTCTGAATAATGGGATTCTGAGAAAATAATATTCCCGAATATCCTATTAAACAGAGATTGAGTATTGTTTTTTTCATATTTAATTTTTTGAACACTAAGGACACAAAGTTTTTAATTATCAATATTTTTTTAGTTTCACAAAGTCGCTAATGCTTATAAAAGTCTTACGCTATTAACCACCCGGCCAAAAATTCTTTGAATTTTTGCCACCCCTCCTTTGGAGGAATTTTTGTTATGTTGATATTTAATAGTCTGCATTGTATTTTAATTTTTTAACACCTAAGTCACATCAGAATTTTTAATTTTAAGTATTGTATATATTTTAGAGCACATCAGATTAAAAATCAAAGATTTTTAAAGGTTTCGTGAGCTTATTCAACATATTACATTCAACTTTAATAAACGGTATCAATATCTTTTGTGGCTTTTGTGGTTAAATTTTTACCGTCCGTGAAAGACCACCGCGTCAAAAATTCTTTGAATTTTCTACACCAGTGCCTCAATATTTATTAATTTATTTTTTTGTTTCGGCGAATCTCGTCCCTCGATTTCCAGAGGGGGAATTTTTATCTTATTTCTTTTTAAAACTCCAGTGGTCGAAATTGAAAAGCACCCTTCCTGCCGTAATGTTTTTACCTTTAAAGACAAAATATACATCGTGAACGCCGGAAACCGATTCTGAAATTTTTGATGTCAGGGTTTTAAATTCTTCCCAGCCACCGGTTCTCGGTACTTCAATCTCGGTAATTTTATTTCCGTCCAATTTATCTAATCTCACTTCTAAAATTCCACCGTCAACACCTGCGGCAATTGAAGCTGAAAATTCAGAGGCGCCTTTTTCAAAATCTACCGAACGAACTTTGATATAACCACCTACTCTGGCATCGGAAACATAAACTCCCATCTTTTTGTTTTCGGAAGTGCTGCATTTCTCTGACCAGGCTATTGTTTCCGCTTCATTTCTTTTGTAGGGATTGAGTGTTGCAACGGGATTTACGCCTTCTTTGGTCATAGAAATTTTTGGAATGCTGCCATCCGGATTGTATTTGAATTCTTCAATAGACGTTGACCTTCCGTAACTTCCTGCGCCGGGCAATAATCCTGTGTGATAGAACAGATAGGATTTGCCTTTAAAATCGATAATTCCGCCGTGGTTGGTAAAACTATTGGTTGGCTGACCTGTCATTATTTTTCCCTGATATTTCCACGGTCCTGTTGGTGAATCGCTTATGGAATAAGACAGACATTCGGTTCGGTCGGTCATTCCGGCATACATCATATAATATTGCTTGTTGCGTTTGTAGAACCACGGGCCTTCCACAAAAACATCTTTAAATTGTTCCTGTTTCTGCAAAACCTCATCGCTTCTTCCGGGCCGTCTCAATCCTCCAAAAGCTTCCACCGATTGTGGAATTTCGGTGATTTTTCCCTTGTAGGAAACCATATCTTTGTTGAGTTTCACATAAAATAATTTGCTGTTTCCCCAATATAAATAGGCCTGTCCGTTATCATCAATAAAAACCGTCGGGTCGATATTAACCCAGGTTCCTGTTGTCACTAATGGTTTTCCGAGTGCATCTTTAAAAGGACCTGTCGGACTGTCTGATACTGCAACGCCAATTGCCATATTGTTATCAACGGTTTGAACGCAGATGTACCAATAAAATTTACCGTTACGTTCAATACATTGCGCTGCCCAGGCTCTGTCACGAGCCCAGCTGAAAGATTCCAGTGACAATGGAGAACCGTGGTCGGTCCAGTTGACCATATCATCAGAAGAATATACTCTCCATTTCGTCATATAATAAAAATCATAGCCGGGAATATCATCTCCGGTGTAGACGTACATCTTGTTTTTGTACACCATCGGCGCAGGGTCCGGTGTAAAATGAGTCTGGATTATAGGATTCTGGGCGGAAATACAAATTCCTGCTAGCAAAAATGATAAGGCGATATATTTTGATTTAAATTGAATCATATTTAATTATTTTGATGAAATAAATTTATAATAAGCCACACCATGCGCCGGAATATCAAGCGATAATGCCTGATTCGTTGTATTGATTTTTGCAATGTCCTGCTGTCTCCAGATATCTCTTACGGTTTGACGACCGAAAATACCGAGCTGCTTAAAATCTTTGTAAGAAAACTTAATTTTCTCCCTTCCGAAATTGGCAAAAGCCACCGCTTTTCCGCCGTCTTCAAGGTCTTTTACGTAAATTTTCAATTCGCCAATGGTTTGAAGACAAACGCCCTGTTTTCCTAAAGCATCCTGATTTACGGCGATAACTTCATCATTCGTTAAAAGATTTAAAGTAAAATCATCAAGTTTCTCTAGGTCGCAACCAATCAGTAATGGTGCTGAAAATATGCTCCAAAGACTGATATGTAAATATTGTTCGTCCGATTTCAATCGGCTCTGATGTGGGTTTCCCCAACCTACGACACCTACTACCAACATATCGGGGTCGTTCCAGTTGCCGGGTTTTGCGTAAGGAGCGGCTTTGTCCTGAGCCAAAGCAATATTTTTAACACTTGCCCATGTATCGGTGATGTCATTGGTCGTTCGCCAGGATTGTGCATCGGCATCATTTCCCCATTTCCAGACATCACCCATGCCGTATTGACAAAGATTATACACAATATCACGAGGCTGGTTTTTTAATAAATTTCCCATTAATTTGAATGGTTTCACGCCTTTATCCAAATCTCCTCCACCTTGAAAATTGAGAGAAGAAACTTTATTTGGGTCATTATCGGGCAAACCATCCAACACGCCGCCGTAGCTGCACCAGTCGTATTTCAGATAATCGATTCCCCATTTGGCGTAGCTTTCGGCATCCTGTTTTTCGTAGCCGTAACTTCCTGCGCAGCCGCCACACGTCCAAGGTCCAGGAGAGGAATAAATTCCTGCTTTCAGACCTTTTGAATGAAAGTAATCGGTTAATTCCTTCATATCCGGAAATTTGGAATTGGTCAGAATATAACCGTTTTCATCACGCATTTTTCCTTTAAAGGAAGGGTCTTTTCCGTCTCTGTTAAATTGCCACGAATCATCGATGTTGATGTAGTTCCAGCCGTGGTTTACCAAACCTGTTTTAACCAAAGCATCGGCAGCTCGTTTTACTTTGTCGGCAGAAACTTCGTGCCCGAAACAGTTCCAGCTGTTCCATCCCATTGTTGGTGTCAAAGCTATTTTGTCACCGCTTTCGATTCTTAATTTTTTTGAAACTGTGCCTTTAGCATTTTTAGCATTCAAAATCACTTCATAACTTCCTTTCGTATCTATTTTTCCGCTGATAATTCCGGTTTTGGAATCTATTGTTAAACCTTTCGGAAGATTTTTCGCCGTAAAAGTCATTGGTCTGTCACCCGTTGCCGCAACCCTGAACAAAAAAGGTGAGCCGGGACGAACGCCATAAACACCTGCTGAATTGATTTTTGGCGTTGCCGCAGGTTTTGGCGTCAAAATATAAGGTATTGACGAAATCGGGTTAAATGTTATCAGCTTAGCACCGTCTGAAGTTTCAAACTTAGCATCTGCCCAATCAGCGTGGTCGTAATAAGGTCCGTCTCCGCCATCTGTTACGACTAATTCTAATTGTTGTACACCTTCCAGCGAAACGGAAACAGGCTTTGCTTTATCGCCTAATTTCATTATTCCGCTTGACCAAAGCTTTTTGTTGTCGCCGTAAATTTCAAATTCGGCAGCGGGATTTTGACCTTTGATTTCATCATCCATTCCCACCATTGCTGAAAAGCTTTTTGCTTTGCCATTTAATTTAATCAACAAAGAACTTTCTGCGTGGGTTCCGAAGCCTCTTTTGAAAACTTCGCTGGCAATCATCATAGGTTTTCCGTCCACCGAAGTGTTAATGCCCGGTTTTCCGTTTCCTTGTGTGGCAACGCTTAAATCCAACTGGTCTAACCAAACGGTTGACTGCGCATTTAAATAGCATACGGCAATGAGAAAGCTAAGAACAAAAAGTTTAAATCTGAACATTTTTAAAATTGTAACTGATATATTAATATAACTCATAACAAATGACTTAAGTTTTGGCTGAAGCCAATCATATTCACCTTTATAAAATGGGCTAAGGCCCATTCCTATTGATATTTCTGAATTCAGCTTTAATTTTCATTAAATTTCCACCAATCAAAATAGAAAAGGTCGTTTTCTCCCTTAAAAACAAAATATAAATCGTGGATTCCCCTTACATTTTTAAGAGGTGTATTAATGGTTTTATATAAGTCGCCCTCACCTTTTCCTGTAACGTTAACAACTCCCAGCAATGGCCCATTAAGAGCATCTGAACGCACTTCTATTTTTCCGCCATAAAGAGAAGCAACATTTACATCCAAAGATTTTACGCCTTTGGAAAAATCTACCCCTTGGATTTTAATATAATCACCATTGTTAATTGAGGTAACGATGACACGGTCTGTGATTTTTTTACCTCTGTTATAGGGTTGATTACGTTCCCATTCTGTGACCATTTCTGTTTTCAGCCCTTCGCTGTAAGCCATTGTTTCTGCTTCCACTTTTTTATAAGGGTCCAGAGTACCCACTCTTTTTGCACCATCCGTAGTCCAGAAAGGAAGCTTCTGAATGGTTCCATCTGCATTGTAGGTAATTTCTGTGACACTAACAGACCGGCGTTCGTAATGCTTGCTCATGATCTGCATTCTAAGCATATGGTTGAATCCGAAAACATAAGATTTGCCTTTGAAATCTATGATACCGGGATGATTTCCGCTGGATCTCTGGTCGCCATCCATTATCACACCTCCATAATTCCACGGACCTGTAGGTGATTTTGCCATTGCATAACCAATTCCTTCCGGACAACATTTAGAAGCATAAGCCATATAGTAGATTCCGTTTCTTTTCCACGCCCAAGGTCCCTCCTGATACTTGAAAGGATCTGGCTGGTCTTTCACCTTCGCAAATGAAGGGTCTTTGGTAATTGGTCCGGCAAGAGATATCATATCTTCGTTGAGTTTAGCATACCAAAGATTCGGATTCCCCCAGTAGAGATAAGCCTGCCCGTCGTCATCAATTAAAACTGTGGGATCGATGTCATCCAGAGAATTTTTGATCAAAGGCTTGCCGATAGGATCGGTGAAAGGTCCATATGGACTGTCCGCCACCAAGACTCCAATACCCATATTGTTGGGCATTGGACAATACATATAGAATTTTCCTTTTCTTTCAACAACCTGTGGCGCCCAGGCACCGTTGTCGGTATTTACCCATTTAAAATCCTTTAGAGAAGCGACTACACCGTGATCTGTCCAATTGACCATATCTGTGGAAGTGTATAGCAACCAGTCTTTCATTTTGAATCCGAAAGCATCGTCTTCATCGTGGCTGGTGTAAAGATAAACTGTATCCTTATAAACCATCGGTGCAGGATCTGCCGTGAATTTGGTCTGAATAATGGGATTCTGGGCAGACAGTGAAAATCCTGTAAGCATTACTCCAATGTTTAAAGTATATTTTAAAAATGTTTTCTTAATCATAATCAGTTTTTTATGAACTTAATATTTAATGATTTGTTCTGTCCAGGTCGGACCATCGATATAAAACATTCCGTTTTTATAATGAACAGGTTCGATTCCCATTTGCGGACCCAATTCCCAAGGCTGAAAAGTCTGGCTGTACGGGTATGGCCTTTTCTCATACATAAAATAATGGCAGGAATTCCAGAGATTTCCATCCGGACCGATGAATAATGCATTGTGTCCTGTTTCCTGATATGGGTCTTCCGTATCGGTAAATTGCAAATTTTCGTAACCACCATCTTTTGCCATTTGCTGTCTGTAGCCTTTTTTACGGGTTCCGAAAATCGGTTCCGGAGAAGCAAGTTCCCAAGGTCCTAAAGGTGATTTTGATTTTAACAGGCCAACCTCATATCCTCTCGTCCAGGTGGAGAAAAACATAAAATAGGTACCTTCTTTTTTTATTACAAACGGACCTTCTATTCCGCCAACCATCCATTCCGGCCAGCCTGGCTGCTTTTTATCAAGAAATTTCTGAATAGGAGTGGTTAATTTTCCTGTTTTCAAATCAATTTTAGCCTGAAACAATCCATTCCCGCTACAATACAGGTAGACTTGCCCATCCTCGTCTTCAAACAAAGTGGCATCGTTATTATATTGTGGAGTAAGCGGACCGTTGAGCAGTTTATATGGACCTGTCACTTTATCGGCTGAAAATAACCAAACGCTGTGTGTCGCCATTCCTTTCGGGTCTTCTTTGGTTACCTTTCCACTGTTTACAATCAGATAATATTTCCCTTTGATGAAATGAATTTCGGGAGCCCAGAACCTGCCGTTGTAAGGACAATCTTCGGGAAGTTTTTTAGCATCAATCAAAAAAGAATGCTGTTTCCAATTCACCAAATCTTTAGAAACCAACATTCGGACACCCGGATTCGGGCCTGTCCAGACCGGATTGGAAGTCCCCACGCAATACCACAAATCATCAACTTTAATAATGAAATGGTCGCGCATAGAAATAGCAGAATCTCTGGTAACCGGATTGGTGTAGCGAAATTCTTTCTGTACAGAAGTTTTGCTTTTCTCTGTTTGAGCAAAAACATTATTCAAAGCAAAAATGAATAATGAAGCTATCACAATATTTTTGAAAATTTTTATCATATTACTTTCTTTTATAGGGACTTTCATCCATTTTTAAATAAGTTTCTTCGTAACCACCGTTGTCAATAACGACTTTATACAATACAATTCCCGGGTCTAACGGTTCAATAGTCAAAGTATAATTTCCTTTCTCATTTGCCGGAATAATAAAGGTTTCTACTTTTTCCACCAATCTTGCGGCGGACGCAGGATACATTTTGGTATAATTATTTGCCCAAGTCAAATCCTGATTAATACCAATTTTTTTAGAATCATTCTTATCAAAATAAGCTTTAATGCTGTGGCCTCCTTTTTTGAACGGAAGTGTAGAATCAAAAAAGAAATGCACTTTTACGGTCGCAGGATTATTCTTTAATTTAAATTGATAAGCTATTGAAGATCCTTCTGTTTTCTCAGTGTATGGCATCAATGCAATTCCGGAAAGTGCTCTTCCCAATTCAGGAATGACTGTCCATTTTGTATCTGAAAGAGCTTTAGCATTAAAGAAATGCTCGGCTTCGATGACAACTACGCCATTCTTTTCTTCAAAAATATAACCGCCTGTCTTTGCTTCTTCTTTTGTGATTCTGTAAACCGTTGGCTTGATGTTTCCTTCTTTAGGTTCGTCCCAGGATTTGTAGCCAATGTGAGTTTGATCCATCATATGATTCCATTTTCCGCCGGAGATATTCAGGTTGTAATCTTTGGTGTATTCTGCATCTCTGGCGAAACACTCATCGGCATAATCTGCCCAATAATTGGCTTTTAGATCTTTTTCCTCTGCCAGCTTATGGTTCATTGCAACCGCATAATACATATCGTAGAGATTTGCCATCGCACGAACCGGATGCAAAACAATCTGCTTATAAGTGTCTTTATAAGCTTCATCTAATTTCATAAACTGCCTTAAAGCTCTTGTTTCCAAAGCCAAATACGAATCTTTTACCTGTAGAAATTCTCCAGTCTGGAGATTGTAGGTTTTATGATTCAGCATTTCTGCAGACACCCTAGAATTATATTTACAGTACAAATTGATGATTTCTGCAATTTCCTTCGCATCGTTCTTTCCAAAATGTTCTTCTGCAAATTTTACAGTGTAATTTTCAAGATTATCCTGGTTAAAAGAGGTCGGGTTCCAAGCCATATTCAGGAAAAAATCCATTGGATATTCGTTGGGTTTCAAATCTCCGACATTCAGAATCCAGATTTTATCAACTCCGTAACTATAAGTTAGTTGCAACTGTTCCCACATATGCGGAATCTGCGTCATATTCAGCCATTGATAGGCTCTCGGTGCACCGTGCAAATCGACGTGATAATACATTCCGTAGCCACCCGGATGCTTTTTTGCATTGAGATAAGGCAATCTGCGGACATTTCCCCAGTTGTCGTCACAAAGCAGAATCGTCATATCGTCTGGAACTTTCATTCCCTGGTCATAATAATCCAAAACTTCGCTGTATAAAGCCCATAGCTGAGGCGTTTCTTTAGCCGGCTTTTTAGTTACTTTTTCAATGATTTTTCTTTGGTCGTTCATTATCTGTTCCAACTGTTTGAAATTGGCTTCAGCACTTCCCAAATCGCTCATCGGTTCGTCACCGTCGCCGCGCATCCCCATTGTTACGAGATTGTCATAATTTTTATTTCTGCTGAATCCGTCTTCCCAGAATTTCAGAAGGGCATCTTTATTGGTGTGGTAATTCCATTCACCGTTTCCATATTCTTTGCGGTGATTTCCCCATTCTTTCTGGGCGCGCATCATCGGTTCGTGGTGTGAAGTGCCCATTACGATTCCATATTCATCGGCAACTTTCGGGTTAAGCGGATCGTCTTCATTAAAAGCTTTTCCCCACATGGCGGGCCACAAATAATTGGCTCTGAGACGAAGCAAAAGCTCAAACATATTCGCATACATTTTGCTGTTGATACCTCCGAATTTTGTTCTTGCCCAGGTACCAAATGCAGGTTCTTCATCATTAATGAAAATGCCGCGATACTTTACTTTAGGCTCGCCTGAAGCAAAATATCCCGGAACAACATACGCTGAAGAACGTTTCTGAACAGGCACATCATTCCACCAATGCCACGGCGAAACACCTAATTGTTTTGATAATTCATAAATTCCGTAAATCGTTCCTCTTCTGTCGCTTCCTGAGATAATGAGCTGCTTTTTGGATTTTGATTTTGGATTTTCTATGGTTGTGATGACGAAACTTTCCCATTTCCCTTTTAAATCTTTAGCATTGATTTTTTTAGATGATATTAATCCGTCAATTAATTTATTTTTACCAACAGTTCCGATGATGATCTCAAATTCGCCGGAAGTCTCAGTTGTGGAAAAATCAGGTAATTTTCCGGTCACCTTTTGAATATCTGACTGCAGATCTTCTGCAGCTCTTATAACTGCGATATTCTCGGCTTTATCATATTTTAAATCTGCAACTTTTCCCTCTTTTGAAACGATGGGAAAACCCGTATCATCGGAAATGATATTTGCAGTGATTCCTGAAGTTTGTTGTGCTGAGACTCTCAATACTCCAAAAATTAAAAACAGAATTGATAATTTGTTAATCTTCCTATGCTTTTTCATAATCAAAACTTATCTTATTGTTTATCCTCAGAATTTGCTACTTAAAGCTTACACCTACTTTCTTCCCCGAATAGCTCAACGTTTTCTGCTGACCGTCAGGAAAAATCAGATTAAAGATTCTCTTTTCAATCATTCCTTTGTATTTGCCTTTCCGGACATCTATCGTCAAGGTTTTTGATCTTTCATTCCAATGGAAAGGGATTTCAGTATAGTCTCCTTTTTCATAGTTGTAATTATCGAATTCATCTTCGTATAAGACGAAATCGGCATCCGTTCCCGGATAGATTTTCACTGTAAGATTATCCCATTTTTTCTCAGTAGCATATTGTACATCAGGACCAAACGGAATGATGCTTCCCGCTTTCACATACAACGGAATGCTTTGAAGTTTAAGAGATTTTTCGATTTCCTGACCGCCTTTGTACTTTTCATTCGTCCAGAAATCAAACCAGTCTGAACCTGCGGGAAGGTAAACTTTCACGGCTTTATTTTTTGTAAAATCTATATTGGAAAGCGAATTTTCTTTTTTGGTGGCATCGGTTTTATTCCAGCCTTCATTTTCATCGGTTTTAATGAATTTTTCCGGTGTGTATTGAGGATTAAGAATTGGTGCAACTAAGAATGATTTACCGAAAAGATATTCATTGTTGATGTCCCAAGTTTTTTTGTCTGATGAAAAATCCATCGAAAGAGCTCTCAAAAAACTCGAATTATTTTTAGAAACATTCCACGAGGTCGAATAAATATACGGTAACATACTGTAACGCAACCTTATGAATTTCTCGATAATATCATAAACCACATCTCCTTTTTGTCCAAACTGGTAAATTTCCCTTGGAACATCAGTTCCATGCGAACGCATCATTGGTGTAAAAGTTCCGTATTGCAGCCAGCGAACATACAATTCCTGGAACATCGGATTTTTGGTGCCTCCATTTCTTTTATAAACACCGGCAAAGAAACCGCCGATATCAGAGTTGAAATTCGGATTTCCAGTCAGGTTGAAATTTAAACCTGCCGGAACCTGATTGCGCAACATCTCCCATGAAGAATTGACATCGCCCGACCAAGTGTTTGCTGCGTATCTTTGCTGACCTGCAAAAGCTGACCTTGTTAAAATAAAAACCCTTTTATCACTCGTAGTTTCACGCTGATGGTCGTAAACTCCGCCAACTGTCATCAGCGGATATGCATTTCTCACTTTTCGGAATGAGCCGAGATACGTTTTGGTGTCCAAATCTTCCGGTTTTTGGCTGAGATGGTCGGGTTCCGTAGAATCCATCCACCAAGAATCTACGCCTAGACTGAAAACGCCTTTGTTCAGATATTTCCAGTAAATATTTCTGGCCTCGGGATTATAAGCATCGTAAACGCGGACTCCTGAAGGATAGTTCATATCGGGAGGCCAAACTTCCCGGCCAGATTCCGGCCAGGTTTTGAAATTGAACAACATTCCTTTTTTATCCATTTCACGGTACTGATTGGTCATCGGACCGAAAGACGACCAGATAGAAACGGAAAGATGCGCATTCATATCGTGAATGTCTTGTATCATTTTCTTAGCATCGGGAAAATCCGGGCTGATGAAATCCATCGCATTCCACTGGTAATTGTTGCCCCAATACTGCCAATCCTGAATAATTCCATCTAAAGGAACTTGTAAATCACGGTATTTTTTAACCACATCCAAAAGCTCATCCTGACTTTTGTAACGCTCTTTGCTTTGCCAATAACCATAAGTCCATAAAGGAATCATCGGCACTTTTCCTGTCAGATTTCGCATTCCGGCAACTACACCGTCCGCATTTTTTCCGTAGATAAAATAATAATCAACACCTTCTCCAACTTCAGACGAGAACGATGTTTTGTCCGGTTTATCGGTAAATTGAGTCGGAGAATAGTTATCCCAAAAAATGCCATAACCTTTTACAGACTGAAAAAACGGCACAAAATCCCAAGTGTTATTCTGAATCATTTTTACATCCGTATTTCGCTGAGACATTTTCCCGTTTTGTAAAATTCCTAAGCCGTAGATGGGTTCGTCTTTTTCCAGCTGAAAAGATTGTGAAACGGACAGGGTTTGATTTCCTGCATCATTAAAAGGTTTGAAATCGCTTCCGGTTTCTTTTAATAGTTCTTTTCCAGAAGTTGAATTGTACTTTATTTCACCATTTTTAGCATCAATAAAAAGCTGTACATCATTTGTTTTTAATGAAATAACATGATTACTTTCTGAAACTGAAAATCTGGTTTTCTGTTCTTGTTTAATGATCGATAAACTATTTTTGACAAATGATTTTCCGGTGGGATATTTAATAATTCTAACCGTATTTTCACCGTACAATTTCACTTCAACATTCATATTATCCACAGAAAACTTTAAACCTGAATCTGTTTTTTGATACGATTGCGCCTTGATATTTCCCGATACAATAACGACCGTGATAATAAGTGTTTTGATTTTTATTCTGTTGAAATTCATTGTATAGGATTTTGGATTAAAACATTAAGAAACCTTTAGGTTCGACGGAGTCAAATTAAGCTTGATTTATCAATTTTCTTTATCTATTTCGACTTATATTTAATCATTGTTAAAACCTAAATATTAATAGTATAATCAACAGGTCGCTCCTCTGGAGCTTTGTTTTTTTACTTTGTTTTTTCTACTATCAGAAAGTCCCGCTGGGACTAAATTCAGCTCCTTTGGAGCGAACCGTTAATAGATAACAATATTTTCAGAATTAAAAGCTCTGTAAGAGCTACCTGTTTTATTATATTCTATTTTTATCAGACAAGGATTTTTAGCAAATTATTCTAAGAATACTTAATGTCATAATGTTTTTAAAAAAACAAGTTGTTTTTATTAAGTTAAATAAGACAATTCGTATTTTATTATGTTATTTAAAAAGCTCCTGCGCAAACTGATGAAGACTGTCTCTCCAAACCGGCCAGCTGTGACCGCCGGGATAATCTCTGTAGGAATATCTAATTCCGATTTTATCCAGTTCTTTCAGCATTTTCTGACCGTTTTCGTAAGCGATATCTTCTTTTCCTCCCATTGAAATCCAGAAATTTTTAACGTTGAACGAAAAGGCAGATTTATTTTCATTTAAAAATTTGTACTGTTTATCGGCAACGTCCTGAAGCATCGGCAACATATATCCTGAACTGAAAACGCCCAGACTTGAAAACATATCAGAGTTTTGAATTCCGGCATACAATGTATAAATCCCACCCATTGAAAGTCCCGCCAATGCACGGTTTTCTTTGCCTTTTTTTATTCTGTAATTGGATTCGGCAAATGGGATGATGGACTCTTTCAGTTCTCTTTCAAACATTTGAAGATTGCGCTCTCCAAAGTTTCTGATTCCGCTTTGTCCAATATTAGCATCAGGCATAATGATGACCATTTTTTTTGCTTTTCCTTCCGCAATCAGATTATCCAGAATCAGATTGGTTTTGCCCTGATTCGCCCAGCCGCTCTCATCTTCTCCTCCACCATGCAAAATATATAATGCAGGATAAGATTCAGTAGCATTCTGGTCGTAACCCGGTGGTGTGTAAATGAAAACTCTTCTCCATGAGTTGGTGACTTTGGAATAGAAATTTTTGATGCGGATATCACCGTGCGGAACATCTTTTAAGGCATAGAAATCATCGCCATCAAAAGGAATGTCGATTCCACTGGCATATCTTCCCATTCCGTAAAATGTCTGGCTGGATGGATCTGCCACTGCAACTCCGTCAATTAATAGTGAATAATAATGAAAACTTCCGCTTTGCGGATCAGTTGTTCCCGTCCAGAAGCCGTCTGCACCTTTTTTAAGGTCATATTTCTTTCCTAAATCAATTTGAACTTTCTGTGCTTCCGGCGCTTTTACTTTGAACACCACTCTTCCGTCGGGAAGGATTTGAGGATATTGAGCATTTCTGATATTGGTTGTTGCAGGCGTTCCCAAAACGGTAAATCCATCAAATTTAGTTTTATCAACAGGTTTGAATAACAGCTGTGAAAAAATGTACAAATCATTCTTCCAAACTTTGAAATCGTGACCGCCCGGTTCAATGTAAAAAATGTGCGGAATTTTATTTTTCTTCAGATAATCGCTGGTTCTTTTGCTGAAAGGCATCAGTCCGTCTGCATCGCCACAGGAAATAAAAATAAGTTTCATTTTTAACGCTTCCTGAGGATTTGGCAGAAGCTGATTCGGTTCCTTGGTGTTGGGTGCAGAAGAAAATGCGCCCAACCAGGCAAACTTATCAATGTTTCCAAAAGCAAAATTCTGGGTCTGTCCGCCTCCCATTGATAAACCGGCTAAAGCCCGGCTTTCACGGTCTTTTTTAACAGGATATTTTTTTTCTACGAACGGAATCAGGTCATTCAGCAAATCTTTTTCAAAAGTTGCGAAGGCTTCGACTTTATCCGGAGCCATAATATTTCCTGTTGCTCTGTCATCTTTCATCGCACGACCGTTCGGCAAAACAACAATCATCGGCTGCAGTTTTCCCTGTGCGTAGAGATTGTCCAGAATAACATTCGGTTTTCCCTGGTTGAACCATTCTTTTTCGTCGCCGCCAATTCCGTGAAGAAGATAAAGAACAGGATATTTTTCCCCTTTTTTGAATCCCGGCGGTGTGTAAATCAAAGCTTTCCTTGTAGTTCCGACTGTTCTTGAAGCATATTGAATCGTATCGATTTTTCCGTGGGAAATGGTTGGTTTTTCAATATCAAAACCTTGTGGAGCCTGTTTATCAAGAGTTTGTGCCGAAACAAACATTCCGGATAACATAAAACTTACTACTAATATGATAGATTTGTTCATGATTTTTATTTGTATTTTTTACACTTATTAAATTAGATAAAAAAATAATACCGGCAAGGGTTTATTTTTTCATTTTTTATTATGAGATTTTCAGCTGTTTTTATGGACAGGTCACCTCTACGAGGCTTTGATTTTGATGGTACAATGTTTTGCTACTAACAGTTTGCTTCTACGAAGCAATAATTTTCATTTTTTCTAGACAGTGAATCTCTCGCAGCCCGACCTGAGTGAAGCTCTTTTTGTGCAGCGAATCGGAACAAAAAAGCGGGAACCCTTCAACAAGCTCAGGATAAACTACAGGCGGATAAAGCTGCCCAAATTATTCAACTCTAATTATTCCGAACTTACATTCACTCTGAAAAAATCAACATCTACAAAACCTCCCAAATTTTTGGTTGCATAATTGAAAATTGCAAACTTGGATCCCATAAAGAATCTTCGGTAATCGAAAATCATTTTGTAATCTTTTGCCATTTCGGTCCAGTTTTTTTGGTCGGTGCTGTAATAAAAATCGGCCAAATCTTTTCCGAGATTAAAATCGGCATCAATTTTAAAATAAACTCTGTCTGAGTTCAATGGAATCCGTTTTTTCTCTTCTTTTTTAACACCTGTAACCGCCTTAGTTTTATTATCTAGACTGACTTCATTGGTTGAAAAGACGACAAACTTTTTATTGCCTTCCATCATCACAGATAAAATCCCGGAATCGCCGTTGAAAGCACTGAAACCTGCTACATCGCCATCTTTCATCCCTTTAACATCCAAAGCCACTATGCCACTGGATTTCGGACCTTCCATTCTTTGTGTTAAAGTGTTGGGAGCGAGGTACAGATTATCAACTATTCTGTTGGTTTTCAACCTTAAAAAACCTTTTCTGTCGAACAAAGACCAGGCTGAATTGACAGGGTTGTGATTCCACTGCCATTGGATTTTCATTTTTTTGTTTGAGAATTCGTCACTTTCTATTAAATGATTTTTAGGTTTGAATGGTGCAAGCGGAACTTCACCCGTTAAAGGCACTTTTCCGTTGTCACCCAAAATTGGCCAGCCGTTTTCCCATTTCACAGGAAGCAAAATAGGCACCCTTCCTACTCCATTTCTGTCCTGAAAAATCAGTGAATACCAATTTCCGTTTTTATCATCAATCAAAGCACCCTGTCCGGCATATGAGAATCCAAGAAAATTGTCTTCAAGAATGACTTTTTTCTCATAAGGACCGGTGACTTTATCAGCTCTGTAAACTTCCTGACGGCGTTTTCCGCCTCTCGGCCAGGAAATCATCATCATATAATATTTACCATCTTTTTTAATGATTTGGTTACCTTCCAAAAGTCCGGTTTCCGAAGCATCTTTCTGAAAAACTTCCGTTCCGTCCTGATTTCCAATAATGGTTTTAAAATCCGGACTCAGCTCAAAAACTTTGTTGGAAGTAAAAACGTAAACTCTATCATCATCATCGAAAAGCAAAGATGCATCGTGAAAATGTCTGGTTCTCGTGATAAGCTTCCAATTGCCTTTTTCAGGATTATCGGTTACATAAAAATACGATTTGAAAGGTTCGTCATTCGGGGAAAACAGAACATAATATTTTCCTTTGTGATAACGGATAGAAGACGCCCACTGTCCACGTCCATAAACGCTTCCGTCAATCAAATCATATTTTGCATTGTCATTTAATGTATCAAAAACATAACTCGACATTTCCCAATGAACCAGATCTTTTGAATGCATAACCGGAGCACCGGGCATCAGATGCATGGTGGTGCTTATCAGGTAAAAATCGTCGCCGTTTCTTGTGATGGATAAATCCGGAGCATCTGCCCAAATGATGGGATTTTTAAACTCGGTTACTTTCTTTTGAAAAGGGTCTATCTGGGCTGAAAGTTGATTCAGCCCGATAAATCCCAAAAAAGAAACTATATAAAATGATTTTTTAATATTCACGATTTTGATATTTTGTTTGGTTCGATTCTTAATCGATATCAAAGAGACACTTCGACAAGCTCAGTGTGACATTGCTAATCCTAAAAGTCTATTTAGATTGTCTTATTATACCGAAGCCTAAATATTATTTAAATTTTAGCTAAAGCTAAATAATCTTTTCTTCTTTGAAAACGGGCTAAAGCCCGCTCCTATTGATATCGTATGATTATTTTCAATTTAATTCGGTACAATATCATTTGAAGACGTGCTGTACAATCCAATCAAACTTCCTGTGAAACCACCTGCGACATCGGTAGAAAGAATGTCTCCTGATACCGGACCTCCCAGATTTTTAAAATTTTTGCCGTCCGAAGAATAATTGAAGCTGATTTCATCTTTTTCTCCAGTCACCTGAAATTTAATGTTCTTTGAAAGTGAAATTTTTTCACTTGCGATCAGTTTTGACGTTCCTTTTTCAGTCCTTTCCAATACAATATAATAGTCTTTGTCTTTTTTCGTAATTCCGAAAACATAATTGAATCTTTCGCTTTGGTAGCAAGTGATTCCCGCAAGTTCCCTTTCAGATTTTGGCTTATAATCAAGCGTTACCGAGGTTTCAAAATCTTCGTGCTGCAACCTGTGGAATAGTGCCGAAACCGGAGCTAAAGCTTTGATATTCGTCTCCATAGGATTCACTTTCACCCCATTTTTCGTAGCCGTGATAAAGTTTTCACGTGGTCCCCGCATCGCAATCCAACGGAAATCTAAATTTTTATCGGTTAATTTATCGTTATACGTGAAGTTTCCGTTCGGGAAGAATCCGTTTTGTCCGGTTTGATTCTGAACACCTTGCGGCATTTTCAATTTTGGTTTCATAGGAACTAATCCGTTCTGGAACACAGGATACGTTCCGCTCCAGTCAACGGGAAGAATAAATGTTTCACGACCTTTATTCACACGGTTATTTACATTCGGACGAATGGCTAAAAATACGCCGTACCATTGGCCATTCGGACCTTCTACCAAATCTGCATGACCCGCCCAGTCCACTTTTTCTTTTCTGTCTTTCGGAAAATATCTTTGCGTTAAAATAGGATTATTTTTAGCCGGAACAAATGGACCTTTTGGGGAATCTGCCATAAAAATCACTTCGCTGTGGTTACCTCCTGTTCCGCCTTCTGCACACATCAGGTAATATTTTCCTTTGTATTTGTACAAATGTGGACCTTCAATCCAAATTGGTTTTTGAGAAAGATCTACTCCACCGTTGACGATAATTTTATCTGAACCTGCGACAACCTGGTCTTTTTCCAAATCGTAGTCCCACATTTTGATGACGCGGTGACCTTGATACTGCTCCGTTCCTTTTGGCGGTGCATCGTTGTGAACGATGTAGGCTTTTCCATCATCATCGAAGAAAATAGCAGGATCGATGCCGTCGAAATTTAACTTCTGAACTTCGCTCCAGCCTTTTGCAGGGTCTTTGGTCTTCACGACCATATTTCCGACGCCACCCGCAATCTGGGTAGTAATCATATAAAAAGTGTCGTTGTATTTATTGTATTTGATGTCTGGTGCATAAATTCCCTGAGAAACTCCGCCTTTTTCAACTTTCAACTGAGAAGGTCTGTCGAGAACGTGACCCACCTGTTTCCAATTTACCAAATCTTTAGAAGTAAAAATCGGAACTCCGGGAAACATGGAGAAAGAAGAATTAACCAGATAATAGTCATCTCCTTTTTTGGTAATACTCGGATCCGGATAACATCCCTGAAGAATCGGGGAATAAAATTCGTCCGGTTTCAGCGGGTTGTCGTTGTATATTTTGTCGTTTCCTTTATATTGAAAATCGGTGAATGTCTGTGCTGAGATGCTGGTCATCGACAGTAAAGCTGCTGCTGCAAAAATGCTGGTCTTGTTTTTTAGGAAATTGGGATTCACTGTTATCTTTTTCATATATAATTTTTTTTATTTAATTTTTTGTTGAACCCTTTCAGGGTTCGTAGTTTATTTTCACATTGTCCCACAGGTTTCACCTGTGGCTATTGTTGTTGAACCCTTCGGTTCTTGTTATTAACAGGTCGCCTCTACGAGGCTTTGATTGCATTAACTTTTTTCTATTATCAGGTCACTCCTACGGAGTTCCTTTATCATTAGACTTTACTACATCTACACAGATATCGCTCCTACGGAACGCACTTTTATTTCATTCTTAAAATATAAGTTTTTCCTGCTTCCGTCGGGAAATCGTACATCACCGATTCTTTTATTTCTACAGGATTTAATTTGGCTTCGTTGGATATGATTGGTTTCTTAATCTCCGGAACATCAAAAAAAGGATTGGGATTTTTGCCCTCTGCTTTTTTGAGTTTTGATTTTCCTTTTAGTTCCATTTCGTTCGGAATTCTGAGCCTACAGTTTCCGCCTAAATTCGATTTAATTATGATTTCTTTTGCTTTATTGTTTTCCCAAACGATACTGATTTCAAAACCGCCGTAGGTTTTTAGCCCACAAATGCTTCCGTTTTTCCATTCATCAGGAAGTGCGGGAAGAATATCGACGAATCCGTTTTGTGTCTGTAGCAGCATTTCAGTGATTCCCGATGTACAGCCGAAGTTTCCGTCGATCTGGAACGGCGGATGGGCATCGAAAAGATTCGGATACGTTCCGCCTTTGCTTCCCCAGCCATCTTTTTCTACCAGCGTTAATTGGTCTTTGATCAATTTGTTAGCGTGATTTCCATCTAATAATTTTGCCCAAAGATTGACTTTCCAGCCCATACTCCAACCTGTGGAAACATCGCCGCGATGGATGAGAACAGTTTTTGAAGCATCCAGCAATTCCGGCGTGGTGAAAGGATTAATTTGATTGGAAGGAAACAAACCATACAGATGCGAAACATGCCTGTGATTGTCTTCCGGATTATCAAGATCTTCCATCCATTCTTGCAGTTGTCCGTATCTTCCGATCTGCATCGGCGGTAATTTTGAAATAATATTTTTCCAAACCTGGATTTTATCTGAATCTGAATTTAAAATTTCTGCTGCTTTCTTTGTTTTACTAAAAAGGTCGAAGATCAATTGATCATCCATTGTATTTCCAGCTGCCAAGGCACTTCCCTGATGTCCGTTCGGAATATTCTCGGGAGACATCGACGGATTTACAACAAGCCAATGATGCGTCGGTTCTTCTATCAGAAAATCTTCATAGAATAGAGCGGCAGATTTTAGAATTGGATAAATGGATTGGAGATAATTTTTATCGCCATTGTACAAATATTTTTCCCAAAGATGCTGGGAAAGCCACGCTCCACCCATCGGCCACATTCCGGCATTGGCAAAATCTACGACACCTGTAATTCTCCAGATATCGGTATTGTGATGAGCAACCCAGCCACGGCTGTTGTACATTACTTTTGCAGTTTCTTTTCCGGATTCGCTTAAATCTTTTACCATCTGGATCAACGGCTCATGCATTTCCGGAAGATTGGTCTTTTCTGCCGGCCAGTAATTCATTTCTGTGTTGATATTGATGGTATATTTACTGTCCCAGGCCGGTTTGTTGGAATTGTTCCAGATTCCCTGCAGGTTGGCGGGCTGACCGCCAGGTTGTGAAGAAGAAATCAGGAGATAACGCCCAAACTGGTAATATAATGAAATCAGTTCTGGATCGAAGCTTGTAGCAAAGTTTTTAACCCTGATATCAGTCGGATTTTTTGCAGCTTCAGAAGTTCCTAAATTAAAATCAACTCTTTTGAAATATTTCTGATAGGCGGCAAGATGATTTTTATATAGTGTATTAAAACTTTTATTTTCAGATGCTTCGATGTATTTCTTGCTTTTTAAAACTTCGTCTGCATCTAATGTTTTGTAATCTGTAAAATTGGTCGCGATAGAAATGAGAATCATCACTTCATCAGCATTACTTACGGAAATTCCGTTTTCTGAAGCTTGCGTTTTGCCACCTTTATTGATAAATTTTGCGAGTGCATTGAATTTAACCTGACCTTGAATACCATCTAAAGTGGAGGACAATCCATCGATCTGTAACGTGTTGGCATCAATAGCTTTCACATTTTTCTTAAGTTCACCGTTAAAATTGGCTGTGAAATTCAAAGCGTTCTTCTTGTCTGAACTTAGTTTAATGACAATAACATTATCAGGAATTGAAGCAAAAATTTCTCTTTTAAAATGAATTCCATTCGAAGTAAATGTTGTAGTGGCAACAGCTTTTTCAATATCTAATTCCCTGTAATAATTTTTAACATCATTAAGATTATTAAAATTCAGCGTGAAATCGCCAATATTCTGGTATGCCGAACCATGAAGCGTTTTCGCTGTTAAACCTCTATCCGCAAGAATCTGCGCGCGCTTGTAATTTCCGTTAAATAAATAATATCTGATGGAGTCCAGTACCTTTGGGCCGTCCGGATTATCATTCCGTGAAGGACCTCCGGACCAGAAAGTGCTTTCATTCAGCTGAAGTTTTTCTTTAGAAGGATCCCCGTAAATCATTGCAGCCAATCTGCCATTTCCAATCGGTAACGCTTCGACCCATTGTTTAGCAGGTTTATCATACCACAGCTTATATTTTCCTCCTTTCTGGGCAGAGGAAAATATACTTATCAAAAGACATAATATGATATAAAGTCCGGCTTTCATTTTTACTTTTTAAACTTCAAACTGTATTATTTTGATGTTAAGCTGTTTTCTTCCTGTTAATCAACCAAATAATTCCCCACGCTGCAACATACGAGATTCCTGCAATGAAGAAGATGATATTGTAACCGCCGTTGATGTTTCCGGCTTTTTTAAAAGTATCCAAAACAATCCCGATAAACAGTGGAAAAATAATTCCCGCTGCCGAGCCAAGCATTCCTCCAAAACCGATCACAGAACTTACATAATTGTTCGGTAATTTATCTCCAACCGTAGTCATCAGATTCGCTCCCCAACCCTGATGTGCAGCCGTTGCAAAGGCTATAATAATGGTTATCAACCACATATTATCAACATATTTTGAGAACATTACCGGAACGACCATTAAAGCGAATAATAACATTGTAAGGCTTCTCGCTCTTCCAATTGCCCATCCTTTTTTGATTAAAAATGAAGAAAGATATCCGCCGCCTATACTTCCAATCGTTGTTCCACTATAAATGATAATCAATGGAACAGAAGGTTTGGTTAAGTCCATTTTAAAAACATCTGCAAAATAAGCCGGCAGCCAGAACATAAAGAAATACCAGATCGGGTCGGTAAGGATTTTCCCTATGGCAAAAGACCATGTTATTTTATATTTTAACAATTCAGAAAGTGGAACTTTTGACTGTTCTTCGGTCTTTCCATCCTGGTCGCTTTTGATATACTGAAGTTCCTCGGGACTCAGTTTTTTTGTTTTTTCCGGAATCTGGTAAAATTTCCACCAAAGAATAATCCATAATAGTCCCAATGCTCCAATCCAGACAAAAGTTTCTCTCCAGCCGTAATGTCCGAGAATAAACGGCACCAGAAGCGGCGCCAATATAGCACCCACTGTAGCTCCGGAATTGAAAATTCCGGTTGCCAATGCCCTTTCTTTTTTCGGAAACCATTCGGCGACAGATTTTATCGCGGCAGGAAAGTTTCCGGCCTCACTGATTCCCAATGTGCTTCTTGCGATGATGAATCCCAACGTGCTTTTCACAAAACCATGTCCTATAGAGGCTAAGCTCCAGACAATCAAGGAGACCGCATATCCGATTTTGGTTCCGACTCTGTCGATAAATCTTCCCATTGCCAGATAACCGATCGCATAAGTGGTAGTGAATGCCATTACGATGTAACTGTAATCTTTTTCATTCCAGTCAAATTCTTTTTCCAGAATAGGTTTCAGCAAGCCCATTACCTGGCGGTCAAGATAATTGATCGTCGTTGCGAGAAATACCAGAGACAGCATAAACCATCTTATATTGCCATTTTTTGGAGCCTGCATTTAGTTTTGATTAAGTTGTTGTAATAGATTCTGAACTTTTTCTGTAAGCTGTTGTGATGTGAAATCCTTTTTTATTAATGAACTTCCCAGGCCAACTGCTACCGCTCCGCCTTTTAGCCAATCGTTAATATCTTCTGTATCAGCGTTTACACCGCCGGTTGGCATAAAGTTCATTCCCGGAAAAACGGGTTGAATGGACCGGATATAATTTTTACCCAGAGCATCAGCCGGAAAAATTTTAACTAAATTTAATCCGTTCTGAAAAGCAATATTAACATCAGATGGCGTGAAACAGCCCGGAATCAAAAGAATATTTTTGCTTACCGAATGTTTTACCAATTCTTCGCTGATCACCGGAGTGATGATGAAATCGGCTTTTGCACGGGCATAATCATCCATTTCCTTCGTATTTTTTACCGTTCCTATTCCAAGTAAAAGCCCTGGAAATTCTATGGCGGAAATTTCTTTCAGCTTTGTAAAATTTTCTAATGCCTGAATACCGCGGTTGGTATATTCTATGGCACGAATTCCGGCTTCGTACAAAGCTTTTACGGTATCTTTTGAAACATCAAATGATTCGTTGTAGAACAACGGAACGATTTTTTGGTTTCTTATGGTTTGTATAATTGAATTCATAATTTCTCAATGTTAATAGATTCATCAATGGTATCACCTTTTACAAAAAGTTTTTTAAAAGCAACCTTTGTGGCATCTTCCAATATTTTCTGCGATGAATTTCCTTTGAGTTTACCGTGAATAAGCGCAGCCATAAAAGAATCTCCGCTGCCGACTCTTTCTTCTACTTTTTCGGAATTATATTTTTCTGAAATCAAAAGCTCATTATTCTCAAATAATGTCGCATAGTAATTGACTTTTTCACCGTTTGTAAACCGGAAAGTATTAGCAATTATCGCAACATTAGGGAATTGTTTCTGAATTTCTGATGCTGATTTTTCAGCTTGCTTTAAAAGATTTTCGTCATCAAAATTTCCGTTCAGTTCATATTCTATCGGAACCTCCAGAAATTGTTGGATGGACCAGATATTTCCCATTAATACATTAACAAAAGGCATTAATGTTTTTATTGTTTCCGAAGGATTTCTTCCCTGCCAAAGTGCTGCACGGTAATTCAGATCTAGAGAAACGATAATATTTCTTTTTGCCGCTTCTTCCATTAAACTCACACATTTTTGACAGGCATTTTCACTTAAAGCCGGTGTAATGGTGCTGATATGAAGCCATTTTACCCCGGAAAATATTTCATCAAAAGTAAATTGTGAAAAATCCGACTGTGTAAAAACTGAGGGGAAACGGTCGTACACTACCGAAGCATTTTGCATATCGCCATCTGAAGACAGGTAAAAAGTTCCGATTCTTCCGATATTTTTTTCTGCAAGAACTTCAATTCCTTTATTTTGAAGCTGACTTTCCAACTGATTTCCAATGAAATTTTCAGGTAAAGCAGAAAGAAGCTTTACAGGATTTTTCCATTGGGCAAGAGCCGAAGCCACATTGTATTCAGCGCCGCCTACGAAAGTATTCACAGACTGATCATTGAGCCAGTTTCCATGAGAATCTGGAGCAAAATGGAGCAATAGCTCTCCGAAACACAATATTTTTTTGGAATCAATCATTATTTTGGTTGAACCCTTTCGGGTTCTGTTTATTTAATTTTATATTTTTTCTATAGGTTGCACCTACGGCTATTGATATTGAACCCTCCGGGTTCTTAACTTCGTCTCAGTCTATTTGCTAGATATCTTCCTAAATTTTATATTTCAAAATAATTTTTGGTGTTGTAGTAACAGATATCCTGAATGATCTTTCCTACCCACTCTTCGTCATCGGGAAGCAAGCCTGTTTCCATGTCACTGCCAAACATATTGCACAACAATCTTCTGAAATAATCATGTCTTGAGAATGACAAAAGACTTCTGGAATCGGTAAGCATTCCCACAAAAGTGCTGATAAGTCCAATATTGGAAAGCGTGTTCATTTGCTTTTTCATTCCATCAAGCTGATCTAAAAACCACCAAGCCGCCCCAAACTGTACTTTTGATTTAATTCCGCCTTCATTGAAATTTCCGGCAAGTGATGCGAGAACTTCATTGAATGTTGGATTAAGATTATAGATTATGGTTTTGGTAAGCTGTCCGGCTGTATTTAATTCATCTAAAAGAACACTCAACCGTTGAGCAAAATATTGTTCTCCAATCGCATCATAGCCTGAATTAATGCCTATTTTATCAAGCATTTTTGAATTATTATTTCTTGTTGCTCCAACGTGAAATTGTTGTATCCAGCCTTTCTCGTTGTACATTTTGCAAAGTTCCTTAAGTACATACCCGCATAAAGCTTCAGGATTAGAAAATACAGTTTTATTTCCTTTCAGAAATTCTGAAAATTCGTGTTCAAGATTATTATTCCAAAGCGTTGTATCAGGGAAATACTCAAATCCGTGATCCGCTACTTTTGCGCCGGCTTCTGCAAAATAATCAACTCTCGACTGAAGCGCATTAAGCAAATCAGACACTGAATCTATTGAAATTCCGCTGACTTTTTCAAGTTTTTTAATGCCTGCAAGATATTGCTGAGTATTAATGATATTAATGTAAGAATCGGGGCGAAAAGCTGGTAAAACCGATGTTGCAAAACTACTGTCCTTAATTGCTTTATGATAAGCCAGATCATCAGCAGGATCGTCCGTCGTACAAAGCGTTTCAACCTTAAAGTTATTTATAATTGATTGTGGTAAAAAATCGTTTGTCTGCAAACTTTCATTCATCTGAGAATAGATAGAATCTGCATTTTTGAGCGAAAGATATTCTTTGATTCCGAAAGGATTTTTAAGCTCAAGATGTGTCCAGTGAAATAACGGATTTCGAAGCGTGTAAGGTACAACTTCAGCCCATTTTCTGAATTTTTCAATATCCGAAGCGTCTCCTGAAATGAATTGCTCATCGATCCCGAAATTTCTCATCGCACGCCATTTATAATGATCACCATCCAGCCAAATTGCCGTTGGTGAACGGAAATTCAGGTTATTGGAAATGACATCCGGCTCCAGATGATTGTGATAATCAATAATCGGCATTTCTTTCGCAAATCCGAAATAGAGATTCTCTGCCTTTGCCGACTCCAGCAAAAACGACTCTCCGAAAACTTCTTTATTTTTATTAGAATAAGTCATTATCTGGTTTAAATGATTTAAAATTTTATTTAAAAATCAATTTTTTAAAAACAAGACCTTAAGTTATTTTAAGATCTTGTTTATCTAAATATGAAGAAAATTTAACTTCAGATTAAACACCGCTAAAAGCGCTGAAACCACCATCAACAGGCAGTAAGGCGCCGGTAATAAAACTTGCGGCTTCTGAGCAAAGGAACTGTACTGCTCCGTTCAGCTCTTCTACTTCCCCGAATCTCTGCATCGGCGTTTTAGCAATTACTTTTTTACTTCTGTCAGTCAGAGAACCATCAGGATTCAGGAGAATGGCACGGTTCTGATCACCAATGAAAAATCCAGGAGCAACGGCATTTACCCGGATTTTATCTCCGAATTTTAAAGCTACATCAGAAGCCAGCCATTGCGTAAAATTGGTAATCGCCGCTTTCGCTGCCGAATATCCCGCTACTCTCGTGATCGCCGAATAGGCTGCCATTGAAGAAATATTTACAATACTTCCGTTTCCCTGCTCTGCCATTACTTTTCCAAAAACATAGCTTGGATATACTGTTCCATTGATATTGAGATCAGTCACCTCATCCCATCCTTTCATATTCATATCAAAGAATGATTGTTCGGGAGATAAGGTGGCTGTAGGAATATTTCCTCCGGCAATATTTAACAGAATATCTATTTTTCCGTATTTTTCTATGATTTTTTTTGATGCTGATTGAAGGCTTTCGATGTCCATGACATTGGCTTCGACGGCAAATGCGTCACCACCTGATACTGTCAATTCCGTGACAAAAGCATCCAGTTTCTGCTGATTTCTGCCTAATGCAACTACTTTTGCACCGGCTTCAATGAAGCTTTTTGCCAGGCTTCCACCCAAAACACCGGAAGCTCCTGTGATGACGGCCACTTTATCTTTTATACTGAATATTTCGTTCATTATACTATTAATGATGATTGATAATTATTGAACCCTTCGGGTTCGTTGGAAATTGTTTTCCATTTTCCATAGGTTTCACCTACGGCTACTCGTATTGAACCCTTCGGGTTCTTTTTTAACTAAAGATCTTTGGACATTTCGTTTTGGACAGCTGCCATTACCCCTTCAATCTGACCTAAAGCCAGCATTCTTCCCAGAAATGAATACCCTGGATTGTAACCTTTATCGATATCTTCGGTTAAGAGTCTTCCGTGGTCAATTCGCATTGGTAAATCTGGACTTTCCTTTTCAAATACACGGATAACATCAATCAGTTTTCCTCTTCCGCCCAAATGATGCGCTTCTATAAAATCACCGTTTTCAAAAACATTGGTGCTTCTAAGATGGACGAATTTTGTACGGTGTGCAAATTTCTGGGCCAGTTTCGGAACATCATTGTTAAGGTTAGCACTTAAAGATCCGGCACAGAAAGTAAGTCCGTTATGAGGATTATCCACTGCATGTAAGAACCAGTCGATATCTTCTTCATTGGTAACGATTCTTGGCAAGCCAAGTAAAGCAAACGGCGGATCATCAGGATGCACACACATTTGGATATTCCATTCTTCGCAAACCGGCATTATTTTTTCGAGGAAATATTTAAGGTTAAGGCGAAGCTGGTTTTTATCAATTCCATGGTATAAGGCCAATAAATTATTGAACTTTTCGACAGGATTTAAATCTCCTTCTTTTATGTTTCCGTTGACAAACCCCTGAGTTTTAACAATGACTGAATCAATCAAATCATTGTTCTCTTCTTCAGTCAGCGTATTTTTCAGTTCTTCTACTTTCTGAAGAATTTCTGCATTATAATCCTCTTCTGCTCCTTGTCTTTTCAAAATATGAATTTCAAAATAGGCAAATTGAGCTTTATCAAAATATAGCGATGAGGAACCATCTTCCCATTCGTGGAAGAGATCTGTTCTGGCCCAATCTAAAACTGGCATAAAGTTGTAGCAAACTGTTGTCACTCCTGCTCTACCCAGGTTTTCGAGACTTTTGATATAATTTTCTATTAAAAAATCCCGGTCTTCACCTCCGTATTTAATGGCTTCGCTTACGGGAAGACTTTCCACGACAGACCAGCGAAGACCGTGACTTTCTATATAATTTTTATAATCATTGATCGCCTCTAAACTCCAGATTTGTCCGTTGGGAATATCATGCAGTGCGGAAACAATTCCTTCTACTCCTATTTGCCGAAGTGTATTCAGACTTATTTTATCATTCTTCCCAAACCAACGCCATGTTTTTTCCATAATCTTTAAAATTTTTATTCATTAAACAAAGCAGGTGCTTTTTCACAAACACCTACTTTGCTGTTAATATGAATGTAAGAATAAAATCAATTAATAACCAGGGTTCTGGTATTTTGCTTTTTCTTCAGCACTTAAACTCATATTATCTAATTGCCCCTGAGGAATAGGTCTCAAATAGTGGAATTTTTGAATATTACGAGTAAATGTCTGCGGTGTGTGATCTCCGTAATTCACACCACCAATCTGATAAGTAGCAGCATATTCTCCCCATTTTTGTGTTCGGATTAGATCATACCATCTATAGAATTCACCATAATATTCTCTTGATCTCTCTGCAAGAATATAATCAATAGTAATAGTAGATGGAGTTGCTGCAATCATGGCAGCACTATTATCAGCAATATATGTTGTATTCTGAGCATTACTGAATTTCCATTTTCCTGCTCTTGCACGAATAACATTTATTAAATCTCTTGCTGTCATCGTACCTGATGCTCCTTTAACTGCTGCTTCTGCAGCAATAAAATAGAATTCAGAAAATTTAGCAACATTGAAAGGACGAGTCAAACCTGCATTTGGATAGCCTAATCCTGTTGGATCTAATGTACTATATGTTCCGATTTTCCATAATCCCGGATATACCATTCTGCTAATTCCATTAGGTGAAATTACCCAATCAGCACGACCTGGTAATGTTCCTGCACCTACACCACTTAGACCTTGACCATTATTATATGTGGCATCAGTAGATTTTGGATAAGAAGGTGTCTGCGAATCATCATTTAAGAATGAAAGAATAGCACCTCCTGGTTGAACTGGTAAATTATTGGCATTATATAATGTGATATTTCCTAAACCTGCCTTATCCCAGTTGCCTCTGTACGTACTTACAAATGTTCCGTCATAACGAGAATCGTTCGTTTTATCAGCAAAAGTATTTTTAATGACACCAATTGTTGGTGCCATACGCACCCAAGGTCTCCCTAAGGATTGTGTAGCAGCACGTTGCACAGGACTTACGGGAGTCCATGTAGTTGCAGAATTGCTACTCTTAATATTAGGATAATTCCATGTTTGCATCCATGCTGCAAAGTTATCCGGTGACCAACCTGATCCATATCCTGCAGGATCACCTTCATTATAATATGTGCTTGATGAAGTATGGTCTGCGTATAACATACATTCACTATTACGGTCAAATTGTCCCGCGTTAACATCATAGTAAGTTGGTTGTAAGCTGTAAGGACCAGGATTATTAATACCTGTTAGCGAGATGTCATAAGCCTGTTGATAGTACCATTGGGCGTTATGACCATTAGGATCAGTCCTTGGTGTCTCCGGATAAGTTGGAATATTATTTGGATTTTCCAACCACCAACCATAAGTTAAATATGCTTTTGCTAAAAATAATCTTGCTACATTTTTAGTGACACCACCAGTTACGCGTGGCGAAGCGGGAAGATTATCAATAGCTTTTAATAAATCAGGGAAGATAGCTTTTGTGTATACTTCAGGAACCGTATTTCTTTTTGAAGTGGTAACTGCAGAAGTATTAAATGCCAGCTCACCGGATCCCAAATCCAAAGGAACTCCACCGTATGTTTGTACTAACAAGAAGTAATCAAATGCTCTAAAAAATCTCGCTTCAGAAACTAAAGATTCTGCTATGTTAAAGCTTGGTCCTTTTTCAATGATTCCATTGGCCGTATTGATATATGGAAATACAGACCCCCAGACCATGCTTGGTGGAAATGTATTTGGATTAAGGCTCCCTACATTACCTGTCATATCAAGATCTTTGAAATTTCCATCAGCACTCTGTGCCCACGTTGTTTCATCCGTTCCATTCTGACAGTTACTCATAAAATAACCGTTTCCGTATAATGTTCTTAAGTGTCTGTATAATGCAGTTACACCCTGTTTTATTCCGTCTTCAGTATTAAAAAAGTCTACTGTATAGTTTGATCTTGGTTGCTCATCCAGAATCTCACTACAACCTGTCAGGGTAAGAGATAAGAAAAAAGCACTTATGATTATTCTTTTATTAAATTTTATCATGACTAATAATTTTAAAAAGTTAGATTAAGACCCATTAAGTAATTACGTGTAGAAGGGTTATTAGTTCCTATAACCAATTGCCTTTGACGATATCCGCTTACAGCCTGGTTTTGATCACCCAGTGAGTTTGGTTCAGGATCCATTCCTGATTCCTTATGATATGGAGAAAATAAAACCAATGGATTTGTTACCGTAAAATAAATTCTCAATCCTGTGATATTAAAATCTTTAAGATATTCTTTATCTAGATTATAGCCTAAAGTTATTGTACGTAACTTCAGATATGACCCATCAAAAAGAGCTAATGTTGAAGCATATTTAGGATTATCGCCTTCTCTCAAACCACCTGGCTTTGGATATCTCACATTAGGATTTTCTTCAGTCCAGTAGTCCACATCAACGTTATTTCCTCTTCCTGTTAATCGGTTCAGATAACTAGCTGAGCCATAAAGTGTACTAATTAATACACCTCCGTGCTGGAATGCACCTACAGTACTTAACTCGAAGTTTTTATAAGCAAAACGCATATTAAATCCACCTTGCCAATCAGGGGCTGTATCAATAATCTGTCTATCTGCAGCTCCAATAGCCCTTACTGGCGTACCATCTGCATTATATCCACCCGTATAAAGTACTTTTATCATACCTACAGCAGCACCTTGTTGTGGTTCCAGAATATTTAAATAAGGATCACCCTGCTGCCATAAACCTATATTTTGATAGTCATATAGTGAATTAATATTGTGTCCCACAAACCACAAATTCGTTTCATCTCTGTCTCTGCCGGAAGCTAAAGACAATATTTGATTTCTATTGGTATACAAGTTAACACCAGCATCCCACGAAAAACCGTCTGGATTACTAATTATACTGCCATTAAGAGAGAATTCCCATCCTTTGTTTTCAGTAGATCCAACGTTTGCAGTCTGAGTAGGAAGACCTCCTGATGGTGGTAAAGAGACAGATTGTAGTAGTCCTTCAGTTTTTGTTCTATAATATTCTACCGTCCCGGTTAGTCTATTATTAAAAAATCCAAAATCCACACCGTAGTTTTGCGTTTTAGAATACTCCCATCCAAGATTTGCATTTGGTGCAAGACTTACATAAACACCAGTAGAATTTGTATTTCCGAAATTATACGGAACCACAGTTAATGACCCTAATGTAGAATATGGTGAAACTGCCTGATTAGACGTTTGCCCCCAGCCTGCTCTTAGTTTTAAAAGGTTCATGAATTTAAGATTTTGCATAAACGACTCATTGGTTACATTCCAACCTAATGATAATGCCGGATAAGTATGCCACTTATTTCCAGGCGCCAATCTTGAAGAACCGTCTGCACGAAGAGTAGCTGTCATCATATATTTATTATCATAAGTATACATAACCCTTCCCATATAAGACATTAATCCCCATTGCTGGTATACCTGATCTTCAGGTCTTACAGAAATATCTGCTTGTGGAGACTGACCAAGATTGTAATATTGGAAAAAATCTCCTGGAACATTTCTCGCGCTCATATATGAGCTTATATATCTATTCTGTTCCGCAGAATATAAACCTACTGCATTAACCTTATGTTTTCCAAAGGTTCTATCATAAGTTAATAGGTTTTCCAATACCCAGTGATAGGTCTGATTATTCCCCTTACCTGCTGAAGACGGTGCTGCAGCATTATAATTGAATACACCAACTCCAACATAATTTCCACTGTTGGATGTGCGGTAATCTAAACCCGCATTCAATCTATATTTTAATCCTTTTAATGGCAAAGTAATTTCTCCATATAGATTGTTATATGACGCAAAGTCTTTACTTTCATCGACATACTTATCTCCTAGATTTTCAAGAGTCTGCCTTGTGTATATCCATGTCTGATCTTGATCAGAAGCAGTTTTCATTGTTCTCTTTAAATTACCGTTTTGATCATATGGACTTGCCAATGGAGAATAGCCCAATGTAGGTGCCGAAGCAACGCCATTTCCTCGAGATACAGTATAATTGGTATTAGTAGTGAAACCGAACTTGAAATTTTTTCCAACCTGCTGGTCTAAGCCTATACGTAAAGAAAACCTTTCGTAACTTTGAAGAGGAACTAAAGCGTTCTGTCTGTAATAAGATAATCCGGCATTATAGTTGCCACCTTCAGTACCTCCGGAAACTCCTACATCCTGACTTGTCATCATAGCAGGTTTATAATAAAGATCCTGCCAATCTGTATTAGTGCCAGATTTTTCGTCTTCACCATTAACATAAAGACCAGCATCTTTACGTAATTTATCAAACTTTGGCCCGTCCATCATAGGATATTTAGAGAATAGCGTTTGAACTCCTGTAAATGAGTTATAGCTAAATCTCGGCTTTTGTCCTTTTGTTCCCCTGTTTGTTGTAACAAGAATAACTCCGTTTGCCCCTCTTGAACCGTAAATGGCTGTTGCAGAAGCATCTTTAAGGATATCAATACTTTTTATATCGCTCGAACTAATGTCACTCAGGGATCCCACAAACGGAATACCGTCAAGAACGATTAGCGGATTGTTATCACCTGTTAATGATCTTGTACCTCTGATTCGGATCTGCATGGCTGCACCCGGTTTTGTAGAAGTCTGGGAAATATCTACACCTGCAGTTCTACCTTGCAAAGCCTGTGTAATGTTGGCTGAAGGTACCTCACGAAGTGCATCACCTTTTACGGTAGCAACAGATCCTGTTACGGCTTCTTTTCTTTGAGTACCGTATCCGATCATGACTACTTCCTCTATCTTTTTCTCTTTGGTCGCCGTATCTTTCTTAACCTGGGAATACGCCAAGCCGGAAGGTAATAAGGCCATGGCAAAAAACAAGGCCGCCTTATTGGTTTTAGCTAAATAAAATCGGTTCATAATTATTATTTTTAAATATTAGGGTTGAATAAAAAGGCCATTAATAATTATAATTCTGAAAATCCTTAGTGTTAGCAGCCTTTTCATTTTTTTTGTTAGATATACATATTCACAATAGCTTCAAACAATTCCTGTTTGCCGCTTTTTGGCTGAGGTTCCCCGATTTCATGTGCTATTCTCTGAAGATCTTCCAATGAAAGATTTCCTTCTTCGAATGCCTTCCCGTTTCCGTTGTCAAAAGAAGCGTAGCGATCTGTTCTTAATTTTTTATAATCTGAATTTTCGAGGATATCAGCTGCTGCCAGAAGTCCTTTTGCAAATACATCCATTCCCGAAATGTGAGAAATGAATAAATCTTCAGGATCAATAGAATTTCTTCTGATTTTAGCATCAAAATTTACTCCTCCATTTCCTAAACCTCCTGCTGGAAGAAGTACAAGCCAAGCCTGAACCATCTCAAGGTAGTCCACCGGGAATTGGTCTGTATCCCAACCATTCTGATAATCTCCTCTGTTGGCATCAATGCTTCCTAAAAGTCCTGCATCAACAGCAACCTGAAGTTCGTGCTCAAAAGTATGACCTGCCAATGTAGCGTGGTTTACTTCGATATTTAATTTAAAATCTTTATCTAATCCGTAATGTCTCAGGAAGCCGATTACCGTTTCAGAATCGTAGTCGTACTGATGTTTTGTAGGCTCCATTGGCTTAGGCTCGATCAGGAAAGTTCCTTTAAATCCTTGCTGACGTGCATAATCTCTGGATATTGAAAGAAAACGTGCCAAATGATCTTTTTCACGCTTCATGTCAGTGTTCAGAAGGCTCATATATCCTTCTCTTCCACCCCAGAATACATAGTTTTCACCACCTAAAGCAATTGTCGCATCGATGGAGTTTTTTACCTGAGTTCCTGCGCAGGCAAGAACGTCAAAATTCGGGTTTGTAGATGCACCGTTCATGTATCTTTCATGAGTGAAAACGTTTGCTGTTCCCCATAAAAGTTTAATTCCTGTTTCAGCCTGCTTTTGTTTGGCATACTCTACAACTGTCTGAAGATTTTTTTCATAATCTTTCCAGTTATCTGCCGGATCTACCAAGTCGATGTCGTGGAAACAGTAGTAATTGAAGCCCATTTTAGACATAAATTCAAAACCGGCATCCATCTTGTGCATCGCTCTTGTAACGGCGTCATTTCCGATATCCCAAGGATGATGAATCGTAGGTCCTCCGAATGGATCGCTTCCGTTTGCACATAAGGTATGCCACCATGCCATTGCAAAGCGCGTCCAGTCTTTCATAGGCTTTCCCATGACAATTTTTTCAGCATCATAATAGCGGAATGCCATTGGGTTTCTGCTTTCCTTTCCTTCAAATTTAATCTTGTCGATACCTGTAAAAAACTCTTTCGTACCTGTTAAAGTGTTCATATTTTATATTTATTTTATTTTAAAGTTTGCGTAGTCATTCCCTTCTCACTGATTTCTGAAGTCAGTAAGTGTATGGATATTTTCCGCTGAATTGTTTCTAGATTATTTCATTAAGATGATGTTTCCATCTTGTGTAGGCTTCCAGATATTGTTCTTGTTTCTCGTGTTCAGGCTCTATCACTGCTATCTTTTCCAGTGATGAAAATGCTTCTTTGGAATCTGCATAAAATCCTATTCCTATTCCCGCAGCTCTTGCAGCTCCCACAGCTCCGTCGGTATCATAAAGTTCAATAACCGCATTGCTGACACTTGAAAGTGACTGACGAAAAATTGAACTTAAAAACATATTGGCATTTCCTGCACGAATCACCTGAATGTCCATCCCGATATTTCTCATGATGTTCATTCCGTATTCGTAAGAAAATACGATTCCTTCCTGCGCGGCACGCAGAATATCTCCTTTTGTATGGATATTAAAATTAATTCCGTGAATTGAGCAGTTGGTTTCTTTGTTTTCCAACACTCTTTCTGCACCGTTTCCGAAAGGTACGATGCTGAGACCTTTAGAACCTACGGGCGAAAGTGAAGCCAGCTCATTCATATCTCCGTATGAAGACAATGAAGTTGCAAAATTATGCTTCAGCCATGAATTTAAAATTCCTGTTCCGTTGATACACAGCAAAACGCCCAGTCGGATCTGTTCCGGTGTATAATTTACGTGAGCAAATGTATTCACTCTTGATAATTTATCGTATTCAAGCTGATCCAGCACTCCATATACAACTCCTGAAGTTCCGGCAGTGGAAGCAATTTCTCCCGGATTAAAAACATTCAGTGAAAGAGCGTTGTTTGGCTGATCTCCTGCTCTGTACGAAATCGGTGTACCTTCTTTTAAGCCTAATTCCTGAGCTGCAGCTGCAGAAACCGTAGCCTGAATTCCAAAAGTAGGAATAATCTCAGGGAAGAAACTTTTCGGAATTCCGTAATGGCCGATCACATCTTCCGAAATACAGTTGTTTTTAAAATCCCAGAAAATCCCTTCTGATAATCCTTCGATGGTCATTCCGATCTGCCCGGAAAGTCTCATGGCGATATAATCTCCCGGAAGCATTATTTTGTCAATCTTTTCAAAAATCTCCGGCTCATTTTCTTTTACCCATGCTAGTTTTGATGCGGTAAAATTTCCCGGTGAATTTAACAGATGAGATAAGCATTTTTCTTCTCCAATCTCTTTAAAGGCTTTTTCACCGTAAGGCACCGCACGGCTGTCACACCAGATGATTGATGGTCTGAGTAAATTCTGATCTTTATCTACCAGGATAAGACCGTGCATTTGCCATGTAATCCCAATTCCTTTGATATCTTCAGCATGTACTCCGGCTTCATGCATAACCGCTTCATGAGCAAGTTTCAGATTCGTCCACCAGTCGACAGGGTTCTGTTCTGCCCATCCGGGATTCACAGCGGTGATTTTCATTTCCTTTTTTGGGGAAAATTCTGAAGCAATCACTTTTCCGCTGGATGCCTCGATGAGACAAACTTTTACAGAAGAACTGCCGATATCATAGCCTAGTAAGTACATAATTTGTATAGAAGCGTGTTATTTGATTAGTTTAGTATTGTTTTTCTTGTAAATTTTAGCATCGAACTTATAATATCTTGCTGCCCGGTGCGATACATTTTTTTCAATTTCATCCAATGGCACAATGTAATTGAATGAGGATATTTTTTTATGAAAATTTTTAATATCAATATATTTTTCACTCAGCGCCGTGTAAAGCTGATACAGTTGCCTAATGGTAAATCTTTTCGGCAACAGCTCAAAAATAATGGAGAAATCTGTTTCGATCCATTTTCTGATTTCTACGAGCGATTCACTTATAATCTTATTGTGATCGAACGGCAGGTGCGGAACTTCATCAATCGGGAACCAATCTACGGTATCATATTTCGTACTGTTGATCTTATGGTCGATCTTACATAAAGAGAGGTAGGCTACCGTAATAATCCTGTCGATATCATGTTTGTACTCTTTGCCCATCCATTTGATATCATGTACATTATTGGCACGGCCAGGATCTGCAAAACACTTAAACTGTCTGAGAACCATTTTTTTGATTCCTGTCAATTCGTGAAGTACTCTTTGTGCAGCATCGTCTACATCTTCATCACTAAAAATAAGACTGCCGGGTAATTTTCTCTGTCTTTCCAAAGGTACCTCATCCACATGTCGCTGAACCAATAAAATGTTTAAGCGGTTTTCGTGATCAAATCCGAATACTACACAATCTACAGATACGTACGTATGAATAAAGTTGGGGCTCATTTAATTGTTAACATTTATGTAACATCACAAATATAAAAATTCAATCGAATAAAAAAAATAAATTTACTCCTACAACCTACATATCAGCCATTTACATATCGATTTTTTATGATAACAATTGCATATTAATTATGATAAGGTTATCATTAAATATACACTTATTAAGATCATAAAATGTGAGTTTACAACATCTTGTAAAAAAAATATCGGAAAAATTTAATTGAAAATATCATGCAAAATACTATGATAAGAAAGCTTAAAAAAAAGATTAACTTTTTTATTAAAAAGTGTAAAAAAAACACTTTTTAGCATTAAAATTCCTTAAAATTTTGATTTTTTCTTTACCATTTTTATATGCAAGACCTAGAATTTGTACCAAAAAGGAAATATGAATAAAAAACTGAATTAATTTTATGATAACCAAAAATTAAATAAATTGAAAGAGGTTTTCTATTTAAACAGATTATAAATTCAACAATATTAACATACTGGAAGCTTTAAATAAAACAACCAATGAAAACAAATATTTCTGTAATATGTTACCATTAGAGAGTATTAATTTTTATTTAAGATTTGCACCAATGGCACAACTTCTGATATAGCAATGGTAATCACTTAAATCAAAATACTATGTCTATAAAAATACAAGTTGCCCTGTGTACAGATTGTAACGGCTACTATTCTTCGGCTCCTTTGGAAAAAAAAGATATCTTTCACCCTGAAATTACCGACCATTATTTTTATCACGGTGAGCCAAGGTTCACTTTAGACATTAATGGTTTTGAAAAATTTAAGAAATTAGAAAATACCGAAATTAAGGTTATGGATCTTGATGAGCACAGAGCTCAAGATCATTTACACTGTCATTGCTTAAAGAAAAAAGCTGCTTCAAAAAAGAAATATGCTTACAGTGCTTCAAAAAAGGAAAAAAACATTCCTATGATAGAAAAGATTGATGCAGAAACAGATATTTATTTTAAAGATCTTTACTATACATACAATAACTTCCATGGCATAAGTGCCAATAATTACAGTAATTCCAACAGGAAATATCACTAAATTACAAAAATAATATATAGAGAAAAGCAGGAATAGATTAAATTATTCCTGCTTTTATATTTTTTGGTTAGTATTATTTTGTTTAAATATCGTTTATCAGTCTTATGATAACGTGTGGTATAGGTGTGAATTATTTGCGAATAACATCAATTATTCAATGGTATCAATTAGTGAGATATCAAGTGACTTTTCTTGTTAGTGAGAACACTAAGCATAACTTTCTCAATTCTGCTTCTGTCATTATCCGTAAGGTTTGATCCGGAAGGAAGGCACAGACTCGTTTCAAAAAGTTTTTCGGCAAAATCACCTCCGTAATAAGGAGCATCTTTGAAAACAGGCTGCATATGCATTGGTTTCCATATTGGTCTTGATTCAATTTTATCTTCTAAAAATGCAAGACGAAGATCTTCTCTGTTTTTTGATGCTAATTTTTCATCTATTGTAATAACAGACAGCCAATGGTTACTGTAGAAATCGCTGTTGGGTTCACAAAATACTTCTACACCCTCCAGATCTTTGGAAATTTCAGTATAAAAATCATGCATCCTTCTACGTCCTTCTACTCTGGTGTTCAGCACTTCCATCTGACCTCTTCCTATGCCTGCAGATACATTACTCATTCTATAGTTGTATCCAATTTCTGAATGCTGGTAATGCGGCGCTTTATCTCTTGCCTGGGTTGATAAAAATACAGCCCTTTCCTTGTCTTGCTGGGAATGACAAACCAATGCACCTCCACCGGAAGTAGTTATGATTTTATTACCATTAAAAGACAAAATACTAAATCGTCCGAAAGTCCCACAAGCTCTACCTTTGTATTTAGAACCCAGCGATTCTGCTGCATCTTCAATCAAAGGAATATCAAATTCAGAACATATTGCTAAAATTTCGTCCATTTTTGCAGGCATACCGTAAAGGTTAACGGCAATAATTGCTTTTGGTTTTTTATTTTTGGCGATTCTGTCTTCAACGGCTTCCCTTAAAGCCACCGGACAGATATTCCAAGTATCTTTCTCTGAATCTACGAAAACAGGAGTTGCACCAAGATATACGATAGGATTGGCAGATGCTGAAAATGTAAGTGACTGACAGATCACTTCATCACCATATCCTACATTGCATTCAATCAATGCAAGATGCAGAGCAGCTGTTCCTGATGATAATGCTGCAACTTTTACTTTCTGATTCAGAAATTTTTCCAGATCAGTTTCAAAGCCGTTTACATTAGGTCCCAAAGGAGCAATCCAATTTGTATCAAATGCTTCGTTGATATATTTGATTTCATTTCCACCCATATGTGGGGATGAAAGCCATACCTCAATGTTCATAATTTTACTTTTTTGTTTATAATTCGGTTATTTTTATAATTTTGCCAGGATTTCCTACTACTGTTGAGCCATCAGGTATATCATTGATAATGACAGCCCCGGCACCAATGGTACACCATTTTCCAATTCTTATCCCCTGTATGATACATGCCCCAATTCCTATATGAGTTCCTTCCCCTACATATACACTACCACCCAAAGCTGCATTAGGAGAAATATGCACGAAGTCTTCCAAAACACAGTCATGATCAATAGAAGAATTTGTATTAATAATACAATGTTTTCCTACATTTACAGAAGCATTTATGGTAACTCCGGCCATAACAACACCTCCCTCTTCAATATGTGTCCTTTTTGAAACTGATGATTTCGGATGAAGTAACTTCATATAATTAAATAACGTGTTTTCTTCAACTATATTCTTTCTTATCCTGTTGTTTCCTATTGAAATTATTACATCTATATGTTTTGGTGGTGGATTGTGATATACAGTATAATTCAGTAGTTCATTTTTAGATAGATCCATATCTATATAAGCTTCAATATTATAACCACTTTCTTCTGCAATTTCAGCAACTACCTTGCCATGACCGCTTGCTCCGTATAAATACATTGTTATATTTTTAATTACTTCCGTTAAAAACCTCTGTCGTTGCCTGCCCCTCTTTATTAATACCTTCTTTTTTAAAAACTTTTTTAAGAGTTAGAAATATTATTTTACAATCCATCATAAAAGACAAATGATCAATATACCAGACATCCAGCTCAAATTTCTTTGACCACGAGATTGCATTTCTGCCATTCACCTGAGCCCATCCGGTAATCCCCGGGCGAACCTCATGTCTTCGTTTTTGGGATTCATTATATAAAGACAGGTATTGTGGTAGCAAAGGGCGTGGACCTATCAGTGACATATCTCCTTTCAGCACATTTATAAGCTGGGGAATCTCGTCAAGGGAGGTCTGCCGGATGAAGCTCCCAATGGATGTCAGTCTTTGAGCATCAGGAAGTAAATTGCCGTGAGTGTCCTTTTTATCAGTCATTGTCTTAAACTTAATGATATTAAAAAATTTCTCATTAAGTCCGGGTCTTGTCTGAAAAAAGAACGGTTTACCATCATTTTGAAAATACAGGACAATCAGAACGATAATAAAGACCGGTGATAATACAATCAAACCTATAAAAGCGACTATAAAATCAATTATCCGTTTAAATACATTTTTATACATCTATATTTTCTTTGAGAATGCTTTACCTTATTTTATAATCTATTCTAGATTACACTGCTCACAATACAATTATAACACATTAATTCCAATGGTATAAAATGCAATCTCAGGGAAGAACAAAATGCACCCTAGAGACTAATTGTTATTGAGTGATTGCTATTCTGATATCAATATCATGTAACATAAATATTTATAGTTAATAAAACATCTCATATTATCTGTTACAATTATTTGTGGACTAAAGATATATTGAAGTGTATTACAGTCTAGAATCACATTCTTGCAGAATTCCTTTTACATCATAAATTACTCCATCGTCTTTCAAGTAATCATCGAGGTTGAGATTAATGAATTCATTATGAGCCACAGTAAGAATGATCGCGTCAAATTTCTTATCTGGGATTTCATTAACTACTTCAAGGTTATATTCATGCTCAACTTCTTCAGGATTTGCCCAAGGATCAAACGTCGTAACTTTTAATGAATAATCTTCCAGACCGTGAATCACATCTACTGCCTTAGTATTACGCACATCCGGACAATTTTCTTTAAAAGTTATTCCTAAATTTAAAACTTCCGCACCGTTGACGTTAAGATTTTTCTTAATCATACATTTTACAAGCTGCGAAGCTACATATTGCCCCATAGAATCATTTAAACGACGTCCTGCCAAAATAATTTCCGGATGATATCCATTTTCCTGAGCTTTCTGTGCAAGATAATAAGGGTCTACTCCTATACAATGCCCCCCGACAAGTCCCGGCTTAAATGGTAAGAAATTCCATTTCGTTCCTGCTGCCTTGAGTACTTCATGGGTGTCAATTTCAAGAAGGTTAAAAATTTTTGCCAATTCATTCACAAAAGCAATATTAATATCTCTCTGGGAATTTTCGATAACTTTGGCAGCCTCAGCTACTTTAATGGTTGGCGCAAGGTGTGTTCCTGCTACAATCACCGACTTATAAAGATTATTTACTATCTCCCCGATCTCAGGGGTAGAACCTGAAGTCACCTTTAGAATTTTCTCTACCGTATGCTCTTTATCTCCAGGGTTAATACGTTCCGGTGAATATCCTGCAAAGAAATCTTCGTTGAATTTCATGCCCGAAACACGCTCCAGAACCGGGATGCATTCTTCTTCCGTTACTCCAGGATATACTGTTGATTCATAAATAACAATATCTCCTTTTGAAAGTACTTTTGCTACTGTTTCTGATGATTTATAAAGTGGCGTAAGATCCGGACGGTTATGTTTATCCACCGGTGTTGGTACGGTAACTACGTAAATATTAGCATTCTGAATGTCTTTCAGGTCGTCAGACGCAAAGAAACCTTTTTCCTCTTTATCAAAAGGATTCTCATGAACAAGAACTGACTTGAGAATATCACTTTCAACCTCTAATGTGCTGTCATTTCCAGATCTTAATTCTTCGATTCTGTTTTTATTAATATCAAATCCTACAACCGAATATTTTGTTGCGAATAGACGCGCCAATGGCAGTCCTACATATCCTAGGCCAATAACAGCAATTTTATATTGTTTTTCCACAAGATTATCTTTTTATTGTTTATTTTAAATTTTCCCAATACCAGCTAATTGCTTCTTTCAATCCTTTTTCAATTGGATGAGTCGGGTTGTATCCGAGAAGATTCTTAGCTTTATCTATAGAAGCCAGTGAATGCGGAATGTCTCCTACACGGTTGGGTCCATGTACGATTTCAACATCAGCGATCTCAGGATCGTATTCGCTTAAATATTTTTTAATATATGTTACCAGGTCATTTAATGTAGTACGGTCACCTACCGCTGTATTGTATACTGTATTGATGGCTTCCGGATTCTCGGTAAGCATCGCCAGTTCGTTCATCTGGATTACATTATCAATATAGGTAAAATCCCTTGAATAATCACCTGCTCCGTTGATCTTGGGTGAATGGTGATTCATAAGCTGTTTCACAAATAGAGGAATTACTGCAGCGTACGTTCCGTTTGGATCCTGTCTACGGCCAAAAACATTGAAATATCTTAAGCCAATGCATTCTATTCCATATGTTTTAGCAAAAACGTCTGCATACAACTCATTTACATACTTTGTTATGGCATAAGGAGATAATGGCCTTCCTATCACCTCTTCCACTTTCGGAAGTGCTACAGAATCACCATATGTTGAAGATGATGCGGCATATACAAAACGTTTCACTTTCGCATCCCTTGAAGCAACAAGCATGTTCAAAAATCCTGACACATTAACATCATTGCTGGTAATGGGATCATTGATAGATCTCGGAACCGAGCCCAATGCCGCTTGATGTAATACATAATCTGCATCTTCTACTGCAGTTCTGCAGACCTCCAGATCACAGATGCTTCCTTCAATCAGTTTATAATTCGGATTTTTTAAAAAAGACTCAATATTATGTCTATGTCCTGTCGAAAAATTATCCAGACATACCACTTCGAAGCCTTTATTCAAAAAATACTCCGTAAGGTTGGAGCCTATAAACCCTGCTCCTCCCGTAATCAAAATTTTATCCATTATGACTTAAAAAATTTATTCCACCACTTTTTCTTATTCTTGTCTTGGCTATACCCATAACCATAGCTGTAATTATATCCATAACCTCCGTCACGTTTCTTAACGTCATTTACCACGAAGGATACATTAGAAAGTTTTCTGTCTCTCACCAGATCATTTGCAAAATCGATGAGAATATTTTTCGATTCGCCCGACCGTACTACATATAAGGTAGCATCCGCAACATCTGCAATACTAAGGGTATCTGAAACCAGCATCAGAGGCGCCGAGTCAATAATGATATAAGCATATCTTGAAGCCATCTGCTCAATCAGTTTTTGGTATCTTCCATTAGAAAGCAGTTCCTGAGGATTGGGAGGAATAGTGCCTGCATAGATTACATCACAATAAGGGTTAGTATAAGAATTATGGATTAGTTCATCAACACTTACCGATTCATCATATAAAAATTCTGTCAGACCCTTTCTTTTTATTGGTTCAGAATCGTATCTCTGAATCTGTGGATTTCGGATATCTGATCCTATCAATAGTGCTCTTCCGTTTTTATTACCGATCGTTAAAGCGAGATTAACAGACACAAGAGTCTTTCCTTCGCCTTTTACTGAAGAGGTAACCATAATAATCTTTGCAGAATCTTTTTTCGGCAATACAAATTTAAGATTTGAAACCAAAACTCTAAATGATTCTGCCAGCTCAGAAAAGTCATTTTTCTGTACCAGATGATTGTCATTGTCTTTTAATGAAGGTACATCTACCAAAACACCAAGACTAGATCTTTCTTTAATATCTTCTCTACTGTAAATTTTATCATCTAAAATAAAAATTAAATAAAAGATGGCAAAAGGAATCAATAAGCCAAGTAAAACCGCTCCTAACAGAATGAGATTTTTTTTTGGAGAAACCGGTTCATCTTCAGTAAATGCAGGATTTACAATTTTTGCTTTAGGAACATCAACCGATAAGTTGATTGCATTCTCTTCTCTTTTTTGAAGAAGAAATAAGAAAAGTTGTTCTTTAAGGTTTTGTTGGCGCTCTATTCCCCTGTAGATTTTAGATTGTCCCGGAACCTTTTCTATCATCGTATTACTTGTGGTAATCTGATTTTGCAATTGTGAAATGGTGGCTTTTACTACATCTTTTTGCTCACGGATATTATCCCTGATAATATCTTTTAATGTTGCAATTTCCCGGTTCATTTCTATCACTGCGGGGTTTTCATTCGTTGCCTGTTTCAGCGTTTTGTTTCTGCTGATGAGCAATTGATTATATTGTGCAATAGACTGCTCAAGTGATGGGTTAAGGCCTAAATTAGAAGGCATGAGCTGATTATTCCCTTTCGAAGCCTCAGTCGTCAGAGAATTCAAAAGATCAAGCTGCGCCTGTTGTTGAAGTAAAGCTTTGGTATTTTCGCTTGTATTTTGCATAGCCAATTCAGCTTGCGCCTGCAAGTCAACAATACGATTACGGTTTTGGAAGTCTTCTTTCTGATTTTCTACCCCTGTAAGATCTCGTGTTATAACCTCCAGTCGCTTATCGATAAATTTCTGTGTATTTTCAGCTTGCAGATTTTTATCCTTCTGCCCGTCCAGATTATACTGACGCGTAACCTCATTAAGAATCGTTTCTGATTTTTCAGGAACTGTGCCTATAAGGCTAATGTCCATCAACATGGCTTTCTCATCCGGCAAATCGACCTGAATTGTTTTCTCAAGTTTCTTTACTTTTTCAATCGGGTTCCAAAAAACAATTTTATATCCTGGTTTAACCTCATATTCTGGATTTCTGGTTAACACTACAACCCCAAAATCCAACTTTAAAGGAATATTAAATTTTCCTAGAAATTTAACATTATTATGTTCATTTACAAGAGTAAAGTCATTTGCAGAAATCTTAGTAAGATGATATTCTGAAGATACAAATTTATTATCAAAGGTTACAATTTTTCCCGCCACAGGAACTTTACTAAAGAGCTGATTATCTTTAATTTCTCCCGTATTATAATACTCTACATTCAGATTAAGATTATTTACCACTTGCGTCAATATGGGTCTGGATGTGACAACGGCTGCTTCACTTTTCAGCTCGTCGGAATTTCCAAGACCAATCCCAAGATTACTCAGATCAGAAAGAGCTGAAGTAAGATCATTTTCTTTTTTATCAAACTTTAACGTTGTTTTTGTCTGATATTTTGGAACGCTATATCTTAGATAAGCAAAAGCAATTAATAAAAATATCAATACCGACACTAAAAACCAAGGCCATTTATAGAGGTATTTTGTAATCACTCTCCTTAAATCTATTTTTTCTTCATTTTCCAGAAGTTCTATCTGTTGCATATTTACGGTTATCTTTTTAAAGCAATAATTAAGGTAGCTACGGTTACTAATGTACCAATAATTTGGAAAGTAAGGGCTCTGTTTGGATTTGAATTTGCTTGAATCTGTTTATTATGATCAGGTTGCACGTATAATATATCGTTTTGCTTCATATAGTAATATGGCGAGTTTACAATGTCCGATCTGGTAAGATCAAGATTAACGACTTCATCACTGCCTTCGTCTGTTGTTCTAATAAGCTTAACGTGTGTCCGATCACCAAAATCCGTCATATCTCCTGCAAGGCCAAGTGCCTGGAATACATTAATCTTCTGGGAAACGCTTTCCTTCTGTCCTGGCTGTTTTACTTCACCTAAAATACTGACATTAAAGTTTTTCAATGTAATTGTTACTAAAGGATCAGTAAGATATCTTTTCAGGCGGGATTCAAGATCCTGTTTCAACTGTATCTGTGTCATTCCTTTAGTATACACATCTCCTAATACAGGAAAATTGATGTAACCATCTGAATTCACAAGATATTCGCTAGGTTGTACATACTGATTCATTGCTGTTCCGCTTTCACTGCCTACTTTATTGGCAGTATTAAGGTTAAAAGGTTTCACCGCTGCTTCATCCAGCGCAGAAACAAGGATAAGAAGAACATCTCCCTCCTGTATGTGCAGGCCCTGAAATTTGGCTCTGGCAACTTCTTCTTGCATATTGTCTTTAGACATATACACCATATTCTGCTTGGGTTTGCACGATAGTAATGTAATTGATATCAGTAATAGATACGTAATGATATTTTTATCCATAGTTATTTAATCTGCTAAAGTTAGCACTCTGCTTTTAAAAAGAGCTAAATTATTTTTTAAAGTTATAATATATATGTGTAAACTCAATTTTAATTGTAATTTTTTTTAATGCTTTCCTATAGCAATTTTTTTGCCGAAATACTGTTATTTAAAAAATTATTCCCGTACCACATGGAATCGTCAGATTATCAGTATAATTAAATATCATTATTTTTTTGTTAATTATTATTACTTAAATTGAAGCTTTGAATTTATATCAAATCTTCCTTTAATACACTAAATAATAAAATTCAATTTATCAACCATGCAAAATCATTTATTGAATATTTTATATACATTTAAAATGATATTTATAATTGAAAAAAAATAATCTGGGAAAAGGGATGTTTTCAACTAATGGAGTATATATTTAAAAATATAAAACAGTACTAAAAAATTATCAGAATAATAGTTGAAAACCTATTCCAGTATATACTCTAACTTTCCCATGTTAAAATTTTATTTCTTTCCAAAAGGCTATTAAAGTTCCACACACTATTTTATTTAGATATAATATGATTTCGGCGCGCCAAAGATAATAAATTATGAATACAATAACTACAATTAACTCTTACTTTAGGGAATCATTATTAATAACTGTTACGCATATAAATATCATTAAACAATGATAAAAAAAGCAACACCCTGATAATCTGATCAAATATTTTTAATAACAAATTTCAAAAATAAAGTCGAATTATGTCCCTTAAAGTTTATACTTAAAAAATTACAGAAGATCATTTTCACATTCATAACACTTATTAAATAAGAATAAATACTACATATTTTAATACTTTTATAGAATTATATCTAATAGAATAATATCAATATAACCTTCGCAAAAAATTATCTTAGCGCGCTATTAATTCTATAGAAACATAATATGTATATTATTACAAATCAGTTAAAAGAAAATGGGTTCAGTGTTAATCGTTTAGATCAAATTATCAAAAGAAACAATAACAACCGGAAATTCAATACACTGGAATATTTTTGCATCTATATTATTATGGAAGACACCCGGTTGAAAGTAGAAGATAATATATATGAAATTTCAGAAGGAAATATTGTATTTGTAGGTCCGCATAAAAATGTTGAATTTGGCAATACACCAGGCTACGACACTTTCCTTATTGTTTTTTCATCGAGTTTCTATGAAAGATCAATAAAAGACAGCTTATTCTTAAACTCCCAGTTATTCTTTAATTATAGTTCTGATATTTTTATCGCACCTTTTATTAACATCGAACAGATGCGGGTGGTTTTTATGGAAAGAATGGAAAATTTCAGGCGGAAGGACAAAAGTCTGTACGTTTCAGCGGCTCATAATGCAATAGAGCGACTCATTCTTGATGCTTTTCTTCATATTCCCACCGAAGAAGTGAAAAAAGATATAAAATTTGATTATCTTTATTGTGTGAATAAATTTAAAGTTCTTCTGCAGAGAGATTATAAAAAGGCAAAAAAAGTTTCTCATTATGCCAGCGAACTAAGTATCACCCCCAGAAAACTGACTGAAATGACCGAATATGTATTAGGTAAAAGCGCAAAACATGTTATTATTGAGAAACTTATCAGTGAATCTAAAAAGATGCTGACCTATACAAATCTTACGATTTCTCAGATCGCGTACGAGTTGGGATTCAGTGATGAAGGTAACTTCACAAACTTTTTTAAAAAACATACAGAAAAAAATCCTTCAGAGATGAGATAATTAAAAAATATTTGTATATTTGATTATGTAACCACACGGTGATAAATCAGGATATGTATACCAAATATTTTTATATTGTGTTTTGTCTTCTTGCTTTCACTTTCTTCCGTGCCCAAAACGACGGAACGACCTTAAATGTGCGGTTATACCCGGTTCAGACGCTTGCCATTAACACAGCAACAACCGATCCTGGCAAAAGTAATAATGACCAGGAATCAAGATCTGTCATCATATCAAGTCCATCAGGATTTGAGGTAAAGATGCTGCAAAATGTGTATAATGAGTCAGCAGGATTTAAAGATATTGACTATGAGAAACTATCCCGGGAAAAAGATAAAGTTCACAACCTTATTAAATATAAAAAAGGAGTGATTGAAAAAATATTTGAAATTAGTCATCATGCAAAAAGCATTAAAAAAAATAACACCTCAACAGCCGATCAGGAGTATTATGTTTTAACAATGATGTCTAATTAAATAAATTTAATAAAAAAAATACAGATTTAAACTTTTATTAATTTAACACCCATAATTAATTAATGATTATTTAATTTTAAAATAATCGTTTTTATGGAGTTATTTCCATTTTCATAAATATCTTTTATTGAATTGTCAATAAAAGAACTCTTCTATATCGCTTATTCTCAGCGACAAAAATCACAAAAGATTCGTATTTTTTCACAATAACTCTAACAAATCAACTCAATACATTTGCATCATAATTTTTGAATTAAATATTAAAAACAAATAATCGTATTATGAAAAAGTGTATTTTAGCTTCATTTGCTTTGTTAGGGTTCGCAGCAATGAAGGCACAACAAACTGTTACTTTAAACGTTAGATTAAAACCAATCCAAACTTTAGTGGTTAACAATTCACAAAAAATTGTAAACTTAGACTACGTTACTAAAGATGACTATGCTAATGGTGTATCATCCCTTAATCCTGACCACTTGAGTATTTATAGTACCGGAGGATTCCAGGTGAAAGTAAAAGCTGCTAACTCGGCTTTACAAAACGGAAATAAAAGCATTCAGGCTAATACAATTCGGATTAAAGCCAGCGCAGGTACTGATGGCCTAAACGGAGCACAATATGCCCAAAATGCTACTTTATCTGCAAACGAAACTAATTTAGTAACTTCAACTTTAGGAGGTGTTGACAGGAAAATCAATATCGAATACAAAGGTGCAGGTGCTAATGCCTATCTAAATAAATATATTGCAGGACAAGATCCTACGGTATATACTACTGAACTTACCTACACTATTATTGCACAATAATAAGATAATGTAGATTATAATCAAAATAGAATGCTACAAGTAATTTGTGGCATTTTTTTTCTGCTGTCACAGTCTTTACTTTTACAATGAACAAGACCCACCCACTCCATTTTATTTTAGCTTTTTTTCTGGTTTCTTTTTTTTCAATGATTCAGGCACAGACCGGTATTTCGGTTTCGCCTCCGAGGCTGTATTTTGAATCAACCGTAGGAAACAGTAATACACAGAAAGTAACAGTTACCAACGTGAGTGCAAAAAACTCTTTGGATTTGGCCATAAGCCTTGGTGACTGGGAATACAATGAGAAGGGTGAAAACATTATGTCCGCAGCCAATAGCCTGAAAATATCCTGCGCAGGATGGATAAGTGTAAAAAAAGAAGACAATTATTTTACATTAGGACCTGGAGAAAGAAGGGATATTGATATTACCATAACAGTTCCCAGTAAACTATCAGATACATTGGAAGCGCATACTGCAGTTTTATATGTGAACCAGATGAATCCTGTGGATGATGTGGACAGCAAAGGTGCGAAGATAAAAGTAAGTATCCGGTCAGGAATAAAGATATTTCATAAAATTCCTTCAGCCAAAACAAAAAAAATAGAAATACAGAATCTGACTTTTGAGAAATCTAAAAAGCAGCTGAACCTGTTTTTCGAAAATGAAGGAAATATATGGACAGACGGTAAGGTTCTCACAGATCTTGTCAATATGGAAAATGGCAAAAAAGTGTCTATTGACCCTATCGTATTTTATACCATGCCGGGTAATAAAAGAGAGATGGATATTTCTCTTCCCGAAGATCTTCCGAAAGGAAAATATACAGCATCCGTAATGATTGATTACGGTGATAATAACCTTGAACTCGGCGAGTTAAATTTTATGTATGATTAAAACACTCTCACTCGTACTGTTGTTAGCAGGGCAGTTTTTATATTCACAGATTTCTTATTATTCGTGGATCAATAGCTACCTGCAAATCAATTCTTACGATGGAAATACTAATCCCGATGCCTACACCGCGATGTTGAGTGGAAACGGTAATTTTAATGTTCCGTCCTGGCGTTTGTCTGTAAAGCTCAAGCAGCCAATAAAATCTACCGACGGAAATTATACCATACCGGGAAATAAAATATCCCTGCATCCTGTATCATCTTCGGGCCAGGCTTATCCCAATCCGGTACCTACCATTCCGCAAATCGGCATGCCATTAAATGTCATTTTGCAGGAAGGCCAGGAAGTTTTTTTGGTTCCTAGTTCCAATGCACCGTTGTATAACCAGCCAAGCCAGCCTAACGGATATTACAATTTACAGATTAAATTCAGCCTTACAGTAATGGGCGGAGCTTATCTTGGAAGTTATCCTGCCTGGATGAAATTTTACGCACCTGTAGAATTTACAGTATACGATCAGTACAATAATGTTATCGGTAAAATGGATCATACTTTTGAGCTTCAGATCGGTACACTTTCCGGAATTCCTCCTACGGATATTCCTGAATTGTCACTGACCTTTGCTCCAAGCGCACAAAATGCACTGTTGGAATTCAAAAGCATGGACGATTATACCAACGGAGTCAGTGTAACATATAATAATGCGCTCATTGTGAAAAGCAATACGAATTACCAAATCAAACTGAAATCATTACAATCTCAGTTTACCTCTTCTTTTGGTAATACAATTCCTGTAGATGCCGTAAAAATGGTTCTTTCCTCTACAACGGCCAATACAAACGTGTTTCCTATTTCATTGAGCCCATTATACCAACTGGTTGCCAAAGGAAATGCTACCCAGGGTAACACGGTGTATTATGACGTAAAATATTCAACCACCCATAATGATGAAATCTTCATCAGTGCAAAATCAGATGACTATTCAGCTACTCTTCAGTACGAGATAACACCTCAATAAAAACTAATGCCTTTTAACCATTTTCGGAGAATCATCGTATTTTTCATTTTTTTCATTTCATCACTGGCTTTTGCACAAACCAGTGACGGCCTCAGCATGGATATCCGTGAGGAATCCGATATAGGAATGGACCGTATTATAAGTACTATTGTTGAAATCAAAAACAACTCTCAAAGCAATTTTAAAGGAAAACTAAACATTACCGTTCCCACCGGCTTCAGAAATATTTCAGGAAATACCTCGGAAATTGAGATTTCATCAGGAGGAAATATTTATCTGCCGATAAAGGTTCTTATCAACAGCAATGCCGGTTTTGGTGAAAGTAAAATTGATTTTAACCTTGTCAACCTTGAGAATAAGATTTTATTGACTAAAACAATCACTCATCATATTGCCGAAAACAACTCGATGGCGATCAGTACGGATACTCCCGTTATCTATATGAGTAATGTCAATGACTCTATAGAAGTTCGGGCAAGAGTTTCAAATCTGGGGAACAAAAGACAGAATGTCACGATCGTTTTTAAAATTCCGGAAGCAGATCAGGGAAATTTTTTTGTGGAAAAGAAAGGAAGTATTGCCGTTCAGAAAGATTCGGTATTTATCTATAGATTCAGACCTTCAAATAATCTGACAAGGACTCCACAGTTCAATGTAAATATTGTAGGCTTCAGAGAACCCGACAAAGAAATATTCGGGAACAGCTATGTTTCTATTCAGAATAATTCTTCTATGCAACGGTATCAGTCTTTAGACAATAATAATCTCGGCTACACAAAAAACAGCATTACAGCAAGTTACCGCTATCTGGGAAGAGAATCTTTTCTGTATCAGCTCATCGGTTCCGGAGGTTTCAATCTTCCGTCCGGATATGTTTTTATAAGGGGAAATATCTATAAGACCAATGGTCCGGAAGATCCTGTGGTAAACAATACTTTCATAACATATAAGAGAGAAAAAAGTGAGTTTACCCTGGGAAATATCAGTAAAATTATAGAACTTTCACTGTACGGAAGAGGCGCCGAATATGCCTTTACTTCTTCTGATAAAAATAAAAAACTGGAATTCGGGTTTATAGATCAGAGTTTCAGTCTTATTGAAAGAACGTCTTTCCTGAAGTTAGGATATGGTTTCTACGTCCGCGGAACATTGGGAGCTAGCAATGCAAGCCGTAATATATCAGCAGCATATATCTTTAAAAATGATCCTTTTGAAAAGGCGAAGCATAATTTATTGGGAACCGATTTTCAGTATGTTTTTAATAAAGAATGGAAGATCAGCGGGAAATTATTCAGCGGAATGAGTACCTATGAAAGCATTAATATTACAAAACCGTCAGGAGCTTTAGAAACGGAGTATTCTGGGATTATCAACAAGATCAATCTCAGCGGAAATTATTCTTTCAGCAGCAATTATTATCCGGGCAACCAGAGAGGGATTTTCCAGTTGCAGCAAAATATTTCCAGCAGCATATTTAAGGATAATTCCATTTATGCCAATGTCATGATTTCTAACTTTTCCCCTAAATTTTATTTTTACAATAATAATTTAGAAACCAACAGCAACAGAGTGGAAACGGGATTCAATTTTCCTAAAAGAAAGAATTTCGGTCTGGGAATCAGCCTGCAATATCAGAATGAAAATTCAAATACATACAACACTTTTTTCGGACTTACAGAAAGTAAAGATTTGAAAGAAATGACCGCCAAAAGGCTGATTGAGCGTGTAAGCTGGTCGAGCACAAACAGAAAGCATTCATCCATAGTAGGTATCGAAACAGGATTGGTAAATTATCCGGATTCTGAAAAAAATCAGTACCAGATGAAGCTTACCGGAACCTATGCTTACAAATGGCTTAATTTCCAGCTTATTTATCAGTACGGAAGCTATTATCTTTCCGAATATGCTTTCTCAAAATTACTGGGCATTAACAATACTTACGAAAAAACATCGGCCTCAGCATTTATAACCAATAGAATGCTGAAAGGAAAGCTGAGCATCAATTCGGGGTTATCTTATACTGATGACACACTTTACGGAAAGTCTCCATCCGGATTTGTCAATGTAAAATATTCTAAAGAACGGTATGGCTTTTATCTCAATTCATCATGGTTCAATTATTCCATGAATAATTTTAGCAACAATCTTTTTACCATAGAGGCGGGTGTCACCATCAATTTACGAAGCAATAATCTGGATCCGGGGAAGAAAAGCAATATTAAAGCCTTTGTTTATTACGATCACAATGACAACAATATCTATGATGAAGGTGACGAAAAAGCATCGGGATACATTATTATGCTTAATAATATTTCATTTAAAACCGATGAGAACGGAACAATTGAATACCGCGCCATTCCTTACAACAAATACACGCTAAGGCAGGTTATCCAGCAGGGATGGTCTTATGATGAAATGGAGTTTGATGTAAATACCCATCAGCATTTGCTGCAGATCCCTTTGCACCAGAATGGCACTGTACAAGGTAAAGTAATGTATGAGTATGATACCAAAACAGCTCTTGAATTTGAACCTAAATCCGGAGGAATTGCTTTTGATATCTATAAAGATGAAAACCTCATAAGACATATCATCACGGATGACAATGGCGAGATCGTATCTTTCATAGAATCCGGTGAGTACAAAGTAAAACTGAACGAAAACTCATTGCCGTCTAATACCTATTGCGAAAATACGTTACAGGATTTTAAAGTGGTACAAGGAAAAATAAGCCAGCTTAATCCTTTTATTATAAAGGTAAAAGAAAAGAAAATCAGGGTTAAAAAATTCGACAGCAAATAATTTTAGCCCAAATTTAAATCCCCGGAAAGGAAGAATAAAAATAAATTGCAATAAATGGTATATTAGTTGATCTATTTATTTTGAATTTTTTCAGCTTCTGATTACATTTGTACTAAATTTAAATTTATGAATTATACGCTTGAGCTCAACACGCAAGAGTCTGGCTCTAATCTTGTCTTTAACACCATAAAGTTTGATACATTTAAGGTTAATATCATTGAAAGATATACCGGCAAAATGAATTTTAACGCCAAATTGTGTGAGGTTATTTTCAAGTTAAGAACACTGGATGATGAAATTATCAAAAGAAGGGACGGAAATCTGAGAGTAAAGATCAAAGATGAAAAGTTTGAAGATTATCTGCAATTATCAAGAGTCTTAAACTCTTACGATTATAAAAATAAACTGCTTAACAGAAAAGAAGCTGATCAAAACTATATCCACTTCATGTTAAGTTTGATTATCGCCAATTACGAGTTAAACTAATACCGTCTGTATTGGGTTTGGTCAGTAAACGAGATGACTGTCATTATTTGCATCATGCAGTATATACATCATTACCTCATCAGTGGCTAAACTCAAATACAGCCTTACCGGTTAATTTTACAAATGGATAAACCTTCTGACAGTAGAGAGTTTATTTATTATTATATTTACTTTATTTACTTTACCAAGCTTATCTTAATTTGTGGCTTACCTTTCCCTATAAACTGTTATTTCATGAATAGTTTTAAGTCTGATGTTAAAAACATTAAATATTTATCATAATAAAACCATTAATTGCGAAATAATTTCTTTAATTTTATTTCAAGATTAAAAGATTTATTAATAATAATCTTACAACATCACACAAAATGCTATATCATGAAAAACTATCACCTAACTTTGTTAAAGGTGCTATACCATTTGCGCCATGCATTCATTCTAAAACCTATACCAAGGTCAGTCACAAAAGTTTACAAACACCATCATTGCTGCCAGTACAATTACTTTCAAACATATCAATGAAAAGCTAATCCAAGTTTAAAGGTATCAAAAACCTTTAATTTTAGGATTACAGTAATTCAACCATCATTTCACCAAACACAATATTATGGCTTTTCATACCCAAAAGGCTGCACTGCCTTTGTTTTTGATACTTTTCAGCATGGCATCTGCTCAGAAGCCTGATTCTTTATACATTAATCCGGAAAAGGAAGAAGTAAAATATCCACAACTCCAGATCAAAGGATTGTTCCAGGCCCGTTATCTGATAGGAATGAGTAAAGATGTAGATGTAAATGGCCTTCATCACTCCGATCACAGCGGTACGGATAACAATTTCATGATCAAATATATGCGGGTTCAGCTTCGTGCACAGATCAGTAAACGTACAGAAGTTGTGGTGCTTGCCAATCTCGCCGATTTTAAGAATGATCCCAAATCAAGAGTGCTGGAAAATGCGTATTTAAAATACACATTCAATCCTAAGCTTGCTTTTACCGTAGGACAGTTCCGTCCATGGTTTGGGATTGAAGAGACCTATCCTATCGACATTATCAAATCGCTGGACTGGTCCAACCAATATACAGAGTTTGGAAAACTGGGCTGGACAAGCTTTCAAATAGGACTTTCCGCAACCGGACAGCTCAAACTGGGAGAAATGCCTTTTCAGTATGCAGTATCAGTGGTTAATGGCAATGGTAAAAACCAGATTAATGACAATGACAACGGTAAACAATATTCAACCCGGCTCGTATTCGGTCTGTCGGAAAAATACAATTTAAATTTGGGTTTAAATGGCGGCTACGGCGAAGTTTTAGGTAAAAAAGTATATGCCGTTGGACTCGATCTGAGTTCGCTCATCAAATTTGATCCCAGGTGGAGTCTGGATATGCAGCTTGAAGCTAAACAGGCAACAAATCATGTCCTTTACTTTGCTGCCGATCCCGAAACCAGACCTCAGAATCCCGACGAATATTTAATCCGGGGAGCTTACTTTCTCCCTAACATACGCTATGAAATCAACCACCGGAACCTGAGTGCTTTTGAGCTTTCCTGCCGCTATGAATATTTAGACACCAATTTCAGATTAAATTCAAATCCGAGGCAAACCATTACCCCGATGTTTGGCCTTGAATTCCTCAAAAATTACGGTGCACGGATTCAGCTGGGAATGCAGCTTGACCGCTATAAATATCAGGTAGAAAATACAACTCAGTACAACAATAATCTCTTTATTATTCAGGTTCAGAGCAGATTCTAACACATTAAATCCAATTATCATGAAAGAAATAAACATTAAAAATGTAGCGATCACTTTTGCAGTGGCACTCATCATTTGGTTTATCCCTGTGCCGGAAGGGGTCAGCGAGAATGCATGGCATCTTTTCGCGATATTTGCAGCCACTATTTTAGGGATCATCCTAAAAGCAGCTCCAATGGGCACGATGTGTATGATGGCCGTGGCTTTTACTGCACTGACACAGGTTGTAGCTCCCGGAGATGCAGGAAAATCAATCACCAAAGCACTTTCCGGTTTTGGAGATAAAGTAATTTGGCTGATCGGAATATCATTCTTTATAGCCAGAGGTTTCATTAAAACAGGACTGGGTAACCGCATAGCCTTTTTATTTATCAGAATTTTTGGTAAAAGTTCACTGGGATTAGCTTACGGACTTGGATTAGCCGACGTCTGTCTTGCCCCTGCAATACCGAGTAATACGGCAAGAGGTGGCGGTATCATTTACCCGATTATGAAATCGATGGCGGGTAGCTTCGGCTCCGTACCTGAAAAACCTGAAACTCACAGAAAGCTGGGTTCTTATTTAACCTTAAACAGTTACTACATGAACCTCATCTCGTCTTCCATGTTCCTGACCGGAACAGCCAGTAACCCGATGTGTCAGAAATTTGCTGCCAATCTGGGCGTTAATATTACCTGGATGTCCTGGGCTGCCGCAGGTTTTATTCCTGGAGTAGCAGCTTTTTTTATCGTTCCCTTGGTGTTGTATAAACTGTACCCGCCAGAATTAAAGAAAACAGGCGATGCTCCGAGAATGGCCGCGGAAAAATTAAAAGAAATGGGTCCTATCACAAAAAACGAATGGCTGATGCTGCTGGCCTTTTTCATATTATTAGCACTCTGGATTTTTGGAGGAAGTCTTTCCATTGATGCTACCACTACAGCATTCATCGGACTTACTTTACTGTTGCTCACTTCAGTGCTGACCTGGGAAGATGTAAAATCTGAAAAGGGCGCCTGGGATACGATTGTCTGGTTTGCCGTTCTGGTGATGATGGCAAGTTCGTTAAATGAATTAGGATTCATCGGCTGGTTCAGCAATCTGATCAAAGCTGAAATTAGCGAAATGACCTGGACGGTAGCATTTCCGGTGATTATTCTTGTCTATTTTTTCAGTCACTATATTTTTGCGAGTGCCACAGCGCATGTTGCAGCCATGTATGCCGCGTTGCTGAGCGTTGGTATTGCAGTCGGAATTCCTCCGATGCTGCTGGCGATGATGCTTGGTTTCCTGGGATCCATTTATGGGGTGCTGACTCATTACGGTCACGGCCCAGCACCGGTATTTTTTGGTAGCGGATATGTAGATCTTAAATCCTGGTGGCTGCGCGGCCTGGAAATAGGAATCGTTCTCCTTATTATTTACATGGGACTTGGCGGAATCTGGATGAAAGTGTTAGGATATTATTAATGATAAAAGTAACTCACTGAATAATTTCTTACTAATCTTAGTAAAAGTATGCCTAATATTCCGCACGTAAGTGTGCGTCGCTTAGCCTGCTATGGAGTCCCCACTTAGCTCCCTAAGTGACACCCACTTAGCCGCCTAAGTGTCATCCACTTGAAAACATTGATACAAACAGCGAGTAAAACCCTTCAAAAAGTTGTCATTTAAGCTTTACTCAGAAGATATTTCATCCTTGCCATGAGCAGGATTACAAGAACTACGAGCAATAGTAAAAGATGAACAACAGAACCCAGATTGTCTGCAATTGATCCACCGGCCTGAACAATAGAAATATACACCTTCAGAAACGGGGAAGTCGGCAAGAGATCAGAAAAGAACTGAATTCCTTTTGGCAAAGACTGATAAGGCATTGAATATCCTGTCACCAGAAATATTGGATAAGAAGAAAAAACCAACACCTGGAATGCAAAGAGTTTGCTTTTAAAGAAGCTCCCGATCAGCATTCCCAATATAATGACCGAAGCAATAAAGGTAGCTGTAATAATTGCAAGATCAGGAAAGCTTCCTCTTACCGCTACACCAAAAATGGAAAAGTTAACCACTGCAAAAAACAACCCGAAGATCATAAAAATACAGAAATACAGCATTCCTTTACCCAGGATTATTTTAGAAATGCTAAACCCTGAGATTTCATAAAGATGACGAAGTTTTTTCTCTTCCCGTTCTGATGTGAAAGCGGCAGCAACCCCGATCAGAAGCGTCTGCTGAAGGATAATAGCCAGTAATCCCGGCAAAAGAAACGAGCCATACGTCATCCCGGAATTGTAAAGCGGGCGGTAATCCATATTGATGGGATTGGTCATTTTCATAGATTCATCTTCATTCATTCCCTGCTTATTGAAATAGGTTTTCCGTACGCCTGCTCCTATCGTAAGACAGACTTTGGTTACAGTACTCAGCAAATCGCTGGAAGGCAGAAAACGGGATGCATTAAGAACAAGATTCACATTAGCCTGTTTTTGTGAAAGAATAAATTTTTCCAAATCCTTTTGAATATACAAGTAGCCTTCAACTTCTCCCCTATACATTTTTTCCTGCGCTTCAGCAATATCTGAGCTGGGAACAATTTCAATCATCGGAGTCGAATTAAGCTGATCCGTAAGCAGCCTGGAAACTGCCGTTCCGTCTGCATCGATCAGGGCAAACTTTACCTTTTCTTCGCCTTTATTCAGATAAATACTGCCATACATAAAAGCGTACAGCACAGGAGCAATCAGCAAAATCAGGAATAGGCTCGAATCTTTCGAGATATTCCTCAATTCTCTTTTCAATATATAAAAAATTTCTTTCACTGCTGAATGTTTTTTACATATTGATTAATCTTCTTCTGAAAAACGACAATCGCAACAGGAAATGTAATCCCGATAAAGATCAGCAATTTAACCATTTCAGGATATGCATACCTGATGGGAAGTTCCATGAAGTACAGTTTAATAAATCCGTCCAGAAAATGCGTATAAGGCATGATATCCGCATAGATCTGATCATACCACGGCATTGCCCATCTGGGAAACGTAAAACCACTGAATACAAATGCCGGCGAGGTGAAAAACAGCGCCACATCCACCACAAAGAGAAGATTATCAGAAATCGCTGAAAGCATCATCCCTATTCCTATGCAAGCCAGGGCCAATAAGGTATAGAGAATAAAAAAGCTGAAATCCGTCTGTGGCTTCCCGAGATCGAAAACAGGAAATACAACAAAACTGATAAGGATAAATAAAATCCACGCTATACAAAGGTGAGCCAGCATTTTTCCGATAATGATCTGTGAAGATGAAGTGGAGATCTTCAGAAGGCTGTCGATGGTATTTCTTTTAAATTCGAGATTAAGAATAAGAACAGAAGCCACAATTAATGCCATCTGAAGCCCTACCGTTACGAGTCCGGGCGTGAGATACATCTGGTAATTAAATTCCGGATTGTAGAGAATGGTGGTATTCAACTTAACCGGTTGAACGAGAGTATTTGCTTGATCGGCAGGCATCCCCTGCTTTTCTGCTTTTTGAAGGACTACGGCAAGCCCTCCTTTAATGATGATCTCAGCAGCACCTTTATAAATCATTTTAGCGGGAACCAAGTAAGCACCATTGGTATATAAGGTAATATTCGACTGATGGTTTTTCTTGGCATCCGACTCCATATTTTTCGGAAAATGAACAGCCCCGAATATTTTCCCTTCCTTCATCAGCTTTTCGATTTCAGCATTGCTGAAAACCACATGAGTAAAGTGAATGTTTTCATTCTGCTCCATCATATCGGTCAATGTCCGTGAAACTGAAGAACCGTCTTCATCCCAGACCGCCATCGGAAGTTCACGGGCAAACTGCTTCTGATAAATAAAACCATAAAACAGAAAAATAATAGGCGGAATAACCAGCAACACCACATAAAAATTCGGAATCGAAAAAATCCGTTTCCATTCGCGTACCATGATGCTGCTGATTTTTTTCAATGTTAAAGGTTTTAATTAAGGCAGAATAAGCTGTGCGGTCATTCCTGAACGAAGTCCTTTTATTGTATTTAAATTTTCAGGTTTCACTTTGATCTGAAAAGTTCTGAGCTCAAATTCTCCGTTTTGTTTTTCGGGAACCCAGTCGGCATATCCTAATGCCGGAGCCAATTCAGATACTCTTCCTTTCACCGTTTCCGGAACACAGCCCGGAATTTTCATCGTTACCACACTCCCCTTCTCTATTTTTGCCATCTGATTCTGACGCAAATTGAATTTCACAAAAAATGAATTGTCCTTCTGGATCGTCATCATCGGATATCCGGCATTTACCATTTCGCCTTTATTGGAAACAATCGTTGATATTTTTCCTGATACCGGCGCTTTCAGAGAAGCATTATCTTTAATTTCCTGGGTCAGCTTTTCCGCATTCTGAGCCTGATTAAGAACAGCCTGTGCAGAGTTCTTCAATTCTTTATTACTGCCTCTTTGTAATAGCTGTACATTAAGTTTAGCAGTTTCAAGTTCTTTCTGTGCTGCTTTATATTTAAAATAAATCACATCCCGCTCCTGCCCTGAAACCACTCCTTCCGAATACAGATTCTGAAAGCGACTGTACGTTTTAAACATCAGATCCATTTGTTGTTGAGCAATCTGTTGAAGATTTTTTGCCGAAGCCAATACTTCAGGCTCTACGCCACGGTCGACTTTATCCAGTTGGTTTCGGGCAATTTCAACAGCATCGGCAACCTGGGACTGAATGGTTTCAATCTCGGAAGTTTTCATCTGAGCGACCACCTGACCTTCTTTCACTTCATCCCCTTCTTTGACCGGAATATCCAGCACCCGCCCGGGAAGCGACGCTGAAACATCGACAAATTCAGCATCTACCATTCCGATGACGGCATCTTTCGGGGTTTCGGCAGACTTATCTTTCAGGAGATAGACCAATGCTGCCGCAAGTACAGCAATCGGAATAAAAACAGCCCAATAGTTTTTTATAAAGTTTTTCATCTGTTATTTGGTTATGCTTCGGATCGGGTCCGGTTGATCATTGATTATATTAATTTCTAAAGATTATTTTAATTCTAAAACTACAATCACGGAATATAGTTTGTGATGTTTTCAGGATTTCCTGTGATGTAAAAATAAGTTGCCAATGCAGTCTGATACGCTACCAGAGAAGTGTAATACAGCTTTTCAGTTTCGTACTGTAATTGTAAAGCATCATTCACATCTTTTACGGATGAAAGGCTGTTTTCCATTCTTTTTCTCACCATTTCAGTGGTATTGTAGGCCTGTTTTCGTGATATATCGAATGTTTCACTTTGCTCCTTAAGGCTTACCAGCTTATTCTCCGCTATTTTGGTGGCTAGGTTCACCGATTTCTGTTTTTGTTCTATGAGCAAATCTGCTTCTTTGACTAGAGATTCAGAAGCCAAATTTCTGGAGCGGCGTTCCGGATCAAAAAGCGTCCACTGCAATTCGAGTCCGACAAGCCAGGGAGGAGTGATGACAGGAAGATCTTTCCTGAAGAACTGCACATTTCCGATAGCAAACAGATTGGGTCTTGATAAAGATTTTGTAATATACAGTCCGGTTTCGGCTTCTGCTTTCTTGCTTTGAAGAAGTTTTATATCTGCATTATTCTGAGAAGAGATGAAAGGAGGAATTTCGGTCGATTCATTTAGCTTTTCGTTGATTTCTACCGGTTCGTCAAGAGAAATCCCCATCAGATCTTTCAGCGTAAACAAAGCATTCTCTTTTTCCATCACCAGACTCTTCAGGTTTGTTTCTCCGTGAGCTCTGGCAATATCTGCCCAGTTTTTCTGATATGGCGGGATGATTTCGGCTTTCAGAAGATTGTCTGCATATGCTTCATTTTTCTGCAGAGATTCCAGGCTGTTTTTTTGTTTCTCGATCATTGAATTCAGATACATGATCTGAATATACTGTAAAGCAATATTGTATGCCGTAATATCTTTTGAAGACTGAAGGTTGGCTTCCCCAGTTTTCAGCTGTTCTTCGGAGAGCTTGCGGGATGACTTTAATTTTCCTCCGAGATATATCGGCTGACGCACGACCAGCCCTGCAAGAAAGTAACTCTGTTTGGTAATTTCCGGATTGTAATTGGGATAGACGGCACTGATGATATCTTTTGACGTCTGATAAATAACATCCTGTACCTGTTGAGAAAGCTGGTTTCCTGTTACCTGCTGATACACGGTGTTAGCAGAATATACTGCCTGATTTGCCGAGCCTTCCACGATACCGTCTTTTACCTGTTGGAGATTCACACGCAGAGGTTCACCGATGTAGTTGTATCCTGCGAGAAGATCCAGCTTGGGGAGCCCGTTGTTTTGTGTAGCTTTAAAAAGTTTCTGTCTCGTTTCCAGAGACTGTCCGGCAAGCTTTACGACTGTATTGTTCTGTTGCGCCTTTTCTATACAGTATCGTAAAGAAAACTGCTGACAAAACATTTTTGCCGAAAGCATCAAAAAAAGCGACACAGAGGTTTTCTTTATGTTCATAAACATTTGTGAGTGGTGATTAATTTTTCAGAACACTAACAAATTTAATGAAAAAGTACCATAATAACTTCATGGCTTCCTATAAAAAAATGGTGATTTATTCCTTTTACATACTCTTTGTTTTTATTTTTTAAATTAAAAAACCCTTCGTAAAGAAGGGCTGTTAATAAAAGATTACCATTTTATTCTTGGGAGAACCCTTTTGACTTCTCTTTCAATATTTCCTCCGGCTTTACGCAGCTCGTTTCCGGTATTGCGCAGTAATTTTACCGCTTCATGATTATATCCCGGGGCGACTGTAAAATCCTGCACCACATTATTAAAGTTTCTCACAATATCGTTGTTAGGACCAAAATGCTGACTAATCTCTTTTCCCAGAGAATTCAAGGTTTTCACAATGGTATTGTTCTTTCCGAAACAGCCATTATCTCCCCCTACTCCCTGTGTAAGGCATTTATTAAGTTCCATGGCGGTAAGCTGCCCGCCGGCACAACCTACAAAAACATAGGGCTGTCCGCCGGATGTTGCTGCACACTGAACTGCAATCGTCGCCTCGGTATTCAGATTAAACCTATCTGCTCCGTAGCACATGGCGGTATTCATGAAATTAACCTGACCGGTTTGTGCCTGCTGCTTTACACAGGAAACCAGTTTCTGCAGATCGGGGTCTGAAACTTCTCCAGCAAGACACAAAGGATACTTGCTGTAGTCGGCACCAAATTCTCTATAGCATTTCGTAAGAGTCTGGGCGTATTGCTGTTCTCTGCTGCCTCCCATTACGGATACCATACACAGAGTCTGCTCTTCAACGGTCGCGGAATTCTTAACACATTTATATACTTCATTTTCTTTTTTCCCGGTCATACTTGCGATCATACAGTCGCCAAATGCGTTTTGATTGAGCTGATTATTGGATGTCAGTGACTGATTATAGCAATTAACAGCGGCCTGCTCCGAGGTTATCATCACATCGCCGAAGGGCTGATCCCGGTTCACGAGATTGACAGGAATGGGGGTCACATTTCCACTGGCCGTCATAATTCCTATATTGGGATTGAACTGTGGAGGCTGATAATTTACCATAGTCGGTGCCGGTGGCTGAAAATCGTATTTCCCGATTACCCTGCTTCCTAAGGCATAATCTATTTCGATAAAGTTTCCGCGGTAATCGAGGAAGTAGGCATTTCTGTAGGGATTGACGGCCGGCAGTCTCAGAAACATCATCCCTGAAGGATCACGCTGGGCAAAACCTCTGTTTCCCGGATTTCCGTCCTGAACTACTAATCCGTTATCATATAGAGAGAAAGACTGACCTCTTAGCTGATCAAAAATCTTCCCGACATAGTTTTGTGCAGAAAAACTAACACTGACAAAAAGGAACACGATGATCCCAAGACTGCATTTCATTTTTTTAATTAATGTTTCCATAATCAGTTATTTTTATAGCATAAAATTACCTTTTTAGTTTAAAAATTTTAACCATTTTATTAAAAATACCACAAAAGTGTAATGCCTGTGGTGGCATTTCGTGATGATACCGCAAGAATATTGTTTTCAGGTATAAGAATGTTAATCGCAGGTACGAGAATGTTATCCTGCATCGCGAAAATGTAAGTCCGCAATGCTCCAATGTTATTTTATATTGCAATAAAGTAATCTTACTTTGCAATAATGTAAGTCTACATAGCTCCAATGTTATCTTACTTTGCAAGAAAGCATCTTACATCACAACAATGTATGTTCATATTGCTCCAATGTTTTCTAAAATGGTAAAATGTAATCCAGCATCGCAAGATTATAGATTTAATCTTCTTAAACAAATAATGTCAAAATAAGATTTTTACTAATTTTCAATTATTCCGTAAATAAAGGTTGCAAAAGAAAACAATTAATCGTAATATTGCGATATAATATTTTTTAAAATTATGGGAGCAACTAAAACAGACCATTTTACAGATGAACAGAACAGAATAGCTACGATTGCGAAAGCACTAGGACATCCTGCACGAGTTGCTATTATTGAGTATCTGTTGAAGGTAAATACATGTATCTGTGGTGATATTGTTAATGAATTACCATTAGCGCAGGCAACGGTTTCTCAGCATTTAAAAGAATTAAAGAACGCAGGCCTGATTAAAGGTAATATTGAAGGAACTGCAATTTGCTACTGTATTGATGAAAATACTTTTGGAATACTGAAAGATTATTTTTCAAATATAATTCTCACGACTACCCATCAGAAATGCTGTTAAGGCATTTTTTTTAAACACATCTATCGTAATATTGCATTTAACCAATAAATAAATTATGAAACTATCTGAAATTAAAGAAATCTTACCGGCATTGGAAAATGTTGAATTTCAATTAGAAAACGGAAGCTTTGTTCCTGAGCACTTTCATGTAACAGAAGTAGGAACGATAATAAAACATTTCATTGACTGCGGAGGGACTATACGAACGGAAAGGGTTGTCAATTTTCAATTATGGAATGCTGATGATTTTGAACATCGTCTAAAACCTTCTAAACTTTTAAATATTATTAAGTTATCAGAAGAAAAGCTTGGTATTGAAGATGACGAAATTGAGGTTGAATATCAAGATACAACAATAGGCAAATTTGATCTGGACTTTAACGGGAAAAATTTTGTTCTTAAAAATAAAACAACAGCGTGTTTAGCTCAGGATGCTTGTGGAATTCCAACGGAAAAACAAAAAGTAAATTTATCTGAACTTTCTAATAATCAAAATTCCTGTTGCACTCCAGGTTCCGGTTGCTGCTAAAATTCAATAAAAAAATAACTATGTATCCTAAATTATTAGAAACAATAGAATTACTGAGACGTCAGAAAATCGGGGAAGATAGAAAGGCTACGTTAGCACCATTAATTGCTTTTATTCAGAAAAGGCTGGAAGAAAAAAAAGAGGTCACCATTAACTTTATTTGTACCCATAATTCGAGAAGAAGTCATTTGTCACAAGTTTGGGCACAGGTTGCAAGTGATTATTATGATTTTCCGAATGTAACCTGTTATTCAGGAGGCACAGAAGAAACAGCTATGTTTCCCAAAGTTGTAGAGACTTTGCAAGAGCAGGGACTGTTTGTCACCAAAATTTCTGATACAGAAAATCCCGTATATGCTATTAAGTATGATGAAGACAAACATCCGGTTATTGGCTTCTCTAAAAGATATGATAGCTTATTTAACCCTACACATGGGTTTGCTGCAATTATGACCTGTTCTCAGGCGGATGGCGGATGTCCTTTCATTGCAGGAGCAGACAGACGTATTCCAATAACTTTTGAAGATCCCAAAATTTCAGATGGTACCTCTGAGCAGACCAAGGTTTACAGTGAAAGGAGCTTGCAGATTGGTGCTGAAATGTTCTATGTCTTTTCACAGATAAAAAATAAGACTGATTAAATAAACGTAATGCAACCAAAACTAAAATTTCTCGATAGATTCCTTACTTTGTGGATATTCCTGGCCATGTTTTCAGGGATAGGCTTAGGATATTTCTTTCCTAATATTTCTGAAGTTACCAATTCCTTATCAATAGGAACTACAAATATTCCATTGGCGATTGGGTTAATGATTATGATGTACCCGCCGTTAGCAAAGGTTGATTATTCATTATTGCCTAAAGTTTTCCAAGACAAAAGGGCAATTGGAATTTCTTTGTTACTGAATTGGATTATCGGTCCGACTTTAATGTTCTTATTAGCAATCATTTTTCTAAGAAATGAACCTAATTATATGATTGGTTTAATTCTTATTGGTTTGGCGAGATGTATTGCAATGGTGCTTGTGTGGAATGATTTAGCAAAAGGTAACCGTGAGTACGGCGCGTTGTTAGTGGCTTTGAACAGTATATTCCAAATATTAAGTTACAGTTTTATGGTTTGGCTTTTTATCAACGTTTTACCTGAAAAGCTAGGTTTGGCCGATTTTAATGTAACAGTATCAATGAGGGACGTTACCGAAAGCGTTTTGGTGTACCTAGGAATTCCTTTTTTAGCAGGTTTTCTGAGCCGCTACTTTTTAATCAAATTGAAAGGTTTGGAGTGGTATAACAGAAAGTTTATTCCTAAAATATCTCCGTTAACATTATATGCTTTACTATTTACGATTGTACTTATGTTCAGCCTCAAAGGAGATAAGATCCTGGAATTACCATTAGACGTTTTAAAAGTAGCTGTACCGCTGATAGTGTACTTCGTGGTGATGTTCTTTGTAAGTTTCTTTATCAATAAATCATTTAATGTTCCTTATGATAAAAATGCTTCGATAGCTTTTACGGCAACAGGAAATAATTTTGAACTGGCAATTGCCGTAGCGATTGCAGTATTTGGAATTCACTCTCAACAGGCATTCGTGGGAGTAATCGGGCCTTTGGTAGAAGTACCTGTTTTAATAATACTTGTGAGAATAAGTTTATGGCTAAAACGGATATATTACAAATAATTCGAATCTTAATAAAAATAAATAAAGGCATTTTGCCAATCAAGCTCAACCCATCCTCATGATCGGCTGACAAACTTTCCTATAAAAAAATCCTGCAGAAACATCTGCAGGACCTTATGTATACTTTGATTACCTATTAATTTCCCATTGCCTTATGATCCGTGAAAAATCTGAAGTTTTCTTTTTTCTCAATAAGCTGGATCGGGTATAATTCCGGATTGTAGGCTCCGTTCAGGATTTCATTCAGGGCATGTCTTTTGGTTTCACCGAAGGCAACGGCCAGTATATTTTCCGCCTTATTAATGATCGGTGCTGTGAGTGTAATTCTGAACATTTCCTGGGGTTTCAGATAATAGGCATCGACCCATTTGTCTTTTTCATTAAGGATTTTTTCACCAGGAAATAATGATGCGGTGTGTCCATCGTCTCCCATCCCCAGAAGGATGAAATCAAAAGCGCCATCATCTCCCAGCACCTTGCGGATCTGAGCTTCATATTCTTTTGCGAAATCTTCGGGAAGAACATTTTCCTTATACATCGGAAATATGTGATCGCTGTTTACCGGCACTTTGTCAAGCAATGTTTCGAAAGTCATTTTTGCGTTGCTTTTGTCGTCATTTAAAGGGACCCATCGTTCATCGACCCAGAAAAAATAGATATTGCTCCAGTCAATTCTTCCGGCATATTCATCTGTTGCAAGTAATTTAAAAATAGCTTTAGGAGAAGAACCTCCACTCAACGCTACTGCAAACCGGCCTTTTTCCTGTATTGATTTTTGTGAAAGCTCAGCAAAAGTTTCTGCTGCCGCTGTATATAATTTATCTAAATCATCAAATACTGTGATATTCATTTTCAGTTTTTTACATTAATACTATTTTACCACCAGCTGTCGCCCTGTCTTTCTACCAGCGCAAAGCTTTCGTCCGGACCCCAGCTTCCTGCTTTGTAATTCGGGAAAGAAGCATCTTTATTGTTTCCCCAGGCTTCCTGGATTGTTTTTACCACGTCCCAGGCTTCTTCTACCTGATCGGAACGCATAAATAAGGTTAAATCGCCCAAAAGTGCATCCAGCAGCAAGGTTTCATAGGCTTCCGGAGTATCTTCCTGACATACGAAATAGTCGAAAATCATTTCTACCGGTTCAAGTGCCAGTGAAAGTCCCGGTTTTTTAGCCATAAACTGCAATCTTATATCCATCAATGGCTGGATATTAATGATAAGCCTGTTGGCCGATAAAAGATGTGGCGTATCTGAAAAAGTAGAATGCGGTAACGGCTTAAACTGTATGGTAATATAAGAATGTTTCTCTTTCATTTTTTTTCCGGTACGGACGTAGAAAGGAACTCCCTGCCAGCGCTCATTATCGAGATAGAATTTTACTGCCGCGAAAGTTTCTGTATTGGAGTCCGGGGCAATACCGTTTTCCTGGCGATAGCCTTTTATTTCTACTCCGTTCACAACATTTTTTCCGTATTGTCCCCTTACGGCATAATGGTCTACTTTATCTGCAGGAATTCTTCGGATTGATTTCAGGACATCTACTTTACGGTCACGGATCTCACCGGATTCGAGAGATGCAGGCGGCTCCATGGCTACCATGCACAGAATCTGGAGCAAATGGTTCTGGATCATATCGCGGAGTGCCCCGGTCTGTTCATAAAAACTTCCTCTTGTCTCTACGCCGACTTCTTCGGCAACGGTAATCTGTACAGATTCTATGTGCTTAGAATCCCAAAGCGGTTCGAATATGGAATTTCCAAATCTGAAAGCCAAAATATTCTGTACGGTTTCTTTGCCTAAATAATGATCGATACGGTAGATCTGCTCTTCTTCAAATGTTTCGGAAAGGAGATTATTCAGCTCAATGGCAGACTGCTTATCATGCCCAAACGGTTTTTCGATAATGATACGGTCTTTTTTGGGATCAAATGCGAGCGAGCTGCTTTTAATATGATTCGAGATGGTAGAAATGAAATTTGGACCGATAGAAAGGTAGAACAAACGGTTTGCTCTGGTGCCGTAGATCTTATCGAAGTCATTCAGCTTCTGCTGCAGCTCTTTGTAGGAATTTTCTTCGTCGAGCTGATGCCTGAAATACGTAATGTGTGCCTGAAAGCCTGCCCAGTCTTCCGCCGTAAGTTTTTTTCTTGAAAAGCTTTCCAGATTTTCTTTTACATAGCTTTTAAAATCTTCATCCTTATTTTCTGCCCTTCCCAAAGCAAGAATGTTAAATCCTTTGGGCATTCTTCCGTCGATATACAAATTATAAAATGCCGGAAAAAGTTTTCTTTTTGCAAGATCGCCTGTCGCCCCAAAAATGATAATGGTAGTCGGTCTCAGGCTTTTATTGTCATTCATTTTCCCGAAATTTATTGATTTGTACTGTTCCATGAAGTATGGAAAATGCCTTCCCTGTCGATTCTCTGATACGTGTGTGCCCCGAAATAATCTCTTTGTGCCTGAATAAGGTTTACCGGAAGCGATTTTGTGGTATAGGCATCAAAATATCCTAAAGCCGTCTGTAGTCCTAGACTTGGAATTCCGTTTAATACAGCAAATGATGCTGTTTTCCGTAATGCGTTTATTTTTGATTTTACCAATGAAGAAATTTCTTTATCAAGTAAGATGTTGGTAAGGCCCGGGTTTTCTGTATAAGCGGCATAGAATTTCTCTAATAGTAAAGAACGGATAATGCAACCGCCTCTCCAGATTTTCACAACATCTTTTAAAGGGATTTCAAACTGATATTCTTCAGAAGCTTTGATCAGTAAAGCCAAGCCCTGTGCATAGCTGATGAGTGTTGCAAGATAAAGCGCATCTCCCACTTCGCGAATAAACAATTCTTTATCTTCAGGAGTTGTAATTTCTTTCTCAACATATATTTCTGAAGCCTGAATTCTTTCTTCTTTATAGGCCGATAAAATCCTTGATGTGACCGCAATATCAATGGTCGGGATAGAAACCCCTATTTCCATTGCCTGCTCGGAGGTCCATTTTCCGGTTCCTTTTGCACCGGCTTTGTCTAAGATCTGGTCTAAAAGATCATTATCTGTTAAAGTATCTTTCTGTTTGAATATATCTCTGGTGATTTCAATAAGGAAAGAATTCATCTCGCCGTTATTCCAATCTTTAAAGACTTCATAAAGCTCATCATTGCTGAGACCGGCTCCTCTTTTAAGAAGATCGTAAGCTTCGCTGATCAGCTGCATAATGGCATATTCGATTCCGTTGTGAACCATTTTCACATAATTTCCGGCTGATCCTTTTCCCATATAAGCGGTACAGGGTTCTCCATCCACTTTTGCAGAAATAGCTTCAAGCATAGGTTTCAGAAGACTAAACGCTTCAGCATCTCCGCCGGGCATAATGCTCGGACCTGTTCTGGCTCCTTTTTCTCCACCTGAAACACCAATTCCCATAAAATGAAGATTTTTAGATGCCATATCGGCAATACGTCTATTGGTATCCTGGAAATAAGAATTCCCGGCATCAATAACGATATCTCCTTTACTTAAAAGTGGTGAAATATTATCAAGAACAGCATCCACCGGTTTTCCTGCAGGAACCATAAGAATGATTTTTCTCGGCGTTTCCAAAGTGGCTACAAATTCTTCCAGTGAGGCTGTACCTTTGATCTTCATTTCTGAAGTGGCATTGCTGTGCAGTTGATTTACCTTCTCTTCATCGAGGTCAAAACCCGCTACAGAGAATCCGTTATCAGCAATGTTGTAGAGAAGATTTCTCCCCATCACTCCGAGGCCGATCATCCCGTAATTATATCCTTCCATTGTAATGATATTATATAAATTCTGTTATACAGAGAATAAAATTACGTAAATGCTTATGATGAAAAAAATAATGTTCAAAAAATTGTTTATTTTATAAAAAAACAAAATCATTAAATCTTCATTTAAATCAATATAAATTTATTTTTTATTTAAGTCAAAGTGAATTTATTTGAATTTTAATTAAATTGTGTTCACTTTTCATTATCAATAAATTTTACCGAAATCAAGATTAGATTTTTTAAATATTAAGGGGGCTTTTCATATTTAACAGAGAATTTTTTAATTGCTTTAATCAAAGCTAACTCAAATTAACTGGTATACAAATTCACAAAATATAAGACGTATTTAAACCAATTTGCCGGAAAGAGATTCTCACTGTTGTTATACTTCTTCGGTTTTTTTTCAGGAGTGAAAGCTTGGTTCTATCGGCCCGCAGTAATAGCAGCAATTATTAGGCATCAGGATCCTTTTTGGCTAATAAATAAAAAAGTTAAGTGCTGTTATTCAGTAACTGAATGAGCACTTAACTAAAAATATTAATATATGATAGACTTCCTATGCGTACATTTTTGACTCAATAGGCAGGCATAGAAGATTCTTCTTTACTACCAAGAATAAGTCATCAAAGAAAAAATTGATGGAGATATCATTGATTTCGGTAAGGACATTTCCTTCTTCATCTGTACAGTAAAGCGTGAAATTGCTGCCTTCTACTCTTTTAAGATGCCAGTATTGGATTTCGCAGTATAATTTTGATTGCTCATTTAAGATAATTTCCAGCAGCCAATTACAGTCTTCTCCGCTGGATACGTCAAAAATTCCTTTTGATAACTTATAACCTTCCTTGTATTCATAAAGGTCTTCAACCGCTTTATACGCGTCGTAAAGCGTATTTGCAGAATTTCTTTTCTTGTTTCGTTTAATAATACTCATGAGATTAGTTTATAAAGGTTTTTAATTCATTTCTGTTTTTGTATCAGTATTTTGATAAGGTGTACCTACATCATTTCTGATCTTTTTTAAAAATTCATTATATTCACTCGGCAGGATAAGATAGTTACCAATCTTCCAGATAACGATCTCGTCAAATAAAAAGTCAGGAGAAACAAAAGGTTTTTCAAAAAGCAAATTACCCTGGCTGTCTTTACATTGCAGCAGAAACTCCAATCCTTCTTTTCTTTTAAGGGTCCAGAATTCAAAAAGCTGCGTTTCTGAAATTTCAGACTGAAAGCAAATAATTTGTAAAAGCCATGAACACTGTTCTTCAACGGTAATTTTAAAAATTCCTTCTGAAAAAAAGAATCCTGAATAAAATTCAACAAAATCGTTTGGCTGTATAAAATGACGGTAATAGTCATTCGCCGATTGCATATAATTTTTCATTTATACTAATATTCTATAATTTTGTTTTATATTTGCAAATATAGACTAAATTCCGACTATATAAAAATATTTATGGACAAAATTCAGACCACAAAAGAAAGAATTTTAATTTTTCTTGAAAAGAACAGTATCAGAAAGGAATCTTTTTACCGGGAAACGGGAATATCGGCATCAAATTTTAAAGGTGTTGGTCTGAAAAGTGACCTCGGAGTAGATAAGCTTGCCCGGATTTTAAAGGTGTATCCTGAACTGAATGATAATCTTGTATGGTTGATCACGGGAGAAGGAGAGTTGTTAACAGAAGCAGACAGCAACAAAAAAGACCATCAAAATGATGATCTTTATACTAGTGATATTAATGATAAAATTGGAGATTTACTTGCTAACCTATTTGCCCAGTATAATACTCAGGACAAAAGTCTTATGTTTTTGCAAAGTCAAATCACTAAACTTGAAAAGCAATACAGTAAAGCTATTTCAGAACAAAACAAAATGCTCAATGAAATTCTTTCAGAAATGAAAGCAACTACTAAATAAATCAGTTTTTATTAATTATAATCTTTTCCGAGCCATAGATAAAACTTTTGGTTGGAACAGACATAACCAAATACCCGAGTTCATTAGTGAACACTTCCAGATCTTCCAGGGTTTTGATAAATCCGTTGTTAATTTCTTTCTTTACCAGATTCATTTTTTGTATATATTCCTCTTCAGATATTACCGCATTGTCATAATCTTCCCACAATTTATCCGAAAGAGCAACAAGAATCTTTAATCTATCTCTGTGACTACTCATGTTTACCTAATCGTTTAAATAATATGGAAGAAAATCTCTCTAATGTACTGTTGTTAAATTTATCCAGAAGATAAATTTTTCTGTAGTACCTGTCCAGCATAAATACCAGGACGATGATCACCAGAAGCAGGCTTACAATGGCAAGGTCTGCAATAGCGGAAATTTTGTTTTGATTGAAAAAAACAAATTTTACGTATGTGCTCAGGTGGAAATATCCGGATATTAACGCGGCATAAAATGTAAATCTGTTAGCTCGGAACAGCCCGCCCAAAGCCAGCAGTATCATGCAAACCGGTATTGACAAAAAATAGATCGCAGAATCTAAATCAAGGCTTCTTACACCGGCGTTATTATCAAGCTCAACACTAACGTCCATAAAATAGCCTACTATATTGTTCAAAAATGGCAATATAGCAGAAATAATGACAAAAACAGACGCTGTTATCTCAATAATAAGCTTACTTAGGCCTGTCCGGTTTTGTCGGGTCAATTGTTTCTCCTGAATTGTCCCCTGCTTGTTCTGAGGTATATTCGGTTGGGAGTCCTTGTGTTGCATTGATAATTCCCTTGGTTTTAGTTGAATCTATTACTACTTTCGCTGTTGTTCCATTATTTTCTTCGCCTGATTTACTGAAAATTTTGGAACTTTTGGTTTGTTCAGGTAAAGAATCTGTTTCCTCATTCCTGTCCGAACAAGCCGTTAAAAGTGTTAATAATACGATTCCGGATAATAATAGTTTTATGTTCATAGTAAAAAAATTTTAGCATTTAAAGATAAGCTTACAACTTAAATTTAAAATAGTAAAATTAAAATAAATAGTTCTTATTTCCTATATTAAAATAGACATAAAGTTAATTTTCCGGCGTTTTATATCACCTTTTATTGAATTCAAATTTACTAAAATAAATTCAGATTTTAGGAAAAATAAAGAATAAAAATCAGATTTTTTTATGCTTTGATCAAAATTCCGGAAAATAATAATTCAATTACTGTTGAAGTATCTTTAAAAGCACAAGATATCATTAATTACACAAACAAATGATTATCAATATACTAAATAAAACGTTTGTATTAGTTTTTGAATAAGCACGATAGACTTAACATAAAATAACTCCACTTTTATATAATATTACTATAAGATTAAAAATTTAAATAAAATATTTTGTTATTGATCAATTTTCAACAATGAATAGCTAAAATTTTGATTAAAAAGTTAATTTTTAAAGAAAAAAAATTTTTAAAAAAATTTAAAAAGTGGTATATAAACTTAAATTTAAACAGAAATAAAAGTAAAATATACCATAATACCGATAATTTATGATGTAAAAATTTCTTTATTCTGAGTAATTTTGTACTCTTAATCACAATGATATGGAAAAACACATCAAAATTAAAACAATACTTGTTGCTGTAGATTTTACAGAAAAAACAGATAGTGCCACAACACTTGCTGTTCATATGGCAAGACGCCATAATGCACGGGTCATACTGTTTCACAATGTAATGAACTTTTTTATTATTGACAGAACAGGAAGACAGATGATAGGAGAAGACACGGTAAGTAAACATTATAAAGATGCAGAAAACAGCCTCGAACTCATGAGAAATAATCTGCAAAAAATGTACAGCGATGTTACCTTCAATAAAATTATAGGTAATGATAATATTGTAAACAGTATCAACAAAATTATCGATTCTGAATCCGTAGACATCGTTATTACCGGAACATCCGGAAAACAGGGACTCCGTGAATTTATTCTGGGATCATCATCCTATCAGATCCTTACGGGAGCTAAATGCTCTGTACTTATGATGCCGGAAGATTCTCATCAATATAAGTTTGAAAAGATCTTGGTACCCATAAGGGTTCTTGAAAAGCTTGATGAAAAACTTGAAATTTCTAAGCTTATTGCCAAAAAAAATAACGGATTTATAGGTTTGCTTGGTATTTCAGGAGATGAGCATTTCCGTGATATCCGAAAAGCTTTTATAAAAATAAGGGAGTCTTTAAAAGGAGATGAGAAAGAACATTACGCATCTTTCGTTGTAAGCAATGACAAAGCAGTGGAAATTTCAAAAGCTTCCAAAGATGCAAAGTTTGATCTTATTATCCTGAATTATCACGATGAAGAAGGCTGGAAATCTTTCTTTTCAGAGAATTTTTTTAAACAGATCATTAACAACACATCCGTGCCTTTGTTATTTTTTAAGGATGGTGAAGCAACAGATCCGGGGCCGGAGCCAACAGGGTATGATATCACACTACCCTTCCCGGGATAATATAAACAGATGACAACAATAGAAATATACAAACCACAACAATTAAATGAAACAACTGATATTAATAAAATTTCCGGATTTCTTTTTGAACATCTTGAACAGTACGGTGATTCACAGGCTGACATTACAAAGGCCATACATTATGCTTTGAGAAAGGAAAATAAGCCCGGCGGCCTGATCATAATGGCCAAAGATCAATCGACAGAAGAGCTAAAAGGAGTCTGCATAGTTAATAAAACAGGAATGAGCGGATATATTCCGGAAAATATTCTTGTCTATATTGCCACAGATAAACAGACCAGGGGCCAGGGAATCGGCAAAAAGATACTCGAAAAAGTAATCGAAAACACAGAAGGTGATATCGCACTCCACTGTGAAAAGGAAAATCCCGCCCGACATCTTTATGAAAAACTGGGATTCAAAACCAAATATCTCGAAATGCGATTAAAAAAATAACATGTCTTATATAACATTAAATACACAAAAACTAACTCATAACTATAATTTTTTAAATCATCTTTTTAACAGACACGAAATAGAATGGGCAGTCGTTGCCAAACTTCTTTGCGGAAATGAAATATTTTTAAAAAATCTGCTATCCGTAGTTGATAAAGATATTTGTGATTCCCGTCTGAGCAACCTGAAAAAGATTAAAGAGCTTTCACCGGAAACCAAAACCGTTTACATAAAACCTCCTGCGAAACGCCTTGCGGCAAGCATTGTAAAATATGCTGATGTAAGTTTTAATTCTCAGCTTGAAACCATAAAAGCTTTATCAGAAGAAGCTTTTAAACAGCAAAAAATTCACCGTATTGTCATTATGATAGAAATGGGAGAACTTCGTGAAGGGATCATGGCTGATTCTCTGATAGATTTTTATGCTGAAGTCATAAAACTTCCCAATATTGAAGTTTCCGGGATAGGTACCAATCTGAAATGCCTCAACGGGATTCTGCCCGACCGTGGAAAGCTCAATACTCTCTTGAAGTACAGACGGGATGCCGAACGCCATTTTCAAAAGAAAATCCCTTATATCAGCGCCGGATCTTCCGTAACAATTCCATTGCTGAAAGATGGTAATGTTCCTGAAGGAATTAACCATTTCCGGATTGGCGAAAGCCTTTTTTTCGGTACCGACGTTTTTAACGATACTTTCATTAAAGGGATGCATCGTGATGTTTTTAAATTAACAGCCGAAGTCATTGAAGTGATAGAAAAACCCATGATTCCTACCGGAAAAGTCGGCAAAAACCTTACGGGAGACAGTCCGGAATATAATCAGGAAGACAAGGACAAAACTTCTTTCAGAGCTATCGTGGACCTTGGTGTTCTTGATATTGACATAAAACAGGTATACCCTCTGGATAAAGATTTTGAAGTTATCGGAGCAAGTTCGGATATGATGATTTTACATATCACCGACGAAGAAAAGCTTGTAAAAGTAGGCGATGAAATTGACTTTGGCGTGAGTTACCTTGCTGTTCTGCGGGCAATGAATTCAGATTATGTTGACAAAAAGGTCGTAAATACTAAGAAAATAGAGAAAATACGCAAAAAATCAGAAATTAATTTTAAGTAATATCTCAATACCGCAGACAATTTGCGGTATTTTCTTTATATTTAGTGAATCACAGAAGCTTTATATTTTGAAAAAGGACATTAAAACACTGCAACTGCATCATCTGGAAAAGATTCATCACCTGAAAAATGATATACTGATTTTGCCTGTTGCCGAGTTCTTTAAAAGGTTCGATCTGCAAAAGCACTGGCGAAACCGGTTTTATGCCATTTTTCTTTTTAAAACAGGATCGGGATCAGTGGTTATTGATGATCAGCTGTATGAGCTGGGTAAAGACCTTTTATTTTTTTTAAACTATAATCAGGTATATTATTTTAATCCGCTGTCAGAACCGGAAGGTTATGCTGTTTTGTTCACCAAATCTTTTTACAACCATGTATATACCGGGAATAAGCTTATCCGAAGTGATACCGCATTGGCAGAGATGACGCAGCATATTAAACTCAGCACTTCATCCAGAAATGAATTCTGGCAAAATTTGTACAACATCAAAAAGGAATATTCGAAAAACAGCATGTTTAACAGAGAAATCATCTGTATGCAGCTTAAAATATTCATATTGAGATTCATAAGGGCTTCAAAACTGATCAAAGAAAATCATATGCCTGCTGATCACAAAAGGGAAATTGTAGAAAAATTTTCGGAACTTGTTAATCAGTTTTATAAGGAATTCAAAACTACAGCGCCTTATGCTGCTAAGCTTAATCTTACTCCTAATTATTTAAATACACTTGTCAAGGAGCAGCTGGCTTTAAGTGCAGGTCGTCTTATAAAAAACAGGGTAATATTAGAAGCTGAAAGACTTCTTCTGCATACCACACTATCTGTCACGGAAATTTCATATGAGCTTGGATTTAACGATAATTCACATTTCGGGAAGTATTTCAAGGCTGCTCACAATATGTCTCCCAACAGCTACAGGACACAAAAAAGAGTTTAAGGCTATCAGTTTTATCTCATAAAATCAATACCATAAACAATTATTCTTGAACACTTCTTAACATATACCAGATACCACATCATCTACATTTTATCTGATGTTTTAGTACTTTAGCAAAAAATACACCCGGTGCCTTATACCATTAAAACCACAAAAGAAGGGCTGATTTACATTAAAGCCTCAAATATCATCAGAATCAGTAAACCAAATTCTATTGACGGTGCAAAGGTTTTAGGATACCCTTTAATTATTAACGCCAACCAGGTTACTTTCCTGAGTTTTGATACAGAAAATAAAGTCACCTACTTTATGATGAATGGGTTTCAGATTTCTATGAAAGTTCTTTTTGAAGATGCTGAAGAAGCATTACAGATCGCAAGATCCAACATTGAAAAAATTATAGCTTAATAATAATCGATTATTATTTAACATTCAATAAATCATTCCATAATGCCTGTATAATGCATTTCAGCCTTTTATCCACTTAAATTTATCAATAATAAAGTGACGGCATAACCTTTGAATAAAGATAAAAAGTTATCTGTACAGTAAATCAACGGATTGTATTCACTTTATAATTTATGAAGAAAATTTTATCTGCATTTGTAGTCACAGCCTCAGCATTAGTCGCGGTTATTTATCTTTCAGGATATAATTTTATATTTAAAGCTTTTGCATTGAATATAAAAAAGGGACCTGTGACACCTTCAAGCGATGATGTGGATAAATTTTCATCACGCAGCATTCCTAATTTTAATCCTGAACCCTGGCCAAAAGCGCCGGATTATAATTCAGCTGAACTTTCCGAAGCAATTCTCAAAGAATTAAAAAAAACACGCGCATCATCTCTTGTTGTTATTCGTGATCATAAGATTTTTTATGAAGAATATTGGAAAAACCATAATTCTACTTCATTAATGAATTCTTTTTCAATGGCAAAAGGTGTTCTTTCCATATTGGTAGGATGCGCTATTGATGATGGTTATCTGCAATCTGAAAACCAGCTTTTGTCGTCAATTTTTCCTAAGTATAAAAAAAGTCGCTATGGAAAGCACCTCACCCTTTATCATCTGATGACGATGCAGGCGGGGTTGGATTGGAAAGAAGAATACCACCACCCTTTCTCGGAAAATTCAAAACAATATTTCGTTGAAGACCTTGCCAAACAGGCTTTCGAAATTGAATGTAAAGAAATGCCCGGTCAAAATTACGAATATCAAAGTGTTGCGGCTCAGCTTTTAGGATTGGCGTTAAGAAAAGCTACACAAAAAGATCTTGCCACCTATCTTTCCGAAAAAATATGGAAGCCCCTTGGCATGGAGTCTCCGGCAAAATGGAGTATTGATAAAAAAGGGGTTGAAAAAGCTTTCTGCTGCATTCATGCAACACCACGTGATTTTGCAAAATTGGGGCAGCTTATTATGCAAAACGGGGAATGGAAAGGAAAACAGCTGATCAGCCGGGATTACTGCGAAAGAATGCTGGCCCCCACAAAAATAAACGATGCATTCTGCTTTACGATATGGGCAGATGATGAAAGCCAACTGAAATACCGTTTTTTCTATGGATTTTTAGGGCAGTTTATCATTATGATTCCGGAAAAGAAAATGGTGATTGTAAAAACCGGTTTTTACAACAGACTTGATGTAGACGAAAAGAAAAGACCTCTTCAGGTAAAGCTTTTTGCCGAAGAATTTTCCCGAATCATGTAATGTATTCAAAGAACTTCAACCAACCGAAACACATACCACACTTACCGGGATACCTAGGTACTGGCATACGCTTTGAAGGTACATCATGACTGCAATCATAAACCGCTTCAGAATATTTTTGTATAAGCCGGCCTGATTCTGCACTTATCACTGCAAAACAGAGTATAGATATGGAAAAAATCGACAGTATCGGAATTGTTGGAGGCGGGCCTGCAGCATTATTTGTTGTAAAACATTTAATCTCCGAAAATATATATCCTCATACATTGTATATCTTTGAAAAAGGGACAAGACTTGGAGCAGGAATGCCGTACAGCCACGAAGGTGCTGACGTTGAACATGTTGCTAATGTTTCAGCTAACGAGCTTCCTGAATTGCCAGAGGATTTTTCATCTTTTATCAAAAGAAAACCCTACCCGCATCATCCCGATTTTTCTGATTATCATGACATTAATGAATATAAAGTAATTCCACGGCTTATCTTAGGCGATTATCTTGAAGAACAGTTTAACCTACTTCTGAAAAGTGCGGGTAAAAGGGGTGTTCATGTCAAAATACACACAGAAACAACAGTTACGGACATTCGCAAAAAAGGTGACTTTTTTGAAGTAATTACTGACAAGGATGAAATCTACGAATGTTTAGCAACAATACTATGTACAGGTCATCACTGGTCTAAAAAAAATGAAGGCACGATAAACGGCTGGTATGATTCTCCTTACCCTCCATCCAAATTTACCGGTCCTACCAATTACCCGATCGCGATACGCGGAACTTCTCTTACTGCGGTTGACGCCATCAAAACGCTGGCAAGACTTAATGGAAAATTCACTGAAAAAGATGATGAAATTGTTTATACTTTAAATGAAGAAAGCAGCAATTTTTCACTTACTTTATTTTCAAAAAGAGGTTATCTGCCTGCATTACGTTTTCATTCGGAAGGCAGTGCTTTTTCAGAGGGGTGGATCATGTCTCAGGAAGAAATTTACGATTATAAAAAAAATAACGGCGGCTTTGTAGATCTGGATTATGTATTTGAGCGTAATTTTAAGCAGCCGCTGCGTAAGAAAAACGAAAAATTTTATAATGAAATCAAAGATCTCAGTATTGAAGATTTTGTAAAAAAAATGCTCAGCATAAGAGAAGAACTGGACAGTTTTGAACTTTTTAAAGCTGAATATTATGAAGCCCAGAAATCAATTGAAAGACATCAGACGATTGCATGGAAAGAAACACTTTCAGCATTCAGCTATGCTATAAATTATCCTGCCAAACATTTTTCTGCCGAAGATATGCTCAGAATGCGGAAAACATTGCTTCCTTTAATTTCCGTAATCATTGCATCCCTGCCTCAATCTTCATACAGGGAAATCATTGCACTGTATAATCAGGGATTAATCAGCCTCGTAAGTGTAAGTGATGATAGCTCTGTAGAGCCAAGCGATGAAGGTATTGTGTATCATTACACCGATTCTCATACAGGTGATGAAAAATCTGATCATTATAAAATGTACATCGACGCTATTGGCCAGCAGCCGGTCAATTTCAATGATATTCCTTTCAAAAGTCTTCGTGAAGAAGGTTTCATCAGTTCAGGTTATTTAAAATTTAAAGATAGTCATATCGGAGAGGTTCATTTTGAGAAAGACAGCAGCAAAATTCTCAGAATGGACGATGAAAATTATTATCTCCGTGTTGACGGATTAAATATCAATGATCACTTTCAGGCACTCGATTATTACGGAAAGGCTACTGAAAATCTCTTTATCATGTCCGTTCCATTTATTGCAGGACTAAATCCCGATTATTCAGGTCTTGACTTTTGCGATACTGCCGGGAAAAGAGTAGCTCTATCTTTAAAACAAGATATTATTGCTGATAAAATAATATCGTAGTAACACCTTGAATATGAATCCACAACAACAAATACAAGCTTGCCTTACGGCAGGCTTTTTACATATACCGTCGAAATTATTTATTGCCCTTTTTAAGTTGTCGAATTCGAGGAGTCAGCAATTTTTGCTGTCCGTGGTAAAATTCACGGTAGCTTTTTATGCTTTTTTCCAGATGTCTTTTTTTGCTTAAATAATCTTCATAGAGTTCATTCAACTGGGTAATCATTAAATTTGACTCCTCAGTACTAATACACGAATTGTTTTTCGAATTCTTTACAAGATCCGAATAATATTTCATCCGTTCTATGAGACTTGTATGGATTTTCGGCTCTATTCCCTGCATTTTTCTTTATTTAAAATTCAACTTTGAAAACTCCGCAGCAGGACTGTCACTCTGAAACAGCACCTTAACATTGTTTCCAGGATCTACATTTCCCTGCTTCGAATAAATTTTACCAAAAACATACGAAAGTAAAATTTCATCCGGATCACCAAGAGGACGCAACGGCAAATTATTAAACTCATTAACAGAGAATTGCGGATCGATTCCGTTGATATAACCCCCTTCACCGTCAGCATTGAAAACTTTATAAATGACAGGATGCATCTGCCAGGTAATTTTCTTTGGATTCCGCTTATCTTCAATAGAAAATCCAGCCATATCTTTTCCTAAAGTAGTATTACCCACCTGAATAACTTCCATGTAAGGCTTTAAATTATTGATAACGATTTCCGCTGCAGACGCTGTGCTTCCTGAAGTTAAAACATAAACTTTATTTAGTCCTAAAGAATTGGCATGCAACGAAGTAAAAGACATTGCACCAGCATCATAAGCTATTTGCCGGGCAAAAGTGCGTTTCACTTCACCACCATTTTTATTTCCTTTATAGACTATAAATGGAGAGTTTGCAGAAATTCCCACCGGAATCATTGAACAAAGTGCTGCCGCTGATGAAACAGAACCTCCGTAATTATAGCGAAGATCCAATACAAGCTCCTGAATTCCTGCTGATTTGAATTGAATAAATTGTTGATTCAAAGCGGAAGTCATTCCATCCGGAAAATCATAAATATAAAGATATCCTGTTTTTTTTCCGTTTTGCTCAAAAATCTTGGATAGTAATGGCTGTGAAAAAGAATAGCCATAATAGACGGTCACATTTTTTTCATTCACCATCGATCCGTTCTCCCAGTTTCCTACCGTCAGCTCCAGAACTGTATGATTAGAAATATTCTCTGCAAGCTGTTCCGCATTAGTGCCTGTAATGGTTTGTCCGTTTATTTTTTTAATCACCATTCCGCGTTCCAGCCCTGAATTGGAGGCGGGAGAATTTTTCAGGACTAATTTGATCACTGCTGCTACTTCCCCATTAGCCAGTTGTAAAATTGCATAATCGAAACCGAACAGATTCCGAACAGATTTTGGATAAGTGGAGGCATCGGCGGTATTGACGATAAAGGAAAAGCGATCCTGAGCTGACAATAAACTTTTAAAAAAATCTTTTACAGGAAGATGATAATCCGGCTTTGCAGGCATTTGCTCTGCCCAGTAATAATACCTGCGCATGCTGTCTTGAATCCATAGATTCGTATATTCCGTCGTACCTTCCTGGAAGTTTGGGGCATCGTCATCTGTCCTGTTACACGAAACAGCACATACAGACAAAAACATTAACAATATAAACTGAATTTTTAAAAAGTCTTTCATAAAGCATTATCGTTATAAATAATCTGCCACGTCAATATCGCCTTTCAGCACCAGCATACCGTTTTCAATTTTTTCCTGAATTACGATCATATTGGCACCGATATCCTGTTTTAGAGCTACTTTTATTACTGCTGAACCTGTATAAGGTTCCATGGTTCCTGGTTTGTACAGTTCCAGATATACCGGAGCCGAAGCACTGAAATAATTATATATTTTTACGCCCGTAAAATCCTTTTTGCCGATGTTATCAAATTCGGCAAGCACAACTCCGTTTTCTCTTTTCAGAACACCTTTTACCCCTTCGAGAGATGATCCCGAAAATTCTCCGAGATTAGGAAAGATAAATTCAAACCCTACTTTTCCTAAATTGACCTGCGGCTTTACCGCATACGTCTGCAAAAAAATCCCGGGCAGATTAAAGAAATTCAGGTTTTTATAGTCATTACTATTGTTATAAGTAATGGAATATTTAGCAATCTGAGTACCTGTCTGGCTGTTATAAATTCCGAGTTCATCAGTTTCACCTTTATCCAATACAAAATTGATTTTAGTTTCTATTTTTTGGTCGTAAGAAGATGCTCCATTGATGGAAACCGGCTGACCATTCAGCCTGATCTGGATCATATCCGGCTTTGAATATCCTTTTACATTTACTTCAACAGCCTTTTGGTCTTTATCATAAACCTCTAAAGTACTGTTGTCCGTACATGAAAAAAATACAGTAAATAATAAAAGTGCAAAAATGTTTTTCATCTTATTTATCATTAAATCATAATCGAAGCTTAGAAAAAACTGCCCAAAACCGATCTGGCATCGGGCAATTACCTAATTTTAAAATCTAATTGAAAATGTTTACTTTGAATTTTCATGGTTTCCTTTTGTAAGGAATTATTTTTTAATAAATTTCAGTTTTTCCGTAGTTTTTCCATCAGATACTTCTGCAAGGTAAGTTCCGGCAGACAAAGCAGTCACATTGATATTTTTTGAATATTTGGACATTAAAACCTTCTGTCCCGACATATTATAAATACTTACTGTGGTTGCATTTTCGCTGATAACCGGGTTAAGCTGTAGCTGTAAAGAAGCTGATACAGGATTTTGCATTACTTTAGTAATACCTTTCTGGCTTTTTGATTCCTTCGTGCCCAGTACAAGGGAAGAAGCATAAATTCCTATTTCGTCTATATTGATATTCTGAGCGTTAAGGCCTGTAGTAGTTCTATTTGACCAGAATCCGATATAAATTTTCTTTCCTGCAAAACTGGAAAGATTTACCAGGCATTCTGCAGATTGATTTAAATCCGTAGAGGGCCATGGATTATTTGTATTTCCGGCAATAATTGTATACTGGCTTGATATATTGTTCCCATTTTCGTCTACCGTCAGTGCCTGAAAGTCAGCCAGTGTAGGTACCGGTTTTTGAGGAGTGCTTACATAAATCCACAGATCACGTCCGACGATGGTATGCGTTGTTCTCTGTCTGCTGATATATGCCGCCAGCGTAATCGTTCCTGAAGCTGCTGTCAGATCGATTTCTGGAGATACGACCCAGTCGTTTTCCGTCGAAAAGCTAGCTGCTGTACCAGTAGGAACAAGATTAATAGAATACCTCAATACTCCGGAAGAGCCATAGGCCAGGGCCGTTCCGTTGTAAAAAATATTATTTCCCTGCTGCCATTGATTGTTATTGCCGTTTCCGTCATAAAATGTCCATCCCTGTAGATCCTGAGGAGTATCGAAAGAATTTACCCAGACAGGAAGCTGAGAATACGCCAGCAGAGGCAATAACAGGATAGAAAATAAAAATGTCTTTTTCATTATGAAATATTTATCAGATTAAAAAAAGGCAGGAAGCAGCGATTTTACACTGCTCCCTGCAATTAAGTTATTCAAGTATTGAGAAATCATATTTAGTCCATGAAGCAAAGAAATTTCCGCAATTTCTTGATCCAAGATCAACAGTACCAGCATTGAAGAAAGGCTGAGGCATTCCTCCGTTAAGTGTAGTCGCTGTACCTCCAGAAACTGTAAGAGCTGCCTTAGTAGATCCTACCAATGAAGCAAAGTTGAAAGAATAACCATAAGCCTGTACATTGGTGAAGCTAAGATCAGAAAGATTCACAGGAGCACCGCTTACTGTTTCCAATAATACGCCAACAGGATAACCTGTAACTGTAGCATTGTTCAATGTTAATTTCCCGTTTCTTCTTACATGGATTGCATTTTCATACAATGACCCGTAGGTAGAAGTACCAGCGCCAACAATTGTAAGGTTATTGATCACCGGATGAGTAAAAGGTGATGCAGAAGAACCTGTTCCGTCATTATCAAGCTCGATACCGTTGGAGTCAGGGTTAGCACCACTTTGACTGTGCGTAGAATTTTGATCTGCCAAAGCCAAAGCACAGTTGATGGTTCCTGAATATCCGAAATCGAAATCGAAATTATCATCATCCGCTGCGAAAGAGATAAGGTTTGATGCATTTACGGTACCTCCGAAAAATTCAAAAGAATCATCTTTACCGTAAGCTACTTGAATATGATCTAAAGTAGTACCGCTTCCAACGCCTCCTAAAGTTAATCCGTTGATTTCGTTTCCTGAATTAGGAGCAAGAAGATCGTATCCTGCAAACTCAATGCGCGCATACTTCAATATACCGCTGTTATCGGAAGCATTTGAACCTCCATACTGATAATCGACACCGGATAAACCTTCGATTACAGTCGTCGTCGGTTTGTTGGTAGGTGCAGCTCCAAGCATGATCACACCACCGAAATCTCCAGGTTTTGCAGTTGTACTTTCGTCACCATCCAACAGATTGTAACTTGTAAAGATAATTGGTTGTGAAGAAGTTCCTTCAGCATTAAGTTTACTTCCTCTCGAGATTACCAAAACTCCTGTCGCCGTGTTGTTGGCAGTCGGTTTTGCTTTAATAAAAGTTCCCGGCTGGATAGTAAGTGTCGCTCCGTTTTTCACGGTTACAATACCATCAAGCTCAACCACCCCACTCCAAGTCGTATTGGCAGTGATTGCACCAGAAACTGTGGTAACAGTAAGTGAAGAAGCCGTTAAATATTCTGCAGAAGCAGGCTTCATTTCGAAAGGAGATGTAGAATCTGCTAAAGTTTCATTCTGACAAGCTGTAAGAGACAAAGCTGTAACTGCGATTAAAGTTAATTTTCTCATTGTTAAAGTTTTTGAATGATCAGGCTTTTTTATATATTTTTCCAGACCTGATGTTTTAAATATTTAGAAATACCCGCCTCTGTATCTCTGCGATTTGGTTGTTTTTTTTACGCTGCATTATATGAGGAGCTATAATGAAGAGTTCCCTATTTTTCACCGCTGATATCCGGGAAAATACCAGCTCAGTTATTCTGAATCAATACTGTGGCGCGCATCATCAGTATGATTAGATTCAATCTCAGGATGTTAACCTGTACGTTGCAATGAGCTCTTTTCTTTTATTTAATATTTCTAAAAAGTATAATTCACACTTAGGCCAAAAGTTCTTCCGTTATACGCCCTGAATAATACCCTGTCGATATCTTTATCGTATTTATTGGTAGCTCCCGGTAAAAGTTCGAGTGCTTCTCTCTGGGTTTCATAATCTGTTCCGCTGCCTTTGAATACAGAATAAGAATTGAAATTGTTGTAGAATTCTTTTACCCTGTTAAATAGATTTCTGACATTCAGTTTTACTTCTAAATTTTTATTTTTTAATAATTTATAAGAAATCTGTGCGTCGGCAACAGCATAAGGCCTCTGAATCTCTTCCCCGATGTAGGCATATCCTACGGTAATGTACTGATCGCCTTTTGCATTATATAAAAAGCTCAGCCCGAACCGGTCACCGTCATATAAAAGTCCGAGGTTATATGCATAAGGAGTCTGCCCATACAGCGGACGTTCAACTTCATAGGTAGCATCTGTATCTTCGGTTTTGTAATTGTCTTTAAAAGCGATTACTTTTGTCGTGTTGTACGTGAAATTCCCGCTGATAAAAAGGTGCTGCAGCCATGTACTTTCTCTGATAAAACCCAGGCTTTTTCTGACCTCAACTTCAAAGCCCTTCAGTTTGGCATTTTTAGAATTTCCATTATAGAGAAACAAATTCCCTTCGCTGGAAATGTATCCTTCACGTTCTATGGGCCGGTCGATATCTTTGTAATACAATCCTGCCGAAATAATTTCTCCCAAACCCGGAAACCATTCAAATTTAAAATCATAATTATTGATTACAGAAGAGGTCATCTCTGTGTTGTAGATCAATCCGTTGGCAACAGGATCAAAATAAGGCAGACCTGTTCTTTCATTAAACTGAGGACGGATTACTGATCTGTTGTACGCCAGCCTTACATTAATCTTACCAGACGGACTGTACGTAAAGTTGGCGGAAGGCATCCACTGCCAGGGCTTTTCTTCAATAGCTTCCTTGGTTACATTTCTGGGATCAGATGGATCAAGCTGCTGAGAGATCAGATTATATTTAAAATATTCTGCCCTCAGTCCCCAAACGAGTCTTAATTTATTTTTCCACCGGTTATCAAACATGATATAAGGTGCGTGCTGCTTTACCTCTCCTTCGTACCTGTCATTTTTATAAAGTGGTTTGGTCTGCCATCCGATGCCGCCCTGTGTGTAATGCGAGCCATCAAACCAGTCGGAAAGTAAGCCGTACATCAGAAGATAATTCTTTTCACTATTCGGAACATCGCGGTTTTCATCCACTTTCAGAAAAAATTTCTGCTGTTCATTGGTATTCTTCTTTATGGCGCCTGCATATCCTACTTTAATATCAGTTTTAAAATTTCCAACATCCATTTTCCATTTTGCTGAAGCACCGAAATTGTAGTCGGTTTCTTTATTTCCGATATATCCTCTTGAAAAGTTATTTCCTGAATTATAAATCTGATGGTAGGTTAAAATTTCACTTCCTACAAAATCATAGAATGTCTGATACTGCGTATAATCTTTTGTATCAGAAATTACACCTGTTCTTGCTGCAAACCAGTTGATCTCCACCTCTTTTATCTTGTGATTCCCTTCCAGCTTATTCTGTAATAAAGTCTGGTAGACAGGATAATCCGTATTATCCGTATAAGGTCTGTCTAAAGCAGCCAGCTGAGAAGGGTCATTATTGGGAATAATCCCATGATAAAAATAATTGTATGAACCTTCTGCCATTGCCGGTTGTCCGGTGCCTCCCGTATATTCGTTCCAGCCGGTAATTCTGGTAAGCGTCTGATCGTAAATATGGGTATATGAATTTCTGAAAGACAGTCTGTTTTTTCCTAATTGCAACCCAAAATTCAACATCGCTCCTATCGTGGAATTGTAGCTGTAAGATGCTCCTTTATTTTTAAAATTAAAAAATTTTACTGGTGCTACTCCCAGTTCCTGCCAATTGTTGATGAGTCCGGCATTGTCAAGCCATCCGCCCCGTCCGGTATGATCAATATCGAGTTTATTCTGTTCATTTCTTATCGTAAGTGCTCCGGCAAATCCCCATTTGTTATTATTTTTCATTTTAAAGCTTCTTCCCAGTGCGAGCTGCATATTGGAGTTCATGTCTGCTTTGGTACGGTAATTCGTAAAATTATCGTTGGTAAAGCGTCTCGACTGCTCAAAAAACAGAGGATTGTTCCAGTCGGTATATTCAAGGTCCATGGGAAAATCCCTTGTTCCGTCATCGTATCCGAAATAATCATATTTACCTCTTTTACGGGTCAGAAATTCTTTAAAAGTAGCAATATCATTGTAGGAAGTTCCCATCGTTACGGTAGTGAAGTTTTCATTAGGAATATCTTTTGTTCTCACTTCCACCAATCCGCCGGCAAAGCTTGCGTTCATATCAGGTGTTGCGGTTTTGCTGATAACGACACTTTCCACCATCGAATTCGGAATAATGTCAAAAGAAAAATTCTGGTTATAAGCCTCCGTGCTTGGAAGATTAATACCATCCATTGCAGCAGTATTCCAGCGCTCTCCCATTGAACGGACTACTACGTATTTATTATCAATGGTGGTCACTCCGGTCACTCTTTTCAGTGTCGCCCCAAGATCATTATCCGGTGTTTTTGAAATCTGCTCTGCGGAAATCCCGTCGCTCATCTGGGCTGCCTTTTTTTGTTGAGCTAATAATCCCGCCTGGGTATCGGCTTTCCGTGTTCCTGTAATGACCACTTCTTTTATATCCGATATTTTATCCGAAAGCGACCTCATGGCAAAGGAAACCGTATTGGTTTCATTATTATTTACAGAAAGTTTTTCTACCCGTAGAGAATTGTATTTCGGTGACTTTACGATTAATGTATATACTCCTGAAGGAAGTTCCACTGTAAAATCTCCGTTGTTATCCGTCACTGTTTTGATCCCCGAAATATTAATTTCTGCTCCGACAACAGGATTTCCCACTTCATCAACGATCTTCCCGGAAATTTTTCCGTTTCCGAAGGCAGAAGCGTTTTGTGATTTATATTTTATTGAAATAAGATCGCCGCGGAGACGGTACATGATCGGAAGTCCGCTAGTCATATCATCCAGACAATCATGGACAGGAATATTTTCACATTTTGTTGTTTTTATTTTTAATTCTTTAATATCTGCTTTAGAATAAGCCAGCCTCATTCTTGTTTTACCCGCAAACTCTTCAAGTGCTTCGATCAAAGGCTTCCCCGCAGGAGCAGAAAACGACACTTTCTGTGACAGTTCCTGAGCCTCAGCTGCTATGGTGAAAAATATTGCCGCAATGGTAAAACTACATTTCAAACTTTTCATTTTTTAGTGTTCTCTTTATTATATTTATCTGATTATTAGCTTTCTTATTTATTATTTTTCAGGATATACGTCTGCTTTTCTTTCTGTACTTCCAGCCCAAGTATGAATGCAAGGGCTTCAATATTTTCATCAGTATTTCCACCTGTGAAATCGGCAGTTATTTTCTTTTCGGCAAATTCTTTAGGATAAATAATACTGATGTTATAATTTTTTTGCAGAACGTCCGTAACTTCCTTCAGTATCACATCATTAAAGCTTAATGACAATAAAGACGGCAATGCCTTATCCGATTTTTTTTCTTTTCCATAAGAAATGACGGCAGCAGTACGGGCAATGCCGAAGTTGGTCCATTTCTGATGAGGTTTCAGATAAGCGATATGCGTTCCCGCATAGGAAACCGCAACTTTTCCTTCATAAAGATCTACCGCTTTGTTGTTTCCGGTTTGGGTAATTTTAAAAACAGTTCCCAAGACCCTGGTGCTGAAACCATCAGCATTTACAATGAATGGATGCTTTTTTGATTTTGCTACAGAAAATATTGCATCACCTTTAAGTTTCACAACTCTTGTGTCTGCGGGAAAGGATTTTTCAACCGTAAGCTGTGAACCGGGAAGCAAAAGCACTACCGACCCATCTGCCAGATGAATCTTTTGACTTTCGGAATCCGCAAAATAGAGGTCAGGCTTCACGAAAGTATTGTACATGAAAAAACCTCCTAATGTAAAAAGCAGTACAATCACAGCCGCGATCCGGAAAAAGTATTTACTGAAGACATTGGAATCGTTAATAATTGCGGTTGGAACGAAATACGGTTCTAATGAAAATAAGACTCTTTCTCTTGATTCCTTACTGTAATTTTCGTCCAGATTTTTTTCCATACTGATTTTCCACTGCTTTAAAAGTTCGGTTTCTTTCCCGGAAATTTTTTCTTCAGAAACTTCCCTTTCCCAAAGTCTGAAAACGAATGCCTGAATATCTTTATACTGTAGGTTTTTCATAAATTCTTGATAAACGATCGCCGTTACATCTATAAAACAGCAGAAACAGAAAACTTCCCCAGCGCAGATTTAACATTGTATTCATATTAGAATCAAGTTGTTAACAATTTGCAGTAATTCTTAACCATTTCTCAGAATTCGAACCGTATTCCGCCTGTGATTTTCAGAAATAATTAATATTGCAATTGTCAAAGTTCACAAAAAGTTAATTTTCCTTTAGGTAATTTTGCATCAATGAATCAGACGGATCACATACTATTGAAAAAAATAAAAACAGGCGACCGGCCGGCTTTTATGATACTTTACGAAAGGTATTGGGATGATTTGTACCGTTTTGTTTTTGTAAGGACAAAGAACAGAGAGCTTGCAGAAGAATTGCTGCAGAATCTCTGGATTAAAATTCTTGAAAATACAGAAAGCATACAAACCGACGCAAATGAAAGTGCAAAAGGATATTTTCTGAAGCATCTCCATTACAGAGTGATTGATCATTTCAACAGTCATAAAAAAGAATGGTCTGCCATACGGATCGATGAATCTGAAAGTTTTACAGATATTACCGACACAGAATACTTTGAAATTCTTGATCAGCATGAAATTTCGGATTTGTTTGCGATGATTGATGAAGTCGTTTCTACCCTGCCTGTCACCGAACAGAAAGTCTATGACATGAGAATCCGTAAAAATATGTCTGTTAATGAAACCGCTGAAGCATTAGACCTAACCAATAAAACAGTCAGTAATAAGCTGAGCAATGCCATTGGCGAAATTCGGCAACAGCTGAACCCTAAATACCAATCTTCCAAAAAATTCATTTCTATTATGCTGATGATTGAGCTGATGATGGGAAATCAGTAATGCTGTGACCACTAAAGAATAATACACCATAAATATTAATGTTGAAGCATTTGCCACAGAAATCCCTGATTGGCAATAAAGTTGTATACAGATATCCGAAATAAAGCCTATAAATAGTGTTACATTAAACAGTTATATTTTTTAAATCACAATATAATTCCGGCGGCCATTTTCAATGGCCGCCGGAAATTTAACAATAAAATAAATTTAAGTTTTTACAGATGAATACAACCACAAATACGATTATAAAAGGAATTGCTGTAGGATTGTTGGCTTCATTAATTAAATCGCTGGTAGAACCACCTCTGCAAAAGCTGGGGGAAAAACAATTTCCACCAGAACCAGATGAGCTTGAATTACGGGGCGCAGATGTGACCCGCCAGCCGGAAAATATGCCGCCGGCAGTTTTAGCAAAAGAAGTCTATGCTACCATTGCCGGCAGAGAACTTTCGTATGATGACACCTTAAAATCTATGAAAATTATCCATTACGCTTTAGGAACAATGATTGGTGTGAGTTATGTGATGCTGGCAAATAAAAACAAAGGTTTTACAGTAGGTGAAGGCACCGCCTCAGGAATTGTGGTATGGGCACTGACACACGGTTCTGTCGTTCCGGCCCTTAAACTGCAGGGAAAAGTCTCTGAGATGCCGGCATCCTGGTGGGTCTGGGAATTTGGTTCACATATTATTTTCGGAGTGAGCATGGAGCAGACAAGAAAACTCATGAATATGCTTTTTTAATTTCTGGACTTAATTATTTAATTTAAACAACAAACTTATATTTGATGGCCGGAAAGTCTTGAGCTACCCGCCTCGGATATTATAAAAGCATTGTTGTGAATCCAGAAAAGAAAAGTATTAAGATTTTAAAATAATGCAGATTTAAATATTTAACAAATCAACAGAAGCCTGTACTCTCCTTCTTTCTCCTGTGGTGCCCGATGAATGCATGGTAAAACTTTTTGATCGGGATGATCAACCGCCAGCCTCCAAAGATGACCATTTCCTAAATTGACAGGTGTGGCACCGGGTTTAGGCAGATAGTGCAGATCAAAATAATTGTCTTTCAGGAACGTTTCAAATTCTTCATCGTCACCATCGCACAATGCTCGAAGCTTTTCTCGGATTTCGGGAATCAGGATCTTCTGTACACATTGGTCATTTGGTAAAAAATCACTGGCTGCACCAAAATAAGTGCAAAGAAAAGTATCCGTTGCAACTGGTGAACGGTCGGCGTGATATGAATAAACATCGGTTGAAATAAAATCGAATTCTTCGTCCCTGTCGTAGCTTTTTAACAGATTGAGCGAAGGTGCTGCCCCAAAATCAGACAACATCTGCATATCACTGATGATAATTTCTCTTGCCAGATTTCCCTTTTCAGACAAATCAAGCTTCATAAGATCATCAATAAAAATCTCTGTGATATTTTCTTTTAAGGTAAGCTTAGCTACAATTTCATGAAAATCAACGTCAAGATCTCTCTGCCAGCAAACAGCATTCACATTCCCCTGAAAACCTACAGAAACAAGATCTGAAAAAGAAGAGACGATCCCATAATGACTTTCCGACGAAATGTAATTCATAATAAACGTTTTTTCAATTGCATGCAAAAATAAACATTTACCATAACTTTATACATCTCCGATACGCCCACTTTAAATACCACATTTGAATTTTTTATAAATACTAGTACACATTTTGTACTATTTGTGAAAAAAACGATGACTTATCATTATTATGTATTGAAATTAATTGTTCCTGTATTTCTTATTTCAAATCTGTTTAATGCCCAACAGGAATTGCCTAAAAAGTATACTTTATTTAATCCTGTTCCAAAATCAATGATGCGGGAAATGGAAACAGACCGTCCTGATGTAACAGAATCGCCTTATACGGTTGATGCCGGCCATATCCAGTACGAAACGGATCTGCTCAGGCTGAGGAAAGAAAATTCTGATTTAACGCAAACCCGTACACTGCTGATCAATCAGGGAAATATCAAAATCGGAATTACAGAATCAACCGCTATGCAGATCGGATTTCAGACTTATGGCTTCCAGAAAGAGACTGAAAAGAGTTCCGGAAATACTTCGCATACCGATGGTTTTGGCGATATCAATTTTAGAATAAAACAAAATATCATCGGTAATGATAAAGGAAATTTTGTAATGGCGGTTCTGCCTTATGTTAAATTTCCGACTTCACAATATGATCATGAAAGTCGCATAGAATACGGTCTGATTGTACCAATGCTTTATAAATTTGAAGGTGACTGGAATTTAGGATTTCAGGTAGAAGTTGATAAATTAAAAGATCAGGATCAGCCTGAAATGCATACTGAATTCCTGCAGACCCTTACGATCAGTCATCCGATTACAAAAAATATTGATGGTATCGCCGAGACCTATTATACGTATGATTTTAAAGCTCATCAGTTTTCAAATTACATTAATGCGGCAATTCAAATGGAAGTCGTTAAAAACTTTAAAGTTGATGCCGGACTCAATTACGGACTTCAGCATCATGCAGAAAAACATTATTTTGTTGGTTTTTCATATTTACATTAATCGGACAAAAATCTTTACATATGAGGATTTTTTTAATTTGATTGAATCCTTTCTAAGCAGTCAAATCAAAATATATCATCTTATTCAAAATGATAAAGAAATAATACGTCTCCTGTGTATGCGGGTTTTGACTGATCTTTAATAAGAAGCTTGGCTCCAACCACTACTTTCACTGTTCCTTTAAGGTTATTAACAGATCTTATAGTTGCCTGCAGACATACCTGATCATCAACTTTTACGGGCTGTCCGAATCTGAAATTTTCTATTCCGTAGTTGATTTCCATGGTTATATTTCTGACCTCAGCAATCTGTTTCCAGAGATAAGGAATCAGGGAAAGCGTCAAATATCCGTGAGCTATCGTAGATCGATAAGGACTCTCCTCCGCAGCTCTTTTTTCATCAGTATGGATCCACTGGTGATCCAGCGTTGCATCCGCAAAACGGTTGATCTGATCCTGATCTATGGTGTGCCACAAAGAGGTACCAACCATAGTGCCTTCCAGCAATTTGTATTCATTAAAATTATTGATAATGATCATTTTAGTAAGTATTTAATTAAACTTTAATAATAGATTTAAAGTGTTTAAATTATTAAAACCTCTCACTAAAGCAAGAGGCTGATGAACATGGAAAACGATGTAGTTTGCATCAATATTCATTCAAACAATATATTAAAACAGTCAAGTATAATATTTAGTGAGACAATAGTGGTGTTAATAATAAAAGTTTTGCCATATGTAAATCAATGGTCTTTCCGGTAGTTATACCAGCCTTACATTTACAGCATTTAAACCTCTGTCTCCCTGTTGGATATCGAAATTTACTTTGTCATTTTCACGAAGAAATCTCATCGTCAATCCTGAAGAATGTACAAAAATATCTTTACTCCCATCTGCAGGAGAAATAAATCCGAAGCCTTTTGCTTCGTCGAAAAACTTTACTGTGCCTTGTTGCATTGTAATTATTGTTAAATTGTATAGGATAATCTGTAAATTTTACAGCTTTATTTTATATTGTTCCGACGGGCATTGTAAAACCAATCAGACTCTGAATATTCTTCAGATCGATATGCTCATCTGCCGTACAGAATGAAATTAATGACCCTCCATTTCCGAATTTTCTTATTCTTTCAATTCTCTGAACATAAGTCTGAGGAATATCGGGAAGATCATAATTCACTATATGTAACAGCTGATCCAAATCAACGCCTTTTGCGGCTATATCCGTGGTGATCAAAATCTGGATCTTTCCATTTCTGAAATCTTCCAATACGCCGTTTTTAGCAGTCTGAGTTCTGTTTCCATGTATCGATCCTGTGCTGATTCCTGCTTTTTCGAGATCTTGTACCAGTTCATCAGCAATATATTTGCTATGGGTAAAAACCATGGAGCATTTCTTATTGCTTTTCAGCAAATCGATTAGCAATCCGGATTTATCTCTTTTCTCAACAAAATATACACACTGCGAAATATTATCCATCTCTACCGATCGTTCGTGTATGGCAATTTCCACAGGATTTCTGAGAAAAACCGATACATATTTCCTCACATAAGTTGAAGGCTCTGTGCAGAAAACCAAGGTCTGTATATTTTTAGGAATTAGTTTCTGAACATCTTTTACCCGGCTTATGAGTACTTTTTCAAGCATTTTATCGGCATCATACAGAACCAGAATTTCCAGCTTAGAAAAATTAATTGGTCTTTTACGGATGATCTCCAGTAATCTTTCGGGAGTTGCTACCAGCACATCTACCCTCTTTCTAAAGGCCGCAAGCTGACTTTCTGTTGATTCCTCATCATTAATACGAAGATGCAGTAAAGTCAGATACTTGCTCGACTGATTGATTTTTTCTTCAATTTCTATGGCCGAACGGTCTGTAGAAGCAAGTACCAGAACCCGGATGTTTGTATGCTCGCTCGGATTTCTTTTTAACAGCTGGAGTATGGGTACCGTGAAGGCCGATTTTTTTCCGCTTCCTTTCGGGGCAGATGCCAGGAGATCTTTACCTTCTAAAATAGTCGGTATTACAAAATTCTGTATTTCGGTTGGCTTAGAATATCCGGCTTCTGTAATGGCACGGATAATCGGATTGATTAATTTTAAATTTTTGAAACTTATCATATTTTTTGCAGTTCCCGACACTTTACGGAAAATACATTTTCAAAAGAATTAATTGTACTCATAGGAATGGTATTGATTCTCTATGCTTAACTCACAAAACTTTTCTTTTAAAATTTGGATAGCTTATAAGTTGAAGCTTTTATTTTAATAAGATAAGTTGACAATAGGGCAGCTGAAAAAGCAAACTGAATGATAAAATATGATTTTAATTATTGCAGAATAGCAAAGCAGGAACCTGTTTTATAAATGCAATGCAAAGCTACGCTAAAACAATTTAGTAACAGCACAATATAATTAGCTGATTATCAAAATAATATTCGTACATTACGCAAATTAACCAAATTATTTGCAAAGTGCGGATGATTTTAAAATTCCAATCTTATGCAAGCTCTTGCTGCCACGCCAAAGCCACAATCACAAACCTCAGATACCCTTCAATCTCCATCCATCCGAATTGCTTACTTTATAATGGTACATCATAAGCCGGAGATCTTTAAAGCGATGTTCAGCAAAATTTACACACGCGATCAGTTCTATCTTATTCATATAGATCGGAAAGCAAAAGCGGAAGTAACCGAAGAAATCCAGCTATATCTGACACAGTTTCCCAATGTATATATTTTAGAAAGCATGAATATTGTCTCGGGAGGATTCAGCATGATTCAGGCAGAGCTTAACGCCATGGAATATCTGCTCAGTGTAAGCAAAGACTGGGATTATTTTATTAATCTAAGTGGCGAAGATTACCCTCTAAAATCACAACCTATTATCCGACAGTTTCTTACCATCAATAACGGCAAGAACTACCTTTTTTATTATGATCAAAAATTTTACAGGCCCGATACGCTCCAGAGAATACAGAATCATTTTACGGAACTGACCCATAAAATCTCATCTTTAATCTACAAAAGAGAATTTATGGAAGGTGTAACGCCTTATATCGGAGGCAAATGGTTTATTTTCACCAGAGAAACATGCATGTTCCTGATAAATAACAAAAGGGTGATGGATTTTGAAGATTATTATCTGCATACTCTTCTACCCGCCGAGTCATTCTTTCAGACTGTTCTGATGAATACGATCTTTAAAGATATCATTGTAAATGATGATAAAAGAGCATTCATTGAAAAAACACTCTTCAACAAGGATCTGTACAACAACCACCTAATCAGATCATTAAAAGTTAAAAACCAGCTTTTTATAAGGAAAATCAATGCTAAGACCAACGAAAATATTCTTAATTATATACATGAAAGTTACGATCTCCCTTTGCCCGAAATAGATGAGATTGAAAGAGAATTAAAACGCGATAATCGGGATAATAATTAAAATTATTTTTACACCAATTTGGCTGACAGTTTACTTTGGAAATCAGAACTTCCTTTAACTGAAATTGTTAAACAATGTCTTTATTTTAACTTTAAATTCATACAATAAATAGCATGGAGAATCTTTAATAACATATCTTTAAACACTTGAACTGCTGTAAGTCTTTACTCCATACAAATAGACCATCTCAAAAAAGGTATTGGATTGTATTTTGCATGTGTATTTTAAGCAATTGAAATTACGATGGTACATAAAGACGAAAAAAACAAGACAAATGATTATCTTGCTAATGAGCGAACATTCCTTGCATGGTTAAGAACTTCAGTGGCACTAATGGGTTTCGGGTTGATATTGGTAAAGTTCTCTGTATTTCTAAAACAAATTACACTGCTTGATTCAAACAGGCTCATTATCCATTCGCAAAAAGAATACTCCGGGTTTACAGGACTCATCCTTGTAGCTGCGGGTATTTTGATTCTTTTTCTATCTTACCTCAATTACCGAAAAACTCAAAAAAGAATCAGGCAGGATCTGTTTGTCGAAAGCAATTCGTTAATACTGTTCGTTACAATTCTTATTATATCCATCAGCGTTTTTCTCATAGGCTATTTCATTAGCAGCATGTAATATAACAATTTACGTTACGCACATCGTGTATAAAAAAATTATATTGACGGAAATGATCTTGATAACGGTAAAGCTCCTGTTAATCCTTTCCTACTTAAATCTATAACCAATGGCAAATAATCGCAAATCAATTTACAGTGCGCTTGCCGCCAATCTTTTGATCGCACTAACGAAATTTATTGCGGGTTCATTCACCAACAGCTCGTCGATGATCTCTGAAGGTATCCATTCAACCGTTGATACGACCAATCAGCTATTGCTTCTTTATGGTATAAAGAGAAGTAAGAAAGCTCCTGATGAATCACATCCTTTTGGTTACGGAAAAGAGCTCTATTTCTGGTCTTTTGTTGTCTCGATTCTGATATTCGGACTTGGCGGGGCCTTATCCATTTACCAGGGAATTCTGCATATACTGGAACCTGAAGTGATGAAGGATCCCTTTTGGAACTACATTGTATTGTCCTTGTCTCTTATTTTTGAAGGCACATCCCTCTTTATCGCTGTGAAAGAATTCAATAAGACCCGTAATGGCCTGGCATGGTGGGATGCAATCGTTAAAAGCAAAGATCCCTCCAGTTTTCTTGTTGTTTTTGAAGATGGCGCAGCCGTATCCGGCCTTATCGTTGTTATGATATTAATGGGAATAAGTCATTATTTTAAAATTCCGGAATTAGATGGTCTTGCATCGATTATAGTTGGATTAATCCTCGTCTTTGTCTCTCTTATACTGGCCAGAGAAAGCAGAAGTTTGCTGATGGGAGAAGGATTAGCGCCAGAGACCAGAGAAAAAATCACGAAACTAGCAGAGCAGGATGTTGCTGTGCTTAGAACAAAAAGCATATTATCTACCTATCAATCGCCTGAAGAAGTCGTTCTGATGCTTATTATAGACTTTAAAGACCACTTGGATACCGAAGAGATTACTGAAGCTATTCAGCGTATTCGCAACACTATAAAAAATGAATTTAAATTAGTTCGTTTTGTGATCATACAGCCGGAATAGATCAGCACTGCTAATGTTCAATATCAAGCTCCAGATGTCCTGCAAAGAGCTTGGCAATCACACTGTATGATGCCTACTTTCTCTGCTTCGTACATTTCTGTTGTGAGTATATGCGCTGAGGCAAATAAATCCTTCACTTTTTTCAGTAGTTCAAATAATATTCGAAAATCCCAATAATACCAATTTTCAGTCCTTTAATCTCCGAGATTTTGTAGGTTGTAAAATTGATTTGTTTTTTCATCAAAATATTGCAGCCTAAAATTCCCAGTGACCCACTATTGTATCTAAGGAACCTCCTGCGCTTTTCACAATATCGTGAACATCGTTGATGAATCCTATTGATAATTTATAATTTCAAGTTTTAAGGTTTAACTATTGCCCAGCCTTCATACTGTCTCAAAATCATTTCCCCGTTTGCGCTGGGTGTATATTTGACAAAATCAAACAATTCGGACTTGTCGATTTTTTTCTCGCGAAGCGTATTTTCGCACTGTACCATGATCACGCCTTTATCTTTCAGAGCAGCAAGAAGTTCCTGATATGGGTTTTTCTTTCGGAACATTTCCACTCCGCCTCCAAAAGCCAGCAATTCAATATTCAGCTTACCTTTCAGTCTCGGATCTTCAAGTGCGTTATTGATATTTCTGATGACGGCTTTGATTTTCTGGTCATCTGCTTCATTGATAACATACAGAGCATTATATTCCTGATTAATAGATTTTGCAGGCTCGTAAAAGTTTTTCTTTTGAGCAAAGCTCATAGAGCCGGTCAGGAAAACTGATAAGGTCATTATTTTTATTAAATTTTTCATAGCTGCTCATTTAAAAGTTGATTGATCTCTTCGTAGAAAGAATCTTTGCTGTAATCTGCCATTCCGGCATGATGCATCCTGATTTTCCCCCATTTATCCAAAACTACGGTCGTGGGAAGCGAGCCTTTAAAAAATGAAGCAGGAATAGAACCCTCCGGAACTAAAAACGGGACAGTAAACCGTTCTTTATCGAGATACATTTTACCGGCAGCAGGCTGATCGTCCAGATTGACTGTGAGAAAAACCAGATCTTTATTTGATTTATATTGATTGTAAAACTTCTGAATCGAAGGAAATTCCGCGCGGCAAGGCGGACACCATGATGCCCAGAAATTAATAAAAACCACTTTTCCTTTCAGTTTAGAAGTATTGACAACCTCTCCTTTTTCATTCCTGACACTGAAATTTTCAGTGACTGCTAAAGGACTTGATTCAGAAACCGGTTCTTCTTTCTTTTCTTCAATTTTCGAATTGAGAAGACCGGTTGAAATGATTTGCCGCATCAGCCAGGCTTTTGCATCGGGACTTACCATTAATACGATGAATATTACTACCAGAATGGCTGTACTCCAGTTTTTCCGAAGCCATATTTTAAATTTTTCCATTGTCTGACTATATTTTATTGTTCAGTTAAAGTTTTCAGGGCATCATAGATCTGAGGCTGGTCAAAATCTCTCCCACCCTGAATCTGTGCTTCCAGTTCTCCTTTTTTATTAAAGATTAAAGTCGTGGGAATTGCTCCCTGAAAATACCTGGAAGGAATCGTATCTGCTGCGACATACACCGGAAGTTCGTAGTTTTTATCCTTCATAAATTTCTTAGATTTTATAAGATTAGCTTCTACATTCAAAAAAACAAAAATGATTTTATCATTTCCTTTGAATTTATTTTTCAGTTTGTTGAGTGTGGGCATTTCTTCAACACAAGGTCTGCACCAGGTTGCCCAGAAATTGATGAACACTACTTTTCCTTTCAGTTCACTCAGCCTTATTTTCTTACCGTTTTTGTCAATTAAGATAATATCATCATTAAGATTATCCGGACTTTTGATTTGAATTTTATGTTCAGCATCCGACTGCATTGCATTGGCTTGTAAGGAAAACAGGGAGATTAGCAGTATAAGAATAGCCGTTTTAGATTTTAAAATCATTGTCATTGTTTATTTTTTTGGGATTAATATTTTACCTTCTTCCAATCTTCGGAAGGTTTTATTCAAATTTTATCGTTTTCGGAAAATGCACCAAAACCTCGGTCAGCTTTTCATATGTAATTTCTTCTTTTACAGTGATTCTCTTCACCGTATTATCATTAAAGGTAATCACAAAGGTTCCCGATTGAGTCTGTAGAATACTTGCCGGGCATAAAGGACAGACTGTTGTGTAATCAGCCCCAGAATAAGGACTGACAGACTTTTTCTTATCATTGTATGAAACATTAAAGTTACCGGATGGCTTCCGGTAAGGATTAATAAAAATGTAAAACCGTATAATTCTCTTAAAAAATAAAAGATCTGGGAAGTTTTAAATCAAATGATAAGTTTGCGGTATTGTATAAAGATGGGAACGGCATTTCCGATTTTGGAAGCACCGTAAAAGGGATGTTTGCAAAGTTTTATAAACAGAAATGCTCCTGAAAATAAAATGAATGTAAATGCAGCAAGCTCCTGAAAATCGAATACGGAAAACTGAGTATTACTTTTTGCGGTAATTTCTTTTTCCTTACAGAAATTGCAGGCAGCTGTTGTAGCTGTGCTAGCCGTAAATTTTTCCTTTGGAACGGAGGTGTGGCTTTTTGCGGACGGCTGTAGATTAAAAAGGTTTTTGATACCATATTTTACAGCGCAGGAAGAAATCAAAATACATACAATGAAAAACACCGACAGGATGCTTTTCATTGTATGACTGGTATTTAATTTCTTATTGGTCATTCAGGCAAAAATATAATTTAAACTTTTTTTGTCAAAAATATTAACAGATTTTATAACAAAAAACATTATTGAGTAATCTTATTTTTCACCTGCTGTTCAGACACAAAACCCAGATTCTCCCAAATTACTTTGTCATTTTTGTATAATTTTAAAACAGGAAGCGCCGAAACATTTAATGCTTTGCAAAGTTCTGTATTTTCATCAGCATTAATTCTTACAATTTTTACCTTATCAGGCATTTCGGTTGCCATTTTTTTTAGATAGGGCTCCATTTTCTTGCATGGCGCACACCATTCTGCGTAGAAATCTACCAGTACAGGCGTTTCACTTTTTAGCATTTCATTGTACTGTGCCAGGCTCATTCCTGCTGAAGTGGGTGACTTGATTTCCGGAAGATTGGCATTTCTCCATTTCATCATTCCACCCTGCATTTCATAGACGTTTTTAAAGCCTATTTTCTGAAGTTTTTCAGCTGCTGCCGTACTTCTTGGTCCGCTCATACAATACACAAAAACAGGTTTATTTTTGTCGAGAACTTCTGCTTTTTTGGTAAAATCATCTGCATTCCAGTCGATATTCATTGCATTTTTCAGATGTCCGTTTCGGAATTCTCCGGGTGTTCTTACATCCACCAACTGCGCATCTTTGGTCTGGTTTAATTTTTTAGAAAATTCTACAGCAGAAAGATTAGTTTCACTATTATTATTCTGAGCTTTTCCGCATCCCGTCAATACGATGAGAAAAAATACAACGATTAGGTTTTTATACATCTTAGCTATTTTGCCTGATTAATCTTTCCAATTCATCCGCCTGAAAAACACCGGACTGTTTCCATTTCACTTCCCCGTTTTTAAAAATCATCAGAGTCGGAACACTTCGGATCCCGAACTGTGCAGCAACGGCCTGATTTTTATCGACGTCAATTTTAACGATACTCGCAGCATCACCAATATTTTTTTTCAAATCCTGAAGAATGGGAGCCTGCATTTTGCAAGGACCACACCATTCTGCAAAGAAATCCACTAAAACAGGTTTGTCCTGATTGATAAGTTCTTGAAATTTATTCATTTTGCCATACTTTTATTTAATTTCCTCATATTCTACCTCATCATCTGTTCTTTTTGAATTGCGAATTGGTACAGAACAGTTCCCAGTTGTACAACAGCCAATGTTCAACAATGGCATGACAACAAAAACTGCTCCAACAGCAACAAAAAACCACATTCCAGATCTTATGGCTTCCACGATGAGGAAAACTCCCATTGCCAAACGAAGCAACCGTACAAAGTTCCAGTCTTTTAATATATTTTGTATCATTTCTTTTTTATTTGGGTACAACATTATCATTTTCTAACCATTCTTTCATTCATCAGAAAAGTTATTAGCATTCCGAAACCATTTTTCTTCAAAGAATACGCAATCACAGCTCTGTCACCACTTTAATAATGATATCTCCTTTTCGTCAATGACAATCACTTTACCCTTTCCCTGACTTCGATGAAGTAGCTGGCCCGCGAAAGACCTATCATAAATAGTCTGAAACAGAATGTTACTTTTACATTTTGTGGTTTACAGATACAAAATTATAACTTATTTCTCCTTTTTTCAGTAACCTTGATCACAAAGAAAAATTACTTTTTAACGGCAAAAATTCTTACCACAGATGCTTCACCTTTATGATAATCTCCTTCGTTGAGCACAATTGTCTGTACAGTAGCTTCTTTTATATCAAAGTTTTCAAAATCTTTTTTTAGCTCCTCAAGATCATACAGCATTTCAGAATCTCTCGGTCCTCCCGATTGAGGATTTCTTTGCTGATATTCTTGCTGAAGTTTAGAGAAACCATCCATTATGAGATAACCTCCGGGTTTTAAATATCGGGTGAGTTTTTGGTGAAAATCTCTTCTATGATCTCCCGGAAAATGAGCGTAAATCATAGCTAAAACATCAAAAGAAGAATTTGGATATTCTATATTTTCTACATTAGATAATGTATAAAAAATTTCCGTATTGTTTTCGCCTGCCCATACAAGTGCTTTTTTCATTCCCTCTTCACTTTGGTCAAATGCTTCAGATTTCCATCCTTTTGCAGCTGCATACACAGCATTCCTACCCTCTCCTTCTGCAGGAAAAAGAATTTTCCCGGGTTTTAAAATATCTAACTTTTCTTTCAGATATTCATTCGGCAGCTTCCCATAGATAAACTCTTCCTGACTGTAACGATTGTCCCAAAAATCTTTCTGATACATATGATTATTTTTTTCTTTAAAATTAATTCTTTTAATTCACTTATTACTTTATAGAAAGCTCCTCCACTTGACATTTCTTTTCTGCAGCCAGAAAAATGACATTACCAGATAAAACCCCGGCTTAAAGTATGTTCTTCCTGAAGGTTAATTTTCTTTTTCTTTTGACATATTTATAAATCTCAAACCATAAAACAGAAACCGCTGCGATGAAAACAGCTATCCCCAATTCGTATATATTGAGTGCAGTTACTTTAAAGAATAGAGAAATCGGTTTTATATATAATATGGCCATAAGCATCATCAATATTAAAACAGAAATGCCCGTAAGTAAAGGATTACGGTTTTTGAAACTTTCTATTACACTGTAAAAGAACGATCGGTTGACAAAGCTCAGTAATATATTGGCAAAGATCAGTGTACTGAATACCATTGCTCTTGTCTTTGGTTCATCACCCCCGTTTTGAACCATAAACTGATATACAAATAAAACTCCGAGGGTTATCACAATCCCCTGAATAAAGCTGATTCCCAGCTCGCCAAAACTTAAAAAAGTATCTCCCATAGCTCTTGGCGGCTGTTTCATTGTGTTTTTCTCCATGGGCTCGTTCTCATAAACAATAGAACAGGTAGGACCCATCACCAATTCGAGGAAAATAACGTGAACCGGAGTAAATATGTGTGGAAATATCCATCCCAAAAACAGGGGCAGCGATACCGTAAGTATAATAGGGATATGAATGGAAATAATATACTGAACTGCCTTTTTAATATTGTTATAAATCCTTCTTCCTGCAGCAATTCCGACAATCAGCTTTTCTAAATCATCATTTGTAATGACCAGCGCAGCAGCTGATTTGGCAACTTCGGTTCCTTTATTTCCCATTGCAACACCAATATGCGCGGCTTTTAAGGCAGGGCCATCATTTACACCATCTCCAAGCATGGCTACTACTTCGCCATTCTTTTTCAGGGCGTTTACTACTGCCAGTTTCGCATCCGGAAACATCCGGGTGAATAAAGTAGTCTGCTCCGAGATTTGCATTAATGCTTCTTCAGAATTATTTATTATTTCACTGCCATTGATGGCAGGAGTCGTGTTGATAATTCCTGCCTGCATTGCAATAGCTTTGGTTGTATCTTCATTATCTCCCGTTATAACCTTTACCTTAATACCTGCACCATAGATCTGTTGAAATACTTTATAAATTCCTGCTTTGGGAGGATCATAAAATACCGTAAGTCCTAAAAATTCAAATACAAAATCCTGCTGTCTTTTAGGAAAATTGTTTCCTTCAAACTGTGACTTCGCAACTCCCAAAACGCGGTAGCCCTGCTGTCCAAATGTTTTTATAATGTCTCTTATTTCTTTTTTTTCTGTCTCTGAAAGATGGGAAACATTCAGGATAGCTTCCGGAGCGCCTTTTGCTGCAATAATTCTATCTTTATTTGCATTTTCAAAAAGATGAGTCATCATCGGCGGCCTGCCTTCAAGAGGGTACTCATGAAACAGCTTATATTCTTTTCTAATATCATTTTTTTGAGTCTGCTGATACGTTTTATGCAAAGTGATTTCCATGGGATCAAAAGGGACAGGCTCACTGCTCCACATTGCATAATCGATCAGCTCTTTCAAATTTTCAGCATTAAAGTCCTCTTCTTCATAAGTCCTGCCAGACCGGTAATCATACAAATGTTTCAACTGCATTGAATTTTCTGTGATAGTTCCGGTTTTATCGGTGCAGATCACCGTAGTGCTTCCTAAAGTTTCTACAATACTGCTTCGTTTTATGATAATTCCTTTCCGCATAAGCTTCCACGCCCCCAACGCCATAAATGTGGTGAATGCTACAGGAATTTCCTCAGGCAATACAGACATTGCCAGTGTTAATCCGCTAAGAAGACTCGTTATCACATCTCCGGTCTTACTATAACTGAAGATGCAAACCATAAGGAAAATAATGATTCCAGTAACAGCCATCCATTTTACAAACTTCCGGATCTGGATCTGTAATGGCGATATTTCTTCTTTTATGTTTAATATAGATTTTCCAATTTTCCCGACACGAGTTTCCTGGCCAACTTTTTGCACCTCAAAAATGGCCAAACCTGAAACCGTAACCGTACCGCTATAAACAAGATTGTCTCCGGATTTGCTATCTTTAAAAACTGAAAAACTTTCACCGGTAAGAGGAGATTCATTCACGGAGAAATCATTGCTGTATACAATCACTCCATCAGCATTTATGTTTTTTCCTTCCTCGGTAATACATAAGTCACCTACAACAATTTCATGGGTCGGAATTTCCATTATTTGCGAGTTTCTGATAACCAGACTCAGAGGTTCGTTCAGTTTCTCTAGTTCTTCCAGCGCTTTTTTACTGCGATTATCCTGATAAAAAGAAATAGCGGTTACCGCCACGATGGCCACAAACATAAAAGCGGCTTCCCCATAATCTCCCACAATCACATAAATAAGTGAAATAATGATAAGCAAGATCAGCATCGGTTCTTTTAAAATATTAACAATCAGATCAAACCATGTACTCTTATGAATCTCCTCCAGGCGATTATATCCATTTTGCTGTCTGGAAGCTGTCACTTCATCCTGTGTAAGACCTTTAAAGCCTTCGGGTATACTGTAAGACATATTAAATTAATAAGTTATCTAAAAATAAGCAATTATTATATACAAATTGAATTTCCTTTTGACAAGTATCAGGTTCGGTGTAATGGATAACAGATATAATGAAATGTGAGTTGACCATCAAAGATTTGGATGTCATATAGATGATTAAAAAAAATCAATTCTGTCAGAAAATATACAAGATGAAATACAATCAGAGAAACATAAATTTTGTGCCTGCAAACAAGCCGACTCGTTGTGGCGGGATATTTGCGTGACCGAAGGTAGTCCATTAAATATCCTGCTCGCTGACAAATCTAAAAACATAATTGATGGCGAAAGAAACACAACTCGAAATCTATGGAGCATTATTTACTTATTTTAACAATTATTGGTGCATCCACATTTTTAATGGCGTGGATGCCTGCATTTTCGAAAAAAACAGGAATATCGTATTCGGTATTTTATATCATTGGAGGGGTTGTGCTTTACCTCGCCTTTCCGAACTATCTTCCCGACCCCCTTCCAACGCATAATGAAAGCTTAACGCTCCACCTTACCGAGTTAATTGTCATCATCTCACTGATGGGGTCAGGGATAAAGATTGACCGCCCGTTTTCATTTAAGGCCTGGTCCTCCCCGTTGAAACTGATCGGCATTACTATGCTGGCCTGTATCGCAGCCGCTGCATGTATGGGATATTATTTTCTCAGCCTTGGCATCGCTTCGGCAATGCTACTCGGCGCGGCGCTGGCTCCTACCGACCCGGTTCTTGCTGCAGACGTACAGGTTGGCCCTCCAAACGATAAAGTGAAATCTGAAGTAAAATTTACATTAACTTCCGAAGCAGGACTTAATGATGGCGTTGCTTTCCCATTTACATGGCTGGCGATTTGCCTTGGATTAATGACTTCAGGGAGCCAGACGAGCTTGCTCGAATGGTTTGCGTTCGATCTAATCTACAGGCTGATCGCCGGTATATTGATTGGCTGGATCAGTGGTAAAGCTATTGGCTTTCTGCTGTTTCGCATATCCGAAAAAAGCGATTTTTTATCCACCCGGGACGGTTTTCTGGCGATTGCCGCAACACTATTGGTATATGGCATTACTGAATTTGCTCATGGTTATGGTTTCTTAGCGGTTTTTATCTGCAGTATCACTTTAAGGCATTATGAAAAGGATCATCATTATCATAAGGAATTGCATTCATTTACTGATCAGACTGAAAGGATCCTGCTTAGTTTGCTAATGATTTTGTTCGGAGGAACACTTGTGATGGGCATATTAAAGCCGGTTGATTTGAATATGATTGTATTTGTCCTACTATTCCTTTTATTGATACGCCCACTTTCAGCATGGCTGGCTTTGATCACCGCTAAAATAAAAAACAAGGAAAAATGGGTGATCGGATTTTTCGGAATTAAAGGCCTTGGTTCAATTTTTTACCTTTCTTTCGGTTTCAGCGAATTTAACTTTGAGCACCAGGATCAGCTTTGGGCAATTGTTTCTTTAACAATTCTTTTATCCATCATTATGCACGGGTTTTCGGCAACTACCGTTATGAAAAAAATAAAAAAGTAAAATATTCAGCGAAAGTTAGAATTTCACACTGGCAATAATAATTTTAAAGTATTATAGAATAAGATTATGATATTGACAGCTTTGAAAATAATTCCCCATGAAATCTTCAATTATTTATTCACAGCAGGAATGCTCAATAATTCGGCATTATAAACTTTTTATATGGAATTAAACATATCAAATATATTGATCATATTTCAAACACCTTACTTTCCAGCCGGTCAAGCCGAGAGAGAATATCTGCAAACATATTTTTGCTTCCTGTTGAAACATGTCCTATAATTCTGTAAAAAGATGTATTTACATTTTCTTTTTTTTGGTGATCTCCTGCGAACTGCAAATAACCTTCCGCATCCAGAAAAACACGGTCTGCTGAATAACCGGATGTTTCCAAAATCAAGAACAACAAATCGCCATCCTGATAAAAATTCTGCATATCCCGTTTACTTTTATATTCGTAAATCAAATCAACATTTGCTAATAATTTTTGCAAAACATTCTCCTGAACAACATTTCCATTTTTATAGCGATTTACAATAGGGGCTTTCTCATTATTTTTATCAGAATCAAACATCAGATGATCAATATCAGAGACGCTTACCAACTGATTGACCTGTAATATTTCAGTTAATAATTTATCTAGGTTAAGGTTAAAATAATTGGCAACCTTTAGAATGGTTTCAATTTTAGGTTCAGCCCTTCCTTCTTCATAAGAGCTTATGACTCCCCTGTTCAGATCAAACAGATCAGCAAAAGCCTTCTGACTTAAGCCTTTAACCTGCCTTATTTTTTTAATATTGGTTCCGAAAAAACTCATAAGCCTATTTTTTTTAGCAAATATAACAATTAAAATAAAATAATGCTAAAAATATTTGCAATTTTAAAAATTTGCTCTATATTTGTCTAAGAAAATTTGACACAAAACTTACGATCATGAGAAATCAAATATTTAGAACGGTTAAAGAATGGTTGTTAGATTATGAGTTCAACATCACGTTGGAAGATGAAGCTCAGAGAATTCTAATCATTGAAAAAGAATCCAGCGGAATAAAGAATATGATTCTAATTATTTCAGATTCTATACTTATTATGGAACAGTTTCTTTTTGAAATAAAAAACCCTTCGCAAAACATTTATCGGTCACTGTTACAAAAAAACAGGGATATTGTGCACGGAGCATTCGCTTTGGACAATACCGGCAGAAGGGTTATTTTCCGCGATACACTCCCAACAGACAATATGGCACAGAATGAAGTCATTGCCTCCATCAACTCATTAGGAATTCTGGTAGGAGAATTCAGCAATGAAATGATCGAAATGAGTAAATAAATCATAAAATAAATTTAACATGAACATTTTTGCAAGATTATTCAAAATAGGAAAAGCCGAGATCCATTCAGTGATCGAAGGTTTTGAAGATCCCATTAATATGACAGAACAGGGAATCAGAGAAATGAAGGACCAATTGGCCAAAAGCATGGAGGCTCTTGCCCAGCTGAAAGCCCTCTCCATAAGAAAGAAAAACGAATCGGAAAAAGAAAAGCAGACCGCGAATGACTATTACAACAAAGCGGTAATTTTAGTCCAGAAAGCTGAAAACAGAGAACTTGAAACGACAGAAGCAGACCGGTTGGCAAAAGAAGCCCTGAAAAAGCAAAGTAGCGCTCAGGAAAATGCTTTACATCTTGAAAAAGAGCATGAAAAGCTGCATAAAGAATGTGAAAAAATGCAGGCCAACATCAACAATCTGAAATCCGGCATATCGAAATGGGAAAATGAACTCAAGACCCTAAAAGCAAGAGTTCAGATCAGTGAAGCAACCAGGGATATTAATAAAAAAATGACCCTTATGGACACAACGAGCACATTGAGCATGCTCGAAAAACTAAAAGAAAGAGCAGAACAGCAGGAAGCACTGGCAGAAGCGTACTCTGATATTTCAGGTGCAGGAAAAACCATTGATGACGAAATTGATGCTGTCATAAATAATAATGACCGGCAGGCTGAAGAAGCTTTACAAAAGTTAAAAGAAAAACATATAAAAGACTAATATGACTTTTGAGGAATTTTTGCAGACAGCTTTTTCACCGGTGAACACCGTTTTGAGCATACTGCTGATTCTGGCTGTTCTCTATTGGGTTTTTACTATTGTCACGGGTTTAGATATTGATGTAGGCTTTGATGCTGATCTGGATATGGACATGGATACCCCGGATGGTCAGGTTCATGTGGCGGAAAACCCTTCTCCCTGGATTCAGTTCTTAACATTTCTGGATCTTGACATTGTGCCGATTGCGTATTTCCTGACAATTTCGCTCTTCTTTACCTGGCTGGGTTCGTTTTACCTCGAAGTATTTGCTTCCTTTCAGGTTTGGGTATCGGCGCTGTTGGTTTTTCCCCTGTTTATGGGAAGCATCTTCTTAACAAAGCTGCTGCTAAAGCCCTTGAAACCTTTTTTCAGAGAAATTAACCACAAAGGAGAAAGGCCACATGATTTTCTGGGCCGTACAGGAAGATTAAAATCTACAATTCATGGAAACAAAATAGGTATTCTCGAAATTTTTATCGGCAGCGATCCGATGACTCTGATGGTAAAAAGCAAAGGCGGCGAGAAAATAGAATATGGAGAAACGGTATTTATTGTAGACGAGGACCCGAACAGAAAATACTTCTATGTAGCGACCGAAATACGCTTTTAAATAATATCAGGATTACTTTTCTGATGGTGATCAGCCATTCTGAACATACTCATTGTGCTTTATGCATTAAAATTAATATAAAAAAACACATTTCAATAATTAAACTTTAAACTATGAACTTACCACTAATTGCAGGGATAATTGTTGCTGTAGTAGCTTCAGTTGGATTAATATTCTGGATTCTGTCTATGTACAAAAAAACAGTACAGGGGATCGTCATTCTCAGAACCGGATACGGAGGAACAAAGGTATTCTTTAATGCAGGAATTGTAATTCCTATCATACACAGGATGGAATCTATGGACATTTCCGTGAAAAAATTGGAAATTGCCAGAGAAGGCAAAGCAGGCCTGATCTGTAAAGACAATATGCGGGCAGACATTCAGGTAGCTTTTTTTGTCAGGGTCAATAAATCTGTTGATGATATTGTGAATGTTGCCCAGACAATCGGTTGCCAGAGAGCTTCGGATATCCATACCTTAAGAGAACTGTTTGAAGCTAAATTTTCGGAAGCGCTGAAGACGGTAGGTAAAAAATTTGAATTCATCGAACTGTACGAAGCAAGAAGCGAGTTCCGTCAGGAAATCCTTGATATTATCGGAACAGACCTTAATGGCTATGTTCTGGATGACTGTGCGATTGATTATCTGGAGCAGACTTCCATCGACAGCTTAGACAAAGACAATATTCTGGATTCTGAGGGTATCAAGAAAATAACTGAATTAACGGCAACACAAAATATTAAAGCCAATCAGGTTCGCAGAGACGAGGAAAAAACGATCACAAAACAGAATGTTGAAGCCCGTGAAGCGATTTTGGAACTTGAAAAACAACTGGCTGAAAAAGAAGAATCTCAAAAAAGAGAAGTTGCCAATATTAAAGCCCGCGAAAATGCCGAAATATTAAAAGTAAATGAAGAAGAGCGTTTGAAATACGAAACCGTTCGTATTGCAACCGAAGAAAAACTTCAGATCGCTGAAGAAAATAAGCTGAGACAGGTAGTGATTGCCGCTAAGAATAAAGAACGTGCCGATTTGGTGGAAACCGAAAGAGTACAGAAAGACAAAATGCTGGAAGCCACCGAAAGAGAAAGAATTGTTTCTCTTGCTCAGATTGAAAAAGAAAAAGCCATCGAACTGGAAAAGAAAAACATTCAGGATGCAATTCGTGAGCGCCTGACTATGGAAAAAACCGTTGTGGAAGAACAACAGGGAATCAAGGACCTTGAAGCCTTCAAAACAGCCGACCGAAATAAGCAGGTAGAAATCACCCTGGCCACTCAGGAAGCTGAGAAGAAACTGATCGAAGAAACAAGAGCGGCAGAAGCCAGAAAACTGGCAGCAGAAAAAGACGCTCAGAAATATGTGATCGAAGCTCAGGCTAAAAGAGATGCTGCCGAAAAAGAAGCTGAAGCCCGCAAAATCATTGCTGATGCAAAAGCAAAAGAAGAAGCAACAGTAGGTTTATCCGAAGCTCAGGTTCTTCACGCAAAAGCAGATGCTGCAGAAAGACAGGGAATTGTAGAAGCGGTTGTTATTGAGAAAAAAGCAGACGCTATTAAAAAAGAAGGAATTGCACAGGCAGAAGTCATCAAAGAAAAAGCATTGGCGGAAGCCGCCGGAATCACCGAAAAAGCTGAAGCCATGAAGAAACTGAACGATGCAGGAAAAGATCATGAAGAATTCAGACTGACACTGGCTAAAGAAAAAGAAGTAGAGCTGGCACAGATTGCTATTCAGAAAGATATTGCACAAGCGCAGGCCGGCGTTCTCGCAGAAGCCTTCAAGTCTGCAAAAATTGACATTGTAGGCGGAGATAATACATTCTTCGATAATGTTATCCGTCAGGTTTCTGCAGGTAAAGGCTTGGATAAATTTATCAGCCACAGCGAAAATGCAACATTGATTAAAGAAAACCTTTTAGGCGACGGCGAAAATATCATCGGGAAAGTAATGGGAATGGTTGATAAATACAACATCTCTTCCGAAGATATCAAAAACATGAGCATCGCAAGTCTTATTTTTAAACTGAACAGCGTTGCAAACCAACAGGAAAAAGGACTTCTCGACAGAGCAATGGATATGGCAAGAAATTTAGGCATCGACCAAAAACCAATTAAATAAAATTTTAACAAAAACTATATTGCAAAACTCTCATTGTATGATTTCCAATGATACTTTGGGAGTTTTTTTCTGGTGTTTTCCAATATAAACGGACATCTTAAACTTGGCTGAGAAGGCCCCATTTATAACAGGTTCATTCGTTAGACTTTAGCCAAAAGTAAAATAGCATTAGCCTAGCTGGGTGAAATCGAAGAGTCGACGAAGTTTAATGCCTTTGCGAAAGAAAAAAAATTCACAACATTAAAAAAAATCTATGGGACTTTACATTAAAAAGATTCCACAGAACAACTTAAAATAAAAAACCTATGTCAGAACAATTAAATTCAGGGACATACGAAATCATACAAAGCCGTCTGAATGAGCAGAAAAACAACCTTATTCAGAAGCTTCAGCAGCTCAACGAAAACCGTAAAGAAATTTTCGGCGGAGTAGATTTTTCACTCATCGCCAACGAAAGGATTTCTACGGAACACAACTGTGTAGCCAAAGATATTTTTTCGCTGAAAAATACTTTGATCTTCGGTTCCAATGCGCATTTGGGCTTGCAGACAGAAATTAATATCACAGATGTTTTTTCAATCTATACAATTAATAACAACCGTTTTGAGCCACAGGATCCGTATCTTATTTCGGATGCAACTTTTATTGAAGAATTCAAAAACCTGTATAAGTACTACAGAAATACTTTTTTCGTCCGCTTTCATTTTACCGAAAACTATCTCTATATGGTTTTCCAGCTTTCTGAAAGCACATCTGATATCAAAGCATTCAAATGGCTGATTAAAGATCACCATCTGACTTATATTGATTCAAGGAGCGCTTCGGAAGTTTCCTATCCGCCTCAGCATGGCTTTGCATGGACAAAAGCAACCAGAGACATGCAGCGAAGCGGAAAATTCCCGCACGTTTCCTTAGCTGATAAAGTCTTTGTAGAATCTATCCACGGAGATATAACCATAAAAATTGAAGACAATACAGATACCGGAAAAGGGATTTACTCCGAGGATGTTATTCACAAAGATCAGAATCTGGATGATGCGGAGATTCATTTCTGCGATCTTGATAATCTTGTTTTATTTAAAATTAAACCTTATCAGGAAGCAGAAAGATATTTCATTTACAATCATAAGGAAAAAACAGTTTCTCGGGTCGACACTTTGAAGCATTCAGCGGTTTTGCTTCCCGAAAATCAGGGTGTTTTGTTCTCGAACGGTTATGCTTTGCAGACAGGAGGTCTGAAGGTAATCTCTCAGGATATCAACAGGCTTCATTATCTGAAAACCATTCAGGAACCGAATGGCGAAAATTTCATGTATGTATTTTATGATGATAAAACCAATAATTATCAGCTGATTTCATACAATATTATTAGCCAGACAATTGAAACACCGATTCGCTGCAGCGGATATTCTTTATTAAATGAAGGAAAACTTATTTATTTAAGAGAAAGTGTAGAAACGACAAAACATCATCTGGCACAAATCTGGCAGACACCGTATTCTAAAGAATTACAGCCGAATACAGAAAAATCAGGCACACTTCTTTATAAAATCGGAAATAAAGATATCGTAAGAATGATGGCAGAAAGCCAGGAGCTTATTACACTTTTAAACAAAAAAGACTCTTACAGCGGACTGTATGACGATATTGTTAAACTTTCCACAACCATTCTGGATGCGTATTACTTTTTGGGTGACAATGAGGTTGAAAATCTTGATCAGCCTTTAAAGGAAATCAGGAATATTGCACATTCTGCCATCAATGAATATGAAAAAGTTGTTGAGCAGAAAAAAAATACGGGCGAGGCGATCGAAAAGCTGAAAGCTTACTGCGAAAAAATTTTAGATGATACCAAAAGAATCAACTATTCCCAACTGACAGACTATATCGACATGCTTTCCCGAATCAGGGCCTTGCGGGGAGAAATTACGGGAGCAAGGGATTTAAAATATGTGGATGTTGCAACTCTTGATTCTTTAGACAAATCCTTAACGGAAAGATCGGAAGAACTCTCCAATGCGTGTGTCAATTTCCTTCTTCAGGATGATGCGCTGCTCCCCTATCAAAACAGAGCACAGCAGATTTCTGAAAACATCATCAATTTACAGAAAGCAATTGATGCCAAAACAATTGAGGAAGAAATCAATAATTTGTCGGGACAGCTTGAACTTCTGGTGGATATTGTCAATAATTTAAAGATCGAAGACACCTCACAGTCAACACAGATCATTGAAAATATTTCGGTGATTTTTGCGAGATTAAATCAGGAACGGTTAGAGCTTTCAAAAAGGAAAAGAGAAATTTCAGGGAAAGAACTGTCTGCCGATTTTCAGGCGCAGATGACTTTGTTCGACCAGACCGTGATTAATTTCCTTGAATTGTCTCAGACCCCGGAAAAATGTGACGATTATCTTACGAAACTTTCCATCCAGCTGGAAGATATGGCAACAAAGTTTGTTGACTTTGAAGAATTTATCCTGAAAATTGAAGAAAAAAGAGAAGAAGTTTACGGACATTTCCAAAATAAAAGGGTTCAGCTGACTGAAGCCAGAAACAAGCGTACGCAAAGTCTGTATGATTCTGCACAACGGATTTTAAAATCGGTTCAGGCAAAATCTGAGTCATTTGATTCTGAAAATGAAATCAATGCCTATTTTGCTACAGATTTAATGATTGAGAAAGTTCGTGATATTTCGAGACAGCTCGTAGAAATGGAAGATTCTGCAAAAGCGGAAGAAATCCAGACTTTGTTGAAAACTTCTCAGCAGGAATCAGTACGAAAGCTGAAAGACAAAAAAGAAATTTATGCTGACGGAGACCATATAATTGCTCTGGGCGATTATAAATTTGCAGTCAACCGTCAGAAATTAGACCTGACGCTGGTGATGAGAAATGCACAGTATTATTATCATCTTACAGGAACTGCATTTTATGAGCCTTTATATTTTGAAGCTATCTCAGATTATAAAGAAGTCTGGAATCAGGAATACATCTCAGAGAATTCTACGGTAAAACGCTTTGAATATCTGGCATGGAATGTTTTTTCAGACAATAAAAACATCAATACTGAAGAGCAAAACCGAACCGCCATCCAGCAGTTTATGACAGAACATTTTGGGGAAGGTTTGGTAAAAGGTATTCATGACGAAGATGCGCTGACAATTGTTTCAAAACTCCAGCAGATGCATAATGAATTGGGACTGATGCAGTTTACTCCGCAGGAAAGAGCTTTGGCGCAGCTGTTTTGGTATTTTTTGAATCAGGAAAGAAAAGAATATTATCAGAAGCAGTTTGAAGCGGCAAATTTAATTTCAACATCATTTACAACAGACAAAGGTTTTCAATACCTCAATGAAGAATTGTCTAAGGAAATACAATCGTTTGCTCAGAATAACCAACTATTTACCGGAGTAAATGAGCGGAATGCTGCTGTTTACCTGAAAAGGGAAAACAAATCGACGTTTCTGGTTTCGGAGAAAGCAGGTATGCTTTATGAATTATTTTTAAAAGATTTAAAAGAAAAAGGAAAAGATTTAGAGTTTATCGATCAGCTGAATGCGCTGAAACAGTATCCTGCAGCCTGTTTTTCAATTGCTGAAAGTGCTTTGAGCGCGTTTTTATTTAATTCAGAATCGAACTTTGAAGATGATATTAAAAACGAAGCATCGGTATTTTTTGTAACGCAGAATTTTGATGCTAAAAATATCCTTCATGTCACTTATGAAACGGTTTTAAAAGGATTAAAATCATTAGAAAAAGATGCTGATTATGTTTTAAATTATTATGAATTTACCTCTCGTTTATTTTATTTTAATGAAACCGTAGTTCCTGAATACAAACAGCTTCAGGAGATGAAGGCGAAATGGGTAAGCGACAAGAAAAAAGCTTTGAAAATCGAAACTTTCAAGTCTCAGGTTTTAAGTTCTTTTGTGAGAAACAAATTGATTAATGATGTATATTTCCCATTGATCGGGGCTAACCTGGCCAAGCAATTAGGAACAGTTGGTAATGACAAACGTACCGACAGAATGGGAATGCTGCTTCTGGTTTCGCCACCGGGTTATGGAAAAACAACGTTGATGGAATACATGGCCGACCGAATGGGGCTGGTTTTCATGAAAATAAACGGTCCTTCAATCGGTCACGATATTGTTTCCACAGATCCGAATGAAGCGAAAAATGCCGGAGCAAAACAGGAACTTGAAAAACTTAACCTCGCTTTGGAAATGGGTGACAATGTGATGTTATACCTTGATGATATTCAGCATTGTAACCCGGAGTTTTTACAGAAATTCATATCATTGGCAGACGGACAAAGAAAAATTGAAGGGATTTACAATGGCGAGAGCAAAACGTATGATCTAAGATCAAAGCGTTTTTGTCTTGTAATGGCAGGAAATCCATACACGGAAAGTGGTGAAAAATTCAGGATTCCTGATATGCTGGCGAACCGATCCGATACATATAATTTAGGAGAAATTTCAGGCAGCAAAACAGAATTATTTGATTTAAGCTTAATCGAAAATGCTCTGATGTCGAACAATTATCTTACCCGACTGACTCAGCCCGGAATGGAAAATCTTTACCGTCTGTACGAAAGCATCCGGTCCGGTTCTGCAAATGTGGATTTGGCAGGCAACTTCAGTTCAAATGAAATTTCAGATTTCAGAAAAGTGCTTGAAAATACGCTGAGAGTGAGAGATATTGTTTTAAAAGTTAATAAACAGTACATTGCTTCCGCTGCCATGTCAGATGAATATAGAAATGAGCCGGCTTTCAAACTTCAGGGTTCTTACCGGAATATGAATAAGCTAATTTCCGAAATTCAGCCAATTCTGAAAGAGGAAGAAGTCACTCAGATAGTTTTAAGTCACTATCAAAACGAATCTCAGACTTTAACTACCGGAGCTGAAGCAAATATGCTAAAGTTAAAAGAATTAATGAATGTCATTTCAGAAGATGAAAATTTGCGTTGGCAAGAGATCAAGAAGACGTTCATTAAAAACAAAACCATAAAAGGCTTGGGCGAAAATGACCGGATGACACAGGTAATTGCTTTACTGGCTCAGTTCAGTGAAGGGCTTGATGGAATTAAAGATGTACTGAGAAATAACTCCTAATACCAGTGCGCATCTGTGCAGCTGGTCACTTGTGGATTATCATCCGCGATTTTTTGAATTTTAAATTATATAGTAAGAATATTTAAAACTTCTATCAATAGCAAATGGCTCGAATTTATCTAAATTGGGCCATTTTTGTTTTGATACCGGCATAAAACAGAAGAATTTCTTTTGATCCTTTTCAAGGGTTTTTGTTTCGTGACTTGAAACTCTTTTTTGTTTGATTGTAATAATTTAAATCACAGTTTTCAGAATATTTCTTCGTACGCGTGATAATGTTTCCCTCGAAAGCCCCAGATAAGAAGCAACCATATGCAGAGGAACTCGATTGAAAATATCAGGATAAGTGTTGATGAAATCCAGGTATTTTTCTTCTGGGCTGCTGCTGATATTCATCAAAAGCCGCTTATGAATTTCCATAGATTTTCTTGTCAGGATGTTCTCTACAAAAATATTAAGTTCAGGAATTTGTTCTCTTAATTCAGCAAAATCTTCAAGATTGAAAGCGAAGACTTCAGACACTTCCATTGCTTCGATGTTGAGTTTGGAAGGCGATTTATTGTAGAAACTTTCGGGATCAGTTGTCCATGACATTTCATTCACAAACTGAAGAATATGCTCATTGCCATCTTCAGAGACCGAATAATTTCGAAGAAGTCCTCTGGCAACAAAAATTTTCAAGTTACAAATATCACCCTGCCGGCATATTATTTCTTTACGCTGAAGTTTTATTGGCTGACTTTTATACAGGATGAAACTGAACTTTTCATCCGTGAAATCGGGAAGGATTTTCTGAAAGTAATTTTTAAGAATCTCTGACATTTTCAAAACTGAATTATATCTAAAATTAATTCTTTTTATTGAATTAACATAAAAATTGTGTCAAATGACCTCGTTTTCGGGCTTCATTCACAGCTAAATTTGTATCAGAAATTATAACAAAAATTCAAGAATATGAAAGTATTTGTAACAGGAGCTTCAGGATTTGTAGGCTCAGCAGTTGTAAAAGAATTATTATCAAACGGACATCAGGTAGTCGGATTGGCGCGTTCGGAAGAATCTGCAAAATCTGTGAGAGAAGCAGGAGCAGAGGTTTTAATGGGAGATTTGGATCATCTTGAGATTTTGCAAAAAGGAGCAAGAGAATCGGATGGCGTTATTCATACAGCCTTTATCCACGATTTTTCAGATTATCAGAGTAATGCGCTAAAAGACCAGAAAGCCATTGAAGCAATGGGCGAAGTGTTGAAAGGAACCGATAAACCCATTGTGGTGACAGGAGGAACCTTAGGACTTCCACTTGTCGACGGAAAAATCACAGAGGAAAGTAAAGCACCGGCAGAATCAATCAGATTCTCAGAAAAAGCTTTCGTAGATTTATCAGAATCCGGCGTTAAAGCATCTATCATTCGTCTCGCCCCGAGTGTTTATGGAAATTCCGAATTGGGTTTTAAAGGAGGTTTTGGCGTAATGCTTGCTGAGCTAGCGAAAGCTAAAGGATTTGCGGCTTACACTGGAGAGGGAAAAAACGTTTGGCCTTCTGTTCATCGTGTAGATGCTGCAAAACTATTTCGTTTGGCACTTGAAAAAGGTGATAAAGGAGCGAGATATAATGCCGTTAATAATGATAAACAACTCTCAATGAAAGAATTTGCAGAATTAATTGGTGAAAAACTTGACATTCCTGTAAAATCTATATCTCTGGAAAAAGCACCGGAATATTTTACCTGGATGACTTTTTTTGTTGGAGCAGATTGTCCGGCAACAAACTTACAGACCCGAGAAAAATTAGGATGGGCACCTTCTGAAAGAAGTTTTGCAGAAGAACTGAATCAGTATTTCTTCTAAAATTCAGAAAAGTTTCCGCCGAAGAATTGAAAATGAGATCAGATAATTTAAAATCCCAGCAAACAAAAAGCCGGGATTTTTCATAATTACTGTATTGTTTATCATTATGATCTCCCGACTTATTCTTATGGGACTTTAAGTCCGAATGTTTCTGTTTATTGGAGGCATTACCTGCGGTCTTCTGTGGTACAACAGCACGCACTAAATTATTAGAGATGCTCCGCCAAAATCTGGAGTTGCATAATGCGGCTATTGAATACTGCTGAAAAGCTTCATTTCAGGTACATCATTTCCTCATGAGTTGCTATTTCAGATGATCTGTAAGTATATTCAAATCGGCACAAAATATTTTTATAATTGCAGTATTTTACATTTGTAAAGTTTGAATTAAGTATTATTGTATCTGAATCAAATGATGGAGTAGCCTATGGGTTTGAAAGCATAATTATTAGACATTTCCGCTGAACAAGCTGTCATACCTACAATAAGATCCATTTCTGCCTCAATTATGATATAGTCTCCAGCTGTACTTTTTGGAGGAAGTACACTTATTTTGCCACTCTCACCGTCAACGGCTACATGCATGAAAACATTAAAGCATATAGGAATAGTATCAGGTTCAATACCAAATGGTTTCAGCGCTTCACAAAGATTACCAAAACAGCCGCGGTGAGGATGCTGATCGCCGTATATAATGCGGAACGTATCGGCACTACAGGGAGTCAGCAGAAAGTCATGACGGCCTACGGTATCTTCTATAATGTTAAACATAACATTACTTCTGTTTGAGTAGAAAGGATTTCCTTTGGTAAGAAATATGGTTTCTGCATAATCAATAGTTCTTCCGGATGAGAGATATTCTCTTGTATCGTTCAGATTAAAGCATATAAAATCTGAAACCTGCTCTCCTTTAATATCGGTAATTTTAAGTTTTTCGCCTTTTCTTAGGATAAATGCAGTGCCGCTTCGTGGTGGTATTGTATTCATTAATTTTTATATTTATAAGGACATTCCCAATTTTTATCATATCTCATACCACTGTACTGATACACTTCTGAATCATCACCAAAATCACGAAGCATCGGATTAATGGAACCGCTAAGTGCAATATCCCTTTTACGTACAATATTTTTCATCTTATCATATCTCTTTAACGATCTCAATTCTTCAAATTGCTCATGCGGATTAAAAACTATAGCCGGATAACGGAACTTTCTTGCGTCTCTGCTACTTCCCGGGAAAAGGCCAATAATAAAAAAAGCCTCTTCTTTCAGACTGAAACTGAACTGTGGTGATGAAGGATTTGAATCTACACGGGAATCATAAGGATAATTCTGTGCATCTAAATCAGACAATGCCTGCAGTCTTTCCCAAAGAAGCCGGTCAAAAGTCTCCTCACTGACCGGGTGTGTTTCGGGGAAAACCACACATACGGTGTGAAAATCGTTATCTGCCGCTCTATACTCATCAATAAATTTATAAATAAAATCAAGTATATCCTGATCATCTTTTGGACAGGCCAAATGGCCGGCAACAAAAATATGCATCTGATCTCTTGTAAGCGCAGCCTTAGCTGCTACACAAGGAAATAACTTGTCATCGATAAATGACCTGAAAGCATCTCTTACTTCCAAGGCACGCTCTGTATTTTGTGAATTGTTGGTTGGTGTCATACCTTAAAATACGCAAAGCATGTGCCACCGGAAATATTAATATGAAAGTCCTAATTAAGACTTTCGTATTTACTTTCGAAATAATGAACAGAAAATAGATCGGAGCAGTTGGTAAATCCTAATTTAAATTTTACTTAGTAAAACTAAAATTTCTGCTCAAATCGGTAAAGAAATCATATTGCTGGTTTTCGCAGACTTCCTGCTTTGATATCCTGTTGATTCTCCGCCCATTCTACACCGGGTTTGGCTTCCGTCGAGATGAACACAAGACATATCCAACAATCTCTTGTTACGATTCAAAAGATGAACCCAAACACTCCTGAAACTGTCGTCCTTGCTCCATTTATTGAAATAATAATACACATTCTGCCAGCTTATTTTTTCTTCCCCGAAATAGTCTTTTACCGAAATTTCCCGCCACTGGCAACCGGTTTTAAGCCGTTTATAATGGTCTGAATTATTTTTACCATCTCAAACTTCGTAGAAAACTCTCTTTTTCCTTTGCTTAGATGGGGTAAAATCCATTTCTCTATTTTATCTTCTGATGAGTTCTAGATTATTAGTTTTTTAAATTGCAATCCAAAATTGCTAATTTTCTTGGAACTTTTTTCCCTAAATAAGTTTAAACAACTTCATATTCAAAGTTCTCAAAAGAATTAAAAATCGAAGACTTTTTAACTATTGTGATCTTTTTTTATTCGTATTCATCAACTTTAAATAAAAGCTAAGCTCTTCTTTTGTGACTTTGACTATGTCGAACCTTTGGTTTGTGGTTATATAAAAGTTTAAACAAACTTAATTATAAAATTTCAGTTTTATAAACAACATTTTTTTAATCTTCTTTTTTGACTCAGGTCAATGTTTGCAATATCCGGTACTTGCATTTTTGCACTCGTAATAATTTTAAAAATAAAAAATATGAGTGTAACATTAGAAAAAGCGCAGACAATTAATTTTTATAAAGTCGTGATGCCCATTATTGTTTCCGTTTTTGGAGTTTATCTAACTATCGGAATTGCATTAGGCATATTACCAAAGTTTGTACAAAAAATATTAGGGTACGATAGCGTTACAGTCGGCTTGGTTATTGGGCTTCAATTTTTATCAACTCTTTTAACACGGGCATATTCAGGAAAGATAACTGATACAAAAGGTGCGAAAAAAAGTAAAATGTCAGGAGTAGTATTAGCCGTGATTGCTGGTATTGCTTATATTCTAGCAGTTACTTTTCAACAAAATAAAACTATGGCACTTCTGTTTTTGCTTTTGGCTCGTGTTATTCACGGAATGGGGGAAAGTTTTTTGGTAACCGGTGCTTTAACTTGGGGAATCGGATTGGTAGGACATTCCAAATCTGGAAAAGTAATGACCTGGAACGGAATTGCTATGTATGCAGGAATAGCCATCGGAGCACCTTTAAGTATTTGGCTTAGTAAAAGTGCTGGGGATTTATATGCGTTTTTACTTATCGTCATGTTGCCATTTGTAAGTTGGTTAACTACTGTAAAACTGCCTTCCATTCCTGTAGATAAAAACCATATCAGAACACCGTTTTATAAAGTTGTAGGAGCTGTTGCCGGGCAAGGCTTAAGCCTTGCGTTTTCATCAATGGCATTTGGTTGTATAGCTTCTTTTATTTCATTGTTTTTTGCCGAAAAAAATTGGGGCGAAGCTTCATTGGCTTTTACGGTTTTTGGGGCAAGTTATGTAGTGACAAGAATTTTATTTGCCTCTTTTCCTGATAAATATGGAGGTTTTAAAATTGCTTTTATATCTCTCATTATTGAAGTAATCGGCCAGGCAATGATTTGGACTTCGGTTTCAAAAACAATGGCAATTATCGGATGTGGTCTTACCGGAATTGGTTTTTCGCTTGTCTTTCCTGCATTGGGTGTATTGGCTATACAGAAAGTAAAACCACAAATGAGAGGTACCGCATTGGGCGCTTATGTAGCATTTGTTGATTTGTCACTAGGCTTGGCCGGCCCATTGGCAGGTTTAATAGCGGGTTGTTTCGATTATCAAGCGGTATATTTATTCGGTGGTATCAGTGTTATAGTATCTATTCTGATTCTTTTATTTAATAAAAAATAACAATGGCTGTAGTTGCGTAAAATGCGAATTAATAAATAATAACGGCCAATGTACCGACTATCCCAAGTGATTGATTTTGCATTGAGTAACAAACTAAAGGTGTTGTCTATAAAAGATATTAGTCATTTTCGTAAATTTACCTCTGATTATACTAATAATGGGAAATGGAGGACAAATTAGCCGATTATATTAAAAGTAAAATCACTGTCAGTGCAGAAGAACTGGAAGTAATACTTTCTTATTTTAAGCCTATAAAACTAAAGAAAAATGAAATTCTTCTCACTGACGGACAAATCAGCCAACGAACATTCTTCGTTGGTTCTGGTTGTTTAAGGATATTTTTCATTACGGAAGAAGGACAGGATGTTACACGATATTTTGCCTTTGAGGATCAATTTGCAACAGCATTGGTTAGCTTCATTACTTCTGAGCCGGCCAAAGAATTTATACAGGCTGTGGAAGATACCGAAGTTTTCTACATTACTCATACCAATTTTTATCATCTGCTCGAAATTATTCCGCAATGGGAAAAATTTTACCGGGTTTATTTAGAAATTGCTTACGTTACCAACACCAAAAGACTGATGTCTTTTCTTACCTTGGATGCCAAAGAAAAATACCGCCAGTTACTGGATGAAAACCCGATTATTGTCCGCAGGTTATCCAATAAGATGGTTGCTTCATACCTCAATATTTCTCAGGAAACTTTAAGTCGGCTAAAATCAAAGCTCTGATTTTCATTTTTTGATTCAAGTCAATGTTTTTGAGGTGCCGTAATTCCAAAATTTGCAACTATAAAATATTGGCAATGAAAACAAAAAGAAATAAGAAATATTAAAAGTGGTATTATTTTACTAAAGGAAAAGATTGCGAAACATAGTTACCACATAAAATTAAAAAGTCAGGATTTTGTCCGAATGAACTATGACCTGCCTTTACAGTAGATTTTTTCGTATAATTTATTACACAATTTATTATTTGGTTTTAAGCCGATTCCTTAAAACCGACAACTTTCTGGCAAATATTGATTTATAAGGTCATATCCCGAACTTACTTTAATATCATATCTGGGAAGCGTTATGCCTAGTTGTTTATTATACTTAGCTAATTCGTTAATGACGTTATACTGACCATCATATTCACATTTGTACCTATCTATATCTTTCTTTATGTACTTATTAAAATAATATAAAATCAGTTCCTTGGATTAATTGTCCAATATTTTTTCACCTGTTATAAAGAAAAATAAGGATGAAAGCCAGCTGGTTGTAATATAATTTTCTATCTCAATATATTGAGACGAACCTCTCATAATTTTGGTGGAATTTAGTGAGGATTTAACTTTACTGAAATAATCTGCCAAAACTAATTCTGTAGAATTGATCAATTCCCTGGTATTTTTTTTATATAAATGTTTTGATATTGAGCTATAGCCATTAGCAGAAAATTCCTTTTTCTCGCCTTTGTCTAATTTAATTATTTGATCTTTACTACTGATTTCAAGAATAAAATCATTCTTATTATCGATGGTTATTTGTTGACCGTAGATCTTTGTTAGTAGAAATAATAAAAGGATACTAAGTACCCTTTTATTATACAAAGTCAAAATTTGCAATTTCATCTATATTTCACATTGAGATCTGTATCTATCACACTTCGCCCAGCAGTCACTAGGGCTTGTTGCCGTTGTATCACTTGGTGGTAAACCATTTGGAAGATTATCATTTGGTTTGCAACCATGACAATGACAATTGGCATCGCCTAAATATTTTCCATAATCGTCTCCTCCGCTAATTGTTCTTAGTTGTTCTCTTGTTTAGTTTATTAAGATTTTTCATAATTATTTTTTGTTTGTTAATTTATCCCTACTCTAAAAAGGATTTTCTGGTTATTCCTATATAATGTATTGTATTAACTAGGTAATTCTTATTCTTTTTTAAAACATTTATAGACTCTACAACTTCATATATTACTCATTTATAAACATCTAATTCTTCGTTAATTCAAAAATAATAAAATAATTCATTTAAAAGTGATCTAATTTATAGAAATAATTCGATAAAATATTAACTATTGCTAGAGGCTTTCCAGGTTGCTGATACTTCTTTTGCTTCTTCTAGCAGATGTTTTAGGTTCGTCTCGTCAGGAAGTGTGTGGGGCTTATAATCCTGGGGAAGTATCCCTCCGACGTAACGCCAGATTTCAGCAATGTCTTAGAGAGCAATGTAAGGCTCATACAACGAATTGTCCGCTGATACCGTAATACACTTATACTGTTTCTCATTTTGCGAATTAATGTCTTGCTTAGAATAGATACCCCAAGTTACTTTGTGAATTAAAGATTCAAAAGATTAGTATTTTAGTTTCTATTTAATCCGTCAGCGAATAGAAACCATTGAATATTAAATTCCCAGCCATTGTAATACTAATACGCCCGCTAATCCAGTAAGGGACACTAAGGTTTCCATAATCGTCCAGGAGCGAAACGTATCCTGTATACTAAGTCCAAAATAAGATTTAAACATCCAAAAACCTGGATCATTAACATGTGAGAACATCAGACTTCCTGCGCCAGTTGCCAACACCATTAATTCCGGAGTAACTTCGCCAGCCTGCACGATAGGTAGCATAATTCCAGCCGCCGTAAGCCCGGCAACACTGGCTGAACCTATAACCAGTCGGATAATCCCTGCGATAGACCATGCAAGGACCAGTGGCGACAGACTAAGATTGTTGGTCAAATTTGCTATATAGTTAGCTACGCCACTATCCACTAGTATCTGCTTGAAAACGCCGGATGCAGCAATAATAAAAAGGATCATGGTTATGCCACGGAAGGCTTCTTCCACACTTTCCGACTGTTGCTTTAAGCTTTTACCTTGCCGAATGCCCATCGTGTACATAGCCAATAAGGATGCAATCATTAAAGCAATTACAGGATCTCCTAGAAACTTCAGGGCTATCAGACCAAATGAACCTTCCGGCAATATCAAATAAGAAAAAGAACCCAACGCTATAAGCAATATGGGAAACAGACCTGTGAACAGGCTAATTCCGAACCCCGGGAGTCTTCTTTCATCATCCTGACGTTTTTGAGGAAAAAATTCTGGGGGAGGGTTTGTTGCGATGCCTTTAAGCGTTCGTGAAAATAACATCCCGCCAATAAGGATTGCAGGAATCGCTACTATAATACCGTAAGCCATCGTCAAGCCTATGTCAGCTTTAAAGGTAAGCGCTACGGCCATAGCTCCAGGATGAGGAGGCAGATAACCATGCGTTACGGATAGCGCCGCCAACAGTGGAATGGCTACATACAGCATAGGCAATTTGTTAGACGCACAAACCATGAAAACAAATGGCACCAATACAATAAATCCAACATTGTAAAATAACGGTATGCCCACCAAAAAGCCCGTAAGCACCATTGCCCACGGTAAATTCTTTTTGCCAAATACTGCTGTTAATACCGTTGTAATACGCTCTGCAGCACCGCCTTCTGTCATCAATTTCCCAAGAACAGATCCAAAGGCCAACAAAAGTCCTAACTGTCCCATCGTACTACTTGCACCTGTCTCAACAGACTTAAGGATTTCTACAACGCTCATTCGCATGGCAAAGCCCACAGTTATAGATGTTATAAGCAAGGAAAATACTGTGTTTAGCCTGATTACAGTTACTAAAATGAGTAGCATAACCACTCCAAATATGATAATTATTAGAGGCATAGCGATTGATTTAATTAAAACTCGTTTTCTAGCTTATGATAAAGTCGCTGAAATTGTTCAAAATTTCTTAAATAGACAGCGTGATTTTCCCCACTTGGCATATAAAATTGTTCAGCATGATCTACCACATTCGATACCGCCTGTTCTATGATAGGCTGTTTACACTCAAATCCTAATGCTTCCATACCTATCAGTGCTGCTCCCCATGCAGAGCTTTCTACTGTGTTTTTAATGAAAACAGGCTTATTAAAAATATCTGCTAACATTTGAACCAGATTATGAGAACGCGCAAAACCACCACTTGCATATATTTTGTGAATTGGGCCTGTATTTTCCTCCAATGCAATTCCCACACTATAGATTGCGAACAGCATGCCCTCCATCATTGCACGGGCAAAGTGGGACTTGGTGTGTTGCAATTGTATCCCAAAATAAACGCCTTTTGCATTGGAATTCCAGTATGGGGCACGTTCACCAGTTAAATAGGGCAAAAAAATCAAGCCTTCTGATCCGGGATTGATAGAATCTATCATTTCGTTTAATAAAGCGGTAACATCATTATCCGGTATTTTTTCGAGCGATTCGTATAAGAAGGTATCTCGAAACCAGTTCCGCAAAACACCCCCATTATTAACAGCTCCTCCAATTATATATTCATTTGGTCTAAGGAGATAACTAAATAATCGTTGCTTAGTCTCTGGGTTTGGAAGAGGGCTGGTTACCCGTATAGCTCCGCTAGTGCCAATAGTTACAGAAGCCACTCCCGGTTCCACAGCTCCAACTCCCAAATTGGCCAGACAGCCATCGCTACCGCCAATAACAAATAAAGTACCTTCGGGGATGTGCATAGCGGCTGCGATATCTGGGTCTAGCAATCTTGAAACATGATCAACCGGTACAGGCGTTGATAGTTGTTCAGCAGAAATTCCCGCTAAATTCAACGCTAAGTCCGACCATGCTAATTGGTGTATGTCAAATAGTCCCGTAGCCGATGCAATGGAATGGTCGACCAGATAGATTCCAAAAAGTCGGTAAAAGAGAAATTCCTTAATGCCAATAAATTTATGGGATCGAACGAACACTTTTTCATCATAGGACCTCATCCATATTAATTTGCAAAGCACAGACATGGGATGAATAGGCGTTCCAGTCTGTTGATATAATTGACGTCCTTTTTCATTGGCCTTCAATTCAATAGCTATATCTTCACTTCTACGATCAGCCCAAATGATACAATTTGTGAGTGGCTTGCCCAGTTTGTCAACAGCTATTAATCCGTGCATGGCGCTACTAACCGAAATACACATAGGCTGTAGCATCTTATTAAGGTCCTGTAATTCGATCATCACACGCGCAACGGAATCGATACATGCGCTATAAATAACTTCAGGATCCTGTTCGTAATGTCCTTCCAAAGGATTCAGTATAGGATAAGATATAATGTGTGTTGCCAAAACGTTACCTTCCAGGTCAAATGCAACGGCTTTTGTAGATGAAGTACCAATGTCTAATCCTATTATCATGATTATAATTGTTTTGTGAGGTGAGTGTTCTAAATATACAAAAGTTATGCAATACGTTAACAATCATTATAAAAGACAAACGTAAATTTAAATATATCCATTATATAACTTTTATAATTAATATATTTAAGGTGATTGTACCAATGGCAACCTTATCTAAATTATGAGTTTTATTATTGAATACAAAATAAAATAGCTTCAACATAGGCACTTACCATTTTATACTTTTAACTTGGTACATTTTAGTATATAGTTGCTATTATTAAAATCACTAAACATACTAAAAGTAGAGCCATCACTATGAGGATTAATTAATATTAAAGAATAATTAATATCATAATGATAGGGAAAATAATTGTTCCTATCAGTCATTTTGATATCACCACCACTATTTCTTATAGCTTTTTCTTCTTACGTTTCCTAAGTGACGGCAACTAATATAATACATTTGTTTCTCTATAAATATTTGAACTGTCAATGTAATCTACATCTACAGCTATCACGCGAAAGCTTTCAATAAAATGATCTCACTATCACTGCTTCCTATGGGATTTATAATGGTTTTACCAGATTACATTACCGATAGCTAAAATTATTACCAGGGACATTCTTTTGATTCGGGGTCGTGGTCTTCACTTACAAACTTCCCTGTCGGTACATTTTTATCCATCAATGTATTCACAATTGTATTTGCAGCATCTTCGGGTGTTCCACTCCCCTGATTATTTGTCAGGTCAGTTTTTATAAATCCCGGATCAATAAGATTTATTCGGAACTTCGGAAGTTGGTTTGCGAGCGAAATAGTATACATATTAAGTGCAGCTTTTGACACGGCATACACCATAAAAAGATTGGCATTCTCGTAATATTTCCAATTCCTGTCGCTATGAAGCGTCAATGAGCCAATACTTGAACTGATGTTGATAATGCGCGGTTCTTCCGATTTATCTAACAGGTCCGTAAACGCCTGAACGACTCTTAAAGTGCCGTATAAATTGGTATCAAACACTTTTTCAAATTCAGTAACCGTTGCAGTGAGCGCATCCTGTGGCATATCTCCGGTAATTCCTACGTTATTGATCAATGCATCTAATCGATTTGTTAATTTTCCAAGCTCAGTCCGCGCATTGCTTACAGACTCATCACTGGTAATATCGATCTGCACGATTTCAGCGCTGGTCAATCCTTCTGATCTTAATTGTTCCAACGCCTGTAAGCCTCTTTCGTGGTTTCGGCAGCCGAGATATACATAAAATCCTTTCTGCAAAAGTTTTTTTGCCGTAGCGAAACCAATTCCTTTATTGGCTCCTGTAATGAATGCTTTTTTCATTCTTTCTGTTGATCTATACATTTGACGTTGCAAATTTGGGTCAACAAAAAATAAAATCTTTTCACATTTGTTAAAAAGTGATCAGCGGATGCTTTTTCGCACTCTGCTTAAGGATTGCTGTTTCATTCCAAGATATGAGGCCACATAGGACAGCGGAATGCGATTGACCAGATTCGGATATTGATGTAAGAAAGACAAATACCGTGCAGTCATATCTTCTGTGATCAACGGGCTTCTTCTTTCCAATTTTTCCGACTTATGTTTTATAATGATCTTTTGAATAATATTATTTAATCCAGCAACAGACTGCAACAACTCGTTCCAATCTTTTTTTAATTAGGGACGACCGGATTACTTTTTGAGCCAGGCAAGCGTGTTGTGGTAACAATTTTGAGCCAGTTTTCAAAAAGGGTGCTCAATTTTTGCGCAGGGATATGAGTTGCTATAGTTTCTTTGATACAGTTTAGCAATATGGCGGTTTAATTTTTGAGCCGCATCGACAGTACCCGGCTTAAATTCTGCACCGGGTTAGAATTGACCGGCTCACTTTTTGAGCCAGGTAAACCCTTTGTGGTAACATTTTTGAGCCGGTTTTCAAAAAAGTGGTTCAATTTTTAAGCAGGGCTATAAGTTCCGTATTACGAAACGCACTGATTTTGTTTTAATCCTTTTCTAATCGAAATCTAAATATTCTTCTGAAATTTCTGATAGGAATTGCACTTATTTTTAACATTAATTCTTATTCCCAATCAAAGGTTTATATCAAATATGATCTATTTTCTTAATTGCGATCAAAAAATAATAACCAATGAAAATATCTACAAATTTCAACAAATTCCCAGTCCAAAATTTCAGAACACTTTATATTATTCTATTTTTAATATTACAATTTGGCTTACTCAAAGCACAACCTGGATGGCGAGATGCTACAAAACGCTACTTTTATACAATTATAGATCAAAACGGAAAGGAAATCTCATTTAAAGAGAATGGAAATTACAGCATAATGATAGATGGTATTTTATATAATGGTGCCAATATCCCGCAGAATCCCATAAGACGTGTTTCACGTACCGATAAAGGATTTCAAAATCAAATACTTATCAATGACTTTTCTTTAAGTATTCCTCAAAAAGAAATTGTCGAAGAAAACACTAAACGACTGGAAATAAAAATCATTTATAAAAAAGATACAATGTTGATATGCCAACCTTCCGGAACTGGTGGTATTTTGGAATCTTGGGATTTGCAGGATAAATTAAGTGAGAAGCCTGAAGCAGATTATAAGCTGCCATTTCTAGCCGGACATTATTATTTTCCAAATTGGATAAAATATATCTTAAGAGAATTACCTAAAACAAACGGAAAAGTACAGTTTTTAAATACGAACAACTTAAACCGGAAATACTTCATCATCCCTCAAAACATTTACAATTCAAGTTTACTATATAACAAAAATACATGCGGAAATCAGCGGAAATCTGATGAAGATCAATATGTAATCGATCATTTCTTTTTGAATGGACATCTAACTTTAGAAAAAAGAACAGAACCTACAAAGATTAATAATCTATCCGTAAAGTATTCCTGGATGGGAAAACCTGAATCTACCAGAGATCCTGATCGTTTCTGGGGAATGGTTGATATCTCAGGGGATATAACCACATCTTTTTCTTTACAAAAGGAAGAAAATAGGATGGAACTTTTCCTTCCAGACAAAGACGGATCGAATTTTACCTGTGAAAGCCCTTACGTGAATTCTTTCAATAAAGTGATCTATTTACCGGTATGGATAAAACAGGAATCTAATGATTATAGCTCAGCGATTTTATACGATAAGATACCGCAAGAAAAATATATTTACAGCTCAAAAGATGAAGGTAAAACCTGGCAAAAGGACAAAAAAGCAAAAGAGATATTTGACAAATATTCAATTTTTGATAAATACAAAAATGAAAGAAAATTTACTTTTATTGATAAAGATTACGCAGTAATTTATTACAAAGAGGTTATTGAGAGGAATGAAACTAAAAACAGAATAAAGGTACAAGGTATATATTATTTACTAAAGAATATGAAAGTTATCGACTCTCTAAAAACGCCTAAAAACAATAATTTTTCTGGATATAATGAACCATCGATTCAAAATGACTCTGTGATATTAGGTAATTACTGGCCAGATCAATATAACAATGTTGATTTTCAATTATCGCTAAAAAAGATCAATGATAAGTGGAAGTTTCAAGTGGATGAAAAAAGGTATATTCAGAACGCCACCAAAGAACAGAATTTTCAAAAAAAAGATAGTATAAAAGAATATAAGAATTTTCAGCTAATCAGTAATCGCGAGCTGGTTTTTAAAAACGGCTCAGGAAAGATGATTTTAAATGATGAATTTTCTGTTTATTCTGATATTAAGACAATTATTGAAAGAGATAAAGAGATTTATTTAGTGGGTTATGAATCTGTATTTTTATCGTTTGATGGAGGAACCAATTGGTATATATATCCTGCATCTATTTTACCAAATACCTACTATTATCTTTTAGATATTAATAGTAAAAATGAAATTAATTACTTCAGCAATGATCGAACTGACAGTAATAATAGCATAACTACAAAAACATTTTATAAATTCGGTCCAGAATAGATCTTCAAAAACGAAACCAGATGAATTACCAGACATTTGAACCGGATCAGGACCTGACAGCATTTATCAGATGTTATTGGACATTGGAAAGCCCGAAAGAAGAAACGCCTGAAAAGCAAACCATCGTTCCTGACGGATGTATGGAGATGATCTTTCATTATGGCGATCTATACAAACAGTACCTGGATAATGGGAACAGCATTATCCAGCCCAGATGTTTTGTCATCGGGCAATTGACTCGACCACTTGAGATCGAGCCGACCGGCGAGATAGGAATTTTTTCCATCCGTTTTCATCCCGAAGGGTTTTTGCCTTTTACCACATTTCCTATAAAAGAGATGGAAAATACAGCTGTTTCATTGGAAAAGCTGTTTGGAAAGAATGGACAGGAAATTGAGCAACAGATCTTAAATGCCAATTCCACTTCAGAGAGAATAAAGCTTATTGAAATATTTTTACTGGATCGACTGACTGACATAGAAAACATTGACCGCATTGTGAGATCAACGGTTGAAACCATTATGACAGCCAAGGGACAACTCTCGGTCGATGAACTTTCCCAGCTTACCCAAGTCAATCGAAGACAATTGTTACGCAAATTTTCTTCAGCCATCGGTTTAAGTCCCAAACAACTATCCAGGACGATCCGATTGCAGTCTGCGCTCAAAATGCTGCTGAACGATCAGTTCCCAAACCTTGCAGAACTGGCTTACGAAAACGAGTACTATGACCAGGCGCACTTTATCAAAGAGTTTAAAGAATTTACCGGGTCTACACCCAAAGAATTTTACGGTGGTCACCTTAAGATGTCTTCACTTTTTTACGGAACGGATTAGACTTGTCCCATTTTTACAATTTTAGGTTAAAAAAACATTGCAACTTTGTCATCTGAACTTTCAGCAAGGAAGTTATCCAGTGTTTGGAAATCGAATAAAATGACAATTATTCAATGAGCTAATATTATGAAAGCAGGAGCAAAATTTTTTATTACAGTCATTAGTTTGACTATTCTTTATGCCTGGACAATAAAGCAGGAAAGCGACATTCAAAAAGCGAAATGGCTGATCGGTACCTGGGAAAATAAAACCCAGCAAGGTAACATCTATGAAACCTGGACCAAAACTGGCAATAATGAATTGTCGGGGAAAAGTTATAGTATCAAAGGCAAAGACACGATCGTTTTTGAAAATATCCGGCTCGTGCAGGAAAATAAAAAGTTGTTTTACATTCCGACTGTTAAAAATCAAAATGATGGTCTGCCTGTTCGTTTTGCCGCCAAAACCATTTCTGAAAATCAATTGGTCTTTGAAAATCCCGAGCACGACTTTCCGCAGATCATCGCTTACACAAAAATTACTTCCGATTCATTGATCGCCGAAATTTCAGGAACAACAAACGGACAAAAACGCAAGCAGACCTTCCCAATGAAACGAGTGAAAAGGTAAAAATGTAGATAAGCTTTGGTTAATTTAATAAATTCAAATATGTAGCTGCAAAAATTCTACAGATCGGCCCCGCCCTGACCGTCAGGGATATCAAGATCCTCTAAAGAACTTTTACCGCCTGGAGTATCCGATTTTTTGATGACACTGATTTCTCCATTGAGCTCGATGACAACCGCCAGAACATCATCTAACTTTTCAATTCCTTCCTGACGCACTACAGCGTTAATCTCATCAACCGTTATGGCCTCGGTGTTCATATTGTCTTTGAGGTATTTGCCTTTATAGAACAGTAAACGTGGAGAGGAATTGATTAGGTGCTCCATCTTATCGGATGTGCTTGCCAATTTAGCGAACAGGTATTGTAATGCTATTATCAGAAATAACACCATAACACCCTCTGCTAATGGAACCATCGCAAGCATCATATAGGCCAATGTGGAACCCAGAGCAACCGTGACCACAAAATCAAAGCGTTGAACTTAGCCAGTGTCCTTTTTCCTGAAATTCTGATAAAAAGGAGTAGAATGACAAAAGACGCAATGGTCATCAATGCGACCTGTCCAAGCTTTTCCCAATTTTCAAATAACAAATCTTTCATTTACTATTTTTATCATTAGTGTTGATAAAATAATGCCAGAAATGACCTGAAATGAAAATGATCTTCACACAAACATTTACGGTGCAATCTCTTCGTCAAAGTTGTTTTTCCGACTCTATTTCAACACGTAAAACTAAGAGTTTTATTTTCCACTCATATTCTGGTCATAAAAATCTGTGAATTTATTGATCAGCTCGTCTAAATTTTCTCTATTAAATTCTCCAAAACCTAATGTCATAACGTGTCCTTCAACATTATTTGATAAGACACGGTTGAAATTTTCTATATACGTATGAGCGTGTCCCTGCAATTGCAATTCAGTATTTATCATTTTTACCCAATATTCTTCATCTTTATCATCTATCGAGTAAGTTAAATAAGGCAGAACAAAAGGAACGAATTTATCATATTGATTATTCTTATGGGGATTTAAGTTGTCATTTGGCCAAATCCTGAAATTCTCCAGTAGGTTTAAATTTTCAGATTGAACAATTGTAGCAGTTTCATTTCTTGCAATTTCAGAAATAATTTTCCCTTGGTCCTGAGTATACAACCAAAACCAAGCTAAATCCCAGGCAGTAGCACCTTTATGATTTATTAAATTATAAGGATGAAATATTGAATCTATTGCGATATAACCTTTTCCATTACCAATCGTGTTTCTAATAATTTCTACTAAATCATTATGATTGGAGATTTTTTGCATAGGATTTCCATTAATGAATCCATAAATATAGTTCGACGTCCAATTTGATGGTTTATGGTATCCGTCATCAAGAATAGAATTTTCAATGATTTTTTTCGATTGTGAAATTGCGTCATCACTTTCTTTTAATTCATTTTCCTTTTTTTGTTTTGTCTTGAAAAAGTCAAAAAATCCCATATTTATCTCTTATTTAATTATTCTTGAACATTCCAAATATACGCATTGAATCAATATCTACAAGATTTCAGCAATTCAATCTTCCTCAATCTCCTTCAATCTCTTGAATCAAAGAAAATCTATGAAATTGATTTAGGCAATTTTAAAATGGAGATATCAGAAAACTTACGATTTGAGGAGCGTTGTAGACATCATCCAAACACAATTTAATTAAGATCTTCATTCGCAGCAAACTTCTCTCTGCACTGATGCTGATACTCTTGCAGCGACATACCATAGATCTCAGAAAACAGTTTTAGAAAGTTGGAGCGGGAGGCAATTCCGCATAACTTGGCAAGAACTTCCGTTTTCTGATGAACTGCTGTAGAATCTTCTGCGAGCAATTCGGCGATATACTTGATGCGCAACTCACTTAGGTAACGGTTAAAATGCATTCCTTTCTCTGTGTTAATATAGGCAGATAGATAATTAGCGTTTGTTCCTACTCTTATGGCAATTTTTTTCAAACTCAGGTTCGGTTTTAAAAACTCTTTTTCGTCTTCAAATTTCTGTAAATTCTTCCGAATTCTGTTGCGAATCTCTGCACTCAATGTGGATTTTGGTGGAGAGACATCAGTTTTTAATCCCTCAATATCAACACCCACACCCGCTAAGACCACATTGTATGTTTTCTCGGACTTCTTTTCCAGATAAGTGTTTATAGTGAATATAAGTAAAACCATAGAGAATGTTACAACTCCAAAGAGAATATTTCTGTAACGCTGGGTAATACTCGAATATTCAATATTTACCTGTTCCACTTCAAATCTCGTAGAAAGGTAATGTCTGTCTTCTATGTTTATTTTTTCAATTTCGTGGAGGGTATTAGCAAGAGATAAGGTCTCATTTATATTTGATTTTTTAAGAGCATTCTCCAGTAAAATGTCATAGTTTTCCGTAAGCTCAGGAAAGAAAAAATGGTATTTCTGATAAAGAGAATCAACTTTTCTAAAAAAACTAAAGGATTCTTGTTCTCGGTGCTGAGCCAATTTATTCTTTCCCAGATAAAAGTAGATCACTGATACCCCGGCAAAGTCATTTACTCTGACCATTTCCGGAAGTGCACGATTGAGATCGGCAATACTTTGCTCGTAATTTCCTTTACGGAATTTAGAAATGCCTTCTGATTTAAAAAAACAACTCCTTAACTGGACGAAATCTAAATCTTTGGGTATTTCCCTCTTGCCTATTTCAATTAAGCGGTCGGCACTATCATCATCTCCTATTTGCTGGTAGCAATAGATAAGTTGATGTAAAGTATTATAATAGCCTTTGCGCATATTGTACAGGATATCTGGGGAATTATTTTTCAAAATTTCCTGTCTAAAGAATGCAGAACAGGCCTCAAATTGACTGACCGCTTCATTATAATATCCCAGATAACTCTTCATTACACCCAGGTGATATAATATATTATACTTTATGTATGGACTAGTGCTATATCTGGCGTAGGATAACGCTTTTATATAATCATCCAATGCAGGTTGATAGTCTTTAAAAATAAAGTAAGACACAATTCCCCTTCCAAGATAAGCAGAGGCAATAAGATCGTTATTACAACTATGCTGAGCGGAAGTTATTGCACTGTCTGCATACAGCTTTTTGCGGTATCCTGATGGCTCAAAATGTAGGGCATCTTGGTATGCATATGTTAATTCGGAATAATTTTTTTCTTTTTTCGCGAGGGCAATTAAAAGGTCAACGTAAGAAAGTGCTGTAGTATCATTAACCTTCTTGTAATCGTACTTTTTTCTGATTTGATGATAGGCCACATTGTCTGTACTCTGCGCAACCCATAATTCCGCAGTGGAAACCAAAAGTAATATAAACAACCTGAACATCTGCACGTTATCTTCATTTTATTAAAACCTTTTATAAAATTACATTATTTTTTATGGAATATCCAACTGTTTGTAAACTACATAACCAAAATACCATCCATTATGGTTCTTATTCACACAAAATAACATTTGATGTGCTGAATAAGCATCATTTGTCTTTTTGAGCACAATGTCTAATTCCAACTTATAATCACTTTTATGAAAAAAACTATAGCCTACAGCTATGCCGCTCTGGGATTTTGATACAGAGGATCAGTTTATAAACTGGCATCAGACATAGGAAACAGGCATCGTAAATCATTTTTTTTGTTGAATTTCTGTTTTACATTTGATCAGTAATTGTTTGAAAAATAGACATATACTTATACAGAATACTGTCAACAATAAACTAATGTCATGAAATATTTAAAAAAAATAATACCATTTGCGGTAAGCATTTTCTTTGTTATTCTCTTCTGCTATGCAGCTATTAGTAAGGTATTGGATTTCGAAAAGTTCCAGGTCCAAATTTCAGCATCACCATTGTTGAATGGATTTTCGCAATTCCTGCCTTACACGATAATCATTGTCGAAGTTATTATAGCAGGATTGTTATGCTACCGGAAAACCAGAACAATTGGACTGATAGGAAGCCTTTTTTTGATGCTCATATTCACGGGATATATCACTTTACTGCTAAGGACAAGTAAAAATCTCCCTTGTTCCTGCGGCGGAATTTTGGAGAAAATGAGTTGGAACCAGCATCTGTATTTCAATATTGGCTGTGTTGTCCTTACTATTATTGCTTTAGGTTTAAATCTAAGATGCAGCAGGCCTGCTGAATAAGTGTGTTACCGTAATATTTACGGACAATTATGACTGAATTTGCAATTAATGTTCAACCTTAAAATTAGACAGCCGAAAGCTGTTTAACAATCCGACATTCTAAAATGAATTTATTAACAACAATTTGTTTGAGAATATATAGAATAGGATATTTGGTACGACAAGATTTTCTAATCTATGGGTATAATTAAATGACCTAATCTACTCAATTGTACTTCTCAGACAGACTTCTAAAGTTTTTAAGGTAATCTTTTTTGATGTACAAAAAGACCGGAATTATGAAACTTAATCAAATTTTGAAAGCCAATGCGGTAGCCATTGCTGCCGTGATATTCTCAGGGGCTGTAATGTCCTTTAAAGTGGTGGAAAAAAAGTCTGCTGACAAACAGTACTTTTACAACAGCAGTGATGTGTCAGAAGGCGCTTTCGCAGAAGTCGCCAACTGGCAGGAAGGAACAAGCCCATCCTGTATTACTTCAGGAAACAGACCTTGTTCGATGACCGTTCCGGAAGGAAGCAGCCTGAGTGATGTGATCGATGGGCTGACCAATGCCCAGGTTCTTGCGATTCACCCAAGTGAAAGAAGACCGTAAGCGATCATTTCTTAACAATGCAGGGCTGAAAAATTCCAGCCCTGTTTTGTTTTATCTCGGATTCTGTGGCATTCCGCTCAGAGTTATAATATCTTCCGGAATGGCGATCGCATAGCGAGGGTCATTAGGAGGTAAACTGTAAGTTTGTCCTTTCACCGTTCTTGTCAGCGTGATGTTAGCTCCGTCCCGGTTATACCGTTTAAGGTCTGGCCATCGGAGCCCACGGATCAGAAGTTCTTTCCGCCGTTCCTTCAGAACAATATCCAAAGCCTCCGACTGCGAATTGGCAGTTATCGGAACATAGGTTCCCGTTTTCCAGCGTTTAATGAGAAGATTGTTAAGATCATTCATTCCCTCCTGAACCCGGTTTAATCTAATCTTGCATTCAGCCGCCATCAGGTACAGCTCATCGATGGCCACACTTACGAGCGGTCCGTTGGCATTATTGTAATACGCTTTGAACAATATTTCATTCGCCGCATTCTTCCTGAAAAATACGGTTTTCCGCAAATCATTATTATCGTACATCTGGTAAATGTGGTCTGGAATCTTAGCAGGAATCAAATGATATTCGTATTTCATCGCTGCCCAGAGCAGGACCTCTTTGTTCATTTCGGCAACAGGATAATCTGAATTAGGATTCAGGGAATTAAAATCCATCAGCTCGCTGTTGATGTTTAGTGCCGCTTCCGTATTGCTGAGCGCTTTCTCATAATCTCCCATAAACAGATAAGTACGGGCTAACAGACCATAAGCTGCTGCCTTGGAAATTCGCATTCCAGAAATTTGTTTTGGTAACAGTAGTGGAATGGCGGTCTGAAAATCACTGATGATCTGCTCGTAGGTCTGCTTAACCGTTGACCGGACTGACGTAATATTCATATCCGGATCTAATCTAAGAGGAAGTCCTAAATCTGTACCTGCGGTTTGAGGATTGTAGGCTGTACACCAGATCTGTGCGGCATCCAAATAACGAAAAGCACGCAATGCCAATGCCTGTCCTCTGATATTATCAGCCTGCTCACCTGTATAGTTTTTATCCTTCATATTGAAAAGTACGGCATTACACACATAGATGCTCCGGTAACATGCGGACCAGTCATTTCCTGAAGAAACAGGAGTAGCCACATTATCCGGCATCCAGGTATAAAGGCGTTTGGAGGCCTCAAAGCTTAATGCGTTATAATCCGCATCCGTCAGGTAATAGTCATCCGAACTCGTTTCACCGCTAGATGCAAAATCGACATTCAGAAAACCGTAGTTATTAAGCAGCATCTGATTATCTTCCAGTTTATCGGGTGTGGCCAGCTTCAGGTCTGATTTTTCGTCCAAAAAATCACTACAGCTCAAAACGGATAGTATTACCGGTATTAGAAATGATGATTTAAAGAGTGTTTTTATAATGTTCATTGTCTTGATCGTTTTCATATCTCTGATTTTTTTCATTCAATAATTTTAAAATTTAGCTTTTAATCCTAAAGTGTACATTACAGGAGGCTTTACCACGTAACTGCCCAAATTAAAATCAGGATCGATCCCGCTTTTGCTTTCCTGCCACAGGATTCCCAAGTTGCTGACATTGGCGTAAAGCTGTAAGGCTTTAAGCGGCATTTGCTGCCACTGCTTTTTGTTTATCTCATAGCCCAGGTTGATGTATTGCAGACGAATATGATCACCTTTCTCAATCAGAGCCGCCGAACCCGCATAGAAGGCATCCCTGTTGGAGTTGGTCTGGTATTGATTGGAAGGCACATCGGTAAATGCCTCATCTCCGGGTTTCTGCCAACGTAAGGCATAATCGCTGTGCCCAACCCAATCCTTAAAAAGGCTGGTGTAATTGATCGAAGGCCTTCTGAAATAATATCCCAGTTTGTAAGTAATTCCTACATCCAGCGTCAATTGTTTGTAAGAAAAGGTATTGGTAAATGAACCGTACACCGTAGGAATGGCAGAACCGAAGTATTGCAGATCTTTTACATCTGCGCCCATCATCTTGGCGTAATCCTTACTGACCTCGCCATTCAGATATCCTCGGGGATCACCATTATGCGGATCAAGCCCTGCCCACTGGTAAGCGAATATGGAATAGACAGGCAAGCCTTCAATTCCTGAAATGGGAACGCTTGACAGCACAAAGTTCCTGGCAATAGTGCTGCTTGGATAGTATTTCGTCACCTTGTCCTTGTACGTGCTGAAATTAGCCGTGGTCTGCCAACTGAATGCTTTATTGATGTTGATGGTCCTTAATTCCACATCAATACCGTTCCCTTCAATACCTGCAACATTCCATACCAGGCTGGTTAATCCTATAGTATAATCCAGCGGAACCTGCCCGAATAGATTTTCTCCTTTTTTACGGAAATATTCCACAGAGCCAGATATCCTGTTGTTGCGGGTCGCAAAATCCAGTCCCGCATTAATCATCCTTACCGTTTCCCATCGAAGCTGTGGATTGTAATAGTTGTCAAATCTAGCCATCTGTTCCTGGGTGTAGGTGGAAACACCCAGTATGGCCATTGTGGTCACGGCAACCATTGCAGGGTTAATATTACCGTTGTAGCCATAAGAACCTCTTAATTTGAGTTCAGGCAGCCATTTTAGAGGATAGAACTTTTCATTGGAGACATTCCAGGACAGTCCTGCCGACCAGAATGGATTCCATTGGTCATTAGTTTTTAGTCCGAACAGGTTACTTGCATCTCGTCTGGCACTTCCGGAAATGGTATAGCGGTTATCAAAAGTATAGGCCGCATTGGCATATACGGAGACGAATCGGTTATTGGTCTCCCGCAGGGCATTAAGGTTATCAATGAAAGAAGTACCACCCGTGATCAGAGGGTATTTATTCTTAAAGTCCACTGTACCGAACGAAAGATTATTCGGGTCATAACCGTAATATCTGGTATTGGCAGACTGGGAATTGGCATCCCGCACTTCTCCGCCAGCAATCGCAGTAACCTGATGTTTTCCAAACCCTCTGTTGAAATTCAGCTGGCCACGGAAATTGTTGATGAGCAGTTGTGAGGTCGTTTTATCCAGTATGCTGCCTTTCGGAACGTTATAGGTAAGGCTTCCGTTGGAATTGATGACCGTGAACCGGTTGACATAATCTCTTACGTAGTAGCTTTCTTCATCATAAAGACTGTTGGATAGACCGGTAGTTCTCTGGTACTGGTATTTCAGATCAGCATCCAGTCCCTTCAGGATCTTGTAATTCAATCCTGTATTTAGGATGATCTCCGAGCTTCTGCCTGTTCCTGAGAAATGCTGCCAGTCGGTCAGCGGATAGTAGTTCCAGTCCAGTAATTTTCCATTGCCCAATCCCGATTTGTAACCCTGTTCAAAAGATTTTGAGACGATAAGTGTATTACCGTTCGCATCGGTCATCTCCATATAGGGAACTGCATTGGTTTTCATAATGATGCTTCCGTAAGCACTTCTGCCGTTTCGGGTTGCCGAATGGGTAAAGAAGATCCCGGTGTTCAAGGTCAGGTTCTTCAGAGGTTGCCAGTTGTTCTGGAAACGCAGGTTCATACGCTGGTAATTCTCACCCAGGTTTCCGGTATTGTCATCGTAGCCGAGTGAAGAAGTCCACGAAAATTGCGGTGCGCCTCCTGCCAGACTAAGTGAATACTGCCTGTTCTCCAAAGGCTGGTACATATACCTTTTGAACTGGTCACGGGAATCAATACCTTTGAGTCGTTCAATTTCCTTCTGAACGGTTTCGTGAGAAAGCAGACCTTTCTTTTCCTTGTTAAGAAGATCCACAACAGGAGACAAAACAGGATGGCTTGATGAATTGATATCGGTGTTATAAAAGTTCTTTTTAAAAAGTTCCTGTTCGACATCGATGAAATCGGCACTGGAAATGACTTTGAGGTAATTCAGATCAGGCTTGGGGCTTGTCGTGAGAAAGGTATTGAAATCAACTGTTATCGGCTGATTGTATTTTGCTCCCTTAGTGGTAATGACGATGACCCCGTTGGCGGCTCTGGCTCCCCAGATGCTTGCAGCTGCCGCATCTTTCAGGATGATAATGTTCTCAACAATATTGGGGTTGATATTGCTGATGTCACCTTCGTAGGGAAAATTGTCCACAACGATCAGCGGGGCTTTCGGTCCCTGAATCGTGCTGAGTCCTCTTACCATAATTTGCGGCGTTCCCTGGGAAGTCCCACGGCTGATGACAATGCCATTGGCGGTTGCTGCCAAGCGGTCAAGAATATTGGTGGAGACCTGTGTGTTCAGGGCGGTCTTACCGACGGAGGAGAACGAACCTGTGGAGCGCTCTTTCGGTATTTTCTGATATCCTGTAGTAAGTATCACTTCATCGATTTGTGCCACTTTCTCTAATAGGTAAATCCTCAAAGGTTCTGAAAGTGGGAGTTCCAAAGAAAGCACCTTTTCCTCATAGCCTTTTCCGAGAATCACAAGGCTGATATTATTTTCGTTTGTACTAAGGCTGAATTTTCCGCTTTGGTCTGTTGTGGTAGCAGTTTTTGTATTTTGTATGGCTACCGTTATGCCTTTCACCGGCAACCGGGTTGTTTCATCCAAAACGCTTCCAGTAATCAGCTGCTGTGCCATTACGGGCAAAGCAAAGCAGATGGCGGGAAGTATTAATAATTTCTTCATAGTTGGATATAGTTTTGAGTTGTTGATAATTCAATGGAATTTGTAAATGTGAACCTTAGAATCAAAGAGATCAATGATCTAGCTTGTTTGACGATAAATAGATGATATATAATTTTCATTATTGATTATCTTTAATGACCATCATCAATAGATTACGTTCTGCCGGGATCAGGTCAAGGTCATATTTCTGAAGTTCTTTCCTGAGTGTCGGGATATCCTTGATGCCGGAGACTTCCAGGTCTATATTTCCTGTATAGCCGGTCTCATCGACAAAGATTTCTTTAATGGGAATTTCGCCGTTCAGCATATTGATCATATTCCTAAGCGGTGCGTTTCTGAGGATGGATGGTGTCCGTGGAAAGGAGGAACGTTTTTCTCCGCCTTTGCTCGCCAATTTATCCTTCTGACTTGTTCTCACCAAAACCAGGCATTGTACAGGTCTCTTTTCCAGTGTTACGGTGTAGCCGGAATAGCGGTTGATATCTTCCAGCATATATTGATAAAGCGCATCAGCCTTACTTTCAGGAATGATAAATTCATAATTGTAAAGGTTGGAGGTATCATTGGAACCGCCTGTCTTTTGATTAAGCATCAGCTTTTGGAGTTCTTTAACCTCAATAAGCATTCTTTTACCCGTAAAGGATTCATGAGACTGCTGTCTGAATAATTCAAAGCCAATGGCATAATACATATCCCAAAGAGGAAGGTTGGTGAATTGTCTTCCATTGATCGTTCCGGATGGTGTGGTCCGGAATGTTCCGCCGGAGCCAATGTCGGGAATGGGGCCTTTGGCAAAGAACGAATAATTGAGAAGCTGGATATTCTTCTGACGGTCATAATCCTTGGAAAGCATCAAGGGACGTTTTCTGTCCATCTGGATAATGGTTTGCAATGAAGATTGCTTTCCATCGAGGATCTCATTAATGGTCTCTTCGGTAAGCTGCGTGGCATCGGTTGTACTGAGTAGCCTTCCATCTTTGATCCAGATGATAAAGGGGACGCCGGCGTGCGGAAAAAGCGGATGGAAATAGGAATCGTTATAAACGGAGGTTAGTGTATTAAACTTCCTTCCGTTTTGGGACGCAAAGAATTTATCCAGTTCCGGCTTATCCTGGTTGCTTACCGGGAGTATCCTGATCCTGTTGCCAAACTTTTGCTGCAAAGCAGTGATCTTGGGAAGATTCATCAGGCAGGCACTGCACCAGGTATTCCAGAAGTCTATTAGAATTAATTTGCTTTTATCCTCTGAAAGATTTAACGTTTTCTGCGAGTGGTTGACCACTGAAAAGGTGTTGTCCAGAAATTGGCAGGAAGAGGTTCTCCGACTTCAATAGGCTTATTCTGGGCAAAGAATGCGGTGGCTGCCACAAGGGTAAAAACAAGGGATAGGATTCCCCTGCAAAAGATATTTTTCATACTTTTGAATAGGTTTTTAATAATTATTAATCACTGATTATGCTCTTTCCGTTTGGTCGCCAAACTCTTGCGGAAAGAGCTTTCTTAATATTGGGATGCTTTCTATGTACTGTTTTCCATTCTCTGATTTTTACTTTTAATGGTTATTGATTCTTTTGGATTCTTCTTTCGAGGATAAGGTGTGCCGCATCCATCATTTTAATAAGATGGATGTAGGGTGCAAAAATTTTGCTCTCTGCTGCGTGAGCATAAATACCTATTGAGAAATAGACTGCCACTGCGATGTAGTAGTCGAAATCCCTGATGCTGTATTCTGCAAAAGCATTTTGAAATACCAGGGTTGGATTACGGTATTCCTCATCCGAAAGAGAAGCCTGAATTAACGGAGAATTGTTTACCGGATTAGAATTCATTTCCCAAGTCCGTTCTTTCAGTCTGATTGCATAGCACGCCCGCACAAAAGACCGCAAGGCCTGATGAAAATGGAAGATTGCTGAAGAGTCTTCATTGATCGCATTTTTCTTTTTCCCGGCATAGATCATAATGTTATTGAGCATCTGTTTGGCGGCAACGAGGTTGTTAAAATGGAAGAAGGATTCAATAAGTTTTATCCTGGAATGTTTCCTGCTGCCGGACCAAAATCGGGCATCAAAATCTATTCTTTTATTTTTCAATCGTTTTTGTTTGGTTTAATGACCGCATAGGAGGAAACCTTGGAAGTTTTTCTTACAAAGCTCCCAGCCCATACAAGCCTAAATTAATATGAATGAAATTGTGTCCCATGAAAGCTGTAAAGCCGCAATGGTTGCGCTGCCATTGTATCTGTCCTAATCTGATACTGTATTTTGTAAAAGCAGCTTAGAGAATTGTAGAGATAGCGGACTGCATAGTAAATAAAACGGCGTGGAACTCTACAATATCCGCTATTGAGGCACTGGTATACCTTACACACAGATAAAGAGAGCCCACGCCTAGGTCGTGAGCTTTCTGCTTATCTTCTCGTGTGTTTAAAAATTACCAGTTTTCAATAGCGAGATTCTAAGCAATAGCTTCTAATATTCGTTGAAGTATCGCAAAGTTACGTTTCAGTAACTTATTTTACAAATATAATAAAAAATCGAATACAACAACATATATGTGTTGATGAAAAACTTTTTAAAACACAAAATTTACTAAATGTATATATGGGAGATAGAAGAACTAAAATTTCAAATTGGAAAACTATTCCAATTTAATAGGCTGAAAAATAAACTTTCACAGCTACAGGTAAGCAATGAACTTAACTTATCAAGCAATCACGTGGGTAGAATTGAAAGAGCAGAAACAAATCCGACGTTAGAAATTGTGGTTAAATTCTGCAATTTTTTTGAGATTGATATCTTACATTTATTTACTAAGCTCAATGAAAAAGAATTAAATGACTTGAATATGGAAATTGAACGTCTCCAAAAAGAATTTAAAAATCATAATATAAGAAAATCCTGACTAATGTTGGGATTTTTCATTTTACGGAAAACCGTAATGATATAATATAAAACCTCTTTATATTTACTTTACTAATCAAAAATTATTTATTATGAGCGACGATTTAAGTAAAAGAAGACCACAAGATGCAAGTAAAGTGAATGTAAACGAAACTTGGGAATTAGAATACTGGTCAAAAAAGTTTGGTGTTACCAAAGAGAAGTTAAACGAAGCAGTTAAAGCTGTTGGTACTTCTGCCGCAGCAGTTCAAAAGTATCTTGAGAAATAATGTGAGTTTTTAATTTAATCAATAAATCCTGACGAGAGTTGGGATTTGTTTTGTACGAAGAATTTATAATTATTTATCAGGGCTCTTAATAATTAAATATATGTATAGTTTGAAGGATAAGTAATTAACAATTTCATAAAACTATTAAGTCTCTTGTAATTTAAATTGATAATTAGTTAAATGATTACAACTAATGGATTAAATATAATATCACAGAATCTTAATAAAAAAGGATAATGATAATTCATACATAATCTAATTTTTTATATTTTTATAAAAACTAATAAATGAAGACATTTCTAAATCAAATAACATGCGATTTTATTCTTAAAATAAATTACAATTAATATTTTATATTTTAAAAAGCAGATAAATCATAATGACAATATGATTTATATATTCATTTTACAATAATTATATGGAAATTAAATTTTTAAAAGCCGGGTCAGGAGACAGTATACTCATTCATAATGAAGGGAAAAATATCTTGATAGACGGAGGCAATGACAGTACATTTTTAATTGATGAATATTATAAGGTAATTAAAAGAGAGGAAAAAATTAATTTATTAATTGTTACGCATCATGATGATGACCATATAAAAGGGATTCTAGATCTATTTAAGCATATTGAAGCAAAAAATGAAAGTCCTGAAATTGAAACAATAATATTTAATTCTCCAAAAAAGATAAATAATTTGTTAAAAGAAGAAATTTCATCAAACTTATTATCATACAAGCAAGCACATGACCTCGAGAATGTCTTATTTAAAAACAGAGAAATTAATTGGATTACTACGTTAGATGGTAATGTAAATGAACTATTTAAAGATACCTTTGGAGAAATGAGCTTAAAAATATTTTCTCCAAGTAAAGAAGTACTTCTTACTTATGCTTCGAATAAAGGTGCTTATTTGAATAGCGATTATAGATGTGACTGGAATACTCCTATAAAAGAATTGGTAAAGTATATTGATGATAAAAGTCAAGATACGTCTCCAAGTAATAAAACAAGCATTGTAGTTTATCTAACCATAAAAAACAAAAAAATACTTCTAACAGCAGATGTAACGCCCGAAAGATTAGACAAAATAGTAGATATTATCAGAGAAGATAAGGATAAAGCAGATTTTGATTTGATAAAATTACCTCATCACGGAAGTTATAGAAGCTTAAACTCTAAAACTTTGGAGAAAATAAATTGTAGGAATTATGTTGTTTCAACAAATAGCTCTAAGCATTATCTTCCTAACAAAAGAGCTTTTATAAAGATTGTACAAAGTCTTAAATTAGCTGAGCCTATAGAATTTTTATTTAACTATGAGGAGGCTATTCATAAGTTAAAAATGACAGATAAAGAAATGATAGAGTATAAAATTAAGTTAAAACCAAATACAGATCGTTGGGGTTATGGCATTACCATCTGAGAATTTAAAAAAATGTGCGGTTAAACTAACTGCTAATATTGCTGGTGTACCGTCAATTGGTTCGGGTATAATTTATCAAACTCCAAGTGATTATAACTACAATTACATTTTTACAGCAAAACATATCCTTTCTGAAGATTCTAATACAGATTTTGACCTCTCAAAAGTACAAGATATTAAAATTGAATATTATGAAAAAGTTTTCAAACAACTAACATATTATAAAGGTAAAGCATTAAAATTAAACGAAAACTTAATTATTTTCGAAAAAGAAGACCTGATAATCATTAAAATTGAAAAAATTAAGGGATTAAGCTTTCCTTCAATTCTTGTTGCAGATATTTTAAAAGATGATGAGCTAGATTTTTCTAGTTGGTCCATTTTTAAAGCAAATGAAGATACTCTTAATCCTTTTAGTTTTAGACGTTCTGATCCAGAGCATAGAAGAGTTGAATTAGCAAGCCCTGTTACTAAAGACTTTTTACACGGTTTCTCAGGGAGTGGAATATTTATACACAATAAAAATATCCTATTTGGAATTATATCAAAATATCCTAATGAAAACTTTGAAAATTCTACAATTGAATGCTCTAATATATCTTTTGAAAAAATAAACATCAAGCTTAAAAATCTTAATCTTGTCACTTTAGATAATGAAGCCAGCTTCCTTAAAAGAGAAATAGAGGGTAGAATTGTAGAAATATATCAAGCCCCGATTAACAATTCTTATTTAGATTTAAATCTTGCTTTGAAAAGAATAAAATCAGATATAATAGATGACTGGTTTTATGATTCTTTACAATATATAGATCTTTTAACTCCAGACTATCTATTTGCACAATTTGGTAAATATTTCTACAACAATAATTATAAAGCTTGTGAAGCAGAAAAGTTTTATGTTCCTAAGAACAATTTTACACTTAGAGAAGCTTATATATTGCCTCTAATTGATAGAATTGTATATATGAGCATTGTTGGGGAATTAGCAGAGGTAATAGACGATTCATTAATACCGAATGTTTATGCATCAAGATTTAATAAGCATGACACCAATAAATTATTAATAAATGGGGTTGAGCAATGGATTAAATTGAAGTATAAATTATCTGAAGAATTAAATATTAAAATTAATTCTGAATATAAATACAGCTGTATATTACATGTAGATATCTTAAATTACTTTGATAATATTGACAAAAAGCTCTTAATTGAAAAGCTTAAAAGAGTGGCTATTAATGAAAATCAAATTAATTGTATAGAACTACTATATAAATTCCTTTTTCAATACTCAGAAAAAAGTAATGGTATTCCTCAAAACAATGATGCTTCGGCATTATTAGCTACCTTTTATTTAAATCAAGTTGATACTTTTATGCAGAATCATACTCTAGGGTATTTTAGATTCGTAGATGATATAAAAATCTTATGCAGAGATAAATATGAGGCTCGAAAGTATTTGATAATTTTAGAACAAGAATTGAAAAGGTGTCATTTATCGGTCAATTCTCAAAAAACTAAAATAATTGAACTAATTGAGCACCAAACTGAAATAAAATCTGATACTCCAGAAGAAAATATTAGGGAAAATCATCACAAAATATTTAATCTTAAACTAGCTAAAATTAAAACTTTCTCAAAATCATATAATTATCAAAATAGAAATCTTGCATTTCATTCCGCTGTGAATCTATTAAATGAAAATATTAACATTGATGGAAATGAAAATGATGAACAAGCTAAAAATCTAAGGTTTGCCTTAACAATAATAGAAGATCTTGGAAAATCTAAAATCCATTTTTTAACTAATGAATTAGAGAACGACGGTAATGTACAAACTTTAGTAAAATTAGAACCTCACGCTTTAACAACTAAATCAGATTTTCATCTAGTTTTGAAAAAAGCGGTTAAATCATTAAAAGATAAGCCTTGGATAACCCATCAAGTTTGTAAAATTTTATCTTTAGTAGATGAAAATGAATTTAAAATAAACTTTCTTGACGAGCTAAAAGGAGTTATAATGAATGATAAATTTAATTTATATTCATATCAACAGTTTCAAATTTGGTTGTTGTTCGCTAAACAAAAAATAATTGAGAGTGACTTAATTCAATTAGCAAGTCAAAAAATTGAAATAAATGATAAAACACAAAAGGCCACTACTGCTGCTATGATATTATATTTGAGTACTGTAGATAAGAATTTTAAAAGAATATTATTAAGAAAACTAAAAGAAAAATTTACAGATGGTTATTTTCAAAATAGAGCTGCTTTAATAGCTTTGAGGTCATTTAATCTAATTGAACCTCCTTTGGACTCAATACATGAAAGTTTGACGGAATCATTCACTTTTACTAATAAATTTGGACACAAGGATTTAGTACACTATCATGATATAGAAATTTCTGAAAGTAATTCAGATTTAACCGAACAATTATTCTCAATATGAAGCAATACATAGTTTGTTATAGTGGTAATAAATGGTATTTTTTGAATCTTGAAGATGGGAGCTTTACAGAAGATACTTTTGTCAGCCCTCGAAACAAATACATAACATTCCAAGTCTCTGATTTTATTAGACTACTTAAATCAAAAAAGAGAACATCAGTTCCTGAGATTATAGATTTTGAGTCTTTGGATAAACAATTTTCTCAAACAGGTAAAGATATTTTAGGCGAAAGTAAATGGCATATATTAAAAACATTACGTAGATATGAAGTAATTAATGAAAATTATAAGATAGAAAGCATTGAAGATTTTATGCTAAAACTTAATATTCTGTATGAAAAAATCATTTCAAATTCTAATGACGAACTCGAGAGATTTAATGAACTAGAAAAAAAAGTAAATAAAATCATCTATGAGACCGAATTACGTGGCATAAAGATAAATTTCCAATTAGTTGAAGATAGGTGTGAAGAGCTTAATAGATATATGTATAAATTAAAAAATACTTTTCAATTTGAACATAATATTTTCACTCCTGAAGAAAAGGAAACTCAATTTAATTACATAACAAGTAAAAATTATAAAATACTGAATTCTGTTAGTAATACCATAAGTTTACTTAGAAAAGATGATGAAGTATGTGATTTATTTTATGAATTGATCAGAACAAAGAAAGATCTTAAGAGTTTAATTTTTATGATTTCCCAATTTGGAGGAAGAGATTATGCTCATCCATATTTCATTGGATTTGGAAGTATAACCTCTAGAATTATTTTAAAAGAACCATCCTTACAAAATTTAAGAAAGAAAAATAGAGATATTATAGTCCCAGAAACAGATAAGGAGCTATTATATATAGATTATTCACAGTTTGAAGCAGGAATTCTAGCTCATGTATCTAATGATCAAAAGCTTATATCACTCTACAATACAGGTGATATTTATTCTGATATTGTATTAAAAGTTATGAATAAAGACACCAAAGATCATAAAAATAGAAAAGAAGCAAAAATATTGTTTTATAGATACCTTTATGGAGATGATTTTAGTGGCGATAAAACAGGAATAGGAAAAAAAACAGTTAAGTATTTTGAACAGTTTACATCTCTGACAAAATTTAAAAATGAACTTATTACAAAAAGTAAAAATGAGGGCGTTGTAACATCTTTTGTTCACGGCAACCATAGAAAACTAATTGATCAAAATGAGAATATTTGGATACTAAGTCACTATATCCAATCTACTGCATCTTATATTTTTAAAAAAGCATTAGTAGATGTATATGAAAAAGTTAAAGGGGTTAAACTACTAATTCCCCTTCATGATGGAGCATTATATGAAATTGATAAAAACCAAGATCAAATAATCCGAGATGAAATAAATAAATGTTTTACCAACAACTTTCAACTAGTTTGTAAAAGTCTAAATGCTAAAGCAGAAATCAAAAATTTTTATTCTGAGAATTAATCAAATAATTTAGGACTTAAAGTAAAAGAATTCTTAGACTTTATAATTTATAAACCTTAATATTTTCTATTTTATTTATTATGCTAGTTTTTGCTGAATAAAATAGCTTTTATTATATTTAGTTTTTAATATTAAACTATGCCACGAATACACTTTTTAAACGTTTTAGAAGGAGACTGTAATATTATTCAACATGATAATGGACATGTAACTGTCATGGATGTTTCCAATGCTGCAAATGATCAATGGACCATTCAAGAACAAAGGGTCAGGAATTCAACTGAACGTCAGGAGATGGAAGCTAGAAACTTTGTTCCGGACGGAAAAATAAATTTCCGTCAAAAACATTCTCCCGATAATCCTATAGAGTACTTAAAAAAATATGGTATAAAAGATATTTTCCGATTTATCATTTCACATCCGGATATGGACCATTTAGACGGAATAAGAGATTTGTATCAAGATTTTAACGTCACAAATACTTGGGATACAAATAATAATAAAGAGCTTGATGGCGGCACTGGTGGAAAATACAATAGTGAAGATTGGGATTTTTATATGGATTTAAGAAATGGAAAATACAACAACACAAAGAGATTAGCTTTATATTCTGGGAACTCTGGGGACTATTACAGTGGTGACCATTTACATATACTTTCTCCAACGCCGCAGTTGGTCGCAGAGGCTAATGCCAATAATGACTTTAATGAACTATCATATGCCATTCTTTATACACCACCGAAGCAGAATGGTGGTTTTTGGAAGATTCTTTTTGCAGGCGATGGATGTGATAAAACTTGGGCGCACATTCTTAGCAATCACAGGCAGCTGGTTTCAAATATAGATGTACTTTTGGCTCCCCATCATGGAAGAGGAAGTAATAGGGATTTTAGCTTTTTAACAACCCTAAATCCAAGATTGACACTGATGGGAAATGCCAGCTCCACGCATCTCGCTTATAGTAATTATCCCGAGATCAGAATTACCAATAATCAGGCAGGATATGTAATTCTTGATATTACGACAGAAAGAATCAATGTCTATGTAAAAAACAAAGAGTTTGCCGATGTTTTTAGAAATAATCCTAAGCGAAATTTAGGCAATTCATTACATAATGCAGCTTTTGACGCCTATTATTTAGGATATTTCGATTAAAACATAAAAACAACTTTATTTATCCTTTTAGTGTTCAGATTATAGCACCAGCATTGCCGATGTTTAACACATCAATTTTAAATACTGCGATTCTTGATTATTTCTGGGCAATATAATCTTACCTGCACCTCTGTTATACTTTCAGCATATGACATTAAGTCTTTCGCAAGCTCTCTGTTGATGGGAGTGAGATTTGTCCCTACACTTCTAATATTATTTAGCCTTTCAGGCGAAATACTGTCGGCTTTTATTGTTTTATAGCTACATCTTATTTCAAGGTGTTCTATAATTTTATTTTTATAATCTTTTGGTTTCTCAATCCAATCTTCATCCATTTCATGGTATTGGCACAATGTCTTAGGAATATTACCTGCAACCATGTTATTATAAAAACCGGGGATACAGGAATGTAAATCCCATCCGATAGACTGGAAACTCACAGCTATATCACTTCCTGTATACAGATTCTGGATCATCTGGAAATGTTTAATCCTTACCATGAATAGATCAACCGTTCTAAGCAAAAGGGTAAATGTGTTGTTATACAACTTTGCAAATGGTAACTTATTTCCAGCATCACTTATGATTACCACATCGCATTTGTAAGAACTATTTTTCTGGGTTAATTTATGTGCACCTTGGTTATCATAGACCCCACCGTCAACTAGTCTTGGATCCACCGTTCCATACTGCTCGGGATTTTGATAAAATTTTTTGTCTATGCTTATCGGTGTGAATGCGAACGGGACGCATGAAGAGGCAATCACCGCTCTGGAAACAGGAAAATTCCTTCCGTCAAAAAGTACTGGATTATTTTGGTGAGCGTACAGGCTGTCTTCCATTTTTCTTTTTGAAAATGTAAATGGTCTTTGGGTCTGCAAGTTTGTAGAACCTATTGCCAATTCCGGCTTTTCACACAACTGCGAAAGTACCTTCCCCGAGTAAAAAAATTCGTCATAAGCTTTTTCTATAATTTCACTGACCGGAAAAAGTTTAAACTGAAATTTAATCAACAGATAAAAAAACAAAATTATGATAGGTATAGACAAGATAGCGAAATGAGTGAACTGAAGAGACAGGGCAAAGCCCACAAAAGCAAGCGCTAATATTACAAGTCTTATAAACTTCCAAGAACTTAGTACATAGCCGATAACACTCTTGTTTGTTAGGGCATTAAACATTTTTTCCTCAAAACTTTTAAAATCACCTTCGTGCAAACAATAAGCCGCACCAGTAATTGAACCACCCGATATGGTTGAGAGTTTTTCAACATTATCAAGTACTCCTAAATAGTGGAGTTTTTTTAATGTCCCGAGATGATAAACAGCAGCACGGTAGCCTCCTCCTGATAAGGCAACTCCTATTTTTTTAGTAGAGGTCATTAGTATTTAAATATCTTAAAATGTAAATATAATAAAATTTAGAATCTGTATCTACAAAGTATATTTCGATGAAACTATATTCTTTTATTTATTCGACTATACAAAAAAAATTATAGTTCAACATTTGTTAGCTATCAACTATTAGATACTCGCTCATCGTGAATACGTAAAACTACTGCACATTAATGCTAATGTTATCTTTTAAAATCAAATACATTCTTTAAAACCGCCATATCATCACTCACTTTCTTATCCAGAATCTTCGCATAATGCTGAGTCGTTTTAATATTTGTATGCCCAAGCATTTTACTTACACTTTCAATCGGAACACCATTGGACAACGTAACAGTAGTAGCAAACGTATGCCTTGCGATATGGAAAGTCAATTCTTTATTAATCCCACTGACATTAGCAATTTCTTTCAGATAAGAATTCATTTTCTGATTACTGAGAACAGGAAACAGAACATCTGAATTGACACATTGCGGATGATTCTCATATTTTAAAACCAGTTCCTGAGCTAAAGGTAGTAGCGGAACTCTAGTTGAGGTATCTGTCTTTTGACGATGGGTGAAAATCCATTGGTCACCATCAACGCCGATATTAATGTTAGATTTAGACAATTGCTTGACATCCACGTAAGCCAGTCCTGTATAGCAACTGAAAAGAAAAATGTCGCGAACCTGGTTCAATCGATCTGATGCAAATTTCTTTTCATAGATCATCTGAATTTCTTCTTTGGTAAGGTAAGGACGTTCCACAGCCTTTATTTTTGCTTTATAGCCGAGAAAAGGATCTTTCGTGATCCATCCGTGCGCTATGCATAATCGGATGATCTTTTTGAAATTCTTGAGATATTTAACAGCGGTATTGTTTCCACATTTACGCACAACTGCGCAGCCAGAAATCATAATCGCTTACAAAACCGTGATCAATTTGCGTGATATCGATATCAGATACTTTGTATTTCCAACTAATGAATTCCTGGGTATGCTTTAAAGATGTTTTATAACGCTCCAATGTTCCTGGGGCAAAATCCTGACCGACCAAGGCTTCCACTTTGTCATTATGCTCCTGAAAGATAGGAATGAGCATTCTTTTCTCAATATCTGTTCCAAGCAGTTTAGATTTTAAACTCATTGCTGTCACATCATTCTCCTCTTTCAACATCTGGTAGTGGTAATCGTAAACTTTTTGTTCCAAAGTTTTAAGATAGAGATTCAGTGTTTTAGCTTCCTGAGTATTTCCTAATGCCTTGTGTGCTTTAACATCCCATTTCTGGGGGTCAATATACCTTTTAGCAGCAATGTCCGCTATCTTGCCATCTATAGTGATTCTTAAATAGATCGGTGCGGTTCCGTTGGTTCTGATTTTATTCTTTTTGATAAAGAATAGCAGGTTGAATGTTTTGTTCATTGTGTGATAACTTTAATAGTTTAATAATTTACTTTTTGTTACCACTTTTTGCAAGATGTACAATTGTTAGACTGCCTATTGGTCGGGCTTTCCTTGATTTTTCGTGACCTATTTTTGTGATTTTTTGAATGGGACACGAAATAGGACATATAAATCGTGACCTATTTTGATTTTTTTTGATACTGCGTTAAAACAAAAAACGCTGTAAACATTGATGTTTACAGCGTTTTAGCTTATTTTGGTTTCTAACCTGGCGGAGAGTGAGGGATTCGAACCCCCGGACCTGTTACAGTCAACAGTTTTCAAGACTGCCGCAATCGACCACTCTGCCAACTCTCCAGAAACTCCGATGATATCGTCGTTTTCAGTGGTGCAAATATAGAATGTTTTTGTGTACTGCCAAAATATTTAAGAAAGAAATTTTAACAAAAATTAATAATCTACTATAAATCAGATAAATTATTTTTTTTATTTCGGGTTACAAACATTTTACATAAGCTTTAAACATACAGCAAAAAAAACGCACTTCGAAAAGTGCGTTAAAAATTTTATTTAAAATTGAATTATTAATGTAATTCAGCAAGATATTTTTCGGCATCCATCGCTGCCATACATCCGCTTCCGGCAGCTGTGATAGCCTGTCTGTAAATATGATCCTGAACATCACCTGCCGCAAAAACTCCCGGAAGATTGGTTCTTGCAGAGCCTTTCTCAGTGAGAATATAGCCATTTTCATCAAGATCAATCTGCCCAACAAAAATATCCGTGTTAGGCTTGTGACCAATAGCAATAAAAATTCCGTCTACATCAATTGTAGAGGTTTCATTAGTCTGGTTATTAATTACTACAGCTCTTTCCACCAAACTATTTTCACCTTCAATGGCTATCAGTTCGTGATGAAATTTCACTTCAATATTGGGCGTATTTTGTACCCTGTGAATCATTGCTTTAGATGCTCTAAATACATCTTTTCTTACCAGCATGGTGACTTTTTTGCACAGCTTGGCAAGATAAGTAGCTTCTTCCGCTGCCGTATCCCCTGCTCCTACTACCACTACGTCTTTTCCCTTGTAGAAAAAACCGTCGCAGGTAGCACAAGCTGATACTCCTCCGCCTGCATATTTCTTTTCATCGTCAAGGCCTAAATATTTTGCTGTAGCACCCGTGGAAATAATTACTGTTCTTGCAAAAATTTCTTTATTGCCGGCATATAATTTATGAATTCCACCAACTTCTTTGGAAAATTCAACCTTTGTGATCATTTCGTAATGCACTTTTGTGTCGAATCTTTCTGCCTGCTTTTGCAAATCCATCATCATTTCAGGACCTGTAATTCCCGCCGGATACCCCGGAAAGTTATCAACTTCCGTAGTTGTAGTAAGTTGACCACCCGGTTCCAGACCTGTATACAGTTCAGGTTTCAAATCTGCTCTTGCTGCATAAATTGCTGCTGTAAAGCCAGAAGGCCCGGATCCAACGATCACACAATCTAAAATGTTTTGCTCCATAATTGCTCTCAAAAAGATGTTAAAATTTACGTCCGCTAAGTTCGTAATTTTTAAGTTTTATTTAAAGTTATTTTAATGATACTTGTCAATATTTAATATGTGAATGATCAATTGTCAATGGTCAATTGTGAATTTCTGACTTTGAAATTGATGAGCAAAGCGAATTGACAATTGACTATTTACTTTTTTCACACTTTCATCTTGATTTTATCGACATTGATAATCTTGTAAACCAGTTCTTTAATGAGTTCCGCTTCACTCATATTTACAGCACCTAATCCTTTCCCCTTCATATCAAATTCACGAAGAATTGATATTACTCTCGTTGCATGCTTTAAAGGATAAAGCCTTGCCGATTCAGCATAATCTTTAATAAAGTAAGGATTCACCCCCATCTGTGCGGCAATGACCTGTGGCGACTGACCAGCCATTGTGTTGTAAATAATGACGTTGGAAAAATAATTATATAAACTTGCCAACATCATCACAAACGGATTGTTTTTTGGATTTTTACCCATGAAATGGGCAATTTTAAAAGCGGCATTGGCATTTTTAGTTCCTAATGCTTTCTGCAATTCAAAAACATTATACTCCTTGCTGATCCCGATATGATCTTCCACTATTTTTCCGTCGAGAGCTTCACCCGGCTTAAGGATGATCTTCAGTTTGTTCAGTTCATTGGCAATCCTGGAAAGGTCGTTTCCGAGATATTCTGCGAGCAAATGGGAAATATTTGGTGCGGTTTTGATGTTTAATTTTATACATTCATCAGCAATCCATTTTGGAAGATTGTTTTCTTTTACGGATTCGCTCAGAAACAAAGCATTTGCCTTATCAAGGGCTTTTGTCGCTTTTTTACGGCTATCAAGCTTTTTATGTTTATGGGCAAAAACAAGTACTGTAGAAGGTACGGGATTTGTCACATAGGCTTCGAGAATTCTGTTTTCTTCTTCATTTAGTTTTAAATCCTGTGCTTCCTTAACAATAATCACCTGCTTGTCTCCCATCATCGGAAACTGCCTTGCCAGCGAAAGAACTTCCTGATAAGAAGTATCTTTTCCGTAGACTACCGTCTGATTGAATGCTTTTTCATCTTCATTCAAAAAATCGTGCTCGAGTGCTTTTACAGCAAGATCAATAAAGTAAGGTTCTTCTCCATGAAAAAAATAAATCGGTAAAACTTCTTTATTTTTAATATTTTTGAGGATTAAATCTAATTCTTTCATCTTATAAATGGAACTTCCAAAACTGAATTTTCAGGAAACTTTTGATTTTAAATTCAAGAAAGACAAAGATAAGTTTTTTATTTATGATTTGGTTCGTAAAACTTACCTTTTGCTTACTCCTGAAGAATGGGTGCGCCAACACTGGATTCATTATTATCTTACTGTAAAAGCTTATTCTGCTTCTGCTTTAATCACTGAAAAAAAAATCGTTTTGAATGGTTTGACTAAGAGAATTGATCTCCTTATTACTGAAAAAACAGAACCTATCATCTTGATTGAATGTAAAGCTCCGCAAATTAAATTGACTGAAAAAACGTTTGAACAAACGGCAAGATATAACTCCATCGTTGGAGCGAAAGAAATTATTTTAACGAATGGTTTACAGCATATTAATGCGTATTATGAAAATGAGCAATATCAGTTTTATAAACGGGATTGATGGAGGGAATAGGCTAAGCTTGAGGTTAAGGCTGAGGCAAAGTTGAGGTTCAGCTAAATAGTGATACGGGAATATTTTACTTTTATGGTGTAAGTTATTTTGTTAATTTAGATTGTTGAGTTGATATCGTTTATTATGAATGGCAAAAAGTAATGTATTGCAGACTTCCTAGCCCCGATTGAGCGGCATGTTTGAGCTCTTTCCTGGTTTCGGCGGGCTCCGCCCGCCGAAACCAGGAAAAGCGAGTAGCGAAAGCGGGAAATTGCTCCTTTAAAAAATAAATAAGCAAATACAATTCGACGAAATCAAAAAGCTTCAATTAAATATATATTGCTTTTCGATGTGATCAAATAGCTCCAAAAAATAAAATACATTCAAAAGAGTCAAAAATTTTTAAAACTTAAATTACAAAATATGATACGTACAATTTTACTTGCAGGAATTCTGATGACTTCGGGAAGATTTTTGGGTCAGAATTTAAAACCTGTTGCTTATGAGGATGGTTCGCAGAAACTGAATGGCCTGGTGACTTCCAATGCCGGAAAAAAATTACCGGGAGTGCTGATTCTTCCCGCCTGGAAAGGAATTGATGATGAAGCAAAAACGGCAGCGAAAGAACTTGAAAAACAAGGTTATATTGCATTTGTTGCAGACATTTACGGAGAGGGAAATATTCCTACTGATAATGCAAGTGCTGCAAAAACAGCAGGCTTCTATAAAAAAGATTATGAAGCCTATCAGAAAAGAATATCGCTGGCCTTGGAACAGTTGAAGAAAAACGGAGGAATCCCGGATAAAATTGCAGTAATCGGATATTGTTTTGGTGGAACAGGAGCGTTAGAATCTGCGAGAGGAAGCCTTCCTGTGGTGGGTGTGGTTTCTATTCACGGAAGTATTGGAAAAGATCAGTCAAGGAAAAACGGACCGATTTCTACTAAAATTCTAGTTGAAAATCCTGCTGATGACCAGGGTGTAACACCTGAAGATTACAATAATCTGGTTAAAGAGATGAATGAAGGAAATGCGGATTGGCAAATCATCACATACGCCCATTCAAAACACACTTTCACGGATCCGAAGTCACCGGATTATAATCTTGTAATGGCAAAAAGAGCTTGGAATCATACATTGATGTTCTTGAAAGAAATTCTGAAATAGGTTAAAATGTAACATTGTAACAATTACTTAATTATTATTGTTACAATGTTACATTTTATATTACAAATTAATTTTGTTGTTCAAGTTGAACAGTATATTCTTTTGGTGAATATTTGGTAAGAGATCCTGTTGCAGCATCAATTCCGACACCAATAGCTCCTCCTAATAGGATATTGACCAATGTAACAGGGTTAAATTTCTTCGTAAGTTTAACCTCTTTACTATTAAATCCTTCTTTTTCGAAAGTTACCATTTGTTTACTCAAAGATCTGGGAATTTCAGCTGTGCAAGGAGTGATACATTTTTCAATTCCTTTGTGCATTACTTTAGCGCCTTCCGGAGTTGAATTAAATGTTATTTTATCTTTTGTTCCCGTAATGATGGTTGCACATGAAGTCAAAGAAAGTGTAACCCCCATTAAAAGGGCTGCTGACAGCTTGTTTTTCATAGTTAGTTTTCTATTTCCTGTTTAAATTTGCGCAAACTTACGAATAATTCGCCAATATTCAAGAAATAATATATTGCCAGCATATTACATTTTAATCCACCCCTTCTTCTTCCCTATGCACCGACTCCATGGAAAATGCGGGAAGGCAGATGGAAATATATTCACATTCTTGCTGAAACGGATTGCTGTAGCGGATTCTTGCCCCTTTCTCAATTAAGATACTCTGTCCTTTTTCCAGAACGACCGTTTCACCGTCTATTTCGAACTGCTTTTTTCCTGAAATAATGAGAGTAAACTCATCAAATTCGGGAGTCTGATACGGCTCGCTCCAACCTGCAGGTGCGATCATGTGTGCGATCGAAATATCGGAATTTCCTGTGGAGTTTCCCCAGTGTTCTTCAATCAGCTTTCCGTCTGTCGTTGGGACAATAAATGGTGATTGTTGGATTTTAAATTTTTTCATAACCAGTTTTCTTTTTTGATTTGGTATAAGATGTTTATTTTGGAAGGTTCTCCGAAATATGCAATTTCAAATTCACCCTTATTTTCTGCATTCAACCGTTCCATAGCTGTGCGGGAGCGGATATTGTCTTTTCCGACATGGAAATAAATAATATCTACGAATTGAAATATATAATCCATCATCAGCTTCTTGATCTGCGGATTGATTCCTTTTCCCCACGATTCTGTTCCATAAAAGGTGTAGCCTATAAAAATACTGTTTTCCTTTTCATTATAGTCGTAAAAACGAGTGCTTCCCAATGTTCTGCCTGTAGATTTTTCAACAACTTTAAAAGCGCCGGCACTTTCCATGGCACCTTTAAAAAAGATCTCAAACACTTCTTTTTGGTACCGGTCTTTATTAGGATGCTGTTTCCAGACTTCGGGATTGGAGGCGACTTCATATAAAGACTCAAAATCCCCTTGCTGTAAGGGGATTAGTTGATATTGCTGATTTTCTAATATGGTCTGAATCGAGAAATTCATTTCGTATCGCCTAGCTCTTTGTTTTAGCAGCGTCAGCTTCTATTTTTTTGATTTCCTTTAATTTATCTGCAATCTTCGTTACTGCATCGGGACTTGATGGTTTCAAAGCCACTTCAGCCTGAGCCATATCCCATTTCAATACAAGATTTGCAGAATTTTCACCTGTCGGGTTAAGCGTAATTTCAAACCACTCCTGTTTGTCTGCAAGTTTATTTACCGGAACAGTTACATCTACCACGTCCTGTTTAGGGTCATAAGTATAAGCTCCCCACTGCTGGAAATCTTTATTTAAGATCACTTTCCATTCTTTTTCAGTAGGAACGATAAACAAACCGTATGTTCCGGCCTGAACGATTTTTCCGCCGAAATTTACCGACTGTCCGAAAGTAATTTTCGTGGATGAGTTGGCTCCTGCTCTCCAAACCTGACCATAAGGAACAAGTTCTCCGAAGATTTTGCGCCCCTTAACACCTGGTCTTCCATAGTCAATTGTGATTTTAGACATGGAAAACTGCTGCTCCACTTTCTGACGCGGACTGACCGCCGGTACTGAATAATCCTGTGCAAAACTTAATGCTGATGCTGATATGCAAAGTGCAACTATTATCTTTTTCACTTTTTAAAAAATTTTGTCTAAAAATACGAAATCAAAAAAGAAAAGTCTTCTGAAAATTTGATAATTTATATATAATTTTTTTTAAAAAAAGCTTATAAATTTCTTTATGAGTCTTAAGTTAAAATTAATATCCATATATAGCCGAGACTTTTAAACCCATATTATTGGGATAATCGTACTGTAAATAAATGGTTGAGGGTAGATTATTATTCTGGTAATCATAATGAACATTCACAGTTTCAGTTAAAGATTCTACCCCATTATTTATCGTATATTTCAATTTCTTGATTACATTATTTTTAGAGATCTGTGAATAATCCTGAAGTTCAAAAACATTGAAAGAATATTCTGGTAACGCTAAAATTCTGTTTTCATTAATTAGAAAATTAGGATTCATTTTCTGATCATATTCGTATTTTATGACACCAACCTGAACAGCAGGAATTGTATTAGCCCATTGCTCAACTCTTGTAACATTCCCATTATTTAAATAAATGATAAACCTTTGGGACCATGTAATTGTACCGTCGAATGAACTCTGGAAATAATTTTTTGCAATAATAATATCCGCAGAAGGATATTCGAAAGTTGTATATTTATAGTTGCCAGTACCTTCTATAACTTCAGATTTTATTATTCTCTGATTAGTATCATAAGACAGATTTCTCTTTACCATGAAAAATAAGTGATCAGACAATTGTGGGTAGGAATAACCAGTAATACTTATATTGGTCAGAAGATTATTTGTATAGGTCAGATTTTCCGTATAATTGTTATTCAGATCCCAGACTTTTACTAAGTTATTCTGATCGTATTCAAATTTAAAATCCAGCTTCTCATACAATGTTGTGTTTCCATTTTGAATTTCTTCATCTTTTATAGTAAGCGTCTGAATTTTTGTGTTTAAAACATTTAAATTGTTATTCTCCGATTCATCTGAGCTTCCGCAAGAAAGAAGAACGAAAAACGAAACTCCTAATACATATTTTTTCATATATAATTATTAAGGCGTAAAAATATCATTTTGTTTTAAATAAGTACAAATTGTAATTACAAAAATGATTTGAAAAAGAAATATACAGAGGTAATCAAATCATTATTATTTAAGTTTCCGGTAAGTTTGTTTCTGTTTTTAAACAAAAAACCCCGCAAGAAAACTTACGAGGTTTAAAAAATATTTTAACCCGAAAATTACATCGTCTCCATTTTGAAGCTCATGCTTTCAATAACTTTCAGGATGGCTTCAACCGTATCCATGGATGTTAAACAAGGAACACCGTTTTCCACACTCATTCTTCTGATCTGGAAACCATCTCTTTCTGACTGTTTTCCTTTCGTCATGGTATTGACAACATATTGAACTTTTCCTTTTTGAATAAGGTCGATGAGATTTACACTTTCTTCTCCGATTTTATATCCGATTTTGCAAGGAATCCCTTTTTCTTCGAAGAATTTTGCTGTTCCTTCCGTTGCCCAGATTCTGAAACCAACTTCATGGAATCTCGCCGCCAGATCAGCCGCTTCCTGCTTGTGCTTATCCGCTACCGTGAATAAGATCGAGCCATGCATCGGAACTTTTCTTCCTGCTGCAACCAATCCTTTGTAAAGCGCTTTCTCCAATGTTGTATCTTTACCCATAACCTCTCCTGTAGACTTCATTTCAGGGCCTAAAGAAATGTCAACTTTCGTTAGTTTTGAGAAAGAGAATACCGGAACTTTTACGAAAACACCCTCTTTATTCGGAATCAATCCGCTTTCGTAGCCTAAATCTTTCAGCTTCTGACCTAAAATTGCTTTTGTAGCCAAATTCGCCATCGGAACTTCCGTAATTTTAGATAAGAAAGGAACTGTTCTTGAAGAACGTGGATTTACCTCGATTACATAAACATTTCCTTCAAAAAGAACGTACTGGATGTTCATTAACCCGATCACGTTTAATCCTTTTGCCAATCTCTTCGTATAATCCACTAAAGTTTCGATTTCTTTTTGTGAAATATTCTGTGGAGGATATACTGCAATGGAGTCTCCGGAGTGAACCCCAGCCCTTTCGATGTGCTCCATAATTCCCGGAATAATTACTGTTTCTCCATCACAGATCGCGTCGATTTCAACCTCTTTTCCAACCATGTATTTGTCAACCAAAACCGGGTGTTCAGGACTTGCTTCTACCGCATTTTCCATGTAGTGCGCCAGTTCTGTTTCTGTGTATACAATTTCCATGGCTCTACCTCCTAACACGTAACTCGGACGAACCAATACCGGATAACCAATTTCGTTGGCAATTTTTATTGCTTCTTCTTTTGAAGTGGAAGTCTTTCCTAAAGGCTGAGGAATCTGCATTTCCTGAAGCGCTTTTTCAAACTTATCTCTATTTTCGGCTCTGTCAAGATCTTCAAGAGATGTTCCTAAGATCTGAACTCCATGAGAAGCCAATTTATCTGCTAAGTTGATGGCTGTCTGACCTCCAAACTGTACCACAACACCTTTTGGCTTTTCCAATTCGATGATGTTCATTACATCTTCTTCCGTCAAAGGCTCGAAGTATAATTTATCTGAAATGGAGAAATCTGTAGAAACCGTTTCAGGATTGTTGTTGATGATGATTGCTTCGTAGCCCATTTCTTTGATCGCCCAAACTGAATGAACCGTTGCGTAATCAAATTCAACACCCTGCCCGATTCTGATCGGTCCTGAACCAAGAACAATGATTTTTTCTTTATCCGAAACTACACTTTCGTTTTCTTCTTCGTATGTTCCGTAGAAATATGGCGTTTCAGATTCGAATTCTGCGGCACAGGTATCAACCATTTTGTAAACCGGCATTATTCCGTTTTCTTTTCTGAAATTGAAAACTTCTCTTTGTGTAACATCCCAAAGCACAGCAATGTTTAAATCTGCAAAACCCAGTTTTTTAGCTTCTAAAAGAATTTCTTTGTTGAATTTATTTTCAGCAATCGTTTTTTCGAAGTCAATTAATTTTTTGATTTTCCAGATGAAGAATTTGTCGATTTTGCTCCATTCTACGATCTGCTCCCAGTCGTAACCTCTTCTTAATGCATCACCGATGATGAACAATCTTTCGTCATCACAAACTCTGATTCTCCTTTCGATTTCTTCGGCTGTTAAAGCTGCAGCCTGTTTCGTTTTTAAGCCGATATGTCTGATTCCGGTTTCCAAAGAACGGATCGCTTTTTGTAAAGACTCTTCGAAGTTTCTTCCAATAGCCATCACTTCACCCGTCGCTTTCATCTGGGTTGATAATCTTCTGTCTGCTGTTTCGAATTTATCGAATGGGAATCTTGGGAATTTAGTAACTACATAATCCAAGGCCGGTTCGAAACAAGCGTATGTTTTCCCTGTAACCGGATTCATGATTTCGTCAAGCGTTAAACCTACCGCAATTTTTGCAGCGATTTTTGCAATCGGATAACCTGTTGCCTTTGATGCTAGAGCTGATGAACGGGAAACCCTTGGATTCACCTCAATGATATAATAGTTGAATGAATGTGGGTCTAATGCCAACTGTACGTTACATCCGCCTTCGATTCCTAAAGCTCTGATGATTTTCAGTGAGGCATTTCTCAACAACTGATATTCTCTGTCAGAAAGTGTCTGAGAAGGCGCCACAACGATTGAATCTCCTGTGTGAACTCCAACCGGATCTATATTTTCCATGTTACAAACCACAATTGCGTTGTCGTTTGCATCACGCATTACTTCATATTCAATTTCTTTGAAACCTGCGATTGATTTTTCAATAAGACATTGCGTAACAGGACTATGTTTTAATCCTAATTCAGCAATTTCCTTTAACTCAACCTCGTTGGAAGCGATACCACCTCCTGTTCCACCCATGGTGAAGGCTGGACGAACAATTACAGGGTACCCGATATTATCAGCAAAATTCAATGCTCCTTCTACCGTGTTTACGATATCCGATTCAGGAACCGGCTCATTTAATTCTCTCATTAATTCACGGAACAAATCTCTGTCTTCCGCTCTGTTGATCGCTGAAAGTTTTGTTCCCAATACCTCAACTTTGCACTCTTCAAGAATTCCTGATTTTTCCAATTCTACCGCCATGTTCAGACCAGTCTGTCCTCCCAAAGTCGGTAAAAGCGCATCCGGGCGTTCTTTTCTGATGATATGACTTACAAACTGAAGTGAAATCGGCTCGATGTATACTTTATCTGCGATTTCAACATCTGTCATAATCGTTGCAGGGTTTGAGTTGATCAAAATTACCTTGTAGCCTTCTTCTTTCAAAGACAGACAAGCCTGCGTCCCTGCGTAATCAAATTCTGCCGCCTGACCGATAATGATTGGACCTGAACCGATTACTAAAATTGTTTTTATGTCGTTTCTTTTCATTTTTAAATTTATCCTTTTGTTAGTGTTGAACCCTTCTGGGTTCTGATGATGGTTGTTTTACCATTTTCATGGGGTTCACCGTTTCCATAGGTTGCACCTACGGCTATTCATATTGAATCCTTCGGATTCGTTGAATTCTGATATTAATTTCAGCGACGAATTGCACGCAGCCCGACTTGAGCGGAAATCCTTTTTTGCCATCCTGCTTGTTCTACTTTAGCTGAAAAGTTCTGCAGAAAAGATTGGGAGTCCTTCGACTCGCTCAGGATAAACTACAGGCGGATTAAGCTGCCCAAATTAATCTTCTACTTTTTAAAATCCTCCATTAACTGGATAAAATCATCAAACAAATAATTCGCATCTTCCGGGCCCGGACTAGCTTCCGGGTGATACTGAACGGAGAAACAAGGATGAATTCTGTGTTTCAAGCCTTCATTAGTTCTGTCATTCAGCGCAATGTGCGTTTCAATTAAATCTGTATTTTTCAGACTTTCCTGATCTACAGCGTACCCGTGGTTCTGAGAAGTGATGGCGACTTTGTTTTTCTCTAAATCCAACACTGGGTGATTTCCTCCTCTGTGTCCGAATTTTAATTTGAATGTTTTTGCTCCACAAGCCAGACCGATTAATTGGTGTCCTAAACAGATTCCGAAAATCGGAACTTTTCCTAAAATACCTCTGATCATTTCCAGCGCCTGTTGGTTATCTTCCGGGTCACCAGGACCATTGGACAACATTACTCCATCAGGATCCATCAGTAAAATTTCTTCTGCCGTTACATCCTGAGAAACTACCGTGATATCGCAGTTTCTTTGAGATAATTCTCTGATGATTCCTAATTTGGAACCGAAATCCACCAATACCACTTTTAAACCTCTTCCCGGATTAGCATAAGGTGTTTTTGTAGAAACCTGCTCTACCTGGTTTGTAGGGAAGTTTGTTAATTTCAATTCTGCAACCACTGTGCTTTCATCGGCATCAGCGTTTACTATTTTTCCTTTCACAACCCCATGATTACGAAGAATTCTAGTCAGTCTTCTTGTATCAATTCCTGAAATTCCTGAAAGGTGTTTCTTTTTAAATAATTCATCTAACGTAATCTGAGTACGGAAATTGGATGGCAGATCACAAAGTTCTTTTACAATAAGACCTTTAATTGCCGGCTCAATACTCTCATAATCGTCTCTATTAATCCCATAGTTTCCGATAAGCGGATAGGTCATACACACAATCTGACCGCAATAAGACGGGTCGGAAATAAGTTCCTGATACCCTGTCATTCCGGTATTGAAAACCACTTCTCCTGCCGTTTCCAATTCTGCTCCGAAACCTTCTCCATGAAATACTTCACCGGACTCCAGTATTAATTTTTTCTTCATTTTAAACTTTTATCTCTTATTATTTATTCTTAATCTTTTTAAACCACCCCGTCAAAAATTCTTTGAATTTTTGCCACCCCTCCAGAGGAGGGGAATTCACTCGTGGCTATTAACAGATCGCCCCTTTGGGGCTCGGATTATTATTCCTTTTATTCCATGGGTTGCACCCACGGCTATTAATAGGTCGCCCTTACAGGGCTTGGACAATCTTTATGTTTTTTGTTTTCTACAGGCTTCACCCGTGGCTATTAACAGATCGCCCCTCAGGGGCTCGCTAACTTTTTACTTTTCTCTTTTACCTTGGTTCTTATTTAAAAATATAGCCTTCCTTCTCCAGAGCTTCTTTTAAAATTGCCATTCTTGCGAAAACGCCATTCTGCATTTGTTTGAAAACTCTTGAACGTTCGCATTCCACGAGGTCTGTATCAATTTCCACACCTCTGTTGATTGGCGCGGGATGCATGATGATCGCATCTTTTTTCATGGCTTTTTCTCTTTCTTTGGTTAAACCATATTTTCTATGATATTCGGAAGCAGAGAAACTCATTTTTGCGTCGTGTCTTTCGTGTTGGATTCTTAACAGCATTAAAACATCAACTTCAGCAATTAATTCATCTACACTAAGATACGTCCCGTTGATTAATGCTCCTTCATCAAACCACTGTTCAGGGCCGGAGAAATATACTTTTGCTCCTAATCTTCTCAATGCTTCTGCGTTGGAATTGGCTACTCTGCTATGCTTTACATCTCCTACGATTCCTACTTTTAGGCCTTCAAATTTTCCGAATTCCTGATAGATCGTCATCAGGTCAAGCATGCATTGAGACGGATGGTTTCCTGTACCGTCTCCCCCGTTGATCACCGGAATTTTTATATTTTTTAATTCATCAAAATATCTGTCTTTTTTATCTCTGATTACGACAAGATTTACCCCTAAACTTTCAATTGTTTTTACCGTGTCATACAAACTTTCCCCTTTGTTAACGGAAGAATTTGAAGCATCAAAAGGCACTACCTGCAAGCCCAGTTTTCTTTCTGCAATATCAAAGCTCGTTTTTGTTCTGGTGCTGTCTTCGAAAAAAAGATTTGAGCAAAAAACTTCTCCTTCAATTTTAGCCGTTTTTCCATTTGCAAAAGCCAAAGCTTCTGTCACTATCCTGTTGATTCTCCCGGTGCTTAGTTCTGTAATCGTAAACATAATATTTTAATTTTTTTACAAAAAAAAAGCGAAGAAAATATCTTCGCTTAAAATAAATAAATATCGTAAAGGGCGCTATCGCCCGGTAATTCTAATGATATAAATACTGTGTTATTCATTAGGTGCAAAGATACAACAATTTTACAAACTGACAAAACCAATTTTCATTAATATTAAAATACCATGATTTTTAAATAATTTTAATTTTTAAATACTATTTTTGTTACCATTCAACGTTTATATAATATGGATTTAAAAGACAAAATGATTCTCAGCATTATTCAGGAAGACTCTACGTATTCTGTGAAAGAAATTTCAGAAAAGATCGGTCTTACTTTTACTCCAACCTATGAACGCATCAAGCAGCTGGAGAAAAATGGAATTATTGAGAAATATGTTGGGCTCTTAAACCGTGAAAAATTAGGACTTAATATTGTTGTGTACTGCAATATCCGACTCAAAGAGCAATCACAAAAAGTTTTGGAAGCATTTGAAAAAAATATCGGCAAATATGATGAAGTCCAGGAGATCATCAGTCTTTCCGGGGAATATGATTACATGCTGAAAATTATTGCTAAAGATATCAATTCATATAATGATTTCGCGGTAAACGTTATTTCAAATATTCCTAATATTGGGCAATATCACAGTTCTATCGTGCTTCACGAGGTGAAGAAATCTACGAAGTTTAAGATTGATCTGGATTAAAATAAAATTGAACCATTAAGGTTCTATTTAAGGAGTTAAGAATATTTAAGATTCGAAAGCGAATAATAAAACAGTAATTAAAAATCTATAGATTTTTCTTAATTAAGCTTAACTTCTTAATAGAAATCTTAATGGTTTAAAAACAATCAACCCAATAATTTATTTCTCAGCTTATTAAACTGATATTCAATCTTATCTAAACAAAGATTTCCGATGCTTCCCTGATGGGTATGGCTAAGATTTCCAATTTCAAAATCAAACGCTCCCTTTTCAATTTCCTGTCCTACTTTTATATAGGCATCCCGAAATGAACTTCCGCTTTTCACTTCTTCATTAATTTTTTCTACACTGAAAAGATATTTATACTTTTCATCATCCAAAATTCCATCTTTCACCTGAATATTCGGTAAGGTGTAATTTAAAATTTTCAGACATTCTTTTAAGGAATCAATGGCAGGAAAAAGAATTTCTTTCGTCACCTGCATATCCCGATGGTAGCCTGAAGGAAGGTTATTCGTCAGTAAAATAAACTCATTTGGCAACGACTGGATTCTGTTACAACGGGCACGAACCAATTCGAAGATATCCGGATTTTTCTTGTGAGGCATAATACTGCTTCCCGTAGTAAATTCTTTAGGGAAACTGATAAAATCAAAATTCTGGCTCAAATACAGACAAACATCATAAGAAAATTTGCTTAAAGTTCCTGCCAAAGTTGCCATGGCCATCGACAACATTTTTTCTGATTTTCCGCGCGTCATCTGAGCATAAACGGAATTATAATTCATCGACTGAAAGCCTAAATTATAGGTTGTACTCTCACGATCAATCGGAAAAGATGAGCCGTAACCTGCCGCCGAACCTAATGGATTTTTATTAATGATATTTTTAACGGAAAACAACATTTCCAGATCATCCAACAACGCCTCTGCATACGCTCCAAACCACAATCCAAATGAGGATGGCATCGCAATTTGTAAGTGCGTATAACCCGGAAGCAAAGCATGTTTATGTTGTTCTGCCAGTTTGATTAAGATCTGAAAAAATTCATCTGCCAGTGCTGTAATTTCACGAATTTCATCTAATAAATACAGTTTAATATCCAACAAAACCTGATCGTTTCTGGAACGTGCCGTATGGATTTTCTTTCCGATATCACCTAATTTTTGGATTAAAATAGATTCAATTTGCGAATGAATATCCTCAGCATTTTTATCGATTTTAAAATTTCCGTTCTCGATTTCTTCCAAAATTTCCGCTAAAACAGACAACATCTGTTTGGATTCTTCATTGGATATAATTCCCACTTCCGCTAACATTTTACAGTGCGCCATAGAACCCTTGACATCGTATTTTGCCAAACGTTCATCAAAGTCAAGATCTTTCCCGACTGTAAATGTATTGACTAATATGTTTGTGGCATTATCGTCTTTCTGCCATATTTTTTTCATGTAATTTCTTTTTTTGATGGAAGATTGAAGCTGGGTGTTGGAAGTTTTACTACCAAATGCTTTATCTTCCTTTTATTTATTATTTATTTAATTTTGTCATTCCGACGAAGGAGGAATCTGTATAAATATTATTAGAGATTCTTCAATCTACTTCGTTTCTTTCAGAATGACACAATTGAATCTTTTTCTTTATATTTTCTTTTGTCTTAAAACAAAAAAACAAAAATTCAAGACTGGAAACTCCGGCTAAAAATTAATTCTGCTCTCTAAAAATTCTAAAACTTGCGCGAATTCAAAATTCGTTCTTCGGTTCAAGATTTGTCCTGCGCTTCGAACAATAGAATTTTCTTAACGTTCACAGAAATAATTTTCTTAACGCCTCCATTTCCTAGGTCTTTGTTCTATACTCAATAGAATAGGCTTCCATCTCCCTGCTTCCAACCTATAAAACTTTCTCTAAAATTTTAATATAAATCTCAATTCCCTCCGCAATTTCTTCGATGAAAATAAATTCATCTGCAGTGTGAGAGCGCGTGCTATCTCCGGGACCAATTTTTACTGAGGTACAAGGAATGATTGCCTGATCGGATGAAGTTGGGGAACCGTAAGTTGTCCTTCCAATTTCCAGACCTGCCTGTACAAACGGATGTTCCATTTCTATTTTTGATGAATTTAGCCTGAAAGATCTCGCTGTCAACGTTGATTTCATCTGCGATTGGATGATTTCAAATGCTTCTTTGTTGGAATATTCATCTGTAACTCTCACATCTAAAGTAAAAGTACAAGATTCCGGAACCACATTATGCTGAACTCCGGCATGAATTCCTGACAACGTTATCTTTACCTCACCTAAATAATCCGAAACTTTTGGAAATTTAAAGCTCAGAATATGTTGCAGGTCTTCCATACATTTTACAATCGAATTGTCATTATTTGGATGAGCGGCGTGAGAAGGCGTACCTTTCATTTCACCGTCTATCACCAACAATCCTTTTTCCGCGATCGCCAGATTCATCTGCGTGGGTTCTCCTACAATGGCGAGCTCGATATTGGGCAGCTGTGGAAATAAAGCTTCAATTCCATCAAAACCTGAAATCTCCTCCTCAGCCGTCAAAGCAATAACTAAATTATATTTTAAATCTTCTTGAGTAAAAAAATGCAAAAAAACCTGCGCCATCGAAACCAAAGAAGCGCCTGCATCATTACTTCCCAATCCGAATAATTTCCCATCTTTTTCAATCGGTAAAAAAGGATCTAGCGTATAAGCTTTATTCGGTTTTACGGTATCATGATGCGTATTCAGCAAAATAGAAGGTTTGAAAACATCAAAATTTTTATTCACCGCCCAGATGTTATTTTTAAATCGCTTCGTCGGAATCTGATGTTTTTTGAAAAAATTTTCAATTTCCACCGACGTATTAAATTCATCTTTGCTGAATGAAGGAATTTCAATCAGTTTTTTCAGCAATTCTACTGCGTTATTCAGTAATTCTTCTTTACTATAAACAGATTTCAGTTCCTGCATGATGGTTTTCTATATGGTTTTTCAGTTCGGTTTCTTTAATTAAGAATACCTTATTGACTTTATTTTTTACGGCTCCCAAAGCATTTTCCAGTTTGGGAAGAATTCCTTTATGAAGTTTTCCTTCGTCTTTTAAGTTCGAAAATTCTTCTTCAGAAATATTTTTTATAACAGATTCCGGATTGTTTACATCTTCTAAAACGCCTTCTTTATCAAAACAATACAACAGTTCTACATCATATTTTACCGATAGAGACTGAGCAATTACCGAAGCAATCGTGTCTGCATTGGTATTGAAAAGATGTCCTTTTCTATCATGGGTAATTGCCGAAAATACAGGAACTAATTTCAGTTTAAGCAATTTTGAAATCAGTTTTTTATTAACACTTTTTTCGGTGATATCTCCCACAAATCCAAAATCTATTTCGGCGTGCTCTCTTTTTTTAGCTTTAATTAAATTCGCATCAGCGCCCGAAAATCCGACTGCTTTGCATTTCTTTTGCTGAAGTTTTGCCACGATATTTTTATTAATTCCTCCTGCATACACCATAGCTACAATATCCAAAGTATCTTTATCGGTGATTCTTCGTCCGTTTACCATCTTCTGTTCAATTCCAAGCTTGTCTGCTAAAGTTGTTGCTAATTTTCCGCCGCCATGAACAAGGATTTTCTTTTCCTGAATTTCAGAAAATTGCTCTAAGAATTGATCTAACAATTCTTCGTCATCGATTAATGCACCGCCAATTTTTATGATGTATAATTTTTCTTTCATTTTTATACATTTTTGATTGTTAACCTCATAGGTTTTTGAAACCTATGAGGTTTGATTTATTTAGAATTCAATTCATCCAAAATTTCAGAAAAAACCGCCTGCGCCGAGAAAATCCGGTTTTTTGCCTGTTGATAAATAATCGAGTTTTCACCATCCATCACCTCATCGCTCAATTCAACATTTCGACGAACCGGAAGACAATGCATCACTTTTGCATTATTGGTATTTTCCAGTTTTTCGTTTGTTAACATCCAGTTTTCTTTCACTTTCGGCATGGCAGCATAATCATCAAAAGACGACCAGTTTTTAACATAAATAAAGTCTGCATCTTTTAAAGCTTCATCCTGATCGTGAATTACTTTTACGTCTTTTGTAAAGTTTTTATCTAAATCATAACCTTCCGGATTTGTGATGACAAAATCCACATCCATTTCCTGCATCCATTCTGCGAAAGAATTCCCAACCGCCTGAGCAATCGGCTTGATGTGAGGTGCCCAGGTTAAAACAACCTTCGGTTTGCGGGTTACACTGAGCTTGTCGAAGTACCAGTTTTCGGTAATTGTGATGCAGTCTGCAAAGCTCTGCAAAGGGTGACGTGTAGCAGATTCCAGTGAAATAACCGGAACTTTTGCATATTGCTCAAACTGGCTTAAAATACTTTCATTTACATCATCTTCCTTGCTTTTCATTCCTGCAAAACAACGAACCGCAATAATATCACAATACTGATTTAACACTTCAATAGCATCTTTAATATGTTCAACCGTATCGCCGTTCATTACTGCACCATCTGCGAATTCCAGATTCCATGCTTCCTGAGCGGCATTTAATGTTAAAACATTTAGACCTAAATTTTGAGCCGCAATCTGACTGCTTAAACGGGTTCTCAAACTTGAATTTAAAAATACAAGTCCGATTGTCTTTCCTTTTCCTTTTTCAGGTTCCGAAAGAGGATTTTCTTTAATTTGTAAAGCTTTTTTTATAATTTGCTGTAAGTCTTTAACATCGCTTACAGAGGTGAATTTTTTCATTTGGTAATTTTTATTTTTCCAATGGACAAATGGAATATCCATTTCATTTTGAATTAATTTTAAAGATTTTTGATCTTACCTATTATGTTGAGTTTTTAACGCTATGATCGCGAAGCTTTTTTATTAAATTGAAAACATTTTCGTTCGCAAGGGCGTTTTACTCAGCTAATGATAATTGCGTTTGTCATTCTGACGAAGGAAGAATCTCAGCTTTATTTTTAGAGATTCTTAACTCCACTTCTGAACTACGTTCGTAAACCTTCAGTTTATATTCAGCATGACAAACCGTATAATTTTCACAGCTTAAATATTCTCCAACACTTCTTTTAAAGCATTTATGAATACATCAGTTTCTTCTTTTTTAATGGTAAGCGCCGGAAGAATCCTCAACACCGTCTTATCATTAGAATTTCCTGTAAAAATATGATGATTATACAACAGGCTATTCCTCACTTCTAAACAATCCCTGTCAAGTTCAATTCCGATCATCAACCCTTTCCTTCGAATCGTTTTAATATGTGGAAAATCTTTAATTTTATTTTCAATATACTCGCCCATTGTCTGAACATTTTCGATGAGATTTTCATCTTTCATCACGTCCAACACCGCAATCGCCGCAACACAAGCCAAATGATTTCCGCCGAAAGTCGTTCCCAACAAACCTTTGCTTGCCTGAAATTTCGGGTGAATCAAAACACCGCCAATCGGGAAACCATTCCCCATTCCTTTCGCTGTTGTGATGATATCGGCTTCAATTCCGAATTCCTGATGGGCGAAGAAATATCCGCTTCTTCCGTACCCTGACTGAACCTCATCTAAAATCAAAACAACATTATATTTTTCGCATAATTCTTTGATTTTAGTTAAAAATTCGGCCGTTGGAATCATAATTCCGCCAACTCCCTGAATTCCTTCGATGATTACGGATGAAATTTCATTTCCGTGTTTTTCGAAGACTTTCTCAAGCTGTTCGATATTATTCCATTCAGATTTAATAAATCTTTCATCATAATTTACCGGAGCAACAATTTTTGGATTATCTGTAACCGAAACTGCCGCTGAAGTTCTTCCGTGAAATGACCCTGAAAAATACAGCACTTTATTTTTGCCATTGTGGAAAGAAGCCAGTTTTAAAGCATTTTCGTTCGCTTCAGCACCTGAATTGCATAGAAACAAATTATAATCTTCCAAGCCGGAAAGTTTTCCTAATTTTTCAGCTAATTCAGTTTGTAATTCATTCTGAACTGAGTTTGAATAGAAAGATATTTTATCTAGCTGGTTTTTTAATTGAGTTTGATAATGCGGATGGTTGTGACCGATAGAGATCACAGCATGACCGCCGTAAAAATCAAGATATTTTTCACCTTTATCGTCCCAAAGAAAGGATCCCTGAGCTTTTACCGGATTAATGCTGAATAATGGATATACGTTGAATAAATTCATGTTTATTTATAAATGATAATTGATGTTTGATGAATGATTTTATCTTTTTTATATTTTTCTTTTGCCTTGAAATCGAAGATTCGACGTAGTCAAACAAAAGAAACAAAAGTTCAAGACTTGGAAAATTCCGCTAAAAAATATTTTTGTTCTCTAAAAATTCTAAAACTTGCGCGAAATCAAGATTATTTCTTCAATTCAGCATTTGTGTCGCGCTTCGAACAGTAGAATTTTTTTAACATTCACAAAATTATTTTTCTTAACGCTCCACTTTCCTATGTCGTTTTGATTTGAGTTTTTAAAATTCACGATTGACTTATTGACAATTCACATTTTTAATTCACTTTTAAAACGCAATCGGCTTTAAGTTTAATCCTAGGTTTTCTTCCCAACCCATGGCAATATTCATATTTTGAACAGCTTGCCCGGAAGCACCTTTTAACAAATTATCAATCGCTGAGTGAATAACTGCAACATTTCCACTCTTTTCTATCTGAATCACACAGCGATTGGTATTGACAACCTGCTTTAGATCAATTGCTTTTTCGCTTACCTTTACAAAAGGTTCATCTGCATAAAAATTTTCGAACAATTGATATATTTCTGAAAGCTCTACCTCTGTTTTCACCGTGGAACTCGTAAAAATCCCTCTCGCAAAATCCCCTCTCCATGGAACAAAGTTCATACTGACCTCATTTGTATTAAAAGAAACTAACTGCTTTAAAATTTCATCTACATGCTGATGGGTTATCGTTTTGTAGGCTGAAATATTATCATTCCTCCAGGTGAAATGCGTCGTTGCCTGCAAAGACTGACCCGCACCTGTTGATCCTGTAATTCCTGTTGTATACACCTCATTTAACAATCCTTTTTGCGCTAAAGGCAACAAGGCCAACTGAATTGCTGTGGCAAAACATCCCGGATTGGCAATACTTTTCGCTCCTTTAAGTTGTTTTTTATTGATTTCAGGTAATCCGTAGATAAAATTTCTGTCTCCGAAATTAGCGTCCAAACGAAAATCGTTTCCTAAATCGATGACTAACGTTGAATCTTTTACAGGATTTTGAGTCAGCCAATTCTGGCTTTCTTTGTGAGGAAGACATAAAAATAAAATATCTACATCTTCTGGCTGATCTGTTAAATCCATTTCACAAACTGTCGCTAAATCAGGGTACAAATCTGAAATTTTTGTTCCTGAATTTGAACGACTGTATAAAAAGCTCAAAGACACATGAGGATGAAAAGCCAGCAGACGAACCAGTTCGCTTCCTGTATAACCGTTGGCACCAATGATTCCTATCTTTTGTTTCATTTCATTATTTTTCACAGTTTCATCCATGAATATTATTATTGAACCCTATCGGGTTCGGTATTTTTGTTGATTTTGCCAGCCATAGGTTTTCACCTACGGCTATTTGTATTGAACCCTTCGGGTTCTGATTTGATCATTCGTTTGTCTTCCATAGGTTTCACCTACGGCTATTCATATTGAACCCTTCGGGTTCATAGTCATCGAATCTGTCGCAGCCCGACTTGAGCGGAAATCCTTTTGTGAGGAGGAACGACGAATAAAAGATTGGGAGCGGAAGGCGGATAAAGCTGCCCAAATCTTATTTATTTATCTGATGATATATATTTAAGGAATTGCTTACAATTTTTGTGTAGCCTTTTACATCTTCACCTGTCCAGGCTCGGTTTGCTTCGCCATAACTTCCGAATTTATCGGACATTAAATCATGCTCAGATTCAATTCCATTTAAAATAAACCGGTAAGGGTGAAGCGTTATGAAGACTTTTCCGCTGACTGTTTTTTGAGAATCAGCTAAGAAAGACTCGATATTTCGCATCACTGGATCCAGGAAAAGCGCTTCGTGAAGCCAGTTTCCGTACCAGTCGGATAATTGAGACTTCATCATCTGCTGATATTTTGAAAGCGTATGTTTTTCCAACAAATGGTGGGCTTTGATAATCACCGATGCTGCAGCTGCTTCAAAACCAACTCTTCCTTTAATTCCGACAATCGTATCTCCAACGTGAATATCACGACCGATTCCATAAGCAGAAGCCAATTCTTCAATTTTTTGAATCGCGTACACCGAATGTTCAAAATTTTCTCCGTTTACTGAGACAACTTCTCCGTTTTTAAACTCAATTTCTAATTCCGAAGGCTGAGTTTCTTTAATCTGAGAAGGAAAAGCTTCTTCAGGCAGATAATTTCTTGAAGTCAAAGTCTCCTTACCACCAACCGAGGTTCCCCAAAGTCCTTTGTTTACAGAATATTGCGCCTTTTGGAACTCCATTTCGTAACCATAACTTTTCAAAAATTCGATTTCTTCTTCGCGGGATAAAGCCATATCACGAATCGGCGTAATGATCTCGGCATCAGGACACATGACCTGAAAAATCAAGTCAAAACGAACCTGATCATTTCCTGCTCCCGTACTTCCATGAGCGATAGCATCAGCTCCGACTTCAATCGCAAACTTTGCAATTTCCTGCGCCTGAATGGTACGTTCCGCACTTACGGATAAAGGATAAGTATTGTTTTTTAAAACATTCCCAAAAATCAAATACTTCACGCAAGAATTGTAATAATCTTCCTGAGCATCAACACACCTGTATTCTTTTACTCCGAGATTAAGGGCTTTTTTCTCCAGCTCTTTTTCTTCTTCTTTAGAAAAACCGCCGGTATTTACAGTGACTGCATATACATCATATCCCAGTATTTCACTAAGATATTTGGCGCAGTAAGAGGTATCAAGACCTCCACTAAATGCTAAAACTACTTTCTTGTTCATTATTGTATTGATTTTCAGACTGAGATTTCTCAGCACTGTTTTTTATATTTTCCGGAACAAAAAGCATTGCCGTGCAAAGACAATTTTTCCGTTCTTTCTTCATTAGAATATCATAATTCACACAGCTTTTGCAGCCGTTCCAAAACTCTTCATCCTGAGTAAGTTCGGAATAAATAACTGGCTTATATCCCAAATCACTATTAATTTTCATGACCGCTAATCCGGTAGTTAATCCGAAAATTTTCGCGTTCGGATACTTATTTCGGGATAAAGTGAACACTTTATCTTTAATTAATCTTGCCACACCCAAGTGCCTGAATTCAGGAGAAACGATCAGTCCGGAATTAGCTACAAACTGTCCATGAGACCACGTTTCGATATAGCAGAAACCCACCCATTTTCCTTTATCAGTAGCCATTACCGCATTTCCTTCAATAATTTTTTTACTGAGGTATTCGATAGAACGTTTAGCAATGCCCGTCCCCCGACGCTGTGCAGAATCATACATTTCCTGCTGTATTTCATTCACATACATCAAATGAATGGATGAGGAAATTTCTATTTCCATTTATTTATCTAAAATTTTCGGCAAATTTAAAATATAATTTCCATAATAAACAAGTATAAAAGATAATTTTATTGAAATAAACTAATACACAGGTAATTTTATCTTTATGTAAATTTAATATTTTGCTAATTTATTATATATTTGCTAAAAAGATATAGTCATGGAAAATTGGTGTCCGAAATGTAACAATACTAAGGTTGTAAAAAGCGGAATTGTAAACAACAAACAGCGTTTTCTCTGTAAAGACTGCAACTATTATTTTACGGTAAAGAAATTAGGAAAACAGATCGATGATTATTACGTAACCAAAGCGTTACAGCTCTATCTGGAAGGATTAAGTTTCCGTGAGATTGAGAGAATTATTGGTGTTTCACATGTGACCATCAGTTCATGGATTAAGAAATACAATATCACAAGACCACCTCATTCTGAATTTCATCCGGTGTACAAAATTTTAAAGCAGAATGAGTTGATTGAATATATGAGCAAAGAAGAAAATATTAAAAATTCCGGATTGATCATTACGCAATTCGCTGATAAATATATGCTGATAAAATGGGAAAGATTTAAAAAATAATTCTTTATTCAATTGTTAGTAAGTTAATTGTGAATCTTAAAAATGATCTTATATAAATATAAACTTAAACTAAAAACATAGAATATTAAACATTAACTATATCATTAGCACTAATATATATTAAATTTTTTCAAATAAATTATTAATTACAATTTGGCTTTCATAAAAAACGATACCAAAAATTGATAATTTATGAAAAAATTACTCACTTTTATCGGATTGGCTCTAATCAGCAATTCTTTATATTCCCAAGGTTCACCTGATTATGGAAGTGGATTAAAAATAAATCTCAATCAGCAAGGTGACAAATACATCAGATTTATTTTATGGGATCAGTTTTGGTTGAGGAATACCGAAATGAATCCCGGCAGTATGGTTGGTGGAGAACCAACTGATAATTCATGGAGCCTGGGAAATAGAAGGTTGCGTGCATTGGCATATGCTCAGATTTCCAAAAGATATATGATCTTAGCCCATTTTGGAATTAATAACCAGACCTTTATCAATGGTGGCGGCTCAGGAACTTCGGGCACGGGAGGCTACGGAAACGGTAAGAAACCGCAAATGTTTTTCCATGATGCATGGAATGAATATGCTGTTATTATGCCTGGAGAAGCCGGAAAATTCAGTTTGACTTTAGGAGCCGGATTGCATTATTATATGGGACTTTCCCGTATGACAATGGCTTCTACGTTGAATTTCCTTACGGTAGACTCTCCTATTTTCACGTGGCCGCTGATTGATAATTCCGACCAGTTTGCGAGACAGCTCGGAATGTTTGCCAAAGGAAAATATGGAAAACTGGAATATCGTTTCAGTTTAAACAAACCTTTCGCTACCGATCTGGTTCCGGCGAATATTACAGATCCATCAAAAGCAGTAGCCGTCGACAACAACGGAAATCCGAGCTTCTCAAAAGCAGGATATGTTGAATACCAGTTTCTGGATGAAGAATCGAATCTGTTGCCTTTTAAAGTGGGTTCTTACTTAGGAACCAAAAAAGTTTTCAATGTAGGTGCCGGATTTTATCATCAGAAAGACGGAACGAGAACTTCTGTGAATTCCAATATTGAAAAACATGACATTACACTTGTTGCAGTTGATGCTTTCGCAGATATTCCGCTGGGAAATGCCAAAAATAAGATGGCGGTTTCAGCTTATGCAGGATACTACAATTATCAATTTGGCCCCAATTATATCAGAAATATCGGCATCATGAATATCGCATCTTCCGATCCGAATTTTGTTGGAAATAAAGCCATTGCCGGTCCGGGAAATCTACAGCCAACTATCGGAACAGGTAATATTATCTACGCACAGGCGGGATTATTATTACCGAGCCAGGCAGAAAAACCAAAAATAAGAATCCAGCCTTTTGCGGCGTATACGCATAAAAACTTTGAAGCTTTCGATAAATCTTCATCACAATTTGATATCGGTGCGAACTGGTTTATAGACGGTCATCATGCTAAAATCACCACTCAATATTCTACGAGGCCAGTGTACACAAGCCCGACTGAAAGCCCGTCTTCCAAGGGGGAATTCATAGTACAGTTTCAAATTTACTTATAGATATGCTGAATTTAAATAGTAAGAAACTCATTAATCAATTCAAATTAACATTAAAAATTACATCATATGAGCGATAACAATCAAGTAAGCTACGAGAATATGACCGAAAGGCAAAAAAATCGCACGATTTGGGGCGTTATTACGGCATCATCACTCGGAACATTAATCGAATGGTACGATTTCTATATCTTCGGGAGTTTAGCCGTCGTTTTAGCTACGAAATTTTTCCCGGCTGATAACCCGACCGCAGCATTTTTATCTACCTTAGCCACTTTTGCAGCAGGTTTTGTGGTAAGGCCTTTCGGAGCACTATTCTTCGGAAGACTGGGAGATATCATCGGAAGAAAATATACCTTCCTGGTTACTTTACTGATCATGGGATTTTCAACTTTCCTTATCGGATGTATTCCAAGTTATGAGACCATCGGATTTTTAGCACCTGTTTTAGTTTTAATTTTAAGATTATTACAAGGCTTAGCTCTTGGCGGTGAATACGGAGGGGCAGCAACCTATGTCGCAGAATATGCACAACCCGGAAGAAGAGGCTACTGGACTTCATGGATCCAGACAACGGCAACCGCAGGGCTTTTCATTTCATTAATCGTTATTCTTGTGACCAAAACAACTCTTTCCGCAGAAGAATTTGACGGCTGGGGCTGGAGAGTACCATTCTGGATATCCATTCTAATGGTAGGAGTTTCTTATATCATCAGAAGAAATATGAAAGAATCTCCACTGTTTGCAAAAGCTAAAAGTGAAGGAAAAACTTCGAAAAACCCTTTAAAAGAAAGTTTCGGGAATAAATTCAATTTTAAATTTGTTTTACTCGCATTATTCGGAGCTGCGATGGGACAAGGCGTTATCTGGTATACGGGACAGTTTTATGCAATGAGCTTCCTTCAGAAAGTAATGAATGTAGAATCTGCACAGGTTGATTCATTAATGGCCACCGCATTATTTCTGGGAACACCGTTCTTCGTATTCTTCGGATGGCTGTCGGATAAAGTCGGACGAAAAGCCGTGATGATGACGGGAATGCTGATTGCTATTCTGGTCTACAGGCCTATTTATGACAGTATGTTTAAAAGCGTAAATCTTGAGAATAAAACGGTTGCCGCCAATGGAATTACAGAAACGAGAACAGCTAAAATTCATGATAAAATAACAACCGACAGCCTGATAAACTTCCATAAAGAAACATTATACACCGACGGAACTTTAATTAAAAAAGACAGTGTTGTACACTGGTCACCGACCGGGCCCGTTATAAAAGACGGAAAAGCGGAAGAACCGAAAGTTTCCCAAAGCATCAAATTGGCCGATAATACAAAATGGTATCTCATTTTTATGGTATTCATTCAAGTGATATTTGTGACGATGGTTTACGGTCCTATCGCAGCATTTTTGGTAGAGATGTTCCCGGTGAGGATTCGTTACACTTCAATGTCTCTTCCTTATCATATCGGAAACGGTGTTTTCGGAGGCTTGCTTCCAGCTGTAGCAACTTATCTGGTTACCACAGGAAAAGAGGCAGGACATGCAACTTGGTACCTGGAAGGACTTTGGTATCCTATCGGAGTTGCCGGAGTCTGTTTATTAATCGGATTATTTTATCTTAAAAATAAGAACAATAATATTCATGATTAGCAACCGAATCAGTAAATTTTTTTATTAATTTTAAAACAACTAAAATGAACGGAATCAAAAAAATATTAGGTATACTCTGGATCGCCATCGCTCTGGTAGTGGGATACTTCGGAATCACGGTAATGGGAATCCCGAAAATAACATCAGGAAAACAGGAAGACCTGGTTTTCGGAATCATCATCCTCTTTGTACTGATGCCGATTATCTCCGGCGGAATGGCCATTTTCGGATATTACTCGCTGACGGGAGAATATTCTGACCATAAAGAATAATTTATAATAAATAATGAATGATAATTGATACATGATGAACTCAAAATCGTCAAACTATCAATTATCATTCATCAATCATTAATCATGAAAAAGAGACACGAACAAAAATTAATCATCCTGAGCATCGGACTTTTAATAGCATTCAGTATTCCGGTTTCGCTACTTTTCAATAGTGACCGGGAAGTTCTCGGCTATCCGATGATTCTGATTTATATTTTCGTTCTCTGGATGATTTCCATCATTATATCTTTTGTAATCATAAAAAAATATGATGAGTAGTTTCGCATTATTCACCGTGGTTTTGTTTTACCTGGCACTTTTGTTCTTAGTCGCTTATCTGGCGGAGAAGAAAAAGAGCAAACTTTGGATCAACAATCCCTACATTTATGCACTTTCGCTGGCAGTGTACTGTACAGCCTGGACCTACTACGGCAGCATAGGCGTTGCAGCAACAAGCGGACTCAATTATCTTCCGATCTATATCGGGCCTATCATCATTATTCCTGCATGGATTTACATCAATACACGGATTGTACGGATTTCAAGGGTAAATAAGATCAGCAGCCTTGCAGACTTTATCTCCCTGAGATATGGAAACAGCAGAAGCTTTAGTGCAGTAATTACGATTGTCTGCCTTTTGGCTATCGTTCCGTATATCGGTTTGCAGATCAAGGCAATTTCCGAGACTTTTCATTTGGTGACAGAAACACCAATGTCAAAAAACATTCTTTCAGATAATGCGACTTTTGTGGTCGTTTTGATCGCTTTATTTTCATCATATTATGGAACCAGATATGTAGATGCTTCGGAAAAACGTTTGGGAATTATTTCCGCGATTGCCTTAGAAAGCTTTCTGAAATTGTTTTTCATTATTATTTTAGGACTTTTTGTTATTTATTTTGTGTTTGACGGATTTTCGGATATTTACCAAAAGGCAAGTCAGTTTGAAGATTTTAAAGAAAAAAATACGTTTAACGGCATTGAAGGTGCGATGAACTGGATGGTGTTATGTATGATTTCCGGAACAGCAATCTGCATACTTCCAAGGCAGTTTCATACCGCAATCGTGGAAAACAGACAAGAGAAGCACATCAAAACAGCGATATGGTTTTTCCCTCTTTACTTATTGATTTTCACTATATTTATCTTTCCTATCGCTTGGGGCGGGCGACTGATCTTCAAGGGTCAGAAAGTAAATCCCGAATTCTATTCCATTTTAATTCCGCAGCATTTCAACAATACACTGATTACAGTTTTGGTGTTCCTGGGAGGACTAAGTTCCTGCATATCGATGATTATTATTTCAGCCATCACTTTATCCATTATGCTTTCCAATAACCTGATTATTCCGTATGGATTGTTGGGAAAATTTAAATCTGAAAACGAAGTCCAGAATACCCGTAATATTACCAACGTCAGAAAATTCAGCATTTTCGCCCTGATTATCATGGCATTTGCCTTTTATAAATATTTTATTTTAAAAACTTCTCTAGATTCAGTCGGATTGATTTCATTTGTCGTTATCGCCCAGCTGGCGCCTTCTTTTTTCGGAGCTATTTTCTGGAGAAGAGGAAGTTATAAAGGTGCTATCATAGGGCTTTTAGCAGGACTTATCATTTGTTATTTCGGGTTAATCATTCCTCAGTACTATTTCTCTTACAATCAGGAATTTAAAGGGGTTCTCAGGGATATGTATAACGCTTTTGATTTTTTCACCATTCCTTACTTAGGAAGAATTCCACAGATTTTCTTTTGGTCATTGCTGGTGAATACAGGCTTGTTTGGGATTATCTCAGTAAGCATCAAAGGGAACTATCGTGAAAGAAATTTTGCCGAACTGTACGTCGATATCGATAAATACATTCAAAATCATGAGAATGCTTTTATCTGGCGCGGAACAGCCTATGTATCAGATATAAAAAATATTCTGGAGCGATTTTTAGGTAAAAACAAAACGGAACAGGCTTTAAGGATATTTAATTTAAAGTATAATATTGATTCTCAGTCGGAAACGGCAGATTCCCGATTTATTAAGTTCTCCGAAAACCTTCTGGCAGGAAGAATAGGAACAGCTTCTGCAAAAATTTTAATTGAAGGTGTAACAAAAGAAGATAAAATTTCCTTAAAAGAGGTTTTAAACATTCTGGAAGAATCTAAAGAAAATATTACCCTTAATAAAAAACTCACTGAGCAGTCGGAAGAGCTGCAAAAACTGTCTAATGATTTGCGAAATGCCAATGAAAACCTGATCATCAAAGACCGTCAGAAAGATGATTTTCTAGACTCTGTGGCACATGAATTAAGAACACCGATTACAGCAATCCGCTCAGCAGGGGAAATTCTGGCCGATGATGATGATATTCCTTTAGAGATTAAAAAAGAATTTTTAAATAATATCATTACAGAATCCGACAGGTTAAGTGAAATTATTAATGATATCCTGTATCTGGATAAGCTGGAACACGGCGAAATAGCGTTACACATTCAGGAGAATAACATTATTGAAACCTATAAAAAGGCGCTAAATCCGCTTTTGCATCTTATTCATCAGAAAAATATTCACTTAAGCGAAGTTAATCTGCTCAATCATTTTTTATTTGAATATGACGAAGCCCGAATGATTCAACTATTCCAGAATATTTTGGGAAATGCCTTAAAATTTACCGACGAACAGGGAACCATTCAGACAAAATTATCTGAGAAAGAAGACCAGCTGATTATTAAGATTTTCAATACGGGAAAAAATATCCCTGAAGAAGATCTGGAAATGATCTTTGATAAATTTTATCAGTCAAAAAATCAAAATATTTTAAAACCTACAGGAAGCGGACTTGGGTTAGCAATCTGTAAAAAAATAGTTCAGGCACAGGGCGGAACCATAAAAGCAGAAAACAGCGGGTTGGGCGTGACGTTTACGATTATTTTGCCAAGCAGAAATAAGAACGGTGATAAAGAACCCGAAGGGTTCAACAACAATAGCCGTAGGTAAAACCTATGGAAATGAGGTAGGTGAATGTAAATAAACCCGAACCCGCAGGGTTCAATAATAAAAACACAAATGAAAAAATGGGAACGTATCGACAAATATTTTATCATATTGTTTTTGGAACAAAACATAGAGAATCAACAATTAACGAAAAGAATGAAACAGAGCTATACAAATATATTTGGGGTATTTTAAGAAATAAAAAATGTAAATTATACAGAATTAATGGAATGCCGGACCACATTCATATTTTTTGTGATCTCCATCCCAATATAAATCTCAGCAATCTGGTAAAAGACATTAAAGTGGCAACAAATTTATGGATGAAAGAATCAGGGCTGTTTCCTGAATTTACCGGATGGCAGGAAGGTTACGGAGCATTTACCAGTTCGATAAAAGACAAGGAAACTATTATAAATTATATAAAAAGTCAAAAAGAACGCCATAAAATAGAGACATTTGAAAATGAATTTAAACAGCTTTTAGCTGAACATGGAATTGAATCAGAATGAACATTAATGCATTCAACCCTTACGGGTTCCCCAAAAAAACAAACAATGAAGTTGAACCATAAAGAAGAAATTAGAGAATGAAAAAGATAATTATTGCAGATGATGAACACAAGATATTAATGTCGCTGGAGTACAGCTTTAAGAAAAACGGCTACGACGTATATATTGCCAGGGACGGAACTGAAGTTCTGGAATTTTTAAAAAATATGATTCCGGATGTTATTTTACTGGACATTATGATGCCCAATCTCGACGGTTTTAGCACGTTAGACATTATTAAACAAAATGAAAAATTACAAAAAACCAAAGTTATTTTCCTGAGTGCGAAAAATAATCCGAGAGATATTGAAAAAGGACTGGAAATGGGAGCTGACGCATACGTTACCAAACCCTATTCTATCAAGAAACTGATGCAGCAGATCGAAGAAATGTTTGAATAGTTTTTAAGATTGAAACACAAAATAAAAATATCATGAATGCAGAAAATTTATTTCAAAGAAGTATAGAAGATAAAGAAAGTTTCTGGGAAAACCAGGCACAGGAAATCGACTGGTTTCAATTTCCGTCACAAATTCTCTCGCAAGACGAAAACAATTACACCCAATGGTTTTCCGACGGAAGATTGAATATGTGTTATTTATGCATAGACAAGCACATCAATGACGGTCATGGAGAACAAATAGCAGTGATCTACGACTCGCCGGTCACAGAGCAAAAGAAAACATATACTTTCAATCAGGCAAAAGCGGAAATTTCGAAATTAGCGGGAGGCTTGGTTTCTTTAGGTTTAAAAAAGGGAGATACCGCTGTTATTTATATGCCGATGATTCCTCAGACACTTTTTGCCATGCTGGCTTGTGCACGGATAGGCGTCATTCACAATGTTGTTTTCGGGGGGTTTGCACCGCACGAACTCGTGGTAAGAATCGACGACTGTAAACCAAAAGCTTTAATTACCGCAACGGCAGGTGTTGAAATTGCTAAAAGAATTCCTTACTTACCACTGGTTGAAAAAGCGATCGCTCTTGCACAAGATAAGGTTGAAAATATTATTGTATTTAACAGGAAATTAGCAGATAATCAACACGAAATGTTTGAAGGACTGATTGATTACGAAGAACTGGTGCAACAATCAGAACCAGCAGATTGTGTTTCTGTTGAATCCACGCACCCGCTCTATTTACTGTATACATCCGGAACTACCGGAAAGCCGAAAGGAATCACCCGTGATACTGGTGGCTATGCCACAGCCCTGAAATTTTCCATGAAATACATTTATGGTGTCGAACCCGGCGAAACGTATTGGGCAGCTTCCGATTTCGGATGGGCCGTCGGTCATAGTTTTTCTGTGTACGGACCATTGATCAACAGGAATACAACCGTTATTTTTGAAGGTAAACCCATTATGACACCAGATGCTGGAACATTCTGGAGAATTATTTCAGAATATAAAGTTTCTGTGATGTTTACGGCACCCACGGCAATCAGAGCAATAAAAAAGGAAGACCCAACCGGAGAACTGGTGAAAAAATATGATTTAAGCCATTTTAAAAAGCAGTTTCTGGCAGGTGAAAGATGTGACGTGGCAACACTGGACTGGTTTGCAGAACATATCGGAGTGCCCGCTATCGACCATTGGTGGCAGACAGAATCTGGCTGGCCGATGCTGGGCTTAATGACTTCTAATGATGATTATACCATCAAAAGAGCTTCCGCCGGAAAACCGATTCCGGGGTATGATATAAAAATCTTTGACGAAAATGGCTATGAGCTGGATCCGCACCATGAAGGTTACCTGGTGATCAAACTTCCACTTCCGCCCGGTGCTTTACTCGGAATCTGGAATGATCATGAGCGCTTTCAAAGCAGCTATCTGTCGCAGTATCACGGGTATTATTTTTCGGGGGATGGTGCAATTAAGGATGAAGACGGATATATTTTTATTACCGGAAGAGTTGACGATGTGATCAATGTTGCAGGACACCGGCTTTCGACATCAGAAATGGAAGAAATCGTTTCGTCTCATCCCGATGTTGCAGAATGTGCCGTGGTAGGAATTGATGATGATCTTAAAGGACAAATTCCCTTTGCCACAGTCGTTCTGAAGAACGGTTCCATAATTTCTGAAGAAGATGTAGAAAAAGACATCGTGAAAAATGTGCGTGAAAAAATTGGAGCTGTTGCCTGTCTTAAAAATGTAATGACCGTCAAACGCTTACCCAAAACCCGTTCCGGAAAAATACTGAGGAAGCTCATCAGAACTCTTCTGGATAAAAAAGATTTTCAGATTCCGTCAACAATAGATGATGAAAAAATCATTGAGGAAATTCAGCAAAAAATCATAGAGTATCGAGCAGAAAAGAGAAATTAAGTTTAAATTTAAAATATAAAAAAGAATAAAATTAAGGGATATGAGAAACTACCTGATTGAAGATTTACCGCATTATTTCGAAGATTATAAAAAATCGATTAAAAATCCTAAAAAATTCTGGGATAAAATAGCCGATGAAAACTTTGTATGGTATCAGCGCTGGAGTAAGGTCGTAAAATACGATATGAATGAGGCCAAGATTGCCTGGTTTAAAAATGCCAAATTAAATATCACCAAAAACTGTCTGGACAGGCACCTTTCCGTAAGAGGAGATAAAACCGCCATTATCTGGGAACCCAATGATCCAAAAGAAGAAGCACAGCATATTTCTTATAGTGAATTATATACCAGAGTAAACAAAACAGCTAATGTTTTACGGGAAATGGGCATTGAAAAAGGAGACAGAGTATGCATCTATCTTCCGATGATTCCTGAGCTGGCCGTTGCGATGCTGGCCTGTGCCAAGCTGGGAGCGATTCATTCTGTAATCTTTGCAGGATTTTCAGCTTCTGCTGTAGCTTCGAGAGTGAATGACTGCGGAGCAAAAATGGTGATTACTTCTGATGGAAGTTATAGAGGCAATAAAGTTTTAGATTTAAAAAGTATCGTTGATGAAGCGTTAGAAAAAACACCAAGCGTAGAAAAAGTGCTGGTTGTAAAAAGAACCCGTAACGACATCAAAATGAAAGAACACAGAGATTTCTGGATGGAAGATCTTTACGAAAGTGCTTCACCGGATTTTGTAAGTGTGATTATGGATGCAGAAGACCCGCTTTTCATTTTGTATACTTCAGGTTCCACTGGCAAACCGAAAGGAATGCTTCACACCTGCGCAGGCTATATGGTATATACGGCTTATACTTTTAAAAATGTATTTAATTATCAAGAGAATGACATTTACTGGTGTACCGCCGATATAGGCTGGATTACCGGACATTCCTACATTCTTTACGGTCCGCTTCTGAATGGCGCGACAACCGTTATTTTCGAAGGAATACCAACATATCCGGAACCGGACAGATTCTGGGAGGTAATTGAAAAACATAAAGTTACCCAGTTTTATACTGCTCCTACAGCAATCCGTTCATTAGCAAAAGAAAGTGTGGAATGGGTCGATAAACATGATCTGAGCACACTAAAAGTCATTGGATCGGTAGGTGAGCCAATTAACGAAGAAGCGTGGCATTGGTTCAATGATCATGTAGGAAAGAAAAAATGCCCGATTGTCGACACATGGTGGCAAACGGAAACCGGAGGAATTATGATCTCTCCTCTCCCATTCGTAACTCCTACCAAGCCAACATACGCCACATTACCTTTACCGGGAATACAACCTGTTTTAATGGACGATAAACGTAATGAGATCATGGGCAATCAGGTAACCGGAAATCTTTGCATCCGTTTCCCATGGCCGGGAATTGCCAGAACGATTTGGGGAGATCATCAGCGATATAAGGAAACTTATTTTACGGCTTTTCCGGGTAAATATTTCACAGGTGACGGGGCATTGCGTGATGAAGTAGGCTATTACAGAATTACCGGTCGTGTAGATGATGTGATCATCGTTTCGGGACACAATCTGGGAACAGCGCCTATAGAAGACAGTATCAATCAGCATCCGGCTGTAGCAGAATCTGCGATTGTAGGCTATCCTCATGATATTAAAGGAAATGCTTTATACGGTTATGTTGTTTTAAAAGAAACTGGCGAAAGCAGACAGAGGGATAATCTTAAAAAAGAAATTAATCAACTGATTTCCGAGCAGATCGGTCCGATCGCAAAACTGGATAAAATACAGTTCGTTTCAGGTCTTCCGAAGACACGTTCCGGAAAGATTATGCGAAGAATCCTGAGAAAGATTGCAGAAGGTGACTTCGGTAATTTTGGTGACATTACAACACTTTTAAATCCCGAAATTGTTGAAGAAATTAAAAATGAAAGAGTTTAAAAAAATGGGCGGAATGTTTTCGCCCATTTTATTAACGAGTAATAGATATTTTAAATAAAAATAGATTTAATTATAGACAATACAATAAATTAAATATTACATTGAAAATAATTGAATAATTCAGAAAAATTCATTACCTTTAATACAAATTAAAAACTATTGCTATGTCAAATATTTTAGCTGGATTATTTGAACCCCACAGCGATTATAAAAAACTAGAAGCCGATCTTGAAAATTCAGGCTTTGGAAATTCAGATTATATTGTATATCTGAATGAAGATAATCATCATTCGCCTTATATTGTAAGTGTAGCGGTGAAAGAAAATCAGGTTGACAGTGCCAAGAATATCTTCAGCCAGAATACCGTCATGAAAACTTATCTTTTTGAAAATATGAGTCTCGAACAGGCCAATTATACAGACATTAAAAACTATATAAACGTCAGGAACAAAGCGGAAATCCACAACAGTCCTGATGTAAGAATCAAAGGAGCTACCAGCGGAATGGACTCCGAGGTAAAGTTTTAGAAACAAATGATAAGAATTAATAACCCAAATCCGTAGATCAATCTACGGATTTTTTGTATTTGAAAGTGCTAAATTTTTCGTATTTTCGTTAAATATAGGCTTTAGCACGAATGAGTTACGACTTAGAACAAGAAAATAAAGAAATCCTGGCCCGCTATAAGGATCTGATTTCTAATACATACAGAACTTTGGATGAGGAAAATAACAAACTTATCCGAAAAGCATTCGATATCGCACTGGATGCGCACAAAGATCAGCGAAGAAAATCTGGTGAACCGTACATTTACCATCCTATTGCTGTGGCCAAGATTGTAGCCACGGAAATCGGATTGGGAGCCACATCTATTGCCTGTGCGCTTTTGCACGATGTGATAGAAGATTCCGACTACACATACGACGATCTGAAGAAAATTTTTGGAGAAAAGATAGCCAATATTGTCAACGGGCTTACGAAAATCTCCATTATGAACCACCAGAATATATCGGTTCAGTCGGAGAATTACAGAAAACTCCTGCTTACCCTTTCAGAAGATTTCCGGGTGATCCTGATCAAAATTGCAGACCGTCTTCACAACATGCGAACACTGGAAAGCATGGCTCCGGATAAGCAGAAAAAAATTGCATCTGAAACAGTCTATATTTATGCTCCTATGGCACACCGTTTGGGGCTGTATAATATAAAATCCGAGCTTGAAGATTTATCTTTAAAATACAATAATCCTGACGTTTACACGGAAATAACAGAGAAACTCGAACTGGCGAAGGAAAGCCGTGAAAGATACATTGAAGAATTCAAGAAAGAAGTCTCTGAAAAACTGCATGAAGAAGGATTAAACTTTAAAATAAAAGGCCGCGCCAAGGCCATTTCTTCCATTTACAGGAAAATGCTGAAACAGGGCGTTTCTTTTGAAGAGGTTTACGACAATTATGCAATCAGAATTATTTATAAATCAGACGCTAAGAACGAAAAATTCCTTGCCTGGAAAATATATTCTATCGTAACTGATGTTTACCACAGTAATCCGTCCAGGATGCGTGACTGGATTACACAGCCGCGTTCTACAGGATACGAAAGTTTACATTTAACGGTTTTAGGACCCGATAAAAAATGGATTGAGGTGCAGATCCGTTCCGAAAGAATGGACGAAATCGCAGAAAAAGGTGTTGCCGCTCATTATAAATACAAAGAGGGTTACAAACAAAGCTCTGAAGACAGAAATTTTGAGAATTGGGTAACGGAAATCCGAGAAGTGCTTGAGCAACAACAGAATCTTTCCACTTCTGAACTTTTGGATAATATTAAACTGAATTTGTATTCCAAAGAAGTTTTTGTATTCACTCCAAAAGGTGAAATCAAAATACTGCCTACCAATGCAACGGCTCTTGACTTTGCTTTTTCGGTGCACTCGGATCTGGGAATGAAATGTTTAGGCGCAAAAATCAATGGTAAACTTGTTCCGATTTCTTATGTATTGCAAAACGGCGATCAGGTCGATATCCTTTCTTCACAAAATCAGAAACCCAAATCTGACTGGCTGGAATTTGTAGTAACTTCCAAAGCTAAGTCTAAGATTAAGAGTTATTTAAATTCACAAAAAAACCAGCTGGTAGAAGAAGGAAAAGAAATTCTTCAGCGAAAACTCCGTCATGCCAAAATCAATTTTAATGATGATGAGGTAAATAAACTTCAGAAATTTTTCCATCTTAAAACATCTCAGGAGCTCTTCCTTAAATTCCAGAGTAACGAACTGGATGCAAGTAGCTTAAGAAAATATATTGAAAGTAAAAATGTATTTAACAACTTACTTTCAAGATTCAGGAAATCTCCTGCCAAGAACACTACTTTTGTAGAGCCTAAAGAGCAGAATCTGGATATGATCGTCTTTGGGAAGGATGAAGAAAAGCTCAATTATACCTATGCAAAATGCTGTACTGTAATTCCCGGAGACAAAATTTTCGGATTTATCACGATTTCTGATGGAATAAAAGTACACAGTGATAACTGCCCAAATGCCATTAATCTTCGTGCTCAATATGATTACAGAGTCATTCCAGCCAAGTGGGTTAACGCAGAAAGCTTTAAAAACAGGGTAAAAATTGAGATCGAAGGACTTGACAGAATGGGAATGATCAATGATATTACAACCGTGATCAGCGGCGCGATGGGTATGGATATGAAAAGCATGTCTATCGAGTCTAATGATGGTATTTTTACGGGGACGATCAATCTCGAAGTTAAAAATAAAAGCCAGCTCGAGCAGACATTCAAGAAGCTTAATAATATTGATGGTGTTTCAAAAGTGAGAAGATTACAATCTTAATTATGAATTTAACAAAATATTTCAAGAAATTTTTCAGCAGTAGTCAGGCATCAGGAATCATTCTGATTTTCTGCGTTTTAATTTCATTAGTTATTGCCAATTCGTCCTTAGCAGAAAGCTTTCAGAAGTTTTTGGATCAAGAAACGGGAACAGATGTTTTTCATTTAAAATATCCGGTCAGCATTTGGATCAATGATGGCCTGATGGCTGTTTTCTTCCTTTTGGTAGGTCTTGAAATTAAAAGAGAAATGGTTGAAGGAGAGCTTTCATCCTTTAAAAACGCTTCTCTCCCTATTTTTGCAGCTGTTGGAGGAATGCTTGTTCCTGCTGTCATCTATATTATTTTTAATTCCGGAACGACGTATGGAAACGGCTGGGGAATTCCTATGGCTACCGATATTGCTTTTTCGCTGGCTATCATTTCACTCCTGGGAAAAAAAATACCGAATTCTATTAAAATATTTTTGACTGCATTGGCGATTGTGGATGACCTGGGAGCTATCTTAGTTATTGCTATATTTTACACCGACCAAATCCATTGGATGTATTTATTACTTTCTTTCGGAGTTACGGCTTTATTATTTCTGTTAAATTTCTTAAAGGTGACGAAAATTATTTTTTACGTTATTCCTGGTTTGTTTTTATGGTATTTCCTTCATCATTCAGGTATTCATGCGACAATTGCGGGGGTTTTACTGGCATTTTCAATTCCAACTAATATTTCCGATACAGAAATTTCACCGTTAGAAAAACTTGAACACCAGCTTCATTTTCCGGTAGGCTATTTAATCATGCCAATATTTGCGTTGACAAACACCAATATTACTTTTAATAATGAAATGCTTTCGGGTCTTACCAGTACACTAGGAGTAGGAATTATTTGCGGGCTTGTTTTAGGAAAGCTTCTGGGAATCAACCTGTTCTCTTTATTAGCCATTAAATTAAAGCTGAGTTCTTTACCACAAAACAGTTCATGGAGCCAAATGCTTGGGGTAGGCTTTCTGGCAGGAATAGGTTTTACCATGTCAATTTTTATTGCGTTGCTTTCTTTTAAAAATGAAATTGAAATTCAGAATGAAGCAAAATTTGCAATCTTAATAGCATCTTTTCTGGCTGCGGTTTTAGGTTATTTTATATTAAAACTAAGTTCAGGAAAAAGTTTTAATGAGGAACAATAGGACAATATTCATCAGCTATCAGCGGAACTGGTATCATTATTTCTGGATCTTTTTAATTCGTCAGACAGCAGTTTCTCGATTCTCAGTTTTCTGATGGCCATGTTCAGCTCATTTCCGAAAAGAAGCAGATACACATTTACATTTACCCAAACCATCAGAAGGATCATGCTTCCTATCGATCCGTAAAGGACATTGTACCGTGCAATATTTTTAACATATAATGCAAAAAAATACGTTGTTACTACAAATAAAACGGTTGTAAGAATTGCTCCCGGTATAGCCTGCCTGAATCTTGTTATCCTCACCGTTCCGAGCCAGTAAAAAAGGGTCAGAAGAATAAAATAAAAAAGAGGAAAAGATACAAAACCAATAATTTTCGAAAGATTATCCACCAGCCAGGTAACATCATAAACTGGCGTAAAAAGCTTTAAAACCACCTCAGAATAATATACCCCGAAAAGTGCCAGAAAAACGATCAGTACAAAGCCGATGGTAATAAAAAATGAGAGGATAAATTCTTTTACATCGCTCATTTTCTCACGTGTATTTTCATTAAATCCGTTGATTAGTGAAAATGTTCCGTTTGTTGCAAACACCAATGCCAAAACGATCGTTAAATTACTGATACCCTTCATATTAGGTATAATACTTTTCTCAATATAATTCCGGACATCTCCTTCCATATTGGAAGGAAAAACATTATGCATCAATACATCGAATATATAAAACTGAAGCTTCTCATAATGAGGCATATAGGGGATTACCGACAGAATAAAAAGAATAAAAGGAAATAAACTGATCGTAAAACTCCAGGAAATAGCGGCTGCTTTTCTGCCGATCTTGTCTTTAAAAATCCCTCTGATATAAATCTGAAACATCTGCCAGAGCGATATTCCTAAAAGAGGAATATGTATATCATCGAAAAATTCATGAACTTTTACTATAAATTTCGGAAGTTTCAGACCCATATTATTTTAAAATATTATCTATTTTGTCAAAGTTTCTGTTTACAAATGTAGGGGAATTAAAACGAAAACCAATTCCTGCACGAAAAAGCCATTGCGTCGTCGAATAGAAGTTTTCATCGGCACTGTTGACCCAATTTAACTGTGCTCCTCCACCGAAAAACCATTTTCCGTTGTCGTAGCCGATCCTAGTATTCGAAAATATACCGACATTAAATTCATGAAAATTTTCACCTACTAATTTTGCATAATATAATTCCGGGTAAATTTCCAGAATAGCATACCAGTTGTTTTTTATTTTCTTCTGAACACCGCCACCCGACCTTAAAGCAATTCTGAAATCCTTAGAAGGCGAATTATCACTATCACTGAACGTTTCTCCCAAATACACTATTTTCCCGATATCACTTAAAATATTATACTGATAAAAAAGTCCTGTACTCACTACAAAAACATCTTTCAACGGTTGATACGTCATATTGTTGAAGCTTCTGTAGTCGTTTTTATTTCCTATCCACAGATATGTCGTTTCACCTTTAAAAGAACGGTATTTTGCATCGGGAAACTGCAGATAGCCTTCTTCATTATAATCGTTTCCATACAACAGCCGCATAAATTCTTTTGTATCCTGAAAATAAAGACCTTTAACCTGGCTGAAATAGACATACTGCCGGATTTTCGGAGCAAGAAAAAAAGTGAATCCAAAGTTGAAATATTTTGATTTCCCCTTTTCCGGATCGTCATTATTAATGTGTGTCAGTTTAGGTGCAAAAGAAAAGCTAACATCAACCCAGCGATATCTCAGAAAAAATTCAGTATAAAATGCGTCATTAGGCCTTAAACGGAAAACTTTATCCTCGTACAGCAAGCCAAATGAATTATGAAGATAGCTTAATCCGCCAACAACAGAAATTTTCTTTTTGTCGTCTTCAAGATAATGATCTGTCTTTTCATCATTAACTTCCTGTGCAAAAGAAATTAATGGAAAAACGAAAAACAAAAAAGATGGAATTGCTACTTTCATCGGACCGGTGTATTACAAAAATAATAATTTTTTTGAGACTTGAAACCGGCAAAGACAGAATGTGACTATGACTTTTCTTGATTTATGAATATCTTTGAAACTTAATTTAAAGAAAAAATGCAGATTAACTTGCTTTGTATCGGTAAAACAGATGATAAGGAAATTACTTCTTTAATAAATTATTATTTAAAAAGACTTCCCAAGCACTGGAACTTTGAAATCACGGAAATTCCTGATGTAAAAAACGCAAAAAATTTATCCCCTGATCTTTTAAAGAAGGAAGAAGCCAAGCTGTTTATGAATAATATTGACAAAACAGATCTGGTAATGATTCTTGATGAAAAGGGCAAGCAGTTTACAAGCCGGGAATTTGCACAGAAAATTGATACCTGGATGAATTCTTCAGTAAAAAAAATCCATCTTCTGATTGGCGGAGCGTATGGATTTTCCGAGGAAATTTATAACAGAGCGTATGAGAAAATTTCGTTATCAAAAATGACTTTTACCCACCAGATGATCAGGCTTTTTATTGTAGAACAAATTTATCGTGCGGATCAGATATTGCAGGGAAAACCTTATCATAATGATTAAGCAGATCTTCAGTTTCGGGCGGCTTTGCCGCCCGAAACTGAAGATCTCATGCAAATATTATTTCTTAACCTCACATTTAGAATAATATTCTATCAGCAAAGGCTTTTCATAACCCAGGCTTACCGCCTTGTCAAGACTTGCGCAGGCTTCTTTAGGTTTTGAAGTTTCAAATAGAATTAATGCCTTATTAACGTGAGCCTGTGCAAATTTAGGATCAATCGAAATTGCTTTATTGACATCTGCGAGCGCCTCTTTATTTTTCTTTAATTTAAAATAAACATCTCCTCTTCCGGTATACAGAAGCGATTCCGGTTTTTCGGAAATGAGCTGATTGTATTCTTTTAGAGCGCCTTCTAGATCGCCGCTGTTCTTTTTAAGATTGGCCAATCCTGTTCTTGCATAAATATTATCGGGTGCAAAACTTAAGATCTGCTTCAGATCTTTAGCGGCCAAATCTTTTTTCCCTAAAGTTTCATAAATCCTGGCCCGCGTGAGATACATATCAGCATTTTCCGGCTCGAGTTTAAGTCCTTGGTTAAGATAATCCAATGCAGCCTGCTTGTTGCCTTTCTGCCCGTGAATAGAACCCAGGTTGGCATACACAGCAGCAGACATAGGATTTGCTCTTAATGCCGATTCATAGGATTTAAAAGCTGAATTGGTCTTGCCAAGTCTTCTTTGTGAAGTTCCGAGATAATTATAATATTCAGATTTTAATTTCTGAATTTTTTCACTTTGAACTAATTTTGAATATTCTTCTTCCGCACATTTATAATCTGCTTTTTGAAAGCATTCTTCAGCAATTTTTTTATCCTGCGCCTGCAGATAGAAGTTGGAAAATATTAAAGTTAAAAAGAGTAAATGTTTTTTCATGAGGTACTATTTTGTTTGTTGATCACTTTTTTGGCGAGCGCAGAAAATATCACTCCCAATAAAATTCCAACAAACGCCCCCACCAAAATATCTATCGGGAAATGCACTCCTAAATATATACGGCTGTAAGATACTATTGCCGCCCACACAAATATAGCATAAGGAAACCATTTAAGCTTATTTTTTAACAGAATACTTAAATATGTTGCCAAAAAGAAAGTGTTCGAGGCATGAGCAGAATAAAAGCCGAACTGTCCTCCACATTTTACAATCCTCATGTGATGCTCTAAAGAAGGGTCATGACACGGTCTTAATCTCTCAATACCATGCTTGAAAATACCGGCAACCTGATCAGAAACCGCCACTCCAATTGCGACAAATATCAGAATAAAGACTAAGGATCTTAGTTTATAATTTTTAAATAAAAAATAACAGAAAATAATATAAAGCGGAACCCAGATCCAGGTGCTGGAAATCAGCATCCAAAACTGATCAAAAGATGAGTTTCCTAAATTGTTAAGAAATAAAAAAAGTCTTTTATCTTCCTGAATAATTTCCTCCATAAATCACATTATCTGCTTACGGGACCTTCATAAGTTTCATCTTCGGAAGGCTTTGATTTAGGAGACTCATTTGAAGCCTGCGGATCGGTAAGGATATTTTCCTGAACATCTTTCATCGGATTGAAATCTTTTGCGGCATCCTTTACTTTTTCGATCTCACGTTTGATCTCAGAAACGGGATTATCTGTCTCTTTCATAATTTCCGTTTTAATATCTTCTACTGCACCACGCATCTTTCTTACCCCTGAGCCCAAATCACGGGCAATTTGGGGAAGCTTATCCGGTCCGAACAATACTACGATCGCTATGGCAATTAATGCCATTTCTCCAATGCTTAGTTCCATAATACAAAATTACAAAAGATATGTGAATCTGAATACTTAATATTGAGTTTTAATAAAATATTAAGTTTTAAAAACTATTTTGTTTAAGAATTCTAATATCTTTTATAAGTTGTTGCATATCAGTTTCTAAAGTCCCGTTATAAATACCTCTTATCTTCCTCTTTTCATCAACCAAAATAATATGTTCTGTATGAAGAAACTCACTACTATCACGGGTAAAGCCCAAATCTTCTTCAGCAAAATAAGATTTGCGTGCAAGTTTATAAATCTCACCTTTATTTCCGGTAAGAAAATGCCAGTTAAAATTTGTTATTTTATGATGTGTTTTAAAATTTTTAAGTTTTTGTGATGTATCAATCCAGGGAGTTACACTGAACGACAAAAAAACAACATCAGGATCGTTTTTGTATTCACTGTTTACTGAATTTAAATTTTTAATCATGACAGGGCAAATACTTCCACAAGAAGTAAAAATAAAACTTGCTATATGTATTTTTTGATTAACCGTTTTTTCAGTTATAATATCATTATCCTGATCTACAAATGAAAATGCACTGATTTGATGGGTTATTTTCTTTGAAGCATCTTCTTTGGATAAAAACAGAGGAGTAAAATCAGGGGTATTATAATAAGGTAAATCTTCTTTCTGCCCGCTACAAGATAAAACTAACACCAAAGCGATAAGGCTACTTTTTAAAAATACTGTCCGTAACATTTACACAATTTTTTGTTCCTAATAAGCCATATCTTTTCCCATTTTTCACAAAATAATTTGACCTTACTTTGCCGTTATCATAAAATTGTTTTTGACTTCTTTCTTCATATCCTAATCTATAATGCATTTCCCTGATTAGGCGTCCTTCTTTATTCCATTCCCTATATATTCCATCATTTTCTCCATTAAGAAAAGAACCGCAGATTTTAATATTTCCGTTTTCCCACCACTCCTTTAAAGTCTTAATTTTTTTACCATTATCGAAAAAACGCTGTTGAGCCAATCTTCCATTGGTAAAAAACTGTTTCCATTCACCGTGCTCTTTACCGTTATTGAATCCCATTACCTCTGCTGTATCTTTTGTATTGGTGTAAAAAGAGTACACAATTCCTGAAAAGGGTTTATTGTTATGAAACATCAATCCATTATTATTTTCTAAACGAATTTTACTGAGATTATAACAATTAAATTTCTTGTCTTTTGATGAATCACATGATACCAACAGAAGTAAAAAATTAATTACTAACAGTGCCCGGAGTGCCATAAAACCCATTTCCATTAATATAGGGATCAGTACTTGTAATATGATAATGATAAATTCCGCCAGGATAATCTGCCGTTATACCAGAATGTCCATGATAAGCATCCAGTGAAGCATTTGTAACTGTTGCCCCATTCTCTTCCGGCCCATAAACAGGAAATCCGTCTAACAAAAATCCTAATAATGCAGATTTTGATGTCTTTACTGTAGTAATATATTTGGGTTCCACATGATAATGATAGTCTCCGCTTGGTGCAGGATGTCCCCACCACTGATCAAAAGAAACAATCTCGCCTGATAAAGGTTGATTGGGCCCGGCGTATTGATTGAAAAGAGGAACCCCGTTTAATGATATCCCAATAGGACCAAGCGGTGTTGAGGAATGTGCAGAATTAACAGCAGGATTTATCGGAATTTTAAATGTATAGTTCTTTGTTGAAATAGAATTGGGATTTTTTGCAAATGTATTACCTCCATAAGTTGTACCCGAAAAATTTTCATATAAACTATTTCCCACGGGAAAATAAACACTTTTATGGTCCGGTATTCCGCTAGATTTTATATAAACGTAGGTGCCATCTGAAGTAATACTTGTTGCACCGTAGATTTTTTTATAGATAGCCGGAACTTCAGAATTATTGCCAGTATTGTTATCTTGTGTAGAATCATCATTATTGTGACAACTAGAGATTGTTGCTATATAAGCAACGGCTAATAAAATTTTAATAATTTTCATATTCATGTTATTTTATCCAAATATATAAAAATAACACAAGAAAAAAATTCAATTATTAAAAATTACTGTAAATATTAAACCAATTATCCAAAAAGTTCATTATTAAATAAATCAAATTTCCTCTTTTTTAATTTTCTTTTTCTGAAAGTTAAAATAAGTTATTACTACACTCACCGCCATTAAAATAAATGCCAGAAAGAACGGCGCCCCTGAAAACTTAAATGGAGCTTCATCGTGGGTAAAAAAGTAGAATAAATTGGTCATCATTGGCGGGCCGATAATTGCAGTTGCACTCATAAGACTGGTAAGTGCTCCCTGTAATTCTCCCTGTTCGTTTGAAGGAACACTTTTTGTAATGACAGACTGCAGTGCAGGCCCACAGATTCCTCCAAGGCAGTATGGAATTAAAAAAACAAACATCATCCAGCCCTGTGTAGCAAAGGCAAACAACAGCATTCCTATTGCATAAAGTGTTAAGCCGTAATAAATACTTTTCTGTTCACCAAATTTCGGAGTCGTCCACCTGATCAGTCCACCCTGAACCAGCCCTACCAATAAACCGACAACACCTAAAGAAATTCCTACCATTCTTTCATTCCAGTTGAATTTATACATAGTGAAAAAACTCCAGTTGCTCTGAACGGCGTGTCCTGCAATATAAATTAAAATTAAAGAAACAATCAGACCTGAAATTTCCGGATGTTTGCCTAAAAATTTAAAGGAACCAATCGGATTGGCACGTTTCCAGTTAAATTCTCTTCTTTTATCTTTATCTAAACTCTCCGGAAGAATAAAATATCCGTAAAGGAAATTTAACAGACACAATCCGGCTGCCGCATAAAATGGAACTCTGGCCCCATAATGTCCCAAAAGACCTCCTAAAACAGGCCCAATGATGAATCCGAGACCAAAAGCAGCACCAATAAGCCCGAAGTTCTTTGCACGGTCTTCATCCGTTGAAATATCTGCGATATAAGCGCTTGCAGTCGTCACACTGGCGCCTGTAATTCCTGCAATAATTCTTCCGATAAACAACCATACTATTGTAGGGGCCAAAGCCAGCAAAATGTAATCTATAGCAAATCCGAAAAGAGAAATCAGAATAATCGGTCTTCTTCCGAACTTATCACTCAGATTACCTACAACCGGCGAGAAAATAAACTGTGTAAATGCATAGGCAAACCCGAGCCAGCCGCCATATTTTGCAGCCTCACTTATATCGCTATGAATCAGTTCCTCAATGAGCTTAGGAACTACCGGAATGATGATTCCCCATCCCGTAATATCGATTAAAAGCGTAATAAATATAAAGCTCATCGCAGCTTTCTTCCTAGAGTTTTCCATAATGGTGCAAAAATAATGAAATCGGAGAATAGTTTGAATTGTCAATTGGCAATTTTATGCTGTAAAATAAATTTAAGCAAATTAAATTCACCATTAATTCTGAAGGAACTATCCATTAATTATAAAAATATCAAACAAAAAAGCCTCTCATTACTGAAAGGCTTTTCTTATTTATTGTAGTAAACTTTATTTTGAAGCAAGTACTTCTTTATTGGTAGTCGACTTACCGTGAACTTCTTCTTCCTTACCGGTTTTCAGGAAGTCGTAAGCAATAGCCGATGCTACGAAGATTGATGAATAGGTACCGAATCCAATACCAATTAACATGGCAAACATGAATCCTCTTAGGTTATCTCCACCAAAAATGAAGATCGCTAAAATTACTAAGATCGTAGTAAATGAGGTGTTGAATGTTCTACCCAATGTACTGGAAATTGAATCATCAAATAATCCTGCTAATGTTAATGATTTCTTCTCTCTTAAATATTCCCTGATTCTGTCAAAGATAATTACCGTATCGTTGATAGAGTATCCTAATACCGTAAGAATTGCAGCGATAAAATCCTGGTTGATCTCCATGTTGAACGGCATATATTTGTGAAGCAAAGAGTACGCTCCAAGAATAATAATCGCATCGTGGAACAATGCTGCCACCGCACCTAGAGAGAACTGCCATTTTCTGAATCTTAATAGAATATAGATGAAAATAATTCCTAAAGCTCCTAATACCGCATAAATACCATGTGTCTGGATATCATCAGCTACTGAAGGTCCTACTTTTTCAGAAGAAATAATTCCTGCGTGTTCTTTATCCGCTGATTTGAAATCTTTCAGAGTTGTTCCAGCAGGCAATTCTGCTTTTAAACCTTCATATAATTTTTGTTCGATAATCTGATCAGCTTTTAAAGATTCATCTTCGATAAGATAATCGGTAGAGATTTTCAACTGATTGTTGCTTCCGAAAGTTTTAGCTTCTACTGAAGAATTTTTACCATCTTCCGTTTTAAATAATTTTACCAGCTTTCCTTCAATATCTTCAGCTTTCACTTCTTTATTAAATCTCACCACATAGTTTCTACCACCGGTAAAATCAATACCATATTTGAATCCCTGAGTAGCAATCGAAATGAGGCAAACAACAGTGAGAACCGCTGAAAAAATATAAGCATACTTTCTTTTCCCGATAAAATCAATCCAGGTGTTTCTGAATAAATTCTTCGTAGCCGGAGTCCATACGGAAAGGCTCTTTCCTTTAGATAATCTTGAGAAGATCATCACTCTTGAAAGCAATACAGACGTGAATAAGGTCATTGCAACCCCGATCATCAACGTCAGTGCGAAACCTTTGATAGGCCCTGTTCCGAAAAAGAACAATACAACTGCCGTTAAGAAAGTAGTGGTATGACCGTCGATAATCGCATTCAATGCATGTTTGAAACCATCTTTATAGGCTTCAAGGATACTTTTCCCTGAGAATAATTCTTCTTTAGTTCTTTCATAAATAATCACGTTCGTATCGACCGCAACCGCCATGGTTAAAACAATACCCGCGATCCCCGGAAGCGTAAGTGTAAAGTCGCCCGAATCCATAATTCCGAAGATATAGAACAGGTTAATGATCATTGCAATAACTGCATACACACCAGCACCTCCGTAATAGAAAATAATATAAACGATAATAATTGCAAATGCAATCATGAATGACATAAGCCCTGCATCAATAGACTCCTGTCCCAGAGACGGACCTACCACTGTCGCCTGAACAACTTTTGCACCTGCAGGCAATTTACCAGCACCTAGAACATCAACCAATTCCTTAGCTTCCTCCTGAGAGAAATTACCGGAAATCTGCGTTCTACCGTTAGGAATCGCATTCACAACGTTCGGAGCTGTATAAACTCTGTTATCAAGTGTTACCGCTACCGGTTTACCAACGTTCTTTTCAGTTAAGGTTTTCCATTCTTTCGCTCCTTTGGAATCCATCTGCATGTCTACCACTACTCTGCTCAGCTCATCATAGCCGATATTAGCAGTTTCAACAGCACCGTCTACCGGAGCTTTTTGGTTGATATTTCCTCTGATTGCATATAATACTAAGCTTTCCGCATCTGTAGCTTCCGGCTTGTAGCCCCACATGAACTGTGTATATTTAATGTTAGCCGGACGTAAAGACTGCGCTACTTTGCTGTTCAGAATTTTGTTTACAACAGCCGTATCGGATAATTTTACGTTGGCAACACCGTTTGTTCTTAATTTGTCAATATGTAAAAGGTTCATGAAGTTTGTTGTCTTAGCAACACCCATTGAATCCCCTTTTGCAGCAACCATTGTAGTCAAGGTCTGGAAATATGGACCAATCTCAGGAACCTGCTGTACTTCCCAGAATTGAAGTTTTGCAGAGGTCTGAAGCATCTTCTTTACTTTATCGATGTCTTTCATACCAGGCATTTCCACAGAAATTCTTGCTGTTCCGGGAACTCTCTGAACATTTGGCTGGATTGCTCCAAGTTTATCAATTCTCGTTCTGATAACCTCGAAAGCCGTTCCTACAGACGCATCAATTTTTCTTTTAACAATGCTTTTTACCTGTTCATCAGGCGTATTGTACTTTACTTCAGTAAGTGTTGTGTTTCCGAAAAGTTCCGGATCTGCTAACTTAAGATTTGTACCTTTTGCTTTGTTAATCGCATCGAACTGCTCAAAGAAATTGTCGATGTAAGATTTTGTAGAATTCTTCTGAACTTCATCCGTTTTGTTCAAAGCCTCGATAAGAACCGGATTGGTAGAATAATTGGTTAAATCATTCACCAGGTCTCTCTGGTTGATCTCCAAAAGAACGTTGATCCCGCCTTTAAGGTCAAGACCAAGTTTCATTTCCTTGTCTTTGGCTTTTGTGTAATAAAGTTTTGTGAATCCAAGATTCAGCGTATCCTTAGAAAGTCTAGCAATTTCTTTCTGATACTTCTCCGGATTGTCTCCTGCAATAGCAGTCGCCTGCTTTTCAATTTTGCTGGCGTACCATGTTGGTAATAGCTCATTTAAGCAAATCAACCCTAGTACAATAGCAACAATTGTAATAAGTCCTTTTCCTTGCATTTTGTTATAACTACGTTAAATTAAGTCGGCAAATATAATGATTTACAATAGAATTATAAATTTTTAACTAAAGTTTTTATAAAAGTAAAATAATATTAGGATAATTATTTTCTTATTGGTTTAGTGTTATAAAAAGAATATTTTTGCCTCAAAATTTCTCATGAAAAAATATTTTATTTTTTTTATCTTGATTACTTCACTAGTAAATGGACAAAATATAATTTTTGCCGATAATAATCTTAAAAATGCATTAATAACTTCATTATGCGTTGATACAAATAATGACGGAACTGCGGATACGGATGCAGATGTAGATAATAATGGAGAAATAAGTTTAAATGAAGCATTATTAATTAACACACTTATTTTAGAAAACAAAAATATATCCTCATTAAATGGATTAGAATATTTTACAAATCTTGAAACTTTAGATGTATATCAAAACTTAATTACTACAATAAATTTTGCAAGTTTTCCAAATTTAAAAGATATTGCGATAAGTAATAACCAATTAACAAGCATTACAATTACAAATAATAATGTTCTTAAATATTTTTTTGCAGATAACAATCAAATAAATAATGTTAATATTACAAACTGCAGCAATTTAGATTTAATATCCCTTGCTTCCAACCAAATATCAACAATAAATCTACAAAACCTACCTTTATTAGCAATTCTATCTTTAAATAATAATCAGCTTACGAATTTTAATGTTTACAATTTTCCTGAGTTGATAACATTTGAAATCAACAACAATGATTTAACTTCTTTAAATTTTAATAATTCTGGTAAAATAGCGTCAATTCACTGTATAGATAATAATCTAACAACCCTTAATATAAGTAACTTATTATACTTGACCGAGGTACGTTGTTATAATAATAACCTACAATCAGTCAATTTACAAAACACACCACTTTTAAATAATTTTTGGTGCCAAAATAATAGTATTACTTCTTTAGATTTTTCTACATCTCCATCATTAGCAGTTTTGGAAGCTCAAAACAATTCTTTATCCTATTTAAATCTAAAAAATGGAACTTTAGGTACAACTTATGCTATTTGTGGGAATCCAAACTTATCACATATCTGCGTAGATAATATAAACTCAGAAATTCAGCATCTTAATATACAAGTTGGGCCAAATTATTGTGGATATACAAATGTAAATATTGATCCTTTATGTGTACTTTCAGTATATGACCCTTTAAAAGATTATTTTGAAATATTTCCTAATCCATTTAGTGATTTTATTTATATAAAATCTGACAAAATTATTGGTGAAAATATTGAAATTATAAATAGTGTTGGACAAACTGTTCTTAAGAAAAAAATAACAAATCCAAAAATTGACCTATCTACATTAGCCAAAGGTATCTATTATTTAAGGTTATTATCAAAAAATACTACTATTTCTAAAATAATAAAGAATTAATTATCAAACATTATTAAATTTATTTCTGTTTTTTTCAGTATTTAGATGGTATGAAATTTTCATTCTCACTTAATACTCTAAATTTCAAAATATTATGAAAAATCTACTTTTTTGCGCAGGCATTCTTTCCTGTACCATGTTTAATGCCCAAAGCATTAATCTTGAAGAATTTGCCACAGGGTTTACAGCCCCGGTAGAAATTGCAAATGCCAATGACAGCAGAATGTTTGTAGTTCAACAAAACGGCATCATTAAAATCGTACAGCCCGACGGAACTGTAAATTCAACTAACTTCCTGAACATCAGTTCCAAGATCACATACGGTGGCGAAAGAGGACTTTTGGGACTCGCATTTCATCCGCAATACTCAACAAATGGATATTTTTTTGTGTATTACAATGATACCAGCGGCAATATTACTGTCGCAAGATATACCAGAAGTTCCAATCCTGATGTAGCCGATGCTGCAACTGAAAAAATTATTTTAAATCAGCCAAAACCATTTGATAATCATAATGGCGGAAGTATTCATTTTGCACCCGATGGCTATCTTTGGATCGTGACCGGTGACGGTGGAAGCGGCGGAGACCCGAACAATAATTCTCAAAATAAAAACTCTCTTTTAGGAAAATTATTGAGATTGGATATCAATTCGACAGGTCCCTACAATATTCCGCCTGACAATCCTTTTGTCGGAACCGACGGAGCCGACGAAGTATGGGCTTACGGATTAAGAAATGCCTGGAAATTTAATTTTGATACAACCTCAGGAAATGTGATGATTGCGGATGTAGGCCAGGGACAGATTGAGGAAATCAACAGAATGCCTCTAACACAGGCAGGCATCAACTACGGATGGAGATGCTATGAAGGTAATAGCACTTACAACACGGCAGGATGTGCCGCACAATCTACCATGACGTTCCCTGTTGCCGTCTATAATCATTCAGGTGGAAGATGCTCTATCACAGGCGGATATGTTTACAGAGGAACACAATATCCCGGTTTGCAGGGAAAATATATCTTTGCCGATTATTGCTCGACCCAGATCGGAATTCTGAATACTGACGACTCCATTACATGGACACCCGCTTTTTCAGGAAACAATTTTTCCACTTTCGGAATCAATAACCAGAATGAGCTTTTCGTAGCAGCAGTAAATAATGGTAAAATATTCAGAGTCACATCAACATCTTTAGCAACGAACGAAAATGACCTTTCATCACAAATAAAAATTTATCCTAATCCTGCTTCCAAAAGGGTTTTTATTGAAGGGGTAAAAGATAAAAATACAACCGTGGAAATTGTGAATACTGAAGGAAGAAAAGTTCTGGAACAAGGAAAAATTGAAGGCGACAACGGGATAAATATTTCAGGAATTCCGAGCGGAGTTTATTTCATCAACCTCAATTCCGCGAATCAGAAAGCTTACAGTAAAAAAATCATTATTAAATAACAAATAAACATCCATAATCCTTTAAGCTCCGGTATTTCAGCCGGAGTTTAATTTTGCTTTCAAATTTAACCCTCATGAATTTAAAAATTCATCCTGATGATTTTCCGAAATTATCAGGATAAATTCAAAGATTTATACGGATAAATTTTGAGCTTTATACGGATGAATATTTTTAACCATGCAAAGAATAATAAAAAAATGTTTCTGCCTTACTATTCGGACAGAAACATTTTAACAATATTTTTTAATGTTGTTTTTTTTTAAATCGTCATTGAGAAAATCCTTGTTTCAGGTTTATTTCGCATCATTCGCAGGTCAAAAACCATCGCTACATTTCTCGTAAAAGCTCTTCCTTTTTCTGTAATTTTAATCTGATTGTCATGAATTTCAACCAATTCATCATTCTCCATCTCTTTTAACATTTCGAATGCGTTTTGCAATTCCGGGAATGAATTATTGATATCGAAATTGGTCTCAAGCTGACACATTAAATTAAGAATATGCCTTCTTACGACAAGATCTTCTTCATTTAAAATATGGCCTTTGACAACAGGAATCTCACCCTCTTCCACTATTTTCTGATACTCTTCCACTGTTTTTACATTCTGCGCAAAAGCATACCATGAATCTGAAATAGCAGACATTCCAAGGCCAACCATCAGCTGGGTCTTGCTGGATGTATATCCCATAAAATTCCGGTGCAGTTTCTTTTGAATCAGAGACTGGTAGAGATCATCATGCTCAAGGGAAAAATGGTCCATTCCCACTTCGATATATCCCAAATCTTCCAATAGTTTTTTGCCGTTTTCATACAACCTGCGCTTTTCCTCACCGCTTGGAAGGTCGTTTTCATCAAAACCTCTTTGTCCGACACCTTTTACCCAAGGAACGTGGGCGTAAGAATAAAAAGCAAGTCTGTCCGGCTTCAGTTCCATTGTTTTTCGGATGGTGTACTCCATCGCTTCCCAACTCTGGTGCGGAAGACCGAAAACAAGATCGTGACTGATTCCTCTGTATCCGATTTCCCTCGCCCATTCTGTCACCTGCTTTACATTTTCAAATGGCTGAATCCTGTTGATCGCTTTCTGCACCTTCAAATCATAATCCTGCACTCCAAAGCTTACTCTTCTGAAACCAAGATCATATAAGGTCTGAAGATGTTCTCTGGTCGTATTATTAGGATGTCCTTCAAAAGAAAACTCCTGATCTTCGGCGATATCAACTGTTTCAAAAATACCTTCCAGTAAGGTCTTAAGATTCTGCGGTGAAAAAAATGTCGGTGTACCACCTCCCAAATGAAGTTCCTTCAGTTTTGGTTTCTCATTAAATAAGTTGAGATAAAGCTGCCATTCTTTCAAAACACTTTCCAGATACGGAATTTCTACGCTGTGCTGTTTGGTAATACGCTTATGACAGGCACAAAACGTGCAGAGTGCCTCACAAAAAGGCAAATGGATGTAAATAGAGATCCCTTCCTCAGCATTCGATTCATTAAAGGTTCTGATCACACTTTGCTTCCACCGTTCGGGAGAAAAACTGCTTTCATCCCAATACGGAACGGTAGGATAAGAAGTGTAACGAGGACCTGGAATATTATATTTATCTATTAAAGAATTCATTTTTGATTTAAAATTTTAATGAACTTCCAACAAGTTTCATAATGCAAAATTACGCATATCTGATGAATTTTAAACCATGAAATATATTAGGGCATTTTAAATAGAACCATTTAAAGTTTTTCAACTACAAAAGAGGTAAACATTACTAAATGAAGTTTAATTAAATTAAAGTCTGTTTAAACTTTTTATATAACCACAAAAGTCACAAAAGATGAGTTTAACTTATATTTTCAAGTTGATAACTATGAATGAAAAAGGCAACAATAGCTTAAAAAATCTTCGATTTTTATTCTTTTTAGAACTTTACGTATTCTAATCATTGCGTTATAATTATCTTTTGTGACTTTTGGTTACTCTAGAAATTAGTTTAAGTAAGTTTTACTTTTAAAACTTCAGTTTCATAACAGAAATTTTGTCTTTTCCTGCAAATACAACTGTATTTACATCAATCCATTTACAGACAAAAAATCCTTTTTCATCGGAAATTTTCCTCCAGGTTTTCCCGAAATCTGATGAATAGCTGATATGCTGATCTCCAACTGCAATGATTTCTTTTCCTTTTGAATTAGGTTTAATTCTGACGCAGGTCGTATATCCTGCATTTTGTCCCGAAGCCTGAATTTGCCATGTTTCTCCTCCGTCATTGGTTGTAGCAATATTATTGATATTGGCTTCCTGCTTTGTATAATCTCCGCCTACAGCAATCCCGAATTTATCATTCAAAAAATCTATGGAATACATTCCCTGAGAAGATTCTCCCTGAATAATTGGTGTATTGAAAACATCAATTTGATTATTCTTAAAATTCAACCTTAGAATTCTTGAAGATTTCCCGCCGGTCGCAATCCACAAATATTTTTTTGTCGAAGAAATATTGGTATTGCTCGCTGCAAATGCTGCCTCTCCTTCATTTAATTTGATATTATTTTTAAAGAAGCTCCATTCTCCATTTTTATACATCGCCAGTTTTAATCTTGCATCATCGGTATCGCTAAACGCAAAAGCTAAATTATTACTAACGAAATGAAAAGCGTCATAAAATGCTCCTTTGCTCACATCCGTAAATACAATCTGATAGGTAAGATTCTTTTTATCAATCTTAAAAAAACGAGCCGGGCTTTCAATATTGGCCGCATAAAAAAAATCTTTATCCTGCGCCAGTGTTCTGAATTGAAGTTTTTCATCGGATAATTTAATCTGATTTTCATGTTCAGGATCTTTCAGATCAACGAAACCGAATTTAGAATCCGTTCCGCTGTACCAGACTTTATTTTCATATATTTCAATCGCTCTGATGCTTATTTTATCATTTAAAATAGTTGTAAAGCTTTCTATTTGTTGGGAAAATGTAAAAATACCCAAGAACAGGAATAAAAATAGTGCGGTCTTTTTCATATGAACAAAAATAAAAAATCCACAGAATTCTGTGGATTTTAAGTGATATTTTTTATAAATCTAAATCAGGTTTATCTAAAGGTTCCTGTTCTGCTTTGAACGTTTCGCCATAACCAACTTTATGAAGCTTACTGTTTTTAAGACTATAGGTGAAGTAAATCAAAACACCCAGTGCAAGCCATCCTAATGAAAGGTATTTTGCTTCGTGGCTCAGGTTCCAGATCAGGTATACGTTGATGCAGATTCCTAAAGTGGCAATTACTGGCAATGCAGGTACTTTAAATGTTCTCGGTAACTGAGGCTCTTTTTTTCTAAGGATCCAAACTGCTACACAAACCATTGTGAAAGCGAAAAGTGTCCCGAAACTCGTCATATCCGCCAGTTTGCTGATAGGAGTTAATGCGGCGATGGTAGCAATTACAATTCCTAAAAGCATTAAACTTTTCGCAGGAGTTTTTCTCACAGGATGTACATCACTGAATAATTTAGGAATCAGTCCGTCTTTAGACATTCCTAAGAAAATCCTTGATTGTCCCATGATCATTACCATTAACACAGACACCAAACCTACTGTTGCTGCGATAGTGATAATGTAGCCTGCCCAGCCTTGTCCGGCAATTTCAAATGCATACGCTACAGGTGCCTTGATGGCATCAGGATATTTCCCCTGAGGATCAAAATCTGAATAATGCATCATCCCGGTAAGCACAAGAGATACTAAAATATATAATACGGTACATACTAAAAGTGAAACGATGATCGCAAAAGGAACATCTTTTTTAGGATTGATAGCTTCCCCCGCCTGTGTGGAAACCGCATCAAATCCGATATAGGCAAAGAAGATCGCTGCTGCTCCTGAGATAATTCCCTGAACACCATAGGCTTCTTTCATATTCTCACCTTCCTTTACCATTGCCGGAGCAGGAATAAAAGGATCCCAATTGGCTGTATTGATAAAGAAAACACCGGCAATGATTACAAAAAGCACCGCTGATACCTTCATGATTACGATAAGGTTATTGGTTTTTGCTGCCTCTTTTGTTCCTTTTATCAAAATACCGATAACAAATAAAACAATAAGGAAAGCCGGTAAATTCATTGAGAATCCTCCACCTGTATAACTTGCAGGATCTGAGGTAAGATAATCCGGGAGATGTATCCCGAACATTTTCAGTAGTTTATTAAAATAGCCCGACCATGAAACGGCTACCGTCATTGATCCCATTGCATATTCGAGGATGAGCCCCCATCCGATGATCCAGGCAAAGATTTCACCAACCGTACCATAGGCATAGGCATAGGCAGAGCCTTCCACAGGAAGTATGGAAGCAAACTCAGAATAACATAATGCTGCGAAAATACAGGCAATACCTGCAATGATAAAAGAAATGGCTAATGCGGGTCCTGCATGGTAGTAAGCTCCGGTACCTGTAAGTACGAAAATTCCCCCACCAATAATAGCACCGATTCCGATAGCCGTAAGACTCCATTTACCGAGTACTCTTTTGAGCTGACTGCTTTTCATATCATTTTCGAAAGCACTCATCGGTTTCTTGGTCCAAATTTTAGACATATTTTATTATTTATTAAAGATTTACGAAAATATAAAAATTTTAGAAACATTAACGTTTATTAGTAGATTTTCATGATTTATTTTAAACAAAGAAATATAAAAATCTGATTTTCATATTATTTAAACCATTTCAAAGTAAGCTTTTTTTGCTTATTTTTGATCTTATGAATCTATACGATCTTTTCGTAAAACCCTACGAAAGCTACACTACACTGCAGATTTTTCTTGAAGCCTTCGCTACTGTATTCGGAATTTTAAGCGTTTATTTTTCCATTAAAAAAAATATCTGGGTTTACCCCACCGGCATTATTTCAACACTGATTTATGTATATATTCTCTTTAACTTCGGACTTTTGGGAGACTGTATGATCAATGTATATTACACGGTGATGAGTGTTTACGGATGGATCTTGTGGGCAAAGAACTCAGATGATCATGTGCATGTAGATGTTACATGGGCTACAAAAAAAGAATGGCTGTATGGGATTTTACTTTTTGCTATAAGTTTAATCTTAGTTACTATAGTATATTATTATAAACCGTATATCGACAATCAGTTTTCAATGAAAAACATCAGCCTCGGTTTATACCATCTGGACTGGGGCAATTGGCTGGACGTCGTTACCACATCCGTATTTTTGGTCGGAATGTGGTTTATGGCGAAAAGACGTATTGAAAACTGGATCTTCTGGATCATCGGAGATTTTATCTGTATTCCTATGATGATTTATAAAGGTCTCGGTATCACTTCGGTTCAATATTTGGTATTTACTATAATGGCGATCCAGGGCTTTATAACCTGGAAGAAAAGTTTAAGAAAAAAAGTTTAAGAAAGTCATGAAAAATTTATTAAAAATAGCATTCAGTGTTGTCACCATAGCGAGTTTAGCATCGTGTACAGCCTACGCGGATCCGTATGCAAATACATATGGAGATCCGTATTATGATAACGGATATTATTATGCACCACAGGGATATTACGGTGGCGGCGGATATTGGGGAAATGATGGATATTATTACCGAAATAATATGAATTATTACTATGATAACGGAATTCCATACTACTATCAAAACTATAACAATTCCAGAAGAAAAGTTTATGTTGAGAGAAGATCCGATAACGGAACAACCTCTGCCAGACCAAATAACGGATTCCGTGGAAATGTAAATGACAGAACATCCAATAACGGAAGTTTCAGAAACAGTAACAGACAAAATAGTAATCAAAGATCAAATAACGGATTCAGAAGCCAGCAACAGAATACTCCTAAACAGCAGAATAATAATGGTGGATTCAGAAATAATTCATCCAACAATTCAAACAGTGATTTCAGGAATAATTCGTCTAATAATAATTCCAACAGCGGAGGATTCAGGAACAATTCCGGGTCATCGACTCAGCAAAGTTCGCCTCAGCCGAATACCAACAGGAATACAAACGGCGGCGGATTTAGATAAAACGATTATAAATAAGAAAACGGACAGCTAACACTGTTCGTTTTTTGTTTTAATTGCACTAATTTTGCATGCTTAATTCGGATAAATCAGCTATTAGATATGGAATTTTATAAATATCAGGGAACCGGAAATGATTTCGTAATGATCGACAACCGTTCCGGGGAATGGGATGACCTTTCTATTACCCATATTCAGAAGCTTTGTGACCGTCGTTTCGGGATCGGTGCAGATGGCCTGATCAAAATAAATGCAGCAGAAGGCTTTGACTTTGAAGTAGATTATTATAACTCTGACGGTTCAAAAAGCTTTTGCGGAAACGGGGCGCGCTGCTCGGTAGCTTTTGCTTTTTTTCTTGACATATTTGAGGGCAATTGCAAATTTGTTGCGATCGACGGAGAGCATGTGGCTGAAATTCATAATGGTATTGTAAAATTAAAGATGTCTGATGTCGATACAATTTCCAACGACGGACAAGATACGGTCATGAATACAGGATCTCCACATTATGTAAAATACGTTGAAGATTTAGTCAACTACAATGTTTTCGCTGAAGGCCATGGCATTCGGAATTCTGAAAATTATTCGGAAAAAGGAATCAATGTAAACTTTGTGGAAAAAATTAATGAAGATGAAATCTTCGTAAGAACCTATGAACGAGGCGTTGAGGATGAAACATACAGCTGTGGTACGGGAGTTACGGCTTCAGCTTTAACTTTTCTTCAAAATAACAATCTAATTTCCGTAAAAGTAAAGACTTTGGGAGGAAACCTTAAAGTATACGCTGAAAAAGACGGAAATTCCTTCAAAAACATTTGGCTGGAAGGTCCTGCAAAACAGGTTTTTAAAGGTAAAATTGACCTTATTTAAAACAAATTTAATCAACGGTAAATGAAAAAAGCTATACTCATAATTATCCTGCTTGTTTTTGTCATAGGTGGATTTTTTGGTTTTAGATTTTATATTAAATATTATGGGAACAATATTAAAAATGACGGTTACGTTCTGATTCCCCATAACGCAAATTTTAAACAGATTCTTGATTCTGCAGCAAAATATGTGGATAATAAAGAAACGTTTGAAGCGGTTGCTAAAGAAAAAGAGCTTGATAAACATTTCAAAGCGGGACGATATCATTTTCAGAAAGGCTTGGGAAATGCGAATCTCGTTAATATGATTAAAGCCGGAAACCAGAGTGAAAACAGTTTCAGAATAGGTGACTTTGGAGACGTGTATCAGATGTTGGGTAAAGTAACAAAAAAAACAGAGCTTGATTCTTTGAAATTTGTAAATGGTCTGAATACGATTGCTACTGAAAAGGGCTATAATAATGCAGAAGATCTTAAAAAATATTTCTTTATTGATACGTACAATTTTTTCTGGACGGTAACTCCTGAAGAGTTTTTCAGGAAATTCGACGATCAGTATAATGAATTCTGGAACGCTGACAGAAAAGCGAAAGAGCAGCAGTCAGGACTTACAAGAGATCAGATTTATGCGTTGGCTTCCATTGTTTATAAGGAATCCGGAGGTAAAAAAGATGAGATGAAAACCATCGCTGGATTATACCTGAACCGCTACAGAAAAGGGATGAAACTGCAGTCTGATCCTACCGTGATTTATGCTATTAATAAACAAACTAACTTCAAACAGCCTATTAAAAGAGTTTTTTATAAACATTTATCTACGCCGTCACCATATAATACATATGCCAACAAAGGCATTCCGCCGGGACCTATCTGTGTGGTGGATAAGAATTCAGTTGATGCTGTTTTAAATGCTGAAAAAAACGATTATATTTTTATGTGTGCAGATCCGGCGAGACTGGGATACCACAAATTTACAGCAAGTGCAGAGCAGCATGCGATTAATGCAAAAGCCTATCAGGACTGGCTAAATTCAAAAAACATAAAGTAATAACCATATTAACTTTTTTTTAACAATTTTATAATTAACATTTCGCCTTTAAAAGCGACATATATATTACAAATAATAAATTAGACTTAATATTTGAAATTAAAAACCGATTGATAATTTCACAATATTAAGAGAAATCTTTCACGATTTTACACAAAAAAATACCTTATGAATCAGACGGAAATCATTAACATTTTTACAAAAAAAACCTTAGGGCTTACTTTTGTACTTTCGGCAGCCGCATTGGCTTTTGCACAGGAGAAGGTAGGTATTTCGGGGTCGGTGGTCAGTAAGAGTAACCAGCCTGTTCCTTACGCATCTGTAACGTTCAGTAATAAAGCAAACAAGCAATTCAGTGATGCAACGCTTACCGACGAAAAAGGACAGTACAAACTTGACCTTACACCAGGGCAATATGACATTACCGTAGAGGCAATCGATTATAAAAAGAATGTTATTACGAAACAAATTACAGCTGCAGGTAATATAGGAGCACTTTCTATTGATCCTGAAGCAAGTTCAACCAACATCAAAACCGGAGACATACAGGGGGTTGTTATTACAGCACCTTCTACAAAACCATATAAAGTCGAGCTGGATAAAAGAACCTATGATCCTTCTCAGGATATCGTAAGTAAAGGAGGGAATCTTCAGGATGTTCTTCAAAATGTTCCATCTGTAGAAGTTGATACTGATGGTACTGTTTCTATGAGAGGAAGTTCTAATGTAAGATTCTTAATTAATGGTAAACCTTCTGCACTGCTAGGAATTGATGACGGCGCCAATGCATTACAAAGTATCCCGGCTGACCAAATTGAAAGAATTGAAGTAATTACGAACCCTTCATCAAAATTTGAAGCAAGCGGAACAGCAGGTATTTTAAATATTATTTTAAAGAAAAATAAAAAGACCGGCTTCAATGGTAGTGTAACTGGAACTGTAGGATATCTTCCGCAAACAAACTTAAATACTAATTTAAGCTGGAGAAAAGGTAACTTAACTTGGTTTCTGAATGGCGGCGGCGGATACAGAGAATCTAAAAATACCAGCAGAAACGATGATTATTTCAATAATGCGGTACTTGATGATGATCAGATTCAAAGAAATACAGATTCTGAAAACAATAGCAAGAATAATAACTATAATGCTTCGGCCGGACTTGTATACGATATTACAGATAAAACTTCTGTAAACGCATCAGGTACAGTGAGAACATTTGATAATGAAAGCACTGGAAATATCAATTATTATTATGATTATTTAAATATTGCCAGCAGTACTTCCAAAAGAATAACATTAGGATCTAACAATAATCTCGCATTTCAGGGGGATTTCGGATTAGATCATAAATTTGATGATAAAGGTCAGAACTTATCGTTATCTTTAAGCTTACAGAGAAACCGTTCTTATAATGATACTGACATTAACCAGACACGTAACAACGCTTTTGAACTAAAAAATATTGTTGACCAAAATACAATAAACAGATCTGTAATAGCTAAAGCAGACTATGAACTTCCTATTGGAGAATATTCCAGACTTGAAGCGGGATATAGATTAGATATCAACAATAATGATTACAGCAATGATGTTCAGCAAAGTACAAAAGACAATCCTATACTGTCTTTTTTAAAACCTTATACGTACGATGCAACATATAAAGAAACATTTAATGCTTTCTACTTGCAGTTTAAGAGTAAAATTGGAAATTTGGGATATCAGCTGGGATTAAGAGATGAAATTTCAAATATTGATATTTTTTATAAAAATTTAGTACCAAATAGTCCGGCTATCAATACTACAAAAAATTACAATAATCTATTTCCAAGTGTTTATCTAAGCTACGAATTTTCTAAGGACAATCAGTTATTACTAAATTATACAAGAAGGATTGACCGCCCTAGATCATTTTTCATGATTCCTAATCCGAACTATAATGACAATCAAAATATTTTTGATGGTAATATTGATCTGAATCCTTCGTATGTAGATTCCTATGAATTTGGCTACAGTATTTCTAAAAAGAAATTTACAATCAACCCTACATTATATTACAGGCACCAGACTGAAGACACCAAAATGCTGGTATACAATAAATTAGCCGAGGATGAAAATGGAAATATCATTAATCCTAAAGTGATTGAGTCTCATACTAAACCTATTAATCTTGGCACTGATGATCGTTATGGATTAGATTTAAATTTTAACTGGGATGCAACAAATTGGTTAAAATTTCTCGGTAATGTAGACGTATTTGGATATAATACCAAAGGAAGTACGTTTTATGACACTTTTGATGTGAAGGGAAATCCAATTCAGGCTTTGGCTAATTTTGAAGGAAAAGGATTCTCAACGAGAGCAAGACTTACTTCTACTGTGAAAGTTGACAAAACATTTAGCTTACAATTGCAGGGGTTCTACAGAGGCGGACAAAAAACGGCATATCAAGACAGAAAAGATATGTATGTTATTAATTTCGGAGCATCAAAAACTATTTGGAACAATAATGCTACGATCTCTTTCAACATCCAGGATATCTTCAATACGAGAGCGATGAGATCTACAACCTATACTGCAAACAGTGTACGAGATTCATACATGCAATGGCAGCCAAGACAGTTTGCCCTTTCTTTCACTTACAGATTCAAGCAGGGAGAAAAAATCGAACAGCCTAAACGAAAAAAAGACATCAACTCCAACGCTGCAGGAGACGATCAGCAGGGAGGACCAATGTAAACTTCCTACACATACAGCAAAATCCCGAAATTACTTTCGGGATTTTTTTATTTTATGGCTGCTTCAGCTCTTGAAACCTTTTCCAATTCTGCTTCGTAAATTCTTCGCCGTAAATCACTTGACGAAAATCTATGATCCCTTTTGTTGTAAAAAATTTCGATTCCTTTCTCTTCACAGTATTTTTTCCCGGTGAAATCTTTATCCATATAATCGTCACCAATGATTCTGACATCGATAACAAATGATTTTAAAATATCTTCCAGATCCTGCTCCGTGTAATAAGGAATAATTTCATCGACAGCATCCACTGCCTTCAGCTGAATGTATCTTTCAACGATAGTTTGTGTAGGCTTGTTCTTATTAGGTCGATCATGCGACGGATCTATTTGCAAACCTACAATAAGATAATCACAAACTGTTTTAGCCTCTTCAAGCATTTTGATATGGCCGGCATGCAATAAATCGAATGAAGAAAATGTAATGCCTATTCTTTGCGTTTTCATATATTTTTAACTAATTATAATTTAATCTCAGTATTTCTGGTCTCCAGATATTTTTGCCATTCCCATACCGTTTTTAAGGCTTCTTCAAGAGAAGTTTCAGATTTCCATCCGAGCTCCCTTTCTGCTTTATCTGCATTGGCGTACGCTATGGTAATATCACCTTCCCTACGGTCACATATCTGATAGGGAACTTCTACATCATTAGCCAGTTCAAATGCTTTTACAACTTCCAAGACCGATGATCCTTTTCCGGTTCCGAGATTATAGATATCAATCAAAGCCTCTTCAGAACTATTTTGCATTAATTTTTGCAGAGCTGCAACATGTGCCTTTGCAAGGTCTACCACATAAATATAATCACGAATAGCCGTTCCGTCTTCTGTTGGATAATCATTCCCCCAAATATTAAGCTTTTCACGGATTCCAGCTGCAGTTTGCATTACGTAAGGTACCAGATTATTAGGAATTCCTATAGGTAATTCTCCCAATTTTGCAGAAGGATGTGCCCCGATCGGATTAAAATACCTCAACAAAGAAACTTTTCTCTTATAAGCTTTTGCAAAATCAGATAAAATCTCTTCTCCCATCTGTTTTGTTTTTCCATAAACGCTTTCCGGCATTTTCAAAGGAGTATTTTCGTCAATCGGCATCTTGTCTGCCTGACCATATACTGTACAGGAAGAACTAAAAATAAAATTTGAAATACATCTTTCTTTAAACTCCTGTAAAATATTGATTAAGGAAAATAAATTATTTTCATAATAATCAACCGGCTTCAGCTGGCTTTCTCCAACTGCTTTTGAAGCGGCAAAATTGATACAGCCTTCAATATGATGAGCATCAAAAACCTGGGTTAAAAGTTCCCTTCTTTTTAAATCAAAAGGATAGAAAACAGGCCGCTTACCCGTAATTTCTTCAATATTTTTTAATATAAATCTCTCGGTATTGGATAAATCATCAACAATAACAACTTCAAAATTATTATTCAAAAGTTCTACAACCGTGTGTGAACCGATATATCCTAAGCCACCTGTTACAAGTATTGCCATTTTTTATTTTTTTACCACTTTGTCAAAGTTAAAAATCTTTGACAAAGTTTTTATTCAATTTTTTTTGTGACTTTCAAAAAAATTTTCACGGTTCTCAAATAACTCAATCATTTCTTTCCGTTTTATGTTTGTTTCAGCATCAGAAATCACCGCAAGATAAGAGGAAAATTTATAATTCTGAAAATTTTCAGGATTTTGATGTATATAAATAATTAAATTTCTGAGATAATCTTCTGAATCAATAAGAATCCTTTTAAAAGGTGATTCAAAGAGAGGGCCACTTCGATGATATGTTTTATTGAAGGCCTGAGTATAGCTGCTGATCAGCTTTCCTATTGTTTTACTGAAGAAGTTTTCTTCAGAATGTAAACCTGTTTCGCTAAAAGTCAAAGACTCATCATTAATGGGCTTGGGTCTTAAAATAAAATGAAAATGATTAGGCATCAAGCAAAAAGCATATATTTCAAAATAGGGAATCAGATACATCTTCACTTTCTGAAGAAAATACTTGTAATTTTCATCATTCAAAAAGACCAGTTTAGAGTTAACCCCTCTGTTGAAAATATGATAAAATCGATCCATTTCCAAATGGCTTTCTCTTATCTTCATACAATTGTGTTTTTAAACTTTGTCAAAGATTTTCAACTTTGACAAAGTGCTGTAATTAATTATTATGTGTTCCTATTTTTTCTACATCTTCATATTCTACTTTTGGAACTTTAAACTTATTAACAATAAAAAGTGAAGCTAATATGAAAAGAATACCCATAACTATTCCGTTTGTACCTTGATCGTAAGTTCTGTAAGCAATCAGATAAGTGACCAGTTCAAAGACCATAAAACAAAGTAACAAGAAAAGATGAATGTTTGTAAGTAAAATACCTTTTCTGTTTTTTACAATAAAAAAATAAGATTGGAATAATGATAAAATCAAAATAAGAGATATTAAAGTTAAACCTAAAAAATCAATTTCATTATTTATCCTTACAACAATAGCCATTAAATATAGTATTGCCGAAAAAATGGTAAGCATTAAGCTAACAACATATACAATTTTTTTAGAAAATAGTCTTTTATCTTTCATTAAGTTATCCCATAAACTCCAACACCGCATCCGTAATATATTTCAGCTGCTCATCATCAAGCTCTGTATGCATCGGAAGAGAAATCACCTGATCCAATAATTTATCGGTATTTACAAAATCAGCATCGTTGCTTTCCTGATAATAGGCTTTTTGCTTTCTTAATGCTACAGGATAATAAATCATGGCAGGAATTTCTTTTTCAGTTAAGAACTTCTGCAATTCATTGCGTTTTCCGTTTAAAATTCTCAACGTATACTGATGGAAAACATGAGTAGAATTTTCTGCTCTTTTAGGCGTTAAAATATGCTCATGACCGGCAAAAGCTTCATCATAATAATCTGCCGCTTTGCTTCTTGCCTCGTTATAATTGTCAAGATGCGGAAGCTTTTTTCTTAAAATCGCAGCCTGAATACTATCCAGTCTTGAATTTACCCCAACCTCATCGTGATAATATCTTTCATACATTCCGTGATTTACAATCCCTCTTAAACGGTGCGCCAATTCATCATTATTCGTAAAGATTGCTCCACCATCGCCGTAGCAACCTAAATTCTTCGATGGAAAAAAAGAGGTCGTTCCTACTGTAGACATTGTTCCTGCTTTTTTTACCGTTCCGTCTGCAAAGGTGAATTCAGCACCGATGGCCTGGGCATTATCTTCGATAACGTATAGATTATGCTCTTCGGCAATCTTTAAAATTTCCTCCATATTCGCACATTGTCCGAAAATATGAACAGGAATAATGGCCTTTGTTTTTGGGGTAATAGCCTTTTTAATAGCTTCCGGCGAAATCGTAAACGTATCATAATCAACATCCACCAGTACAGATTTCAGTTTAAGCAGATGAATGACCTCAACTGTTGCCGCAAATGTAAAATCTGCCGTGATTATTTCGTCACCTTCTTTAAGATCAAGCGACATCAAAGCAATCTGCAGGGCATCAGTACCATTTGCACACGGAATCACATGTTTTACATCCAAATAAGACTCTAATTCATTCTGGAAAGACTTTACCTCAGGGCCATTGATAAAAGCCGCTGAATCCATTACATTTAAAACTGCATTGTCTACTTCATTCTTTATCTTGTAATACTGACTTTGTAAGTCAACCATTTGAATCTTTTTCATAAATAAATATTTCTGTAAAAATAAGGAATTTAAAATCCTTTCAAAAATTTTATTGATTTTGTTTTATCTTTATCTAAAAATAGATATATGAAAAAAACTTTACTATTTTGTCTCTTAGCAGGTTATTCGGTAAGTTTTGCACAGACATCGCTTGTTTTCGTGTTTTTTAATGATAAACCCAACAAAGCGGCATTTTATGCCAATCCGCTTTCCGAGCTTTCACAAAAATCTCTCGACCGTAGAGCAACACTGGGTGTACCATTGAATGATCAGGACGCTCCCATTGAGCAATCCTATATCACCAACATTCAAAATCTGGGCTTCACTGTCACCGACTATTCAAAATGGCTGAACGGTGTTGCTGTAAATGCGACTCCGGCTCAAATATCAATACTGGAATCTCAAAGCTATGTTGATTCAGTAGAAAGTTTTGCTAAAAATTCCTCGGGAGTTCCGAAGATTAAGCATTTCAACAAGTGGGAAGATCCTTCATCGGCTACAAATAAAAACTTAACTGTTTTTGATTATGGTTCCGGTTCTGAGCAGATTGATCAGATCAACCTTCGTCCGTTGCACCTTGCCGGCTATACGGGAACCGGCGTCACCATCGCTGTGATTGATGCAGGCTTTCCAAACGTGAATACAGGTTCAGCCTACACAAGATTGTGGAATAACGGCCACATTAAAGGCGGATACGATTTTGTGACAAAAGGAACGGATATCTACAATGCATCGCTTAGCGCCCATGGATCTGTAGTCTTGGGAGCAATTGGAGGCTACGTACAGGACACGTTTGTAGGATCTGCCCCGGATGCTGACTTTTATCTTTACCGAAGTGAAAATGCTACCGTAGAAATCCCTGAAGAAGAACTCTACTGGATCGAAGCTGCGGAAGAAGCGGACAGAAGAGGGGTTGATATGATCACAACTTCCTTAGGCTACTCCACTTTTGATGATCCGAAATACAGCTATACATATTCCAATATGAATGGCAGTACTTCTTTTATTGCGCGCGGTGCTGAAATTGCCGTTAATAAAGGAATTTTTGTACTATTTGCAGCTGGTAATTCGGGAACACAGCCATGGCATTATATCATGACACCGGCTGACAATGCAAAAGTCTTTTCGATCGGTTCCGTGGATGCCAGTGGAGCTTCTTCTGATTTTTCATCTTACGGACCTAATTCTGCAGGAGTAATAAAGCCGGATGCCAGCGCAAGAGGTACTTTAGCAACAACGGTTAATAACAACGATTCGACGGTTCTGGTGAGTGGAACTTCTATTGCTACTCCGATTGCCGCAGGAGGAGTAGCTTGTTTAATACAGGCATTTTCTACCATGGACAGGGATTTAATGAGAAATAAACTAAGACAAACGGCATCTCTTTATCCGAATCATTCCGACCAGATGGGCTTTGGAATATTGAATTTCGGAAGTCTTTACAACAATGTTTTGAATACTTCAGAACTGGTAAAGAAAAATAATATTGCTATTTTCCCGAATCCTGTGAAAAACATTCTGAATGTTGCTTCGGAAAATGAAGTTTTAGCGTTGGAAGTGTATGACAATTTAGGAAGATTAATTACAAAAGTTAACCATCAAAAATCTCTGAAGGTTGAAGATTTTGCGAAAGGAGTCTATTATCTGAAAATTCAGACGAAAGATAAAGTCTATTATGAAAAATTCATCAAAGAATAACGCAAAAAACCTCTCGTCGTGAGAGGTTTTTCATTTCTCAGAGTTATTAAAAATCAAGATTGTCAAAATCTTTAATCTCCGATAAAAGAATTGGTTTTTGATGATCAATTTTGGTCCAGGTTTCTTTGAAAACCTCATCGCCATCTCCTTCCTGATCTTTGTTGATATTATCTTTAAACTGTTTTTTGCCCGTCAAAAAATTAACACTCGTTTGCGTTTGTACAACGGGCCCTCTATTTTCGCTTGAATCATATCCAATCAGCTGGAAACCGGAATTTCTGTATTTAAATGTATACGTCCAATAGCCGTATCTGCCGTGTCTGTAATTCACATAGAGATTATTTTTATCAATGGAAACATCCATTTCAGGAGCGTAATAGACGCCGCCATCTTCATTTTCAGAAGAAAAACAACTTTTGTTTTCCAAAATCTTTTTATAGCTGCCATCTTCGGTTTCAAAGAAAATGATCATTCCCCGGCGGTTGCGGTCCAGTTTTCCCAGATATTCATGGGTGATAATTTTATCTTTGTCGGTTCCTTTGATGATCAGGACATAATCTTTGCGTCCGTCATTATTAAGATCACCTTCAGTTTTATCAAAAATCACAAATCCTTTTGGAACGAAATCAGAAGGCTGTTTCTTCTCGGTAGTTTTCACATGATCTTCCAGCGCTTTTTCTACCGACAATGCTTCATTTTTGGCAGCAGGCGGCAATTTGTTCTGTGTTGAATCTTTACTACAGGAACCCAGCAACAGTAAAACGATTAATACAGAAACTGAAAAGAATACATTTTTCATACTCTAATTTTTAAGCTGAATTTCTGCTTGCATTGATATTCCCAAACAAAGAACGTGTCACAAGTTTTTCATAAGCTTCTTTATTTCCTTCTCCCTTCTGAATTTTCATCAGCGCATATTGCTGAATACTCAACAACGGAAGCACAATTCTTTCCCTGATCTTCACTGATTTCCTTGAAAGCGGATCTTCTTCCTGAAGCATTTTGAAGCCTGTAAGCTCCAGCATAATATTTTTGGAAAGATTGTATTCATCAAACAAAACATTCCAGAAAGCGCCAAATTTCGGATTATTTTTAATGTAGTACGTCAATGGAAAATACGTTTTATTCATACTCATCATTGAGTTTAAGACCAACGTTTTAAAGAAATCCGAACCTTTATAAAGCTCTCTCACCTCATCAAATCTTCCCTGCTCTTTCATCTGCTGCATGGCAAAACCAAATCCGAAAAATCCAGGAACGTTCTGCTTCAGCTGCGCCCACGATCCCACAAAAGGAATGGCTCTCAAATCCTCAAATTTAAGTTCGTTGCCGGCGCCTCTTTTTGACGGACGGCTGCCGATATTGGTTTTTCCGTAATATTCCAGCGTGCTCATTTCCTGTAGGTAAGGTACAAACATCGGATGAGCCTTTAAATCTGAATATTTTTTATAGCTGATATCCGCTAATTCTATAATTAATGCCCTCTCCTTTTCTGTAAGATCTTTTTTAGCATTCTTAAAAACATCATTTTCCACGCCGGCGGTTAAGAGCTGCTCAAAATTATATTTTGCCTGTTCTTTATTTCCGAAAATGCTGGTAATCGTCTGCCCCTGAATCGTTAATTCAATTTTATGATTGGCAATTGTTTTACCCTGAGAGGCATAAAAATCGTGTGTTTTTCCTCCACCTCTTGCAGGCGGACCACCTCTGCCGTCAAAAAATACGACTTTGATTCCACACTCTTCGGATAGTTTTGTCAGGACTTCTTTAGCCTTATAGATTTCCCAATTGGCTTTCAGGTAACCTCCGTCTTTGGTTCCGTCTGAAAAACCGAGCATAATCGTCTGCTGATTACCTCTTCTTTCAAGATGTTTTTTGTACACAGGATTCTGGTACAGTTCGCCCATTACATTTTCTGCATTGGCAAGACCTTCCATGGTTTCAAAAAGCGGAACAATATCCATATTGATGGCTTCATCCCAATATCCGCAGATTTTGAAAAATGCATAGACATTCATTACATCTTTCACGGCATCTGAATTGGAAATAATATAGCGGTTCATTCCTCTTGAGCCATTGAGTTTCTGAATTTCCGAAATCTGCGATACCGTAAGTAGTGTATCTTTAACGATATCTTCAAAATCATCAGGATTTACCTTTTCCGAAACATTAATCAAGGTGTTGAACTTTTCTTCATGATCAGCATCAGGATTTCCGTTTATCTTAGCAAAAACCTCATCAATTACTTTCTGATGAATTCTGCTGTCCTGGCGAACATCTAACGTAGCAAAGTGGGTTCCGAAAATTTTTACACGGTCTCTGAAATCAGTCAGCAGATCAATAAATAACGAATTATGTTGTTCTATAAGGATTTCTTCAGCCTCGTCAATTCTTCTGATGATATCTTCCGCTGTTATTTTTTCGTTTCTGAAAATAGCCGCATACAGCTCATTGCTCAGTTTGGTAAGAACTTCAGAAACACCTCTGAAGCTCAATCTTCTTCTTACTGATTTAAGATTATTGTAATACGCTTTCAGTATAGCTGAATGAAGCTCTTCCGCTACTCTTCTGGTAACGTCTGCCGTCACAAACGGATTTCCATCACGGTCACCGCCCGGCCAGAAGCCAAGCTGGATGAGATCTTCATGAAGATGGAAATGCTCATTTCCAAAAGTTGTTTTTATTTGTGTGAAAAGCTCTCCGATCGAATCATAATACACATATCTCAAATAATAGATGATGCTCATCGCCTCGTCAATCGGGGTGGGTTTTTCTTTATTGACAAATGGCGTTTTACCAAGCTGCTGCAAAAGCATATCGATATTGGTGATCGAGTCTGTGGTAATTGCATTTCTCAGATCATGAAGGATTCTCTGAACAGAGTTCGGATAAAACTGTGTGGGATGCGCTGTAAAAACAATTTTTACGGTAAAATCCTTCAGCTTCTGTCGGACTTCCTCAAGTTTATGATCCTGAAGCGAATGCTCATAGAGATTGGTGACCGTCCCTTTATCGCTGTCAGAATGAAGCTTGGGAAATGCCGCATCTTCGATGCTGTCGAACAGAACCACCTGCCTTTCGATGTATTGTATGATTTTAAAAAGCAGTTCGAGTTTCTGCTCTTCCGTCTGTAGATCGGTATGACTTTTAAAGAATTCCTCAACGATTTCTTCGGGTGTTTTTCCGGCCTGGTAACCGATTTTGCTTTCTTCGCAAAGAAACGGAAGGAGCATCCCGATATTCGTCATTTTATCATAAGGCAGGCTCATAAACAATGAATTGTAGATCTGGAACTTATTTTCCACGATCTGCCTGAATTTTTCTGCGCGTTGGTCGTGTATCATAATAACAAATGTAGGAGATTTTGGGATAATTAGTAAATAATATTTATATTTTAAGATTTCATAATATTTATTATATTTATCAAAAAACTAATTATAATAATCATGAGTAAGTATTTAAAAGCATTAGTGGAGAATAACCCGTCTTCAAAATATTCTTTAAAAGATGGAAATTATACAATAGAGAATATTTGGAATGATGAATCAATTGTTTTAAATTTTAAAAAAGGTGCAAAAATATCTTTTTTAGAAAATATAATTTTCCCAGAACAATTATTCGCAATTTTTGATAAAAAAAAGAATAGGCTCGAATTTATATACAGTCTTATTGATTCAGATTCAAAATTACTTAAAAGAAAATTCGAGTTTATTTATAAAAATGAAATCTTTAATTGTTTTTTTCTGAAATATCTAGCGATTTAAAATTTATTGCTACAAACTTTTCAGAAAATAATGTAGAATCTGCAACTGAATATCGTAATCTTAGACTTCTTAGAGATGTACTAACAAAAGATTTCTTAATTAAAGCCTTTAAAGATTATAAAATTGTAAGTTTTTATGCCGAAGGAGATTTTCAAAATATTAATTACGATTTTGTAAATTTATCTAAATCACTTAATTTCTACATGACATATTTTGATAGAGATTCTCCTAAAATAATAATTTATGAAAAAACTGCTACTGATGAAAGCTTTAAAAAAGGCTGTTACTTCGAATTATTTGATTCATTTCCAAAAAAGATAAATTCAGTAAATATTGATTCAACTCTTTTAGATACCTTTATGGTAGCAAACCTAACTGATAATGTAAGGTTAAAATTTATATTTTATTTCCAAATCTTAGAATATTCATCATATTATTACTTAGAAAGTAAAATACAAAATAGAATTACTCAAACTTTTAGAAATCCTGAAATTTATGATAAACCAGAAGAGTTTTCTAAAGTAATAATTGAAGAAATGAAGGATCATTTTTCACAAAAAGATGATTCTGTTAAACTAGAAAAAACAATCACTGAAAATGTTTCTATTGAGGATGTAAAAAATGAAATAGATGCTAATAAAGAATTTTTCGCAAATGATTTAGAGTTTGAAGGTGGTTTGAAAATAAATAAAATATTGAAAGATGCATCCTCAGTAGATAATTTAAAAGCTGATGATTTAATTTTAATTAAAAAAAATATTGAAAAAATAAGAAATGTATTGGTCCACTTAAGAGAATCTCGCGAAAACAAAGTAATATTACCTACAAAACCTAATGATCAAAAATTACTTCCGTATTTATATGTAATAAGAAGAATTGCTGAAAAAATTGCAATTAATTTTAAATAATTTCTAAATCTTACAGAATTATTTACTGCCAACAATCCCATGAAAAAAATACTCCTATTCCTCCTTCCGCTTCTCCTCTTCACCGCCTGCGGTGAAGACTGCTACAATGCTCCCCAACCCGTTGTCTTTGAATTCGTGAATGCTGCCGGTGAAAATCTTATTGCCAACGGAACAATAACTACCTATTCCATTCAGGATGAAAATCAGGCAGGGGTACAGCTGACAAAAACTTCAGACAACAGAGTGTTGCTGGAAAATGTGGGCGCATACGACGGGACAAAAAATTATAAGTTTTATTCTAATGTAAAGCTTTTTGATTTTTCTATACAGTCATCCGAATTTAACAGTGGTTGCGAAGGGTTTCAGATCAATAAAATTACCTTTACAGGTGTTGGAATTGATGTAAAAGATGAAAACGGGTATTACAAAATTATATTCCAGTAAATTTATTTTGTTAACTTTTAAAAACAATAAGAAATTGTTTAAATTTTACTAAATAAGTTTTTATCGTTTTTTCTTAATTTTCTAAATTAAATAAACTTTGTTTATTCTTTATTTAACATTAAGAAATCTTTAGATTCGACGTAGTCAATTTTAGTAAGTTAGACTTTTACGGTTAAGAATCAATAAATTGATTTTATTAAGTTTTTTAAGCTGGAGGGGCTTAATTCCTTAATGTTAAAAATAAATTATAATTTAAACATACTCTAAAATGAAATTATTACTTCCGGTTTTATTTCTATGTTCAGTTTTGGCTTTCGGCCAGAAAACTGTTCCCGCAGATTACAAAAAGATCCCGGAAATTTTGGATAATCCCGAATTGCTTTTTCCTTTTATTGTTCCTGACAAAAAATATGATTACTGGTCGGTACTTCGCAATAATCCGGATCCCGACAAAGCGGTTATTTATGAAAGTCAGACACCGGATTTTATGACATTAAATGATCCTGCTCCGGAGAAAGGTTTTTTCCAGAAATGCCTGGGGGAAGATTGCTTTTCTTACCTGCTGGCCTGTGAAAAAGGTAAAACAAAATACTTTTCTACCGAGCAGCAACTGAGAGATTTTATCGGATTTGTTGATAATCTTCCGGAAGCAATTTTAATAGTCAACACCTATGGTTATACTGTTGACACGAGTAATTCATTGGGAAGCTCTTATAAAATGGATGATAAATATATTTCTCTTTATCTCACCAAGTTTACAAATAATGCTGCCGGAAAAGAATCTTTTTTCGTTAAAATCAACAGGAAAACGGGAAAACATGAGGTAAAAAGTAATGGAACTTATTAAATAAATACGTCTGTTCGATTTCAACGAAGCTATAAAGCATTGAAAAATAACAAATTGTACTTGATTGCTTCTTCGGACTGGTTGATCGGCTCTTCGGAGTGGTTGATTGTCTCTTCGGAGTGGTTGATCGGCTCTTCGGAACGGTTGATTGCTACTTCGGACTGGTTGATTGCTTATTCGGAGTGATTGATCGCTACTTCGAAGTGGTTGACGATCTTATCGAAGTAGTTGATGGTCGCAACTGAATGCCTGAATGCCATTTGCAAACAACAATACTTTAATACGTCAGTTCGAGTAGGTTTCGGAATGCAATGGAGAAAAGCGTATCGAGAACTTTTTATAATTAAGACATCCGTTCTCGATACAAAATTCTTTCAGAATTTCACTCGAACTGACGAAATGCATCCCTATCAAATAAAGGGTACGTCAGTTCGAGTACGTTTTCGGAATGCAATGGAGAAAAGCGTATCGAGAACTTTTTATAATTAAGACATCCGTTCTCGATACAAAATTCTTTCAGAATTTCACTCGAACTGACGAAATGCATCCCTATCAAATAAAAGGTACGTCAGTTCGAGTACGTTTTCGCAATGCAATGGAGAAAAGCGTATCGAGAAATTTTGATAATTAAGACATCCGTTCTCGATACAAAATTCTTTCAGAATTTCACTCGAACTGACGAAATGCATCCCTATCAAATAAAAGGTACGTCAGTTCGAGTACGTTTTCGCAATGCAATGGAGAAAAGCGT
>NZ_JBYRIW010000001.1:0-232704 GCF_057815395.1 Chryseobacterium sp. 27AL | reverse complement strand
TATCGAGAAATTTTGATAATTAAGACATCCGTTCTCGATACAAAATTCTATCAGAATTTCAAATCGAACTGACGAAACGTTGTTTAATAGATCGATAGTTTTAATAAAAATCAATCATTAGAATTTTAAAACTTTCTTAACTCAATTTTCAGTGAGCATTGCGTACATTTGAATCAAAATAAATTTAAGAACAATGCTTAATTTCGAGTTTAAAAATCCAACCAAAATACTTTTCGGGAAAGGTGAAATCGCCAAAATCTCCAAAGAAATTCCACAAGATGCTAAAATCTTAATGATCTACGGTGGCGGAAGCATTAAAAACAATGGTGTTTACGATCAGGTAAAAGATGCGCTGAAAGATCATGAGATCTATGAATTTGGCGGAGTTCCTGCCAATCCTGAATATGAAGTTTTAATCAATGCTTTACAATTCATCAAAGAAAAAGAAATTACATTTCTTCTGGCTGTTGGTGGTGGCTCTGTAATCGACGGAACCAAATTTCTTTCTGCAGCGGCAAACTATAATGGTGAACCATGGGAAATCCTTACAAAACCGGTAAGAACTTTTGAAGGAGAAGGAATGCCTTTCGGAACAGTATTAACGTTACCGGCAACCGGCTCTGAGATGAATTCAGGATATGTGATTTCAAGAAGAGAAACCAATGAAAAATTGTCTACAGGAGGCCCGGGACTTTTCCCACAGTTTTCAGTGTTGGATCCTGAAGTGGTGAGAACGATTCCGCTAAGACAGGTCGTTAATGGAATTACCGATGCTTATACTCACGTACTGGAGCAATATATGACGGCTCCTTCATCAGCCGACCTGCAGGAACGAATCGCAGAAAGCATTTTGATCAGCTTGCAGGAAACCGCTCCTAAAGTGATGGCGGATGATTTTGATTATGATGCGGCAGCAAATTTCATGTGGTGCTGTACGATGGCACTGAATGGTCTGATTCAGAAAGGCGTTATCACCGACTGGGCAGTTCACGCTATGGGTCATGAGCTAACAGCTTATTTTGGAATAGATCACGCGAGAACACTGGCCATCATTGCTCCTTCCCATTACCGTTATAATTTTGAAACTAAAAAAGGAAAGCTCGCACAATATGCAGAAAGGGTATGGGGAATAAAAGACGGAAGCATTGAGGAAAAAGCGGAAGCCGGAATCAGAAAACTGGAAGAATTTTTCCATAGCCTGCATATCCAGACCAAACTTTCAGAATACACAGAAGATTTCCAGGGAACAGGAGAAAGAGTGGAAAAAGCGTTCACAGAAAGAAACTGGACAGGTCTTGGTGAATACAGAAAACTTACCCCTGAGGATGCACGTAAGATTGTAGAAATGAGCTATTAATAAAGCCAGAAGTATGAAGGTGAATGATGGAAGTTTATTTAAAATATACAATTGATCTGCATTGAGAATAAACCTACTTGTTTCATCTTTAAACTTCCTGTCTGAATTATTTTGTTTACAAACATTCGTTTAAAAAAGCTTAAATTCATTAGAAATATTTCAAATTTATTTATATTTTAGCATATTCTTAAATTTGTGAAAATGAAAAAACAATTACTTTTATTTGCCTTTTCAGCGTTAGCGCTTAGTTCATGTCAGGATGATGATATCCAAGCTTATGAAATGGATATGATGAAAGGTGAATGGAAAACCAGTAAAACAGAAGTAATTTCAGGAAAAGACGATAAAACCATTATTGATACCGATGTTCCTACCGGATGTAGTGCCAACAATATTACAGAGTACAGAACAGATTATTACACTGCATACACCGCATATGCAGGCACAGGTACAGACTGTCAGGTTGCCAGTAAGTCTGAAGGGACTTATGAGTATGATACGGAAACTAAAAACCTTACCATCAAATATACCAACGACAGTCCGAGAAAATACCAGGTAGTTGTTCTTACAAGTTCGGAAATGAAGATTAAGCAAATGTTTGGAAATATTGATCAGGACGGAGATCAGGTGATTGACTACACTTACATTTCTTATAAAAGATAAAAAAATAAACTCCCGAAAATACGGGAGTTTTTTATGAGACAGAAATTTTAAAATGATTAAAACAATGAAGAAGATGTTATCAGCATTTCTATTGCTGACTTTTGCCCTTTTCTTTTCACAGGAAAAAAAACCGATGTTCTGGCAGGATATCCAGAATTTCAAAAAACAGGATCAGGAAACAACGCCTCCTAAAGATGCCATCCTTTTAATAGGAAGCTCATCATTTACCAAATGGACGGATGTTGCTACTTATTTTCCAGACAAACAAATCATCAACAGAGGATTCGGCGGTTCGAGATTAACCGATCTTAATTATTATGCGAACGATCTCTTAAATTATGATCCTAAACAGATTATTATTTACTGTGGTGAGAATGATTTTGCCGATGATGACAAATTGAAAGCCGATGTTGTTGTAGACAGATTCAAAACGTTTTATAATAAAATAAGATCTAAATTTCCAACTATTGAAGTGGATTATATTTCGATTAAATATTCTCCAAGCCGCGAAAAGCTATGGCCACAGATGAAAGAAGCCAATAAAAAAATTGCCGCTTTCATGAAAAAGGAACCTAATGCAGAGTTTATTGACATAACAAAAGTAATGCAGGACAGCAAGGGAAATGTGAGAAAAGACCTGTTCGTAGAAGACATGCTGCACATGACTCCTGAAGGCTATCAGTTGTGGACTTCAGTGATGCAACCTTATATGAAATAAATGAACGGATCCTTTAAAAATACACTGCTCTACCAAAAAGCTGAGGAAATCCATCAAACATTGAGGATTATTACTGATCTTTTTCCTGAAGATAATCTGTATCTTCAAACCATAAAGCAGCAAATACTGGGAGATATTATGCTTATTCAGGCTAAAATAAGAGGTGCCGAAGCAGTAAAGCTTTATGATATTAAAATGGAAAATGCAGCCATCATCCGAAAAGCAGGAAAAGATATTCTGGTGAGCGGAAACAGTCTTGAAATGTTCGGATTTGCGGATGCCAAATATTATAATCTGATCAGAGAGCTCATCGAAGATTTCAGGATATTATTTGTAGATTGGGTAGCAGGATTTAACCGGAAACATTTTATTGTTGATGATTGGGGTCTCTTTAATCCGCCGGGAATAGCTCATGATCATATTCAGAACGATGATGAACTTGATTTCCTTGATGAAGATGACGATGAGTTATAATTAACCTAAAAATTATTTTAACTTAAAGCTTATTTAAACTACTTGTAGAATTAACCGCAAAAGTCACAAAAGATAATCTTAACGCAATGATTAGAACAATCAAAGTTCTCAAAAGAATAAAAATCGAAGATTTTTTAAGGCTATTGTGCACTTTTTTCATTTATCATCATCAACTTTAGATAAAATTGAGCTCATCTTTTGTGACTTTTGACTGCGTCGAACCTTTGGTTTGTGGCTATATAAAAAGTTTAAACAGCTTTTTAATTATAACAATAACTCCCGAAAATTCCGGGAGTTATTTTATTTCTTTCTTTTAGATTTCGAGATTGCTTTTTGCTGAGCCCTGTTTGCCCCAAACTTTTTGGGTGCTTTTCTCTTGGATGGGCCTCCCCAGTTTTCTTTCGTATTTTTTGCCTTCTTCTCATGAAAAGCTCCCCCACCGTCATTTAATTTTACCTGAGCAGGATTTTTCATAGCGATCTGTTCTTCTTCTGAAGCGATCTTTTTAGGATTAACTTTCACTTCTTCGGGGAAGTCAATGAATTTTAGCTCCTTATCCATCAGCAATTCGATGTCAAGAATCAGCGGTTCTTCCTTTTTGGTTACAAAAGTTACTGCTTTTCCATCCTTGTCAGCCCTCCCCGTTCTACCGATTCTGTGGATATATTGCTCGGGAACATCCGGCGTTTCAAAATTGATCACATGCGTAATATCTGAAATATCAAGACCTCTTGCCATTACATCCGTAGTGATCAATCCTCTTATCTCTTCATTTTCAAAGCGTTTCATCGCCTTGAGCCTGTAATTTTGTGATTTATTAGAGTGAATAACATCAAACTGTTCAGGGAAAAGCTCATCAATTTTAGTGAAAAGAAGATCTGCATTTTTCTTGTTATTATTGAAGATCAAGACTTTGGACATATCTGAATCTTTCTTCAACAAATGTTCAAGAAGATTGATTTTGGTATTAAAATTTTCAACTTTGTAGGCAGTTTGCTCGATCTTTTCTAACGGAGTTCCTGATTTCGCCAGTGAAATCTCAACCGGACTTGCAAAATATTCGTCCAGCATTTCATCAACTGCTTCCGTCATGGTAGCAGAAAAAAGAATATTCTGTCTCTTTTCTTTCATCATTTCAAATATATGCGTCAGCTGAGGTCTGAAACCAAGATTCAGCATTTCATCAAACTCATCAATGATCAGCTTCTGAACTTCCTTTAAAGAAATAGCATTATCGATCGCCAGATCCATTACTCTTCCGGGTGTCCCCACAAGAATATCACAGCCTCCGTCAAATAAAAGCTTTTGCGTGTTGATATTTTTACCCCCGTAGATACCGATTACTCTTGCAGTGATATTTTCTGTCAACGTTTCAAGAATTTCCGTTACCTGAACAACAAGTTCTCTTGTAGGAACAAGAATAAGAACTGTAGGATTTCCGTTTTTATTATATTTCCAGGTTTTGAGAACAGGCAAAAGATAAGCCAGTGTTTTTCCGGTACCGGTCTGTGCAATTCCCATGACATCGCGTCCTGAAAGAATTGGCTTCAGACTTTTTTCCTGAATGGGTGTAGGTTCGAATAATTCCAGATCTGCTAAAACATCAAGAATTTTAACGGGAAGTTCAAAATCTGCAAAAGTGAGTTTTTCCATTTTGCAAAGATAGGTAATTAATTTTTTAAACTTTGGCGGGAAGTTTCGCAGATGGATAATGGTAATTTTTTGGAATAGAGATGTTTCGACAAGCTCAGCATGACACTTCTGATTCTAACTGTTTAAAGAAAAATTTGTAGTGATATCATGCTGAGTGAAGTTACAGTATCTCAATAATTATTTTCTTGTAATTCTTAACAGAATAATAATAACCAGTAAAATTGAAAAAATAAAACCCAGCACCGCCACCAAAGACATTTCACCGACCTTTGGTCCAGATTCAGAAACAAAAACAATCGCCGTAGCAATGATATTGGCACCAAGAATCATCGCAAGCATTAAATTAACAATACTTGACTTTATTAATTGATTCGTTTTTTCGATATTCTTGATCTCACTGGAAACCGTGAATTTATTCTCGTCCAATTTCTGTAGAACAGAACGCAATTCCCTTGGGATTTCATCTACATTATCAGTAAAATTCATCACCTTATCCATGCCTGTCTTGAGAATATTCTGCGGACTTATTTTCCTGGCAAATATCTTTTTAGTGTATGGATGTAAACTTTTCACAACATCCAGATCCGGATTGATGGTTCGGCCAACGCCTTCGATCAAGCCTATTCCTTTGAATAAAAGATAAAAATAATCGGGCATGTAAAGACGGTTATCTTTTAGGACATCCTTCATCTTATTCATAACCGCATGAGGATCAATTTCCTTTAGCGAAGTGCTGTGAACAAATTCCAGGATATCTTCAACGTCTCCTTCAAACCTTCTCTCATCGGGGATCTGATAGCTGATTGCCATTTTCTTAAGATAGCGTACAATTTTATGAGGATTTTTGGCAACGAAACTTACGATAAGATTTTCAAGGACTTCCTTATCATTGGGAGGAATTTTGCCTACTGCTCCAAAATCTATGAAAACAACCTTTCCGTCTTTTTTAACCAAAATATTTCCGGCATGAGGATCTGCATGGAAAAAGCCGTAATCAAGAATCTGTGAAACAAAAAGTCTCAATCCGGTTTCTGAAACATTTACAGGATCTATAGAATTGGCTAAAAGCGATGCTTTATCTGTAACTTTAATCCCATCAATAAATTCCATACACAGAACATTATTGTTGGAAAATTCTTCATAGACTTCCGGAACATACGTTTCTTTGCTATTCTTAAAATTCCTTCTGAACTGAAGAATATTTTCTTTCTCATTGATTAAAGAAACTTCTTCCATCAAAGATTTCTCAAATGTTGAAATAGCCTGCTTGAGATTAAGTTTATCCCCGATTTCGGAATATGATGAAATGAGTCTTTCAATATCTTTGATGAGCAGCAAATCATCTTCTATGACCGCCTGCACGTCCGGTTTTTTAATCTTTAGAATCACCGGGCTTCCATCTGACAGGGTAGCTCTGTAAACCTGTGCAATGGAAGCCGTGGCTAGAGGATCTTTCTGAATATCGGAAAAGTGATCGCCAACAGAAATATTGAATTCATTTTCAAGAATTTCGGCGACATTCATTTCAATTTTATCAACCTTATCCTGAAGTTTCTGCAGCTCCTGAATCAATTCCGGTGGAAGAAGATCTTCCCTGTTGCTGAAGGTCTGGCCGAGCTTTACAAAAGTTGGTCCCAACTCTTCCAAAGCAAGCCTTATTCTCTCATAAACGGTACCTTTTGAAATAATTTCTTCCGGATTGCTGGAAATTTCAACAGGTTTGTTTCCGACATTCATCCTTGACAAAAGATCTTTAAATCCGTACTTGCTCAATACGGAAATTAATTTGGCAGATCTTTTCAGTTTTCTTTGTTGCTTGTCAAACATAATTATAAAAATAAGAAAAACAAGCCACAATTATTTCAAAAACCATTCCTAATAAAAATGAGTTCCAACCGATTACTGAGTAATGAACAGCTTTATACAATAAAGAGCTTTTTCCATCTTGAAACGGTGTTACGGCTAAGTTTGTAATGCAAAGCAAGCTTGGTATTATTGAGGCCGTGTTGTTTCTGGAATTCCAGAATCTTAATAATGGTCGATTTGCTGTAAGATCTGTGCTGCTGATTGGATTTAATAATATCTTTTGATACCGGAGCAAATATGATATTGTTGATGGCGATAACATCAAGCTCGGAAAGTGTCTTTTTGCTTAATATTTTCTCACAAAGCTTCTTCTTTTCCGGGAACTTTTTTTCCAGAATGTCGGTATATATTCTTTTGAAGTCGGGCTGAGAAGTGTTCTTTTTCATTGTTAATCATTATTAATATTTCCGTATTTCTTAGTCCATCTGTGTAGTGTCGATTTTGGGATCCTGTATTCTTTAACGATCTGAGGCATTGTTTTTTCCTGAGTTTCGATAAGCTCAACAATAAAATCGATGACTTCGCGGGTATAGATACTCTTTCTGAAATTGGGAAGCTGAGATTTTTTTTCTTCCTGCTTATCAACCTTGGAAGGCGGAGCATAGAGGATAAGATGTTGAGAATATATTCTGAAGAAATCGTATTCCAGAAGCTTGCTCCATCTCATGAGAATATCGCTGTCCAGACTCTTTGACTGATACATTTCCTCGATTTGTTCTTTTGTAGATTTCATGAATTTACAAATTCGTTCCAGATCAGTTCCCGTATCTGCTACACGGGTTTGTATAATGCTTCCTATGTGTATTTCTTTGTAGTCAAATTTCATCCTAATTCGTATAATATGTGAAAATTATGGTGTAGTTTTTTGCTGAATAAAATCAATTTCGGCGATCTTATTAAATATTGAAAAGGTTTACTGTTGAAAATGTTTTATCACCGAATAAAGAGTTATAAAAAAATTGTTGTTTCATGGTCTATTTTATGATTTTTTGTTTTTTAAATTAAAAATTAGGGTGTGATATTAGCTATACTTAGGCTAAACTATTTTTACAAATTTAATTAAAACTAAATGATAATACAATATATTTAAAATATTGATATTTAAATATTAATATTACAAGCATTTTAGTTGACATTGCTCTTCAAAATTGTTTTATTACTATCTACCAATAAGATGATTACGAGGCAGATACTATATCAAAAGCTCTACAGTGGTGATTTCATCTGAAATTTCTAAAATTCGGCTACCCAAATGAAGTTTAAACATAAATAAAAAAACCTCCCGTCTCGAGAGGTTTGAATATTGTTAAAAATAAACGTTATCTTAAATAAGTTTCATAGAGATCATTTCTCCGGTCTTTCATTACCTGAACAGAGCCATGGTGATGAAGATCTTTGAGAAGATTTAAATCTACATCAACAATGAGGGTCATTTCTGTATTCGGAGTTGCTTCTCCTTTAACTGCGTTCGATGGAAAGGCAAAATCTGACGGAGTGAAAACCGCTGCCTGACCAAACTGAATATCCATATTATTAACTCCCGGAAGGTTTCCGACGCATCCCGCAATGGCAACATAACATTCGTTTTCAATGGCTCTCGCAGCCGCACAGTGGCGAACTCTCATGTATGCATTCTGAGTATCGGTAAGGTATGGAACAAAAAGAATTTTCATTCCTTCATCCGCAAGAATTCTCGGAAGCTCCGGAAATTCTACGTCATAACAGATTACCAGTCCGATTTTCCCGCAGTCGGTATCGAAAACTCTAATCTCGTTTCCACCCTTCATGCCATAGTATTTTCTTTCGTTTGGGGTGATGTGAATTTTCCTGTATTCATCGGTTCTTCCGTCGCGGTGCAGAAGATAACTTACATTGTACAGTTCATTGTTTTCGAAAACAGGCATGCTCCCTGAAATGATGTTGACATTATAACTGATGGCCAGATCAGAAATTTTCATTTTGATTTCTTCCGTCAATTTTGCCAGCTCAATCATACTGTCCCTCTCCGAAAGTTTGTTAAAAGGAGCGAGTAAAGGGGTGTTGAACAATTCAGGGAAAAGGACAAAATCGGCTTTATAATCGCCCATCACATCAACAAAAAACTCGACCTGCTCGTAGAAAGCATCAATATCTTTAAAATGCCTCATCTGCCACTGTACAAGTCCCAGACGGATAATGCTGTCCTGCATGGTGTTGGGCTTTTTGCTGTAATAGATATTATTCCATTGAAGGAGCACGGCATTTTCTTTTGACGATTCGTCTTCGGGAAGATATTTTTTCAACACTCTTATGGGTAGAAAATTATTGGAAAGCTGAAATGACAAAACGGGATCATAGATTTCCTTATCACGAACCCTGCGGATGTATTCCCTCGGTGATAATTCACTATGCTTATGATAGTTCGGAATTCTTCCTCCTAAAATGATAGATCTTAAATTCAGCAATTCGCAAAGCTCTTTCCGGGCATCATATAACCTTCTTCCCAGGCGAAGCTCACGAAATTCCGGATCGACAAAAACTTCAATTCCGTACAAGACATTTCCTGTGGAAGTATGGGTATTAAATGTATAATTGCCTGTAATATCGCTGTAGGTATGATCGTCACCAAACTCATCATAATCAACAATGATGGAAAGCGCTACAGCTGCCAGCTTACCATCTACCGTGATGCAGATCTGTCCCTGAGGAAATATTTTGGTTAATTTCTCGATACTTTTTTTAGACCACACATATTCTGACATTTGTGGATAAGCCCGCTTCATTGTCTCCACCAACCCTGGATAATCCTGAACAGTGAGTGTTCTTGTTTCAATTTGCATTTGATGTAATTTTACTTAAATTTAGTAAAAATCTGACACTTCTAAAGTGCATCGTAATATTTTTCATTACATTATTCAGAGGTTGCGAAAGGTATTTAACACATAAGTCACAGAGATAAGTTTTTTAGTATTGAAAATAGAAGAACACATTAGAATAAAAATCAAAGATTTTATCGGGAATTTAACTACAGATTTTACGGATTTTCACAGATTATTGTGCTTTGCTTTTTTTATCAAATAATTCATAGCTATGAATTTCTAGCACTGAAAATAGAAGAACACAAATATTTTTATTGGGGGGGGGGGATAGTCATATAAGAATATTCGTATGAGTAAAGTTTATTTTAGTCTGTGAAAAGAAGAGCACGGAAGTTTTGGAAAATCTTTGATTTTGGGCCTAATATGATCTAAATGCTTTCAAAAAAAGTATAAGTGGATTTGAAGTGAAGTCGTTTATATTTAAAACAAAGTTGTTTATATCTACATCAGAGTTGCTCATATTTAAACCAATGTTGTTAAAATATATAATGATCATGCTAATATCTAAAGCTACATTGCTAAAATATAAAATGACCATGCTAACATCTAAAGCTACATCCTTAATATTTAAATTAACATTGCTAAATTATATAATGACCATGCTAATATCTAATCTTACATCGCTAATATTTAAACTTACATTACTAAAATATAAAATGACTATACTAATATTTAAAGCTACATCGTTATTATTTAAATCAACATTGCTAAAATATAAACATACTTGTGTCAAAAATCAGGTTAAATTTTGGCTGAAGCCTGTTGTTGTTTTGCACATCAAAATGGGCTAAAGCCCATTCCTATTGATATAAACAACATTTCTTATCACGACTCAGGTTAATTAAGAAATTATACCTTGATTCAGTGCTATTAAAAACATATTTAAAATAAGCAGGCTTTAAAACACAAAAAATCCCGCCCGAAGGCAGGATTTATATGTAAATTTCAATTCAAATTATTCCCACTCAATGGTTGCAGGCGGTTTGCTTGAAATATCATACGCTACTCTGTTGATTCCTCTTACTTCGTTGATGATTCTACTTGAAACGGTATCTAAAAACTCGTAAGGAAGTCTGCTCCATGTTGCTGTCATGAAGTCGATGGTATTGGCGGAACGAACTACGGCTGTGTATTCGTACGTTCTCTCATCTCCCATTACGCCGACCGATTTTACCGGGAGAAGGACAACGAATGCCTGGGAAACTTTTTCATATAAGTCATTTTTATATAATTCTTCAATGAAAATATCGTCTGCTTCCTGAAGAATTCTTACTTTTTCAGCATCAACGGCTCCCAATACTCTGATTCCCAAACCTGGACCCGGGAAAGGATGTCTGTGTACCAAATGATGAGGAATTCCAAGCTCTTCTCCAACTTTTCTTACCTCATCTTTAAATAGTTCTCTTAAAGGTTCCAGCAGTTCAAACTCCATTTCTTCGGGAAGACCACCTACATTGTGGTGAGACTTGATCACTGCTGAAGGGCCATTCACCGACTGGCTTTCAATAACATCGGGATAAATCGTTCCCTGAGCTAAGAATTTGGCGCCTTCAATTTTATGAGATTCTTCATCAAAAACATGAATGAATTCGTTTCCGATAATTTTTCTTTTTGCTTCAGGGTCATCAACTCCGGCCAGCTTAGATAAAAATCTTTCGGAAGCATCTACCAGCTTAATGTTCATATGGAAATGTTCTCCATAGTTATCCATCACTTTTTTGCCTTCATCTTTTCTTAAAAGCCCTGTATCAACGAAGATACATGTCAGCTGATCTCCGATGGCCCTGTGAATTAATACGGCCGCAACAGAGGAATCTACCCCACCTGAAAGTCCAAGAATCACTTTCTGATCTCCTACTCTTTCACGGATTTCTGCAACTGTTTTCTCAATATAGTTTGTAAGCTTCCAGTTTTTTTCTGCATTACAGATTCCGAACACGAAATTCTCCAACATTTTTCCGCCTTCTTCTGTGTGGGAAACTTCGGGATGGAACTGCACGCAATAGATTTTCTTGTCTTCATTGGCCATGGAAGCAATTACGCCTGATTGTGCATTCAACTCAAAGCCTGGAGGCAATTGTCCAACTTCGTCAAAATGGCTCATCCAGACAATAGAATTATTGGTTACGCCTTTTAACAGGGAACTTTCTTTTACAATTTCCAGATGCGCTTTTCCGTATTCTCCTTTTACGCCTTTATGTACTTTACCACCTAAAAGGTGTGCCGTCAACTGCATTCCGTAGCAGATTCCCAAAACAGGAATTCCCTGCTCATATAGTTCTTTTTGTACCAGATGGGCATTTTCTGCATTTACAGAACTTGGCCCTCCTGAAAGGATAATTCCTTTTGGCTGCTTTTCTAAAATTGTTTCTAATGGTGTATTGAAAGGCAAAATTTCAGAATATACTCCCATTTCACGTATCCTTCTTCCGATAAGCTGGTTGTACTGTGATCCGAAATCTAATATGATAATACCGTTGTTCATTTTTATAATTGATGAATGATGATTGATAAATGATGAGTTATTTTAAAAGTTTTCAAGTGCGTTTGTCATTCCGTAGGAATCTACGCCCTTTAAATTTTATCATTACTGCAGAGATTCGTACGAAATGACAAAAATCGGGTTTATTTTAAATTAAAATTTAACTCAAATATTTTTAATTAATCTTTTACGTTTTGGCTAAAGCCAATGTGATTTCTTTTTTTGTTAATCGGGCTAAAGCCCGATCCTATTGATGGAAATCTTTCAATGATGAAACCTTTACAAAAAAAGACCTGGATTTCTCCAAATCTTTTTTCGTGATTTATGTTAGAACTTTCCGATGTCTTCTCTGTAGAAGCCGTAATCGAAATGTACATGACTTGCATCTTCGTAAACTTTCTTGCGAGCATCTTCATAAGTGGCTCCAGTCGCTACGATGTTCAGTACTCTGCCTCCGTTGGAAACTACTTTATCTCCTTTTGTGATGGCTCCTGCGTATAAAAGCTTGCTGTATTTCAGTTTATCTTCTCCCACAATTTCGAAACCTATTTCGATATTTCTAGGGTAACCTCCTGAACACATTACCAGGCAAACTGCTTTTTCATCTTTAAACTTCAGCTCAATTTCTTTTCCTTCCATGCAGTCCTGGATTACATCAAGAAGATTGTTTTCCATTAAGGCCATTAATACCTGAGTTTCAGGATCTCCGAATCTCATGTTATATTCCAGAAGGTAAGTTCCGTTTTTAGTAACCATCAGTCCGAAGAAAATAATTCCTTTAAAGCTGAATCCTTCAGTTTTAAGTCCGTTCAGTGTTGGCTGAAGAATGTTTTTGTCAAAGTCTTCGTAATGTTCCTGAGTAAATTCCGGGCTTGGCGCTACAGATCCCATACCTCCTGTATTCGGTCCGGTATCGCCGTTTCCTGCTTTTTTGTAATCTTTGGCAGCAACACAAGGGAAAAGTTTATCTCCGTTTGAGAAAGCAATAATAGACGCTTCAAAACCTTCAAGATATTCTTCAATAACTAAACGTATTCCGGCATCGCCATAGATTCTTCTGATCATGAAATCGTGGATCGTAGCCTCAGCTTCTTCCAAAGTATCGCAGATGACAACACCTTTTCCGCCAGCCAGACCACTTGCCTTAACAACCAGAGGAAATTCCTGTGTCTGAACATATTCTTTGGCTTCGTTATATGAATCAAATACTTTTGCTTTTGCCGTTTTGATATCATAGGTCTGCATGAATTTCTTAGAGAAAGCCTTACTTCCTTCAAGACTTGCAACTTTTTGATTCGGACCAAAAACTTTAAGATCATGCTTTTTGAATTCGTCTTTTAAGCCGGCAACAAGCGGTGCTTCAGGCCCAACGATCGTTAAATCAATCTTTTCTTTGATTGCAAAGTCTCTCAGTTCTTTAATCTCTGATAAATGAACATTTTTTCCTATTACATCAGTGGTTGCGTTTCCGTTGGCGAAAAACATCTTAGAAATTCTTGGGTCATTCTGAAGTTTTGCTGCCAAAGCAGATTCTCTTCCACCTTCGCCTATGATTAATATTCTCATACTTTATTTAATTATCTAGTCTATAATTTACAAATATATAATTTTGAATGCTATAAATACAATCTCAAAATATAATTTTAGCCGATTGCCGATTGCCGATTGCCAATTGCTAATAGCTTATTGCTTTTCAATTAATGTAAGAAGTGTCTGATTCCGGTAAACATCATCGGAATGTTGTGCTCATTGGCTGCATCAATGCTATCCTGATCTTTTACACTTCCTCCTGGCTGGATAATCGCTGTGATACCTTCCTGAGCGCAGAAATCTACCACGTCACGGAAAGGGAAAAATGCGTCTGAAGCCAACACCAATTCGCCCGAAAACTTTTCTTTAGCTCTTTCAATTGCCTGCTGAGTTGCCCAGATTCTGTTTACCTGTCCGCCACCGATTCCGAAGGCCTGAATTCCGTTGGAAACTACAATAGCGTTAGATTTAACATATTTTACTACTCTCTGAGAGAATAATAATGCTTTTTTCTGCTCTTCCGTAGGCTGAGTTTCAGTAACGACTTTAATGTCTTCAGAGAAGATACTGTCGTTGTCCTGAACAAGAATTCCTCCGTCGATCTTCACCCAAGTCTGTTTGTCGGAAACAGGGTTTACGATTTTTATAATTCTTACATTCTTTTTCTTTCTTAAAATTTCCAGCGCCTCCTCATCAAATTCAGGAGCCATTACGATTTCAAGGAACGTTTTATTTAATTCTTCAGCCGTTGCTGCGTCGATTTTGTAGTTCATTGCAACAATTCCGCCAAAGATAGAAACAGGATCGCATTCGAAAGTTTTCTGATACGTTTCCAACGCTGAAGTTCCGATTGCTACGCCACAAGGTGTGGAATGTTTTACAGCACAACAAGCCATTTCTTCTTTGAACTCTGTTACCACTTTCCAGCAAAGATCCATATCACGAAGATTGTTGAAAGACAATTCCTTACCTCCCAACTGTTCGAAATCTTTCATGGCACCGTTCTCGAAAGTAGAAACGTAGTAAGCGGCTGTCTGATGCGGGTTTTCACCATATCTCAGGTCAGAAACTTTTTTATAAGAGGCATTTAAATAAGTTGGATATTCTTCTTCCAAAAGCATTCTTGAGATCGCTGCGTCATACGCAGAAGTAAGATTGAATACTTTTCCTGCCAGTTTTTTACGGGTTTCGATATAGGTATCACCGTTTTGCTCCATTTCGATTTTTACGGCTGCATAATCCTCAACATCGGTAATTACCGTCACAGAATCAAAATTTTTGGCTGCAGAACGAAGCATTGAAGGACCACCAATATCGATAAATTCTACTTTTTCATGTAGAGAAATGTCTTTGTTTACATTTTCAAAGAAAGGATAAAGATTCACGATCACCATGTCGATCAGTCCAATTTCATGTTCCTGAACGGTTTTCATGTGCTCTTCGTTGGAACGAACGGCCAATAATCCACCGTGAACTTTCGGGTGTAATGTTTTTACTCTTCCATCTAACATTTCAGGAAAATCGGTCACCTCATCAATCTGAATTGGATTTAAACCAGCATCTTTCAAATGTTTGAACGTTCCTCCTGTAGAGATCAATTCATAATTCTGGGCTTCGAGAAACTGTGCGAATTCGATCAATCCGCTTTTGTCAGAAACACTGATTAAAACTCTTTTTTTGCTCATCTTACTTTCAATTTTTTCTTTGTAGTTGTTCTTCATTTACAATTTGATAGGACTTTCATCCTATCCTGATGTAGGTCGTCCTTTCAGGACTCTCATTTTACAAACTGATAGGACTTTCATCCTAGCCTGATGTAGGTCGTCCTTTCAGGACTTTCATTTTACAATCTGATAGGACTTTCGTCCTAGCCTGATGTAGGTCGTCCTTTCAGGACTCCACGACTTAAAGAACTTTTACTTTCAATTACTTTTTACAGCTATTTCAAACTGTTGACCGGTTCTTTCACCTCCGGTCTATTATTTTTACTTAGATTTTCTTGTTTTTCGAAATAATAAAATCTAATTGTGCTTTTTATTAATGTAATAATGTATCAGTATAACAATGTATCAATCATTTAGATTGGTAAATTGTTACATTACTAAATTGGTACATTATTTAATACTTTGTTTATAGCTTTTGGAAAAATTTCGTATTCAATTAAATGAACTTTTTCTGCTACGGTTTCCGGAGTGTCATTTTCTGTAATTTCAAATGATTTCTGAAGAATAGCTTCTCCTTCATCAATTCCTGACGTTACAAAATGTACCGTGGCTCCGCTTTCTTTTTCCTTAGCTTCAATTACCGCGTTGTGAACATGATGTCCCCACATTCCTTTTCCTCCGAATTTCGGAAGTAACGCCGGGTGAATGTTGATTATTTTACCGTTCCACTTTTCACAGAATTCAGGCTTCAGAATGGATAAAAAGCCGGCCAATACGATTAAATCTGTATTTTCAGGAATCATTTTATTCAATTCACTGCTGAAGTTTTTGCCTCTCGGAATCAGAACGTTGTCTATATAATGTTTTTTTGCTCTTTCAAGTCCGTAACAATCCCTGTCAGCCACAACCAACGATATTTTTGCATTCCGGATTTCTCCGCTATCAATGGCATCGATAATTCGCTGAAGATTGCTTCCTGAACCTGAAACGAGTACAACTAGGTTTTTCATAAATTAATGTAACAATGTATCAGTTTATCAATGTAACAATGATTCAATTGGTACACTGGTACATCGATAAATTGTTATATTGATAGTTTGATTTTTTCGTTTCCTTCGGTAATTTCTCCGATTTCGTAGGCATCATCAAGAAGGTGCAATACTTTTTCTGCGTGTTCTGAATCTACTACCAGGATCATTCCGACACCCATATTGAAGGTTCCGAACATTTCTTCACGGGCTACGCCACCTCTTTTTTCCAATTCAAGCATAATACCTGGAATTTCTATTTTCGATGCCTCGATTGAAGCACAAAGACCTTCAGGAATAATTCTCGGAACGTTTTCGTATAATCCGCCACCAGTGATGTGAGCAATACCACATACTTTTACTTCTTCAAGAACTTTATGAATATCTTTATAATATAATCTTGTAGGAACTAAAAGCGTCTCATATAAAGGTTTTCCTTCAAATTCTTCATTGAAATCAGGGAAAACTTTTCTTACCAAAGAAAATCCGTTTGAGTGGAAACCTGAACTTGGCAATGCAATAATTTTATTACCCGCTTTAATTCCCGAACCATCAATAATCTGGTCTTTTTCAACAATTCCTACGCAGAATCCTGCAACGTCGTAATCTCCCGGCTGATACATCCCCGGCATTTCGGCAGTTTCTCCACCGATCAATGCACAGTTGTTATCTTTACATGCTTCTACCATTCCTAAAACGATTTCAGCCGCAATTTCAGAGTCTAACTTCCCGCAGGCAAGATAATCAAGGAAAAACAATGGCTTTGCACCGTGGCAAAGGATATCATTGGCGCACATTGCGAAACAGTCTACCCCGATAGAATCATATTTTTTAGAATCTAAGGCTACTTTCAGCTTTGTTCCTACTCCATCGGTTCCGGAAACCAAAACAGGGTTTTTGTATCCTCCGATTTCATAAAAAGCACCGAAGCTTCCTAAATGGTTCAATACATTGGAATTGTGAGTTTCTCCAACTGCTTTTTTGATTTTGTCAACGGTTTTGTACCCTTCTTCTTTGTCTACTCCTGCAGATTTGTAAGTGTTGCTCATATTATTAATGTAAGAGTGTATCAGTTTAACGATTAACAATGATTGTAATTGTTAATGTGCTAAATTGGCACAATTTATTTCTATTTTAGTTCTAATTTCGAAAATAAAAAAGCCGACAATCTTGGTAGATTATCGGCGTTGTATTATCTCAGAATTTCAGAGCCCACAATATTCCCTTTCTTGGAGAAACATTCTTTAAAAGTGGTCTGAATATTCATCTTTTTTCTTTTTGCAAAGATATTAATTTTAAATTAATATTCAAATCTATTTTTCAAGGATAATTTCTACTGCTGAAACTTTTGCAATCTTTTGCTTCAATTCGCTGTCTTTCTCTTCATTAGAAATTTTCTGAGCCGATTTGTCAAAATTATCATTGAAGAAAGGTAGCGTAAAGGTATCAACAATATTTCCGCCGTGCAGTGGAAAACGTTTTGCTGCCGCTTCTAAAACACCTAATCCCCCTCTTGCTCCCGGAGCTGTTGCCATCAACAGCATTGGTTTTTCGTTCCACACTGCTCTATCCTTGATTCTGGAGGTCCAGTCGAATACATTTTTGAAAGCTGTAGAATACGTTCCGTTGTGCTCGGAAAGAGAAACTAAAAGTATGTCTGCAGCATCAATTTTTGAAGCAAAATCCACTGCCTGCTGAGGCACGCCATTTTCCACTTCACGCTGATGTTTGTAGATCGGCATTTCAAATTGATTCATATCTACGATTTCCACTTCTGCATTCTGAATGAGTGAAGCTGCGTAAGAAACTAAAAGTTTGTTGATTGATGTTTCGGAATTGCTTCCGGCTATAGCTAAAATTTTCATTGTTTATATTTAAGTTTACAAATTTAATATTATTTAAGGTAAGATGGCAATTCCATCGGAACTTCCATTAAAAGAATTTCGGTATCTTCTACTGCTTCAATATTGAAACTTTGGGTATCCCAAATTCCCAGTCCATCTCTTTCGTTTAATACCCTGTCGCCAATTTTTGCACTTCCTTTTAATACAAAAGCATATACCCCGTTTCCTTTTTTATGAAGCATATAATTTTTACCGTTTCCTTTGGTAAAGTTAGCCAGATTGAACCATGCATCCTGATGAATCCAAACTCCGGCGTCATTTTTATCCGGCGATAAAATTTGCTGGAATCCATTAATCTTCTCGCCTTCTTTTATACTTTTCTGATCATACCTCGGTTCAACATTCATTTCTCTTGGGAAGACCCATATTTGTAAAAATTTTACTTCCTCATCTTTATTTTTGTTGTATTCGCTGTGCATTACGCCGGTTCCGGCACTCATCACCTGAATCTCTCCTTTTCTGATAACAGCTGTTGTACCCATGGAATCTTTGTGTTCCAGATCACCTTCCAGAGGGATAGAAATAATTTCCATGTTTTTATGCGGGTGCGTTCCGAAACCCATTCCCTGAGAAACGGTGTCGTCGTTCAATACTCTGAGAACTCCGAAATGCGTTCTTTCATGGTTTTGATAGTTTGCAAAACTGAATGTATGGTAAGAATTCAGCCATCCATGATTGGCGTGGCCTCTTGTATCTGCTTTATGATATACTGTTTTCATATTGTGATTATTTATGGTACAAATGTACATTCAATAAATCGGTCAGGTGTTGATGTAGGATAAGAATGGATTTAAGCTAATTTTTGCGGAGAATTTAAAAAGTATATGTATTGAAACTTCGGCTAAAGCCATACATGTGATATATAAAAAGCGGACTAAAGTCCGCTCCTATTGATTATTTATATGAAACAAAATTTCAGTTAAAAATGTACCTGCTGAATCTCTTCTTCAATTTCCTTTGGAGTATCATGTTCTGATTTAATAAAGATCATTGTTAAAACAGCTGCCAACAGCATACAAATTCCACCGACTACGATGTAATCAATAGCCATTTTTCTAAAGATTCCGCTTACGATCGGGCCTCCAAAAATCCCGTTTATGATCTGGGGAATTACGATAAAGAAGTTGAAAATCCCCATATAAACCCCCATTTTCTTTTGTGGAATTGAATCGATAAGCATGGCATAAGGCATGGCTAAAATACTTGCCCAGGCAAATCCAAGTCCGACCATTGAGATCCAGAGATAATGAATGTCTTTAATGAAATACATGGCAATGAGACCCAATCCACCACAAGTCAGGGCTAAAGCGTGTGTCTGCTTTTTACCTATCAATTTAGCAATCGGCGTTAAAGCAAAAGCAAAGAATATGGCATAGAAATTATAGCTTCCGAACAAACTTCCTGTTAAGTCTCCAGCTTTATTAAATTCAGCAGAATGAGTATCATCAGGTGAAAGCCCGAAATGATGTGTTGCCAGAGCACTCGTTGTAAAAACCCACATCGTAAACAAAGCGAACCAGGAAAAAAACTGTACAATTCCCAATTTCTTCATTTGGGAAGGTACGTTGGCAAAATCTTTAAAGATATCAGAAAGTTTTGATTTGTCTTCTGCAATAGATTTTCCGCCTTCAAATGAGGCAAATTCTTCCGGTGAGTATTCTTTGGTGGTAATAATGGTGTACAGAATCGATAATATCAGTACTGCCGCTCCAATATAGAAAGCGTAGATCACGTTATCTGCCACAAATCCTTTAGGCGCCTCATTGGAAATTCCCATCTTAGTCAGCCAGCCCGGCAGATCTGATCCGATAACAGCACCGATTCCTATGAGAATCGTCTGAACTGAAAAGCCTATCGTTGCCTGATGTTTCGGCAGCATGTCTCCCACCAAGGCGCGGAAAGGTTCCATAGCCACGTTGATTGATGCATCCATCATTGCCAGAAAAATCACTGCCATCAATAATACATTTGCGGCCATCATCTGCGTTGCTGAAGCTGCATTTGGAAGCATCACCAATCCAATGGCGCACAAAACCGCTCCTATTAAGAAATAAGGCTTTCTTCTTCCCAGCGGGCTCCAGGTATTGTCTCCCATATGACCGATAATCGGCTGTACAATCAATCCTGTTACAGGAGCTACCAGCCAAAACCATGACAGCTCGTGAACATCTGCCCCGAAATTTGCCAGAATCCGGCTCGCATTTCCGTTCTGTAACCCAAATGCCATCTGGATTCCCAAAAAACCCATGCTCATGTTGATGATCTGAAGCATGGAAAGGTTCGGTTTTTTTGTTATGCCAAAATTACCTTTAATATATTTTCCTTCTATCTCAGCCATTATTTTTTAGTATTCACCTCTTTAGTATTCATATCATTAATTAAATTGTCTTCTATAGGAGCTTTAATTTCAACAACTTTATCTACCACTTCATTGGGAACAGTTACCGATAGAACGTATTGTTTTATCTTCCACTGTCCGTTGATCTTTTCAACAACACCGGATCCCCGGCAGATCTTCATCTGGGTATCCAATAATTCATCAAACCAGGCTAGTTTTCCATCGTTGCTGAAATAGATATTCCTTTTTAATGAAGTGAAATTCCAGGTTTGTTTTTTGTCGAAATAAGGTTTGGCCCAACTCATAAATGCTTTTTTGTCCCAAATTTCCGTTGCATCTGTTCCGATAAAGGTAGATTCTTCAGCAAAATAATTGAAATAATCAGTGAAATTTGCTTTTGCGGCTGCGACATTAAATCCGTCGAGCATCATTCCGATTTCTGCTTTTTCTTTTTCAACTTTTGTCTGAGCCGAAATGGTCGTAAAGCTCAATAGACATATGATGAAAGTAAAGAATATTGTTGTTTTTTTCATATTTAATTATAAACCTTTAATTTTATTTTTTAGCGCAAAGAGCGCAAAGTTTGTTCTTGACTACTAACTGTTTTTAAGTTCGCAAAGGCGTTTCACTTAAGTAAGATAACAAAGTTTAATTGTGATATTTGTGAAACGTCTGTGTTATTTATGTTTTATTTCAATTCAATGACCATAGATGTTTTTGCGGGTATTGTGAGATTATTCTGTAATGAAAATTCTTTATCGGAGATGATATCTTTTCCTTTTGAAAATCCTTTTAATGATTCAGCAAAATGCTTCAGATCCAATGTCTGCTCTGTTTCATTATTATTTAAAATGACCATCACACTTTCTTTTTCGTTATATCTAAAATACACAAAAACATTATTCTGCGGGACGAAATTTTTAGTTTTTCCGGTGTGAATGACTTCTTTTCCTTTTCTCCAGTTCAATAGTTTTTGAGTGAACTGATAAAATTCTTTTTGTTCGGCAGTCTGTTCTGAAGGTTTAAAAGCGTTTACTTTATCAGATTTCCAGCCTCCCGGAAAATCCCTCCGTATATCTGCATCCCCACCTTTATTTTTATCACCCCGCATTCCGACTTCTGATCCGTAATAAATCTGTGGAATTCCGCGGACTGTTGATATTAATGTTAATCCTAATTTATAAGCTTTCGGATCATCATTGAATATTTCATTCCATCTTTCGGTATCATGATTTTCAAAGAAAACCATAACGTTGTTGATATCAGGATAAAGGAAATCACTTGCCAGACTGTTGTAAATACGATTCATTCCACTGTCCCAGCCTTCTTTTTCCTTTAATGCTTTTGGCAGATCACCGTACAACATAAAATCCATCACCGACGGAAGATTAGAATTATAATTTGCCGCTTCACCTGTTTTAGAATCTTTTTGCCATGCCGAAATATATGCCGCTGTATTTAGCCAGGTTTCCCCTACGATGTTAAATTTCGGATATTCATCGGTAATCGCTTTCGCCCATTTAGCCATTGCCTCTTTATCGTTGTAGGGATAAGTATCCACACGAAAACCTCCCAGCTCTGCGTATTCAATCCACCAGATGGCATTTTGGGTAAGATATTTTAAAACTAAGGGATTCTTTTGGTTAATATCGGGCATTGTTGTATCAAACCATCCGTCCAACGCTAGTTTTTTATCAATATCGGAAGCATTGGTATCAAACTGTGTCGTTGTTTTGTAATTGGAACGTTCAAAGCCATTTTCTTTGTCATTAAACCAATGGATCCAATCTTTTGTCGGCAGATCTTTGATCATCCAGTGTGAAATTCCCCAGTGATTGGTGACATAATCCATCACGAGCTTCATGTCTCTTTTGTTTAATTTTTGGGAGAGTTCACGATACTCTTCGTTGGTTCCGTAGCGGGCATCTATTTTATATAAATCGGTCTGTGCATAGCCGTGATAAGAATATACTTTTTCGTTGTCTTCATTCACCGGAGTAAGCCAGACTGCTGTTGCTCCCAGATTCTGAATATAATCGAGATTGTTGATAATTCCTCGTAAATCTCCACCATGACGTCCGTTGGGAAGGCTTCTGTTTGCTTTTTCCGTTAAGTTAGAGTTTGAATCATTTTTTTCATCACCATTAGCAAAACGGTCGGGCATGATGAGATACATGACATCCTTGGAAGTAAAAGATTCCCGGTCTGCAGAATGGGGCTCTCTTTGCTTTAATTCATAAGTGTAAGAGCTGGTTGTTTTTTTGCCTTTTTTAGTATTTATTTTAAACTTCGGAACGTTGATATCATTAGTATTTACGGTTATAAAAACGTAATTCGGATTTTCAACTTTCTGAATATTCTTAATCTGAACTCCGTCTGAAATTTCGAGTTCATCATTGGCAATATTTTTTCCGTAGACCAGGATCTGCAGCTCAGGATTTTTCATTCCTTTCCACCAAAAGGCCGGTTCTACTTTTTGAATTTGCGAAAATGCAACAGATGCTGCCGATAAAGCAAATATGGTATATATTTTTTTCATTTTATGATTTTTAAAACGTTAACAAAGATTCAACTTTGAACAAGTCGTTTGTATGGTGTGTATTATTAGCCCCGATATAAACGGCATCCTTTTTTGTTACGGCCGGAGCATAAATCAGAGATTTACGAACGCAGTTCAGGAGGTCGTAACGAAAAAGATACAGTACTTCGGCAGGCTCAGCATAAATTCCAAGCGGAAAAAAGCTTCTAAAAATAAAAAAACTTTGTCAAAGATTAAACTTTGACAAAGTTGATTATCCATTATAATGGTTTTATTGAAATTGCAAAACCGCCGCTTCGTGCCATTTTAAAATTGATTTTAGACTTACTCGTGATCTGCTTTTTATAAATATGATAGCTTTGAGGATTGTCGATGTAATCTGCATCTTTGCCATCTTCATAAATTGTCGCTTCATACTTTTTGCCTTTGTCCAGGAAAGAGAAATCTACAGTATAATCACGCTTGTTTTCATCCGTAATACCGCCTACAAACCAGTTTTCTGTTCCTTTTGCTTTTCTTGCAGTGATGATATAATCTCCAGGTTCAGCTGATAAAATTTTAGTATCGTCCCAATCTGCCGCAACATCCTTAATAAACTGGAAAGCATCCATATGTTTTCTGTAGTTTTCAGGCAGGTCGGCAGCCATCTGAAGTGGCATATACATTACTACGTAAAGCGCTAACTGTTTAACTAAAGTTGTTTTTACAAAACGTTTATCTCCCGGGAAATAGTAATCCAACTTAGTTTGGAAAATCCCTGGTGTATAATCCATTGAGCCACCCATCCATCTTGTAAAAGGAAGAATGGTCTGGTGATCTGGGTTATTTCCGCCGAAAGCTTCGTATTCCGTTCCACGGGCTGCTTCTGCAGAAATATAGTTCGGATAGGTACGGCTTTCTCCGGTAGGTCGCACGGATTCGTGAGAATTGACCATGATTTTATACTCATTGGCTTTTTCTGCAATTCTGTAGAAGTGATTGATGGTCCACTGAGAATAGTGATGTTCACCACGAGGAATCATATCTCCTACATATCCCGTTTTCACGGCATCGTAGCCATATTTATTCATCAACTGATACGCTTTATCAGCCCATCTTTCGTAATTTGTAGCAGAACCAGAGGTTTCATGGTGCATGATCAGCTTGATGCCTTTTGAATGCGCATATTCATTCAGCATTTTAATATCAAAGTCCGGGTAAGGCGTGATGAAATCAAAAACAAATTCTTTTGAATGTCCGAACCAGTCTTCCCAGCCGATATTCCAGCCTTCAATGAGAAGCCCCTGGAAACCATTTTCTGCTGCGAAATCGATGTATTCCTTAACTTTAGTGTTGTTGGCAGCATGTTTTCCGTTAGGTGTTAATTTAGAAAAATCTGTTACCCCAATACGTACATTTGATTCGGGCTGACCGTACGCCCATTGTGATTTACCGATGATCATTTCCCACCATACGCCCATATATTTTGTAGGATGAATGTAGGAAGTATCGGTATATTTTGTAGGTTCGTTAAGGTTGAAAAGCATTTTTGAATCCATCACCTCTTCTGCTTTCGGAGCTACGATAATGGTTCTCCAAGGCGTTACGGAAGGTGTCTGGATATATCCTTTTGCCCCTTGTCGATCTGCCGTAAGATGTGTTTTAAATTTAAAATTGACAGCATCCACTTCAAGATGAGAAGCCGGATAATCTAAAACTGCCGCCTCTGCAACGTTGATATATAATGGTTCTTTACCTTCCTGCTTAAGCATTACCGGTGACTGCACTGCATTTTTAATCAAAGTTTGCGAAGCATTGGCATCTGCGGCTTTCGGCCATCTTGCAGGGATCTCGGAAAGTTTTGTTTCCTGATACTGGTATTCCTGAGAATCATAATCAGCAACGATCCACCAGGCTTTCATATCGGTCGGAAAATCGATCTCGGAATCCTCTTCACGGATCACGAAATAATTCAGGTTTTTCTGCTGTGGGAATTCATACCTAAAGCCCAATCCGTCATTAAAAAGCCTGAACTTAACGATAATATTTCTGTCAGTGGTATCCTGGTGCAGCGTAACCGCTAATTCATTATAGTTGTTAATATAATTTTTCTTTTCTCCCAGAACCGGCTGCCAGATTTCATTCTTAGCATCACGCTTTTCGTCAACTTTCGTAAATCCGTTATTAAGATCAAATTTTACATCTTCCGGTTTTGCGATTTCAGATGCAAATTTGATGGAAGTATCTTTAAATAATCTCAGCCCCAGTTTTGAATCTTCAACTATTGTTTTACCGTTGTATTTTAGATTATAGTAAGGTACGCCCTGCTTCAGCTGAAAATCCATTTCAAATTTTCCATCCGGCGATTTTAAAGATTGTGCATTAACACCCGCAAACATCATTGAGAACAATAATGCTCCCATTGTAATTTTCTTCATAATGATTATTTATAAACTTTAAAAATAAAGAAAGTGCTGCCGAAAAGCAACACTTTGCTATTTAGATTTTTTGTATTTTATAATTTTGTAACAGTCAACTTATAATTAGCAGAATTATGTAAATCCAATTCAATTTTATAATTTCCTGCTACGTCAACTTTATAGTTCGGATCTCCTGTTACTGTATTTTCAGAACTTAGATAGGTTACAACTCCAGTCCCTGAAGTTAAAGTCTGATCTGAAGATTGAGGCTGGAATTTCATCGCCCAATCATCATTTGCTCTGAATTTGAATACTCCAGAACTATTTAATGCAATTGAGTTGATAACAAAAGTTTTAGTTGCCGGATTATATACAAAATCTGTATCTGATCCCCAACCTGTAGGTGTAGCATCGCCAAGGATTCCGAAGGAAGCTTTTACGGATGAATATGTATTTGCTGCCCAATCTGCTTTAATATAATAAGTTCCAGCTGTTGCTGCTTTAATATTAACTTCGCCCGTTTCCACCAATTTTCCAGAAAACGTTCCATCATCTCCTTTATCACCTGCCCAATCTTCATTAATGGTAAACTTATATTCACTATTAGCTGCGGTTACATAGATAAATCCTCTATACTCACTATTTTTTCCCGGAGAGAATAAGTTCGGTGAATTTCCAGGGGTCCAGTCTGCATAACCTGCCGCTCCTGCATAACTTCCAGGAACATTAATCTTTGGATAAGTTATATCTGGATTTGGAATATACGGAGTTATTTTAAGTGCAATTATATTTGAATAGAAAGCTGCTGAACCTGCTCCTGTCTTTAATCTAACTTCTATATCATTAACAATTCCAGGTGTTACTCCTAAATTGAACATTAATGTATTTAATCCTCCATGAGTAATACTTCCCGCATTTACATCACTTGCAACATCATAAGTCACACTTTTTTTAAAGTTTTGGCCTTTAACTCCAAATTCAATTTGTTGTGTAGGAACAATTGCTACATTAAATTGAGATTTTTGCCATGTAAAGCTTATCGCTGTATTATCAGATATAACTTCACTTAAAACAATGGCCGTTTTATCAGAAGAAAGTTTGCTTTGACTTGTTTCATTTAAGGTTGCCTGATCTTCGTCTTTATCACAAGATACTATCCAAAGACCTATAAAAGCTATTGCTAATATTTTAAATAAATGTTTCATTTTAATAGTATTTAAGATTAGTATCCTGGATTCTGAATTAGGTTTGGATTCGCAACAATATCTTTAGCCGGAATAGGATAAAGATTTCTGAAATTCTCAACACTTTTGCCATCTTTTATACCACCTTTCCATGGCCATAAATATGATGCAGTTGTAAATTTTCCATAACGAATAAGATCTGTTCTTCTTGTCATTTCCCATCCTAACTCTCTTCCTCTTTCATCAAGAATAAAATCTAAATTAATAGATGATAATGGTGTAGTATATCCTGCTCTAGCTCTAATATTATTAATATATTGTAAAGCAGTAGCAGAATTACCATTTCCACCCCTTAAAGTAGCTTCAGCATACATTAAATAAATATCAGCAAGCCTAAACAAAGGGATATCCGCATCACAGAAATTTTTTGCAGTATCGGAACCGAACTGTCCTGTACTTGTTAGATTTTTATATTTAACAAATGCATAACCATCTGTAAATTCTCCCAAATTGTTAATTTCGAGGTTTTGTCCACTTGTATAAAAATTCCCTCTCTGATCGCTTGAATTTGTAAACAATGCAACGTAAGATTTTGTCGTTCTTAAACCACCCCATCCTCCATTAATTCCAAACATGCTTTCTGATGGCATAGTTCCTCCAACTGCAGCATGAACCATATAAGTAGACCCGCCGGAAGTCTGCGTATGAACTCCATCAAATACAATAGGGAAAATAGTTTCAGCATTATTCTTATCATTATCAGCTAAGAATAAGTCTGCATATTTAGTTTTCAAAGAATATCCTGCCGCAATTACCTTATTACAATAGGTAATTACATCATCATTATGATTGCTTCCATTATAAATAGGAGCATTTAAATAAAGTCTTGCAAGCAATGCCCAGGCTGCAGCTTTATCTGCTCTGCCATAAGCACTAGTTCTCGCATCTCTCATATCATTAGCAACCGATAATAACTCAGATTCAACATAATTGAATAAATCAGAACGAGTAATTCTTGGAGGCGGATTTATGGAACCCGGCAAATAACTCTCATCTACGAAAGGGACATTTCCAAATAGGTCCAAAGCATAATAATATGATAAAGCTCTTAAATACCTAACTTCTGCTCTCATATATTTTGCCTCTGCAAGATTATCTCCTGTAATATTATTTGATGCTAATCTTTCATCCGTTACATTTCTTAAAAATTCATTACAAAAAGCAATTTCTGTATAAATTCTATAATACATACCCGCAATAAATTCATTTGAAGAATCCCAAGTCATTTTATGAATCGTCTGCAAAGTTCCATCATTCCAAGCAATTACAGCTTCATCAGTTGGTAATGTCTGCATTGTATATAATAATCTGGTATACTGAGAAAAGTTTCCATCAATACCATTGATATCAGAATTTCCTCCATTACTTTCCTGTCCTCCGCTGGCAAAACCACCATACACTTTAGCTAAGGCATTTGGATAATTTGCAAAATCGTTAAAAACATTTGTGGAAGTTACTCCAGTTCTTGGCTCCTGCTCAAGATCACTAACACATGAAGTTGAAATCATCAGTAATCCAAAAGCCGCAGCTATTGTTATTTTTTTGAAAATATTTTTATTAGGTTTCATTTGTTTTTTCTAATTAAAATTGAAAATTAAGTCCCAAAGAATACACCTTTGGCATTTGATAATATCCATTATCAATATTCCCGAAGATTTCAGGATCTACTCCTGAATATTTTGTAATTACAAATACATTCTGAAGCATTCCATAAACTTTCAAGCTACTTCCTTTACTAAAGATATCTTTAAAGTTATATCCCAAATTCACATTATCCAATCTAAAGAATGATGCATTTTCGATAAACAAATCAGAAAAATATCTTGGCAGTGAGAACTGATATTCTGGAGTAGAAGAATATACATTTTGTAAATAGCTGTTTGTAGAAGCTGATTGTAATGAACTATTGGAAGCCGCATTATTGTAAACATAGTTTCCTAATACAGCTCTTGCGCTTAATCCAAAATCCCAGTTTTTATAATTTAATTTTGTATTAAAACCTAAAATAGCATCAGGTTGAGTAGATTTGTAATAATACATATCACTTGCATTGATAATTCCATCTCCATTTCGATCTACATAAACACCATCAAGTGGTTTTCCATTATTATCATATACTTGCTGATAAACCAAGAAAGAATAAGGCTGATATCCTACAGCATGAGCCTGGATTTTATTTCCGACACCTCCGGTAATATCTCCAACAGCAATAAAGAATGAATCATTGGCTGCACTTACAAGATTAGTAACTTTAGAATTATAATGTGTTGCATTAAAAGATACTTCCCAAGTTGTATTTTCACTTTTCACAGGTACAAAAGTTATTGAACCTTCAATTCCTTTTGTATCCATATTACCCACATTTAAAATATTATGGTTACTTAAATCTCCCGCAGCAATTGGCGAATCTACTAAAAGCTTTTCAGCTTTTTTCTTAAAAATATCTATTGATCCGAAAATTCTATTATTGGCAAAACCATAATCTATCCCTAAGTTTTGAGTCGTCGTTGTTTCCCAAGTTAAATTAGGATTATAAATATCAGGTCTTAGCATATAGTAATATTGCGAACCAAATTGATATTGAGCTCCAGGAACACTCGGACTATATGAAGCAAATGCAGGATAATAATTATCTCCTAATTCATTATTTCCTGTTTTACCCCACCCTGCTCTTAATTTTAAGGTATTTAGCCCTGAGTTTTTAAGAAATTCTTCTTCATTAATTTTCCATGCAACAGATACTCCTGGAAAATTCCCCCAAAGGTTATCTCTTGTTTTATTATAAAATCTTGAAGAACCATCTCTTCTTATTGATCCCGAAATAATATACTTGTTAGCAAATGTAAATATTGCTCTACCATAAAATGAAAGCAAAACTAATTTTCTATCAACAGCATTTACCTGTCCTGCTGTTTGTCCATTACCTTGATTTGTAACTACAAGAGGTGCAGTAGTATGAAAATCTTGATAAGAATAACCAGCCGTAAGATCAACATTTGTGTTTAAACTCGTTATATTTTTTGTATAATTAAAATAAGTTTCTAATAACTTATTTTTCTTTTCCATTGAATAAGGTCTATAAGACCCCAAAACCCCAATCCCAGATTTATAAGCTGGATCAATTGTTGTTGCTCCTTCCCCTTTCGAATAATCATATCCAGCATTCACATTGAAATGTAAATCAGGTAAGAAATGAAATTTATAATCCAACTGAATATTTCCTAAAGCTCGCCAAACAGAAGAAACATCCCTTACAGCATTTAGCTGAGATACAGGATTTGCCGTAGCATTTACATTAAGACCAGTTGCAGAAGCAGGATCTAGCCATTCATAATATCCTCCGTAATTAGAATTACCGGAATAAACTGGTTGAGTGGGATCAAAATATGTAGCATTTGCAATTACACCACCTGCCGGAAAACGGTTATCCGTAAATGTTCCTTTCGCATTAATATTAACGCTTAAATGATTATCAAAAAATTTAGGATTTAGATTTAATGCTGCTGATGTTCTACGAAAAGAGTTTGTTCTTACAATACCATTTTGCTCATTATAACCTAATGATAATCTATAAGGTAAACCTTTAACACCTCCAGAAATAGCAACATTATTATCTGTACCCCATGCTTTTTGATAAATTTGATCTTGCCAATTTGTATTTGCAGAACCTAATCTTGAAACATAGCTTGGTGCAGCATTTTGGCTAACAAAAGATCTAAATTCATCAGCATTTAAAACATCTACATTACCCATTTTTGTAGAAACAGAAGTTAAGGTTGAAAAATTTACTTTTAATTTTCCAGCTGTTCCTTGTTTTGTTGTAATTAAAATAACCCCATTAGAAGCTCTATTTCCATAGATCGCTGTAGCGGAAGCATCTTTTAAAATATCAAATGTCTGAATATCATTCGGATTAATTAAAGAAAGAGGATCTGAGGCTCCACTTATTCCGCTAAAATCTTGAGGAACACCATCAATTACAATTAATGGGGATTGAGAGCCATTCAAAGATCCTATTCCACGGATTCTGATAGAAGTTCCGGCTCCAGGTGCACCACTATTGTTAACAATCGCAACTCCGGGAGTTTTTCCTTGAATTAATTGTCCGGGTGAAGTTGCTCCCCCGTTAAAATCTTTTGCACTGATGGAAGATATCGACCCCGTCAGATCCGTCTTCTTCTGCTTACCATAACCAATCAGAACTACTTCTTCTATTTTTTTCTCTTTCGTAGCAGAGTCGCTGGTTTGCGCATGAATTATTGTACTTGCCAATAAAAATGCAGGCGCAATTTTTAATACCGTTGTAAAATTTTTCACAATATTATTTTTATATAGTTTCTTTTTATCGTACATGGCCGGAGCCTGCTGCAATTTAAAAAAAATCCAGAATTATCTTAAATTTTTAAAAATTTTATTAAAATTATGTAAATTAAACGAACATTTTACTACATACATCTAATTGTCAATCATTTAAACTAAAATATGCATTACATAGCACCATTTTAAATTTAACAAAAAGTTAAACATTTGTTTAACTAAATGTAATATCAGACCATCCTGATAGACTTTAAACCGTATAAAAAGAAGGCTTACGGTATTCCACAGATATTCGTTATCTTTGCATATAAAAACTTTACTATAAATGTCGAACAGAAAGATGATTACGGCCGCTTTGCCTTATGCAAACGGACCGGTTCATATAGGACATTTGGCAGGGGTATATATTCCTGCGGATGTTTATGCAAGATTTCAAAGAAGAACAGGAAAAGAGGTAGCGTTTATCTGTGGCTCAGATGAACACGGAATTCCCATTACCATAAGAGCCAAAAAAGAAGGAGTTACCCCACAGGATATCGTTGATAAATACCACGAAATCATTAAAAAATCTTTTTCAGATTTGGGAATTTCATTTGATGAGTACTCCAGAACGACTTCTAAAAAACATTACGAAACCAGTCAGGATTTCTTTAAGGTTCTTTACGAAAAAGGAAAATTCACAGAAGAAATATCCGAGCAGTATTTTGATGAGCAGGCCGGAGAATTCCTTGCAGACCGATACATTGTCGGCACCTGTCCAAATTGTGGAAACGAAAACGCTTACGGAGACCAGTGCGAGCGATGCGGTTCTACCCTTTCTCCATCTGAATTGATCAATCCAAAATCAATGCTGAGCGGTAATGTTCCTGTTCTTAAAGAAACAAAAAACTGGTATCTGCCATTAAATGAATACGAAGATTTCCTTAACAAATGGATCATCGAAGGCCATAAGGACGATTGGAAACCGAACGTTTACGGGCAGGTGAAATCCTGGTTAAATGACGGACTGAAACCCCGCGCCATGACGAGAGACCTCAACTGGGGAGTTCCCGTTCCGCTTCCGGGTGCCGAAGGAAAGGTATTGTATGTATGGTTCGATGCACCGATCGGTTATATTTCTTTCACTAAAGAATGGGCAGAGAAAAACGGAAAAGACTGGAAAGACTACTGGCAGAGCGAAGATTCTGATCTGGTTCACTTTATCGGAAAAGATAATATTGTATTCCACTGTATTATTTTCCCAAGTATGATGAAGGCTCACGGAGATTTCATTATGCCGGCAAATGTTCCCGCCTTTGAATTCCTTAATCTTGAAAATGATAAAATTTCAACCTCAAGAAACTGGGCGGTTTGGGCGCACGAATATGTAGAAGATTTCCCTGGTCAGCAGGATGTGTTGAGATACGCTCTCCTTTCATCGGCTCCGGAAACAAAGGATAATAACTTCACATGGAAAGATTTCCAGACAAAGAATAACTCTGAGCTGGTAGGAATTTTCGGAAACTTCATCAACAGGGTTGCCGTACTTATTCATAAATATTATGACGGCATTGTTCCGCAAGGCGATGTAAATGCTCCTGAATTACAGGAAATCAATAAATCAGCAAAAGAGATCGCAGGATTCCTGGAAAATTATGAATTCAGAAATTCTTTATCAGCATTGATGAATTTAGCACGTTTCGGAAATCAGTATTTACAGACTGAAGAGCCTTGGAAAACGATTAAAGACAATCCTGAAAAAGCGGCCCACTCACTATTTGTTGGCGCCCAGATTGCCGTTGCCCTTGCCCAGCTATGTGAACCGTTTATGCCGTTCAGTTCTGAGAAGTTACTAAATATGTTTAATGTTGAAAAGCAAAGCTGGACTGATATTGAAACAAAATCTGTATTGATAGAAACAGGTCATAAAATCAACGAATCCTCACTTCTTTTCTCTAAAATCGAAGATGATGTGATCGAAGCTCAAATTCAGAAACTGGAGCAGACCAAACAAAATAATAAAAAGACAAACCCTAACGCCAACCCTATGAAAGAAGAAATCACTTTTGATGATTTTACAAAAATCGACTTGAGAACAGCAACCATTGTAGAAGCTGAAAAAGTGGAAAAAGCTGATAAATTATTAAAACTGACGGTTGATACCGGTGTTGATGTAAGAACTGTGGTTTCAGGGATTGCAGAAAGCTTTACTCCGGAAGAGGTAATTGGAAAGCAGGTGATGATCTTATTAAATCTTGCCCCAAGAAAAATCAGAGGAATCGAGTCTCAGGGAATGTTATTATTAACGACAAAACCAGACGGTAAATTATCTTTTGTAATACCGGACGACAGCAATGTAGAAAACGGTATTGAGATTGGATAAAATTTAAATAAGGTATATAAATGGGCATTTCGGTGCCCTTTCTTTTTATATGGTCAGTAAAAATGTTCTGAGAAAATTATCTGATGCCGAACTGGATAAATATCTCATTGCCGGAAATCGCTTTACTCCCGAGGCCGTGGAAGTCGCTTTTGAAATCCTTCAGGAAAGAGGCCGTCATTTCAGTGAACCTGAAAAAGAAGCTATAAATGAAATGATCCTGGCTAAAAAACGCGAAGAAGAAAACAGGACAAATGAAGAAAAGGAAATCTGGAAAGATCATGTTACAGAAGATCCTAATGCCATAAAGCTTTATTCAAGAACAACAATTATAGTTCTTACGGTATTATTTGGTACCATCCCCGGATCCGTTCTGCTATTTTTGAATTTTCTGACGGTAAGAAGATATGTCGCTGCTGTTTTTACCTTATTAATTGGATTCGGAATATTCTTTCTGCAAAATTATATTTTATCAAAAGGATTTGATAATCATATCAGTTCACGATATAGTCCCGAAATGGGAGTTATTGCATTGGGAATAATAATTCTAATGGTCATATCTGTCAGCTGGATGCCTAAAAAATTACCTTACCGATCTAAATCTCTTATATTTCCTGTCATTTTAGCCATAGTTATGACCGTCTTACTTTACATCAATTACAAGGGATGGTTTTCAACATATCCTTTCGCCTCAGTTTTTAGATTACTGAGAGATTTCTAATTGGAAAATGATTTTTAAGCAAAGAACTACCTTTTAGTCAGCTTCGCCAGATAAGAGTCATCTTCCTGCAATACCTTTTCTATGGTAAAACAATTGTTTTCCGCAGCATTTTTTAAAGTATTAAAGTCAAGATAGAGCCATTTGATCGGGTCTTCAGATTCGCCTTTGTAGTGAACAATATAGTCAAGTTCGCCATAATATCCTTCCGCCGGAATATAAACCCCTCCGTCTTCATCACGGTCAAACATATAAAGAATATCTGTACTGTCAATCAGAATTTGCCCGTTTTCATTCAGAAGCGAATGAAGCTTTTTAAGATACATATCAATCACTGTAAGGCTTTGGAAAATTCCGGTTCCGTTCATCAGAAGTAAAATGGTATCGAAGGTTTCGCCGGAAAAATAAAGCATATTCTCAGCTACCGCTTTATTTACTCCTCTCAATTTGCACACTTCTACAGATTTTGGTGATATATCGAGGGCTGTCACGTCAAGACTTCTTTCATTCTGAAGGTAAAGACTGTGTGAACCAGCTCCAGCGCCAATATCCAATGTTTTTCCCTGAGCCAGCTTTAATGCTTTCTGCTCCAGTCTATTCATTTCTTCAAAATCACGGAAGAGATAATCTACCGGAAGCTCATCCAGTTCGGAAATTGAAGTTTCAGTCTGCAGATCCTGAGAATTTTCCTGATGGTAATACTCCCAGATCGCCTTTCCCATAAGGTCTTTCATAATACGAATTATGGGCGTAAAGATAGCTGTTTTTGATGTATTTTCCGGAACTATTCAGCTAAGTTATTAACGCTATGGCTCGCAAAAAAACGTTTTCTATAGCAAAGTGAAGAATCTTTTGCGGTTATTAACAAAGCTTTTTAAATTTTTTATATAACCACAAAAGTCACAAAAGACGAGCTCAATTTTATCTAAAGTTGATGACGATAAATTAAAAAAGGGCACAATAGTCTTAAAAAATCTTCGATTTTTATTCTTTTGAAAACTTTGATTGTCCTAATCATTGCGTTAAGATTATCTTTTGTGACTTTTGCGGTTAATTCTGCAATTAAACAAGTTTAACGCTATGTTCGCAAAAGTCTTATAGTTTTACGCATATTCTTTCGAGCGCAAAGGCGCTTTGCTCAGCAAATGATAGCAAATCTTAAAACACTCCCACACTCATATCCTAAAACTCTTAAACCATCCTCTTTTTTTGCAAGATGATTACATCGTACGTCACAAGCACCATGCAAGGTAGCTTGCAAGCATCGTGCAAGGTACGTCACAAGCATCGTGCTAGCCTCGACACAATCACCTTGCTCCGTACGGTCAGTTTATCTCGATTTGTCAACTCCTTATGTATCGGGCGGTCAACATACCCTTGACCGTCCGGTCAACACTCCTTTGACCGTTCGATCAATGCATCCACAACAGTACGGTCAACACCACATTGACAAACAGTAGCGAATTACCAAAACCCTTTTTTAAAAGACGATCGTAAAATGCAAAGCTCCATTCTATATACATAAAATGAAGCTTTGACTAGTAAATGAAAAACAAGGTATCTTTATATCGCAGGACCGGCTGCGTCTTTTATTTCTTCCAGAAGTTTCTTCCTCTCACGGAGTCTTCTTCTTGCGATAACCGATTTCCCGGTGAGCATTCTTATAAACCGTACATATTCGAAACGTTCTTTTCCGAAATGATGGGTAAAAACATAGATCAGAATACCGATACCGGCCAGAATAATATATCCGAATATTTTTTTTGATGCGATAATAATGGCGTTCAGCTGAATGAGCTTCATATTGGCCGCAACATTCTGCGGAGTCACCGTCATTCCGTCTAAATACACTGCCAGATCCCCAACGGCTACTACCTGAAAACGATACTGAAACCATGAATAGAGCGCTGAGAAAACACCTACTGCAAGGAACGTTCTCCATACCAGCACAAGGCCGATGGCTGCAAGCATATCATCCAATTCAAGTTTGTCAAGGGTGTAAAACCATACTGAAATGAAGAGCGCTCCCATACCGTATCCTTTCAGGAACATCGGAAGATACCAGTAATCGTAGCTGAATTCCAGTACCATGGAGAAATACATGACGATGGCGTACCCTAACATTGCTGAAAATCCTGAAAAGATGTACATTTTTAATGGAATTTCTTTTTTAAACCAAAAGATGGCTGTCACACCTGCCAGTATTAATCCGGGAATCATTAAGAGATTAAGCCCGGCATTCGTTAGCTGATCATATCCTAAAACACCAACGGCAAAAGTATTCTGAATAGAAGTTGTCCCTAAAAACATCCCCAGACACAGAAGCATGAACAACCCATGCTGCACATTATTTTTAGTAAAAATCTTAAAGGATAAATAAGGTCTTTTCAAGGTCAACTGTCGTATCGCAAGCAATGCAAAACTTACAAAAGCTGCTATTGTGGTGTTGATGATCTTATCTGAATTAAGCCAATCCTGTTGTTTTCCAAATGAAAATACATATGCCGAAAACATAAAGGTAGACATAAAAAGTAAGACACTGAGCCAGTCTATATAATGCAACGGAACCTTTAAGGCAAAATACTTATCATGCATAAAGACCCAGTGCAGAAGAGCCAGAATGAAACATCCTACTGCCGCCATGATGTAAAAGTGCTGCCAGTTGTAACGGATAGAAATATCCACCGCATAATAAGCAACGATCTGATTAAGGACGAGAACAAAAGTATAAAATGCACCATAAAACATTCCTCGGTTACCAATCATCGCCATCAAAGGAAGAAAAAGTTCAATCGTCACCATCATCTTTAAAAACCCGATAACCAATGAACTGAACACAAAGATCATAGGATCATACGTCGTGGAATTCAGGTAGCTTAATAATCCTAAAAGCACCAGCAAAACCACCACTTTATCACGGACCTTAAATCTCATTTTCATTCTGAGCACGATGGGCATACAGGCGCCCATTCCGATGGTAGTGGCATAATTGGCCCACATAAAATATTCGGTCATTGCCCCGGTACCGCTGACAAGATAGCTGATGTTTCCCGTGTACACCCCACCCAGCGGCATCACTACCACTAGCAACAGCACAATGAGAAGTAGCTGTATAGGTTTGGGAACCCAGTCGTTGTATAGTCCTTTGTTGTACATTTTTGTTGATTTTTAAAAGTTAAAAGAGCCAAATTAAAAGAGCCAAGTAAAAAGGTAAAAGTAAAAAGTGTGATGTGAAATACAGATTCATCAACTGATGAAAACTTCTACACATTTTTTTTCATAGCTTTAATATTAATGCGGCCTTTACTTTATACTTTTCACTTAGCTCTTTTTACTTTTTACTTTTATCTATTAAACTTACATTCACATTCATTCCTGCGCTCAGCTTATTGAGATCCGCTTTCTTGTTAGATTCGGTAAACTCTATTCTTACCGGAATTCTCTGCTGAACTTTGATAAAGTTCCCGGTAGAGTTATCCGTTGGAACACTGGAATATCTTGAACCTGTCGCGGCAGAAATAGCCGTTACAACACCTTCAAATTTCTGTCCGCCTAATGCATCGACGGTCATTATCAGCTTTTCACCTATCTTGATATCAGGCATCTGGCTTTCAAGGAAATTGGCAGTCACCCATTTTTGTCCATTTAATACAATGGTGGCTACCTGCTGCCCCGGCTGTATCAGCTGACCTTCAGAGATCGTTCTGCGTCCCATTACTCCGTCATACGGTGCCGTGATCACGGTATAGGAAAGATTGATCTTTGCCATATCCAAAGCAGCTTTTGTTCTTTTGATCTCCGCATCATTAATTCCCAATTTGCTTTTCACCTCTGTGGTAGAAAGATTTGCAGACTGTTTTTGGTTAACTAAAGTTTCATAGGCAGCTTTCTGTGCATCATACTCAGTTTTTACCTGATCATATTGTTGTCTGGTTACTGCTTCCGAAGCCAGCAGGTTTTTGTAACGGTTGAGATTCTGCTCAGCATTCCAGAGTCTTGCTTTGGCTCCGGCAATATTGGATTCCATCACACTGATATTATTGGAAACTGTATTCACGGAAGAACTCGTAGCAGTTCTCTGCGCAAGAGCATTCTGATAAGCTGCTTCTGCCTGCCCCAATTGGGTAAGAATCTCACGGTCATCAAGGATCACCAGAGTATCTCCTTTTTTTACCTTTTGATGTTCTATGAATTTTATTTCTTTGATATAAGCTGAAACCCTTGTGTTGATAGGATTGATAAATTCCTCAACCTGTGCTGCTTCTGTATAGGTTTTATCTCCTACATGAAAATATTCGCGCACCAGCCAGAACAGACCGAAACCAATTACCACAAAGACGATAATATTGGATATGATGGCTCTTATTCTGTTCTTTTTATTTTGTTTCTTTTTGGCTTCGGCACTGGATTGTACCTGGACAGAAGATGTATTCTGTGTATTTTGTTCCTTGTTTTCCATTGTTTTATTCACCTTTTAAAAATTATAATGTTCCCGTAGATTTCAGAAGATTGTAATATTGATACAAAGTGTTGATCTCTGCATTGGCATAATCTAATTCCGATTGCAGTTTCTGGTTCTGAGCATCAATCATTTCTGCCTGTACCGCCAATTGGTTAAGGTATTTTGCTTCGGTAATTTTATAGTTTTCTTCAGCCAGTTGTTTGGCATCATTAAGAATTTCAGCCTGCTGAATGGCTTCCTGATATTTGATATAGGCGGCATTCACAGCCATATCCACATTCTGTTGGGTCAGTGTTACGGCATCATTCGCCTGGTTTTTCTGAAGCTCTCCCAGCTTTACTCTTTCTTTGGTTTTATATAAATTATCAATATTATAGCTCAAAGAGATTCCGGTCTGCCATCCTCCCGAATACATATCGATTACAGGATTTCTCGTAGTGATAGGTCTCTGTAAAGTATATCCTCCGAACCCTGAAACCGTAGGCATCTTGTCGGTTTTAATAATTTCGATATTCTTGTCGGCCACATTAACATTGGTTTGTGCAGATTTCAGCAAAGGATTGTTGTCATGGGCAAGATTCAGGTAATACTCTATTCCGATTCCGGATTCTTTGTTTTCCAGACTTTCAATGGGAAGAATTTCAGTATCTGAAGGAAGACCAAGGGCAATATTCAGATTATAATTAAGGATTTTCCTATTGTTGACCAATGTAAGAATTCCCTGATCTAAATTTTTAATAGCAAGCTCACCACGGATCACTTCATTTCGGGTTACCATTCCCTGCTGGTAGAATTTCTGAATGTTTTTAAGACGTTCCTGGGCCAGTTTCTTGTTACTATGAAAAACCTGCTGTTGATTTAAAATTTTATAAACATCAAGATAGTTGGAGATCACCAGAAACTTTACATCCTGCTTATTCTTTTCGAGGTCTAATTCAGAAAGCTGCTCACGAAGCCCCGCCAGTTCAATCGATTTATTGACTAATCCACCTTTGAAGATCAGCTGGGTAGCCTGAACACCATACGTGCTTCCATAATGAGGCATCGGAACGTTTGTAGACTGGGAAAAATCTTTATCAATCACCACCGCATCACCTAAATAAAACTGACTTGTAGAAGCGGTAATGTTGGGAAGTTTCTGAAGTTTTACGACATTGGTATTCTGTTTTGCAATATCAATATTCTGTGCCGAGACTTTCAGCTGCTGATGATTCTGAAGGGCAAGTTCTGCCACTTCATTCGCTGTCATCTGTTTTATTTCCTGTGAAAAAAACAGCGCAGGAAAGACTGCTATCATAAATGACAGCACTGTTTTTATATTCTGTATCATTTTACCTTGTTTTACGAATGCAAAGTTATGGCATGAGGAAACTCAAACAAATGTTTGAATTTTGGAAAAGGATGTTCAAATGTAAGATTCTAACTTTCGAACTGATTTCTGTACTGTGTGGGGCTTTCGCCTAAATGTTTTTTAAAAAAGTGTGAAAAAGAGTACTGATCACTAAAACCGAGCATTGCGGAAATTTCAGAGACAGGCTTATTTGAGGAATTTAAAAGGACTTTCGCTTCATTGATTACAATTAAAGCAATGATCTCACTGGCCGACTTACCAGTAACCGTCTTCACCACAGACGAAAGATGTCTGGTTGTAATCGACTGGCGTCCGGCATAAAACTCAACGCTTCTTTCAGTGTTGTGGTATTTTGCCACGTCATTGAGAAAAACAAAAACAATTTCTTCCTGTCTCGACATCTGATTCATGGCAGTATTGTCTTCTTTGGAAATAATACCGGCCATCTGGTAACAGAATACAGAAAAAAGATGCTCTACAATTTCTTTTTTATAGGTCATTTCCGTATCAGAATCGAGGATATACTTTAAAAAATTAACGCTTTTCCATACGACTTCCATCTCATCAGCATGAAAAGGGACACCAATATTCATCTGCTGGCGGAAGTACCTGTACGTAATTAATCTGTTGAATTTTAATGATAATGCTGAGATAAATTCTCTTTTGTAAGAAACCATCCTCGACTGAAAATCATCACTTACAGAGATCATTTCATAGACCGTTTGCGGGTCTGTTACCATAAACATATTGGCAGAAAGCTCCAGATCACGGAAAGATTGTTTTAGCTTAATGGTTCCTGTTTTAATAAAGATAAATGCAGGATTATCTGGCCGGAAAGGCTTGTCGACAGCAATTCTCTCGAAAATATTATGTTGCGTAAAAATCTCAACCCCGAATTTTTCTAAGACAGACATAAGACAAATGTAAGCAATATGTCGAGTGATTACAAAAATTTATTATTTTAGTAATTCCCAAATTATAGCTATGAGAAAAATTGATTTGCTTTTCGCAGAGTATAGTGAAAGCCACAGAAATTCTACTAACAAACTGATTCACTGGATCTGTGTTCCGTTTATTTTCTGGACGATCCTTGGCTTTATTTCACTTATCCCGTCAAAATCGATATGCTTTATCTACATTGGTTGCATCAGCTATGTAAGCCTTGCTGCAATGGCTTTAGTTACGATCTTTTATATAAGACTTTCTGTTCTTATCAGCATCGTTATGCTTATTATAATGGTAATCATGGAAAGTTTTGCGTATGGAATCAATATTCGGTTCAGAGAAAATTCATGGATCGTCTATCTCTCGGTTTTCATTGTCACCTGGATCTTACAATTTGTAGGACATAAAATTGAAGGAAAGAAACCTTCCTTTCTTAAAGATTTACAGTTTCTTTTAGTGGGACCAATCTGGCTGCTAAGCTTTATCCTTAAAAAAATTGGAATCAGATATTAGAATTCTTGCTAAGGATGACGGCATCACACTTCAAGCCTGATTAATCTTCCAGAGCATATACTGCAAAACTTGCCAGCCAGTGATCACCTCCATAATTTCCCTGGAAAAGTAGAGGAAGTCCGTTATTTAAAAAAGTTATTGCTGTTTTTTGAAATTCTTTTTTTAAAGGATGATTAGCAGTTAAGGACTTTGCAATACCTTTCATGCACCATGCTTTGGTGAAAGACAGCCCTACCAGATGTACCGTTTGATAATCAGACAAATCGCTTACCACAGGAATCTTTTCTATATTTTCAATACCGCGTTTATCGTAAAATCTGTCCAGCCACCGAACATATTCTGCAGTTGGTAAAACCCTTCTCATCAGATCCGCAATTTCAAGGCTCGGAGAAAAGAAATCCGAACCGTCCGGCTCAAGGTAAGCAGGAGTTTTTTCATCTTTCAAATAAAAATATTTTGCTTTTTCAATCAACTGGTTTTCAAATTTATCTCCTGTTGCTCTTGCCCAATCGATTGCAAAAGCCATGGCAAAAGCCGTATTAGGATGAACTCCTGTTCTGTTCGGGTATGTCTGCTTAGGTAAATAGGTTTTCCAGGCGTTTAAAATTTTATCTGTCAAAGGTTTAAGATTCTGATGCCAGATTTTAGCTTTGGGATGATTCCATGTGGCTAATTCTTCGTCAAGTTTAAGTAACCATGCCCAGCCATACGTTCTTTCAAAAGTTCCTGTCAGTTGGTATTTTGTAAAATAATCTGCTTCTGCCTGTAGATTTTCTTTTCTGAAGGAGTTATCGAGAATATTTTCAATGTCTTTTGCAATAGATAAGTCATTTTTTGACTTTAAGAGCCGAACCAGCATCCAATGTCCGTGTACCGAACTATGCCAGTCGAAACATCCGTAAAAAGCAGGATGCAGATCTTTAGGACTTAAGGGAACTTCATTAGCATTATTAATGATATGTGCTGTTTTATTAGGATACTCCTGAGTAATGCATTGAAGTGGCTTTTCGGATAATTTTACTGCCATTTCATCGGTAAGCATCGGCGCTTTCTGAGCAAACATCAAAACAGAAGGAAAAATAAGGACTAAGAGGCTTTTTTTCATTGACTAAAAATATAAAATTATTTCAAGTTTATGTTCTAAAAAATTAATCGAAATTGTAATCTAAACATTATTAATAAATTTTTAAATTCGCAACAAAACAATACAAATGGATGAAAATGAAATTTCTTATTTGGTAAGGAAATGTATTTTTAATGTATACAATAAACTTGGTCCTGAGCTCCTTGAAATTATTTATCAGCGGATTTTAATTTACGAGCTTGAAGAAAACGGACTGGATATAAAATCAGAGGTAGAAATTCCTGTAATTTATGACGAGAAAAAGTTTGATTTAAATTTCAGAATTGATATTTTGGTTGAAAACAAAGTTATCTTAGAATTAAAGTCTGTAAAAAGTATTGAAGATATTCATTACAAGCAATTGCATACTTATTTGAAACTTTCAGATAAAAAACTAGGATTACTTATCAATTTTAATACAACAAATATTTTGGATGGAATTAAAAGAGTTGTGAATAATTTATAATTTTCTCTCGATGATTTTGCAGATCAAGCAGATATTATTTTAATTTTAATCCGCGTCAGCAAATCAGCGAGAGATTATAATCAACTAATAACTGATTTTATTTTCCTAACACAAATACAGCCGGAATTTTATGGAGTTCCGGTTTTTGTTTCTGCCATTCTTTTATCGTTTTGGTTTTGATAAACTCGTGCTCCGGATCGTTGATATTGGCAGCGATACAAAGCTTTGCATTCGGTGATAAAAACTTGCAGAGATCTTCAAAAAGCTGGTTGTTCCTGTAAGGTGTTTCCATAAAAATCTGTGAATATCCTGTCTTTTGAACCAGACTTTCAAGCTGAAGAATCTGTTTTTTCTTTTCTCCTTTATCAATCGGCAAATATCCGTTGAATGTAAATTCCTGACCGTTGAAACCACTTGAAATCAACGCTAGAATAATCGAAGAAGGTCCGGAAATAGGAATCACCCGAATATTCTTTTCGTGGCACCATTTAACAATTAAATTACCCGGATCAGCAATACATGGAAGCCCGGCCTCGGAAAGCAATCCAAAATCCTGACCTTTCAACATCAGCTCCTGAGCTTCTTTGATATCAGCATTTTCCGTGTATTTATCTAAAAGAAAAAGTTTCAGATCCGATTGTCTTTTTTCTGGGGCAAAAAATTTAACAACCTTCCTTGCGGTTTTTTCATTTTCCACAAAAAAACAGTCGGTTTGCATGATGTAATCTTTTATCACAGGTGAAAAGTGCGTGATAGAAGTATTTTCGGAAAGGTAAGCTGGAAGTAAAAAAAGCATTCTCTTTATTTTTAATGTAAAATTTCTTTTAAAATTGATTCGCATCCACGGTCCAAAAGCTGGAAAACATCCTCAAAATCCGTCATATCACCCCAATACGGATCCGGGACTTCAGCATTCTGATGATCGCCCAAAGCTTCCAGAAATAAAGAAACTTTCTGTCTCTGATTTTCATTTTGCGCTTTTGAAACGACATCTGCCAACACATCTACATCCATACAGTAGATTTTATCAAATATCTCAAAATCTTTTGTTGTGATGGGCCTTGATCTCTGCTTTGAAATATCGATTCCGTGATGAGCTGCAGTTTTTATAGCTCTTTTATCAGGATGCTCACCCTCATGAAGTGAAATCGTTCCCGCAGAATCTATTAAAAAATCTTTAGGTGCTTTAGCTTTCATTATTCCTTCGGCAAGAGGGCTTCTGCAGATATTTCCCAGGCAGACCATCAGTATTTTCATGGCAATATATCGGTTAAAATTTAATTTCAGACAAAGCTAAATAAAAAATGAAGAATAAAATTATTCTCCATTTTCATTATTATTAAATTATTTCTTATTGTTTAATTCTTTCAGATAATTCCTTAACGTATTTTTTAACCTCCTTGTCGATTTTAGAAACATCTTTAATAGTTTCGCAGGCATACATTACCGTAGAATGGTCTTTTCCCCCCATTTCTTCGCCGATCTTTGTGAAAGTGGCATTCGTTAATTCTTTAGCAAAATACATGGCCAGCTGTCTCGGAAGAGCAATTTCTCTTTTTCTTGTTTTTGATAAAAGCTGCTCTCTTTTAATTCCGAAATAATCACAAACCACTTCCTGAATGTAAGGAATATTGATGATTTTTTTCTGATTGGCCGCAATCTTATTGATCGTATCCTTTAATAATTCAAGACTTAAGTCTGATTTATAAATAGTAGAATAAGCAATCACGGAATTGATCACCCCGATAAGCTCCCTCACATTTGTCTTGGCTTCAGAAGCAAGAAAATCAAGCATATCATCAGTCAATACGATACCATCTCTGCTTAATTTATCGACGATAATCTGTTTACGGGTGCTGTAATCCGGAGATTTGATCTCTGCAGAAAGTCCCCATTTGAAACGGGAAACAATTCTGTCCTGAATATCCATAATATCAGCCGGAGCCTTATCAGAAGTAAGGATAATCTGTTTTCCGTTCTGATGCAGATAATCGAAAATATGGAAGAAGCTGTCCTGAGTGGCAGACTTCCCGGAAAGGAACTGGATATCATCAATGATCAGAACATCCACCATCTGGTAAAAATTGGCAAATTCTGTCTGTTTATGTGCTTTTGCCGCAGAAATAAACTGCTGGATAAATTTCTCAGAAGAAAGATACAGAACCACTTTATCAGGAAACTGGCTCTTTACTTCCAATCCAACAGCCTGGCCAAGGTGGGTTTTTCCGACTCCGTATCCACCGTATAAGAACAATGGGTTAAAAGCCGTTGCACCCGGTCTTTTGGCAATAGATCTTGCAACAGTAGCCGCAAATTTATTACTTTCCCCTTCTACATAATTATCAAAAGAGAAATCAGATTTCAAGTTGGAATCAATATTTACCTTTTTGATTCCCGGTACTACAAAAGGATTTACAATGTTAGATGAAAAACCTTGAGGCATCGTTTCCTGAACTTTTGGAGTAGGAACTGTCTTTCCTTTCATATTCATGGTAACGGGCTTCTCTAAGCCGGCAGGCTTATTCTCCATTACAGAATACCACAATTTAACACCTTTTCCTATATTTTTCTTCAGGGCAGCAGAAAGCAAGGACAGGTAATTATCCTCTATATATTCCTTGTAAAAATCACTCGGGACCATCAGCGTAAGGTTATTGTCAACCAAAGAAATTGGCTGTACCTTATCAAATAGCAAATCGAAAGATTTTTCAAGCTTTTTAAGATCAGAATTATCTTCAGCTGCGTTTAGATTATCGCGCATGAACTGAAGGCACTTCTGCCATGTCAACATTAAATTTTCATCCATAATTTATGCCCCGATTGTTCTTTGTTAGTATTATTTTTTTGGAAGGAAGACAAAGGTCTAAATTTTTTATTTTAAAAAAAAATATTGCGCTTATTGATTATTTAAAAATATATTTGTATGTATAATTAAGCAATAATAATGATACACACAAAACACTCATTACGAGTCCGTTACGGAGAAACAGACCCCATGAAATACGTTTATTACGGCAACTACGCAGAGTACCTCGAAATTGGAAGAGTAGAACTTTTCAGAAGCATCGGAATGTCGTATAATGAGATTGAGAATCAAGGAATTTGGCTGCCTGTTTCAGAGTATAAAATTAAGTATTTGCGTCCTGCTTATTATGATGAAAAACTGGAAATACACACCTATGTAAGAAAAATACCGGGCGTAAGAATAGAATTCGATTATGAAATTTTCAATGAAGAGAATATTAAAATCACCGAAGCTTCCACTACCCTGTTTTTTCTTGATGCCACAACCAATAAAGTAGTAAAATGTCCGGATTATCTTATGAAACTCATCAAAGAGAACTGGAATGAATAAATTTCAATCATAATAAAAAAATAATGAAGATTGCATTTTTAGGTCCTGAGGCCAGCTTTACACAGCTTGCAGCGATTCAGCTTTTTCCAGATCATGAACTTGTGCCCCAGCCCAATATATTAGACTGCTTTATAGCCTTGGAAAAAGGTGAGGTAAAAAAAGCAGTTGTCCCACTCGAGAATTCTATTGAAGGAACGGTATCCATGACACTCGACTATTTATACAAAACGCCTGGCATCAGAATACAGGCTGAAGCTGTCATGCCGATTGCCCATCACCTGATGATTCATCCTGATTCTGACCCGGGACGTATTGAAAAAATATATTCGCATCCCCAGGCATTGGCCCAGAGCTTTCATTTTCTGGACGAACATTTTAAAGATGTTCAGAAACAGGATTTTTCCTCCACTGCCGCCGCGGCAAAATATGTCGTGGAAAATCCTCAAAGAAATCTGGCTGCCGTAGCCAATCAGTTCGCTGCAAACCTTTACGGGCTGAAGATCATTCACCATAACATCCAGGATTTTGAGCAGAACCATACACGATTTATCATCCTCTCCAAAGATTCAGGCAGTTATGAAAATGAAGACTTAAAGATTCTGGGTGAAAAATCCGGACTTCTTATTACGTTACCAGAAGACCATGCAGGGGGACTTCATCAGGTGTTATCTGTTTTTGCATGGCGAAAGATGAACCTCAGCAAAATAGAATCCAGAACATTAAAAACAGGATTGGGAAATTATTTCTTTTTTATCAATGTGGTTGGAAAATGGGAAACAGCGTTACATCAAAATGCACTGGAAGAGCTGAAAGCGCTGGATGCAGAAGTTTATTTTTTAGGAAACTATAAAGAATTTAATTTAGAAAGTTAAAATTACTCTGTTCGCGATTTGTATGGTCGAATAATCATACCTGCTTAAAAAACATTTGATTATATTTGAGAGTATCAAAACCGGAAAACATGTATATCCTGGTCATTATCTTAATTATAATCTTTATTTTTCTTTTTACCCAGCTTAGTACAAGAATCAGGAATCTGGAAAACGAAATTTCTGAGATCAGAAAAATACAAGCCGAAAAACAAAAGGAAGAAGAAAAAGACATTGCTGAAACAGTAATTTTTGCTGAAGAAAAACCAGATATGGCACCGGAAATTCCTTCTGAAGTTTCCGATGTTAAAGAGGAACCGAAAGACCGGATCAGGCCGGTGTTTGAATTTTTACAACAGAATGCCCTGACGATTACCGGCATCTTTACACTGGTACTGGGAATCGGATATTTCGTAAAGTATGCCATTGACAAAAACTGGATCGGTGAAATATCAAGAGCAGGAATAGGATTTGCCGTGGGTGTAACAATCATTGCCATGGGTCATTTTCTGCGTAGAAATTATACAGTATTTGCTTCCATAATTACAGGCGGCGGTATCGCAATTTTATATTTCACCACCACGATTGCATTTCGCGAATACCATCTTTTTGCACAAAGCACAGCATTTTCCGTTACGTGTATCATCACTGTTCTTTCAATACTGCTTTCTTACTACTATAAAAGTGAAATTCTCATCATCTTTTCTTTGTTCGGGGGATTCCTGGCGCCGCTGATGATCAGTACGGGTGAGAGTAATTATCCGTTTCTGTTCACTTACATTAGCGTGATCAATATTGGGATGCTGGCAGTTGCGTTTCTGCGACATTGGAAAAGCATTGGATGGATCGCCTTTATTTTCACATACCTGTATCTTTTTTACTGGACATTTGAAAAAACCGAAATCATTACGATTTACTTTTATATAGCAAGCTATATTATTTTTTACGTGTTTGCATTGCAGAGTTATTTCAGGAAACACAGATTATCATCCCGGGATATCTTAATGCTTGTCCTTATCAATTTTACCAGCATCATTGGCACGGTGTATATTTTTAAGCAACTACAGTATGATCCTGTTATTATATTCCCGGTCAGCTTTAGTTTGCTTAATTGCATTCTGCTTTACCGGGAATATACAGAAAATAAATCAAGCCTCAGCCATTCTGTATTTTCAGGAATGGTGGTGAGTCTTATTACAGTAGCGGTAGCATTGCAATTCCGGGCACATTTGATTACCAGTGTATGGGCCGTTGAAGCCACGCTTCTTTTGTTTATCTGGAAAAAAAACAATCTCCTGATTTTCAAAATCTTCTTTTACATCCTCTTCCCTCTTGTAATTATTGCTCAGATGATGACCTGGGCAGAATATCTTGATGCAAAAAATCTTACCCCTGTTTTCAATCCGATATTTCTGACGAGTTCCGTAACGGTATTCACTACACTTGTCAATTTAATTTTATTAAGAAAACTCCCCGAAAGTAAACTGCATGACAACAGCTTTTTTGAAAACCTTTTCACTTCGGTGAGCTTCGCCATAGTTTATGTAGCATTACTGCTGGAAATTTTATATCAAATTTCGGAAATGCCTCCGATCATTATTTTCAGTACTGCGATGCTTTTCAGTATCTGCTATATTCTTACCATTTTGCTTTTCAGGAAAAAACTGGAGATCGGTCAGATCCTGGAAATCGCTCTGCTCTATATCTTTTTATCTTTGATTATTTTTAATACCATCATCTCCGGAACCGGTATTATAAGCCATATTGTAATGAAAAAGCTGGACATCCAATATTACTTTTTATATGGATTGTATCTGCTTCCGCTACTTTATACAACATTAAAAATTTTACGGGATTCCGCGTTCTTCTGCATAAGGCTTTCCTATTGGCTCCTTACTGCAACTATTGTCATTGCCGTAAGTATGGAATTTTATCACCTGTATATACTGATTTTTGCTGAAAACATAGCTCAGGTGTCGAAACTGCAGACTCATTTCAGCCTTCTATATCTTCCGATTATCTGGGCAGTTTTGGCAAGCATTTTTATTTACACAGGATTAAAAAGCAATGCGCGGGAATATGGGAAGGCAGGATTTGCCCTGCTGGTTGTAATGATTTTGAAGTTATATCTCCACGATGTCTGGAAAATGGATAATGTTTCAAGAATTATTGCTTTTATTATCCTCGGGATCATTCTGCTTCTCAGTTCATTCCTGTTTCAGCGATTGAAGAATCTATTGAAAACGATTGTTGAAAAAAAGGATGATGAGCCTGAAAACAACCACCATGAATTATGAAAAAAAATGTTTATTTATAAATATTCTTTAAATTATTTTAAAAATCCATTCGCACTTTACAAAAAATAACTATATTTATCAAGTATTTAATAAGACTTATTGTAAAGCATTATGAAAAAATTATTCTACTCTTTTTTACTGTTGTCATCTGCTACATTATTTGCCCAGAAAAATGTTTCCGCAAAATTTGCAGTGGCCGGTGATACTGTCGGAACGGTAGATCTCTTTACAAACAGTTACAAGAACACAATCGAAGGTACACGTTCTTATAAATCTGCTGCTGAACTTCCGCAAAACTTAAAGAAATTCAGCTTTATCGCAGATAACGGCTTGGTAGAATACAAGCTTAAAAAGAATCAGGGAGCCCTTGATAAAACCACACTTTCTGATCTTAATACCCGCCATGGACTTGCTGATGGAACTCCGGTATTCATCGATGGTTATGAATTTAAAAATACCAATCTCACAATTTTCGAAGAAATGCTGAGTAAAGTGGAAGTGAATGACAGCCATGGTTTAAAAGCCATATCCGTAAGTACTAAAAAATAATTTCTTAAACATATTTAAATGTAAAGGATACTTCTGTGAGTATCCTTTTTAATTTGTGAAATATTACTTCAGTTCTAAACCGCAACTGACGAATCAATAGTATTAATATTTATTGTTCCATTTCTTTTTCAGTTCTTCGTAGATCTTTTTTTCCGTGGCATTATTCCCGGGTTCATACAATTTTACATCCCTGATCTCCTCCGGCAGAAAATCCTGATTTACAAAATTCCCTTCATAAGAATGGGCATATTTATACTCCTTTCCATAATCAAGGTCTTTCATCAGTTTGGTAGGTGCATTTCTCAGATGCAGCGGTACGGGCAGGTTTCCGGTTTTCTTTACCAGTGCCATGGCCTCATTAATCGCCATATAGGTCGAATTGCTCTTTGGAGAAACAGCCAGATAAACCGCCGTTTCACTCAGGATAATTCTTGCTTCCGGATTCCCGATCACGTTCACGGCCTGAAAACAGTTGTTGGCAATCACCAAAGCATTCGGATTGGCCAGTCCGATATCTTCCGAGGCAAGGATAAGCATTCTTCTTGCAATAAATTTAATATCTTCACCGCCCGCAAGCATCCTTGCCAGCCAGTATACGGCACCGTTGGGATCGCTTCCGCGCATGGACTTAATGAAGGCTGAAATGATGTCGTAATGCTGTTCCCCATTTTTATCATACAGGGCCATCGTTTCCTGCAAAACCTCAAGCACATCATCATTCGTAATGTCTGATTTTGAAGAACCTTTATATTGATTCAGCACCAGCTCTACGGAATTGATCAGTTTCCTGGCATCTCCCCCGGAATATTGAATCATGGCTTCTTTTTCAGTGACTTTAAAATTTGTCCCTTCATCCCGGTTGAATCTTTCCAGGGCAATATCAATCAGTTCTTCAAGCTTTTCATAGCTTAAGGCTTTCAGCACATACACCTGGCTTCGGGACAGCAGTGCGGAAACCACCTCAAAGCTTGGGTTTTCCGTGGTGGCACCAATGAGTACGATCCAGCCTTTCTCTACGGCATGAAGCAAAGAATCCTGCTGAGATTTGTTGAAACGGTGAATCTCATCAATAAATAAGATCGGCGATTTTCCCGAAAAAAGATTCTGCTTCTTGGCATCTTCGATGACATCCCTTACGTCTTTCACTCCCGATGAAACGGCTGAAAGCTTATAAAACTTTCTTCCTGACTGTTCCGAAATGATTTCAGCCAGTGTTGTTTTCCCCGTTCCCGGTGGTCCCCAAAAGATGAGAGAATTCAGAGAATTATTCTGCAGCATCTTCCGTATTGTTCCCTTCTCTCCTGTCAGATGTTCCTGCCCGAGAACATCATCCAGTGTCTTCGGCCTTAATTTTTCGGCTAATGGAATATTTTGATTCAAGGTATTTTAATTATTGGTTTGCGTTGATGTATTGAATGTGAATACATTTTATTACTTACAAAGGTAGAGAAAGTATTTTTTTAAATTATAAATTGAAGATTGTTTAATTTAAATGCTCAATTATTCAAAAAGAATAATCATTGGACGAATTCAACATACTTTATTTAACACAAAGTACACAATGATTTTTAAAATGCTAATGACTTTTAAGTTTCACAAAGCCGTTTCACTTATTAAGAGTTCGCTAAGGTTAATGCTACTTTACTTGTCCTATTTGTTTAAAAAGAAACCCGCCGATGATTGGGCGGGTTACAATACTAAGTTTTTTACTATATATATTTTCTGATTCGTCGATTCGAGTTTTTTCTCGTAACAAAGTGGAGAAAAAATGTATCGAGAATGAAATTTATCCTCAAAAATCACCAACTTCTCGATACGATTTTTTCAAAATCTACTCGAAGTGACGAAATGACTCAATGCACAACGGGTCATTAATGTTTTATTGCTGTAAAGGAGGCTTCTGATCACTCTGAGGAATCGCCTTATCCTTTCGGTTCACCAGCAACACATTATACTGATCGGTAAGTGCATTAAGCTGATTGATCACTGTGGAATAAGGCGACGGCGGTGTTTCCGTCAGCAGATGAAGCGCATCGATACGGTCGCGTAATGCATAATAAGCGGCATTGGCTTCTTCCCTTTTCGATTTAATAGTATCCGGATTCGCATCACCATATTCCTGAGTACGGGAAAGATATTTTGCATTGAACTGCTCGTTGGCATCTTTCAGCTCGTTTACCCAATCTGATAAATCAAAAAAGGCAATGGCATCCATCAGTTCCGGCTTATTTTCCCAGTCGCGGATCAGGTTGTTGAGGGTGGCGGTTTCTGCCTGGTAGTTGAGACGGGCAATGCCGCTTCCGTACAAAGCCATATTTTCGAGAAGTAATTGTGACTTCTGTTTTTTATCTGCTTCGAAATGATAAGAATGCCCTAAAAGAAAATAATAAGTTCCGTTGATGGCATTATCCCTTCTCTCGTCCAACAACAGAAGATCCTGCGTTTTCTCATTAGCTAACGCTTTCTTATACAGATTTTCCAACTCGGAAATTCTGGCATTAAAAGCCGAAAGCTTGGCATCGATCTGTAAGGTTTCGGGATTGTTCAGGGCGATAATTCCTGAAAAGTCTTTTACGTACTGCAGGTATTCTGCATTGCGGAGTAATCGTAATTCAATTGTATTCATAATTTTTTAACATTGTTTGCGTTTTTACCGGGAAAGTCTGTTGCTAGGGTGCAAGAAGGTTTCCCGCCTACGGGAAAGTCTGTCGCAGGGGTGCAACAACTTTTCCCGGTTACCGGAAAAGTCATTACAAGGGTGCATTGAACTTTCCCGGTTTCCAAAAAACCCTGACGCTAGGGTGCGGCAAGCTTTCCGGAAAAATGAATACCATCAATTTTCCGGTATATTCATTTCTATTACAAATATATGATTTCAAATAACACTTGCAAAGAATTTCATATTCTCTGCAAAGAGTTTAAAAATAAAAGACATGGCTTCCCTAAAACCACAAATCGATCAACCCTGAAAAATCTCCGACCAACACGCTTCTGTCTTGCCGAAAGTTCTGATATATTTAAACCAATTTCCAATTTTTTAGCCTATTTTTGCAATGTTTTGAAAGTCACAGCTAATAAAATAATCACTTTTCCTCTGGTAATTCTTATCCGGTTTTACCAATGGTTTATTTCACCACTGCTCCCTAAAAACTGCAGGTATGAACCGACATGCTCGCATTATATGGTAAAAGCGTTGCAGGTGCACGGACCTGTTAAAGGGTTCTGGCTGGGCATAAAAAGAATTTCAAGATGTCATCCATGGGGAGGAAGCGGCTATGATCCTGTTCCACCCAAAAAAAGTAAAATTTAGATTAAAACAAACTACTAAAAAAATAGAAATGAGTAATATTTTTTTCAGAATGTATCTCGTTATTTTTGCGTTGATCACCCAATGTTTATTTGCGCAGAATTATCCGGACGGAATGTCGGAAGGAACTTTAAAAATCAACTCCACCAGCGTTCCTGTAAAAATCTACAGCACGACAGAATTAGGCGATCTTAATGTATTTCCTGACAGAAAAGTAGACGGGAATGTACTGATTATTCTGAACGAATCGAATTTCGAGCCCGCATTCTTTAGTTTCGGTGCTATGACCCTGGATAAGCTGAAGCAGGCAAAATACCAGCTTTTGGATAAAAATTTCAGACTGATAGAGTCTCCTGCGACCAAGGAAAACATCGGAACCTTTAAATATGCAGTAAAATCCAACAAACCGATTACCTCTGCAGATCAGGTAAGCCTGGAGACCCCTTTTAAAATCTGGGATCCTTCAAAAGGAATTGTGCTTGGTCCAATTACCCTGCACTTTTACAGCTTAATGTTCATTTTCGCATTTGGATTCGGTTATGTTTTAATGACAAAAATATTTAAGATTGATAATGTAAACCAAAAATATCTTGAGCCTTTATTTACATGGACATTGGTGGGAACAATTCTCGGAGCACGTCTGGGACACGTTATTTTCTATCAGCCGGAATTGTTTAAAGAAGACTTCTGGAGTGTATTCTTACCGATCAGCACCAAAAACGGTCTTCACTTTACAGGTTTTTCAGGATTGGCCAGCCATGGTGCTACGATCGCTTTGATCTTTACCACTCTTTATTACTCATTCAAAATCATTAAGAAAAATCCTTTCTGGGTATATGACAGACTGGGAATCGTCGTTGCTTTGGGTGGTGCTTTTGTAAGAATGGGTAACTTCTTCAACTCTGAAATTATCGGAAAACCGGCAGATCCCAACTCTCCTTTTGCTTTGCTTTTCCCGCAACAGAGCAGTGAATATGGGGTGACTGTTCCCCGTTATCCTTCACAGCTTTTTGAGGCATTCGGATATGTATGTCTGTTTGTTATTTTATGGATTTTATACAGAAAAACCAATAAGAAGTACCAGCAGGGATGGCTATTTGGTCTTTTCTTCATTATCCTTTGGGCCATCAGATTCTTTGTAGAATTCCTGAAAGAACCTCAGGGTGACGAATTCATCCAGTTTGGAGGACTAAACACCGGACAGGTGCTATCGATTCCTTTTATGATTGCCGGAGTTGTCATCATGATTATTTCTAAAAAGTTTAAAATTACGCAGGCCGAAAACGAAAAACCTGAATAATTTAAAAATATATTTTACGGAAAAGCCGTTAAAAAAAGCAAGTCTATTCAGGCTTGCTTTTTTGTTATTCTTACATTTATCTTCTATCCATCTATCCTTCTTTACAAAACCTTCTGAACCTTCGCATTCAACTCCGCAAAAACATTCCCGAATTCAGCAATGACGTCGGTAGGCAGCATCGATTCCTTGGAATACTTTTCGGAAGCGAACTCGGCAGCCTTTCCGTGGAACCATACGCCAAGCAGAGCAGCTTCTTCTTCAGAATATTGCTGAGCCAGCAATGAGGTGATAATGCCTGTCAGAATATCTCCGCTTCCACCTTTTGCCAGTCCGGAATTGCCGGTAATATTATAGAACACCTTTCCTTCCGGTGTGATAACCTGCGTATGATGATCTTTTAACACAATATAAATCTGAAGTTCATGCGCTTTATTTTTGGCCAACAAAGTTCTTTCAAATGAATTCTCAGTTTTACCGAATAGCCTTTCAAACTCTTTCGGATGAGGCGTAATAATTGATTTTTGCGGAATTAAAAGAAGATGATCAGGATTCTCAGCAATTATATTTAATGCATCCGCATCCAGAATTAAAGGCTTTGAGTAATTCTTCAGGAATTTTAAAAGGCTGTCTGATGTCTTTTTGTGAGTTCCTAAACCGGGACCTATTCCGCATACCGATGTTTCATCAAACTCGAAACGGTCGATATAATCGATTCCACCTTCCATAAACATAGCCTCCGGATCAGAGGTCTGCAAAATTTCATATCCGCATTTCGGAGCGAGCACAAAAGTAAGACCTGCACCAGTCCTGAGTGCTGACCTCGCAGAAAGTACCGCAGCCCCCATTTTGCCATAACTTCCACCGGCGATAGTAACCTTTCCGTACGTCCCTTTATGTGAAAATTCGTTTCTGACCCTGAAAATATTTTTGATCAGTTCTTCATCGATGACAAAATCCTGAGTTTCTGTCTCGTCAATATAATCCTGACTTAAATTGATATCCAAGATCTGAACTTTTCCGGCAAACTTTCCGGTTTCGGTATGAAGAAAACATTTTTTCCAGAACTGAAAGCTGAGGGTATAATCTGCCATAAAAACCGCTGCATCAGAATCTGAAATACCATCTGCCAGGAGACCGGAAGGAAGGTCGATGGAGATTTTTATATTGTTTTTTTGGTTTAAAAGTTCAACAAGATCCTTCATTTCATTCTCTAAGTCTCTGGAAAGCCCGGTTCCAAACAGCGCATCGATAATTACCGTTCTGCTGTCAAACCGGTAGTTCATTGCTTCTTTGAATTCTCTTACCGTTATCCCTGATATTTCTCGGATATGCTTAAAATTTTCCAGAGCGTCCGGAGAGAATTTTGATTTTGAATTGGTGAATATATCGATATCAAAACCCTTCTGATACAGCATTCTCGCTATTGCAAAGCCATCACCACCATTGTTTCCGCTTCCGCAGAATATGGCGAAGTTTCTGTGATGATTACAGTTTTCGAAAATCCAGTCTACGCAGGCTTCTACCGCCCTTTCCATTAGCTGGATCGAAGAAATCGGTTCGTTTTTTATGGTATATTGATCACAATTGCGAATCTGCTCTGCTGTGAAAATCTTCATTGAAATATTTTTTATGATGTCTTAAGAGCAATTTACGAAAAAGAAAATTTAAAAGGAATACGCCAAGAGATTTATCATAATATATCAGATTAAAATTTATACCTGATCGGTACCTCTTCATTAAGAATATCATTAAGTATCAATATTTACACATTTTTTTGTAACTTAATTCCCTTCTTTCGGATAAAACTTTAAAAAATATAATATGGGATTTGTAAAAGAATTTAAAGAATTTGCATTCAAAGGGAATGTTCTAGACCTTGCAGTCGGTGTGATTATTGGTGCTGCTTTCAGTGCTATTGTAAAATCATTCGTGGATGATATCATCACTCCTCTCCTGTTGAATCCTGCGTTGGAAAAGGCTAATGTAAAGAACATTGCAGAACTTTCATGGGGAGGTGTAAAGTACGGTAATTTTTTATCTTCCGTAATCAGCTTCCTGATTGTTGCGTTTGTCTTATTTCTTCTGATTAAAGGGGTTAACAGTCTTAATAAAAAACCGAAAGAAGAAGCTCCTGCAGCACCCGTACTTACTGAAGATCAGAAACTGCTGATGGAAATCAGAGATCTGCTAAAAGCTAAAAACAACGTATAAAACAAAAGCACTTCATCCCGAAGTGCTTTATCTATTTTTCTGTTACATTCGATTACTGAATCTGTAGAATACTTGAGATCTGTTCTGCCAGAGAAAGCCCGATTCTGTCCTGAGCTTCCAGTGTAGAGGCACCGGTATGTGGTGTCATAGAGATCTTCGGATGACTCAGAATTTCTTTTGAAGGTGTCGGTTCATTGATAAATACATCAAGTCCTGCGAATTTCACTTTTCCTGAATCCAATGCTTCAATTAAAGCCGTTTCATCAATTACGCCTCCTCTTGAACAGTTCACGATGGCTACGCCGTCTTTCATCATCTCGAATTCATTTTTCCCGATCATATATCCGTCTTTCTGAGCCGGTACGTGAAGCGTTATGAAATCAGAATGCTGAAGCACGTCATGAAGAGGTTCTGTTTCTATATCAACATTAATAAACTGTTTATTGTAAAAGGTTACTTTAATACTTGCCTTCCCTACATTACTGTCCGCTGCAACGACTCTCATTCCAAGACCTAAAGCAATCTTAGCAACTTCCTGTCCGATTCTACCCATCCCTACAATACCGATGGTTTTTCCTTTTAGTTCGATACCCGCTGCGTATGCTTTTTTAAGTGCGGCAAATTCCGTATCACCTACGACCGGCATTTTTCTATTGGAATCCTGCAGGAATCTTGCTCCTGAAAACAGGTGGGCAAAAACCAGCTCAGCTACAGATTCTGATGAAGCCGACGGCGTATTGATCACATGAATTCCTTTTTCTCTTGCATAATCAACGTCAATGTTATCCATTCCTACACCGCCACGCCCGATGATTTCCAGAGACGGACAGTTGTCGATAATATCTTTTCTCACCTGCGTTGCACTGCGCACCAACAGGGTACGGATCTTATGCTCATTAATATAATCCATCAAAAACTCCTGCGGAACTTTGGTGGTGATTACTTCAAAACCTTTCTCAGTCAATGCATCAATACCCGATTGATCCAAACCGTCGTTTGCTAAAACTTTCATAAAATTTTTGTCATTATATTAAAGATTAAACGACAGAATCAGCTTAAGGGAAATTAATCGTTTAATCTGTTCATTAAATTTTTATTCTTCCTCTCTGAAAACTTCAATCGTTACCTGTTTTTCAACAAGATCTGTGAATTTGCCTTTGTATCTTGTAGCTCTCACCAGATGATTGTCGATCCAGTGGTAGTTTCCGCCTCTGGGCTTTCCGCACAGTACGCTGTGATATTTGAAACCATGCTTATCGAGCCAGTCGATGGTAATCTGCTTAAGGTTTTCTGTTCTTGATGTGAAAAAACAGATCTGATGTCCTTCATCATACCATTTGTTGATGGTTTCCAAGGCGTCAGGAAAAGGCTCGCAGGTAACCATTCTCTCAGGTTCTTCGTTCGGAACATCTTCTGTAATGGTTCCGTCAATATCGATCAGGTAGTTTTTTACGCCATCTTTCAGGATAGGGCTAATGTGGTCTTTGTACTCTAATTCCATCGTAAAAATTTGAAAGGCAAAGTTACGGCTTTTACATCAATAAGTCCCGCTAAACTTAGCAAATATGAATTTTTTAAACCAAATTTAAATATCTGATTAATAATTTTAACAAAAACAGTTGTTTTTTTATAATTAAAGTTAAAAATATTCTTTCAGCGAAAAATAAAATTCTACCGAGATATTTTATTATACCTAAAAATTATGATGTTTAACCAAAAATTTCCGAAATACATTTATTAGACTTACATTTGTAAAAATGGAAGAATACGTAGTTTTAGTCAATCCTGAGGATCAGATCACCGGCACGATGGAAAAGCAGCAGGCACACATCAACGGCCTTTTGCACAGAGCTTTTTCAGTATTTCTGTTCAACAGCAAAGGCGAAATGCTTTTGCAGAAGAGAGCTTCGGGAAAATACCACTCTCCATTAAAATGGACCAATGCCGTATGTTCTCACCCCAGAGTTGAGGAAACTTATCTTGAAGGCGCAAGACGACGCGTAAAAGAAGAACTCGGAATTGAAGCCGATCTTTCGGAAAAATTCAGCTTCATTTATAAAGCTGATGTCGGCAACGGTCTTTGGGAGCACGAACTGGATCATGTTTTCGTAGGGATTTTCGAAGACGAATTTTATCTGAATAAAGAAGAAGTGGAGGAAGTACGCTACATCACTTTTGAAGATCTCGATCAGGAAATGTCGGAACATCCTGAGAATTTTACAGAATGGTTCAAGATTATTCTTGAAGAATATAAACACCATTTCAATTCATGAAAAAGATAATTCTTACGTTTCTGCTGTTTTTAGGATCGCTGTTTTATGCCCAAACTGTTCCTACAGAGACTTATGAGAGTGAAAATTACTCCATCAGCCATCCCGCCGGCTGGAAAGTGACCAATAATGACGATATTATCAATATCTTTCCTCCTAATCAGATAGGAGCTATTACTATTTCAGAATATCATGATCTGAACCTCCCGAAAGCGGAAACCAAAAAGTTCATCCTTGCGCTTTACAAATCTGCGGACGAGGAAAAAAAAGTCACCTCTAAAAGCGGTAAAAAAGGATACACAGAATATTTTTACGAATATCTTGATGAAAAAGAAAAGCTGATTTGGCTCACGAAAGTATTTCAGAAAGATAAAAACCTCTACCTGGTATCGGTAAATTGCAGCCAGAAATACTGGAACGGCAATTATATGAAAATTTTCAACGAAGCTTTTGACAGTTTTAAAATAAAGAAATAGAAATAAAAATTAAATATGAAGAAGACAGCATTGTACGACAAGCACGTGTCTTTGGGTGCTAAAATCGTACCTTTTGCAGGTTTTGAAATGCCTGTACAATATTCCGGAGTTACGGAAGAACATTTTGCCGTAAGAGAAAAGGCAGGTCTGTTTGACGTTTCCCACATGGGACAGTTTTTCATTGAAGGACCTGGCTCCAAAGAACTTTTACAGTATGTTACGACAAACAACGTAGACGCTTTGGAAAACGGAAAAGCTCAGTATTCATGCCTTCCTAATGAAAACGGAGGAATTGTGGATGACCTGATCGTTTACAAAATGGAAGACGACAAATATTTCGTAGTAGTCAATGCTTCAAACATCGATAAAGACTGGGATCACATCTCTAAATACAATACTTTCGGAGCAAAAATGACGAATGCTTCAGATGACATGTCTTTACTGGCTGTTCAGGGTCCGAAAGCAACTGAAATTCTTCAAAAGCTTACAGAAACCAACCTTTCAGAAATTCCTTATTATCACTTTACAGTAGGTTCTGTAGCAGGCGTGAATGATGTAATCATCTCCAACACCGGATATACCGGAAGCGGCGGATTTGAAATTTATTTTAAGAATGAAGATGCTGTAACCCTTTGGGATGCGATTATCGAAGCGGGTACCGAAGAAGGAATTATCCCTTGCGGACTGGCTGCCAGAGATACATTACGTCTTGAAAAAGGTTTCTGCCTTTACGGAAACGATATCGACGACACCACTTCTCCGATAGAAGCAGGCTTAGGGTGGATTACGAAATTTGATAAAGATTTTATTTCTAAAGAAGTTTTTGCGAAACAAAAAGAAGAAGGGGTAACCAGAAAATTAGTTGGTTTCGAACTTACTGATAAAGGTGTTCCAAGACACGACTACCCTGTTGTCGATGCAGAAGGAAATGTAATCGGGAAAGTAACTTCAGGAACACAGTCTCCAATGAAAAAAGTAGGTTTGGGTCTTGCTTATGTCGACAAACCTCACTTCAAATTAGGTTCTGAGATTTTCATCCAGGTAAGAAATAAAAATATTCCTGCGAAAGTGGTGAAAGCACCGTTTGTGTAACCTTGCAATATCACTTTGTCAAAGTTTAAATCTTTGACAAAGTTTAAAATACTGTAAAACCTGCTTTGTTGCAGGTTTTATTTTTTTAGGAGCTTGATCCGGCTATCCACTATATCTTTATTTTCGGCGGGAGCTTCGCTCCCGCCGAAAATAAAGGATGCCGTTCCTATCCGGGCTAGAAATGGTCAATCAAATTGTATTTCTTTCAATCAATCCGGAATATTTTGGAAAGTTATTGATTGCGAAATATTTGTTTGAGACTTCCGCCAACCGCATTTTGTTTCGCGCAATCTGTTTGAGACTTTCTGCAATCGCAGTTTGTTCCCCACAAATTGCTGGAGACTTCCGTCAGTTGCAGTTTGTTTCCTGCAATCTGCCTGAGACTTTCGTCAACTGAATTTTGTTTCTCGCAAACTGTTTGAGACTTCCGTAAAAGTTGTTCTGTTGCTGATCATTTTTTAATTAAAAAGCCATTGACACAAAAAAACCTCACAGGTTTTAAAAACCTGTGAGGTTTGAGACTATTCAAAACATATTTTAAATTTGAATTCTTTACAAAGCTATTTCACTCCAAAAAATGTCTGCAAAGCCTCAATATTTTTCTTATCATTTCCCACGAAAATTTTATCATCTGTCAGGAAAACCGGACGTTTAAGAAAAGTGTAATGATCCAATAACAATTCCTTGAAATCATTTTCTGTCAGAGACTTTACGTCAAGTCCTCTTAATTTAATCTGTGTCGATTTTTTGCTGAATAATGCTTCGTAAGATTTTGTATGGCTGTACATTTCCTGCAATTCTTCCGTCGTTACGGGCTGTTTTCTTATTTCGTGCATTTCCCAGTCACTAAGGTCAAACTGTGCTAAAATTTTCCTGCAGGTATCACATGTATTTAAATGAAATACTTTTTTCATAAAGATGATAATTTATATTAGGATAAAAACTAAGTTTTCGACTTCAAAAGTAAGATTTAATCTAAAATTTTAAAAATTATAAATACCTTTAATCAAATTTTTTGATTAATGGAGAACAAGCCAATTACTTTTCAGTTTATTTCCGAACCTTCGGATGTTAATTATGGAGGCAACGTACATGGAGGAAGCGTCATGAAGTGGATCGATCAGGCCGGCTACGCATGTGCCACAACTTGGAGTGGAAACTATTCCGTTACCGTGTATGTTGGCGGAATCCGCTTTTATGAACCTATAAAAATCGGGGAAATTGTAAAAGTAGAAGCACAGGTGATTTACACCGGATCTTCAAGCATGCATATTTCGATTAATGTTTTTTCACGGAACTTGAAACAGCCGAAATTCGACAAAAAAACGCACTGCATTATTGTCTTTGTCGCAGTTGATGAAAACGGTAAAAAGCTTCCTGTTCCAAAATGGATTCCTGAAACTGAAGAAGACAGACAGAAAGAACAGTATGCCAAGCGCCTGATGGAACTGAGAACACAGATCGAAGATGAAATGAAACCCTTCCTGTAATGCTTAGAAAAGACTTTATAAAACTTTCATCCCTGGGATTTTTAGGCTTATATTCCTGTGGAATTTTTAATGTAAATAAAAGAAAAAACACATTGGCTATTCAGTTATATACCGTTCGTGATGCTATTGCAGAAGACCTTGAAAAAACACTGGAGAAACTTGCTTCATTAGGCTTTACCGGACTCGAAATTTATGGATACAACGGTAATTTTTTCGAAAAAAACAGAAATGAATTTAAAGAGATCCTGAAAAATACTGGATTTAGAGTTATCAGTTCACATCATACTACGGGAATTCAGCACAAAGAACAAGGAACTTTATTGCAAAACTGGGAAAAATCCGTAGAAGATCTGCATTTCATTGGTTCAGAATATATGGTGTGCTCTTATCTTTTTCCGGAAGAAAGAACCATCGAAAATTATAAGAAACTTCCAGACTTATTTAACAAATCAGGGGAAATCACAAAGAATGCGGGAATACAGTTTGCCTATCACAATCACGATTTTGAATTTGAAAAATTTGATGAAAACCAAAATGTTTATGATTTTATTTTAACACATTCTTCATCAGATCTAGTAAAAATGGAGCTTGATCTGTATTGGATTGCCAAAGCAGGGCTTGATCCCATAAGTTATTTTGAAAAATATCCGGGAAGATTTCCGTTATGGCATGTGAAAGATATGAAACCCGGCTCCCTGAATTTTACAGAAATAGGAAACGGAACGATAGATTTTGAAAGAATTTTTAAAGCGAAAGAAAAAGCTGGTCTTCAGCATTGGTTTTTGGAACAGGATTCCAGCGATAAAGATATGTTTGAAAGTATTCGCATCAGCCGGGATTTTATTGCTAAACATGATTTCTTTCTGAAATAATTTTTATATTTGTAACGTTAAAAGGAAATGGTGTTCTTCCTTGCCCAACCGCTTTTCAAAAGCTGATGACGCCTGATTAAAAGATTATTAACAGTAACTTGATCAGGTAAATTATGTCTAAAAATTTGAAACCTTTCACCCGAAAAACCAAAATCCGTACCCGATTTTTCTTACGGAAATATCCGGCATTATTATATGTTATGAAATGGCTGTTAATCAGTATTATTATCGGGCTCCTTGTCGGAAGTGCTTCTGCAGGTTTTTTAACATCATTATCATGGGCAACACACTTCAGAGAAAAACATATTTGGCTGATTGCTTTTCTTCCTTTAGCAGGATTAGCCGTTGGAATGCTGTATCACTATTACGGAAAAGATGTAGAAGCCGGAAATAATCTTCTGATCGAGACCATTCATGAGCCTGGAAAAAAGACAATTCCTTTTAAGATGGCACCGTTTGTTTACCTGGGTACTATTGTCACGCATTTTTTTGGAGGATCTGCAGGACGTGAGGGAACAGCCTTGCAGATGGCCGGGGCCATTTCGGATCAGTTTAATCGGCTTTTAAGATTAAACCAAAATGAAAGGAAAATCCTGATCGTTTCAGCGATTGCCGCAGGATTCGGATCTGTGTTCGGAACTCCTCTGGCGGGAGCGGTTTTTGGACTTGAAGTTTTTTTAATCGGTAAAATCAGATACAACGGGATTTTTCCTGCTTTTGCTTCTGCCATTTTAGCGGATCAGGTAACTAAACTCTGGAACGTACAGCATACCCACTATCATATCGACAGTATCCCAACAATTGACTTTTTATCATTTATTTACTGCATTATTGCCGGAATTGCTTTCGGAATATGCGCTGCAACGTTCAGCAAAATGATGCATAACACGAGCAATCTTTTCAAATTAAAAATACATTATCCGCCATTCCGATCCTTTGCCGGCGGAATAATCGTAGCTGTCGCAGTTTTTGCAATGGGATCAACACGATATATCGGGCTGGGAATTCCTGTGATTGAAGAAGCTTTCGGAAAACAGCTGCCTTTCTATGATTTTGCCTTAAAAATGATTTTTACGGTGGTTACACTTTCCGCAGGTTTCAAAGGCGGTGAGGTTACTCCTTTATTTTTCATCGGGGCTACACTAGGCAGCGCGCTTTCCCTTATTGTTCCTCTTCCATTTTCCTTATTAGCAGGTATGGGCTTCGTTGCAGTCTTTGCAGGGGCAACCAATACTCCTTTGGCTTGCACACTAATGGGGATTGAACTGTTTGGAGCCGAATGCGGTGTTTATGTCTCAATAGCATGTATTGTTGCTTATTTATTTTCAGGGAACAACAGCATCTATACAAAACAAAAGATCGGAGAGGCCAAAAACAGCAGATCGGAATATCTTGTCAATAAAAGCTTTGAAGATTTGTAAAATACTATTTTTTTAAATTATTATCTTTAATGATGTTTGATTACAGATTAAAAGTTTTCCATACCGTAGCTTCACGTTTGAGTTTTACGAAGGCTTCAGCAGAGTTAAATATTTCACAACCTGCCGTCACAAAACATATTAAGGAAATAGAAAATCAGTTTAATACCAAATTGTTTGACAGAAAAGGCACTACCATTCAATTAACAAAGAGCGGGAAAATTTTATTTGAGTATGCTGAAAAAATCAGAAATATTTACCGAGACCTGGAATTTAAGATCAGTCAGATCAACCAGCAGCACAAAGGAAAACTTATCATCGGAGCCAGTACAACAATAGCACAATATATTTTACCGGAAATATTGGCAAAGTTTAAATCGTACTATAAAGAAATTCAGATTGAACTGATTGCTCACAATACGGAAATAATCTCTGAGCTGCTGAAAGATGGAAAAATAGATCTAGGAATCATCGAGGGCGAGTCTCAATCCAATTATTTTGATTACAAAAAATTTAAAAAAGATGAAATTGTTCTTGTCGCAAAAGCAACTCATCCGTTGTCCAACAAAACAATAAGTTTAAAAGAGCTGCATTCCATTGATTTGGTTTTCAGGGAATATGGTTCGGGATCATTAGAATTTATTCAGAATCGTTTAAAGGAAAAAGGAATTCTTGCAGATGAATTAAATATTGTGATGCAACTGGGAAGTAGTGAAAGTATTAAAAATTATCTTTTACATTCTGAAGGTATGGCCTTTCTCTCCATCAGCACCGTTCTTAATGAATTGAAAAATAATCTATTGAATATCATTGACATTAAAAATTTCAGCATCGAAAGAGATTTTCATTTTATTCTTCCAAAAGGTGAGCAATCTGAATTGATAAGGCTTTTCCTGAAATTTATGAATGTAGAGTGAATTAATCTATAACTAAAAGTTATTTTCAATAACAAAATACAATTTATTTTGTTATAATAATTTGTGGAATTTTGGATGATAATTTAAAGTTTTACAAATGAAAAAATTCATTCAATATGAAAGATCGAGGAAAATAATTTTTATTCTCTTGGCTTTGATTTGTTTCACGCCTTTTATTTCTTCGCCTATTGCTTTACTTTTAGGTTTTGTGTTAGTTTTACTTACAGGAAATCCTTTTGAGAAAAGCCTTCATCAGTATATCCATATATTATTACAGATTTCTATCGTCGGATTGGGTTTCGGATTAAAGCTAAATGAGGCTTTAGAAGCGGGAAAATCGGGATTTATGCTGACTGTAATCAGTATTTCAACGGTCATGATTCTGGGATATTTTGTAGGAAAGTCATTAAAAATTGAACGTCCCTTATCTTTTTTAATTTCGGTCGGAACAGCAATTTGCGGTGGAAGTGCCATTGCAGCTACTTCTCCCATCATTAAGCCCCAGCCTAAACAAATTTCTTTGGCACTTGCCATCGTATTTACCTTAAATTCCATTGCTTTGTTTTTGTATCCGGCCGTCGGGCATATGCTACATCTCACCCAGGAACAATTCGGATTGTGGTGCGCAATCGGAATTCATGATACCAGCTCAGTTGTGGGAGCAGCCAGTAAATATATTGCAACCACCGTCAAGCTTGCCCGCGCTTTATGGATTATTCCGGTTTCCCTTATGACCATGCTTGTTTTTAAAAGTAAAGATTCAAAAATCAGAATTCCGTGGTTTATCGGATATTTTATTCTCGCTATTTTGCTTAATACGTATTTCCCGATAGATCAGTTAAGTTCGGTTATTACCGTTATTGCGAAATCAGGACTCAATCTAACTTTATTTCTTATCGGTTCTACACTTTCCATCCAGGCATTGAAAAGTATTGGCATGAAACCTCTGGCCTTTGCAGTCTTCTTATGGATTTTTATTAGTACAGGAAGTCTGTTAATTATTTTAAATATGAATTAAAGTTGTATATAGACTACTACCCTAGCCTCGATTGTAGCAATTGTCTGAGCTCATTTTATATTTTTATGGTTTTGGCGGGCCTTCGGCCCGCCAAAACCATAAAAATATAAAATAGCGAGTGCGGAAAGCGAGAAAAAGCTCCTAAGAATAAAATAATATATCATTACAAAAACCTCCCGGAGAACCAGAAGGCTTTTGCGTATTAAATGTGGAAATGTTTATTTCTAACTGAAATAATTCTGTTGATTAGCAGGTAATTACCTGTGGACAAGCGATGTAAGATGAGCAGTATTTTGGCCCTGTAACTGCGCCTGTACAGCTGCATCCGCAAAGTGAAAGATCAGGAGTTCCCAGTGAGCCACCGCCTCCTACACCTCCTACGATGTTTTTAAGATCTGACTTCTTTAATTTCTTGGCGTTTTTCAAAAAATTTTGCATTGTGATTTGGTTTTTAAGGTGATATAATTTAATTACAGTCTCAAAGTTAAACAAATATTAATTATTCAAAGCATAATTTAATATTAAATTTGATAATTTATTTATATTGTTTAACTTATTAAAAATTAATAACGAAAATATTCGTGGAAATATTTTAAATAGCATAAATTATTCTGTAAATTCCAGGTCTCTGTTATGGGTTTCGGATATTGTCAGTGAAGAATAAAATGCGAGTGCGAACACGATTGTTCCTACTATTGCTGCACTTATAATAACAGAAAAATCATTTTTAAAAAAGTCAAAAGCCAGAATCATTACAGGAACAAGTCCGCGAACCATATTCGGTACAGTAGTCGTAGCCGTATTTCTGATGTTTGTTCCGAACTGTTCTGCAGCCAGCGTTACAAACATTGCCCAATAGCCTGTTCCAAGTCCCAGCCAGACACAGAAAATATAATATCTGGTTTCTGTATCTGTATTTCCGAATAACATGATAACAACTCCGATAATGGTAAAAAGCAGCATGATGAGAATGGCTCTTTTCCTTGATTTTAAAAGATGAGAAATAAATCCGCTGGCCAGGTCGCCTACGGAAATTCCAATGTAAGCCCACATAATGGCTTTTCCAGGACTAAGATCTTTAATGCCTAGCTCCGGAGCAAATTGATTGGCAAGAACTGCCAGAATTCCAATGCAATACCATGTAGGCAGACCAATTGCAATACATTTGACGTATCTTATAAACCGATTTTTATTGGTGAAAAAAGAAAAGAAGTTTCCTTTTGAAACGTGCTGATGTTCCATGTTCTTGTAAATTCCCGATTCTGATACGCTGATTCTGAGAAATAATAATAAGATTCCAAGAATACCTCCGATAATGTAGGAAACATTCCAGCCGCCGGCTAATTCAACCGTTAGCTGGGCCACAACAGCTCCCATTAATCCAAAGCCGGCAACTACGGAGGTCCCAATAGCCCTCAGATTCTTCGGAAGGCTTTCAGAAACAAGCGTAATTCCTGCTCCAAGTTCCCCGGCAAGCCCAATGCCTGCAATGAATCTCAAAGCAGCATATTGATAGACCAAATGCTTCTCAGGGAAATGCGGTAAAAATCCACACGCGATATTCGCCAGTGAATAGACTAAAATTGAGCCAAAGAGTACAGACAGCCTCCCTTTTTTATCACCAAAAACTCCCCAGAATATTCCTCCAATAAGCAATCCTACCATCTGGGCATTGAGGATAAATGTTCCGTCAGTATCAGGATTTAAACCTAAAGCTTTTAAACTGGGAATTCTTACAATACCGAACAATAACAAATCATAAATATCAACAAAATATCCCAAAGCGGAAATGATCACAGGAATTGAAAAAATGTACTTCAGTTTCGAAGACAAGGAAAGCTCTTGCATTGAATTTAATTTTGCTAAAAATAAAAAACCTTCCAATTTCTTGAAAGGTTTTTATGAAATATCTTTTTTGGTTGTTATCTCGCAATATTTACAGCCCTTGTTTCCCTGATTACGGTTACTTTTACCTGTCCCGGATAAGTAAGTTCGTTCTGGATTTTTTCTGAAATATCATAAGAAAGCTGGGAAGCGACTTCATCATTTACTTTACCGCTTTCTACCATTACTCTTAATTCTCTACCTGCCTGGATTGCATATGCTGATGAAACACCATCAAAGCTTAACGCAGCAGATTCAAGGTCTTTCAATCTTTGGATGTATGATTCAAGCACCTGTCTTCTCGCACCCGGTCTTGCCCCTGAAATTGCATCCGCTACCTGGATGATCGGCGACAGTAGTGATGTCATTTCCACTTCGTCGTGGTGAGCTCCGATAGCGTTTACCACTTCTGCATTTTCACCGTATTTCTCTGCCCATTGCATTCCTAATAAGGCGTGAGGAAGCTCAGATTCCTGCTCAGGAACTTTACCGATATCATGTAATAAACCTGCTCTTTTCGCTAATTTTACATTTAATCCTAATTCTGCAGCCATCGTTGCAGCAATGTTTGCTACTTCTCTTGAGTGCTGTAGTAAGTTTTGTCCGTAAGAAGAACGGTATTTCATTCTACCAACGATTTTGATCAGTTCAGGATGTAATCCGTGAATTCCTAAATCAATAATCGTTCTTTTCCCTACTTCAATAATTTCCTCTTCAATTTGTTTTCTGGTTTTTTCAACTACTTCTTCAATTCTTGCAGGGTGAATTCTTCCGTCTGTAACCAATCTGTGAAGTGATAATCTCGCGATCTCTCTTCTTACCGGATCAAAGCATGAAAGAAGAATAGCTTCCGGTGTATCATCAACAATGATCTCCACGCCCGTTACGGCTTCTAAAGCACGAATATTTCTACCTTCTCTACCGATAATTCTACCTTTTACTTCATCCGATTCAATATTAAATACAGAAACGGAATTTTCGATGGCCTGCTCTGTTCCTATTCTCTGAATAGTCTGGATAACGATTTTCCTTGCTTCACTCTTCGCATTAAGCTGAGCTTCTTCCATGATGCTCTGAACGTGTGCCTGAGCTCTTGTCTTAGCCTCTGCTTTCATGGTTTCTACCAATTCTGCTCTTGCTTCTTCTGCTGTGTAATTTGCAATTTTTTCAAGAATTTCAACTTTTTTAGCAGTAGCAATATCCAATTCGTGTTGTTTTTTCTCTAAAATCTCTGTTTTCTTAGCGTAATCAGCGATTTGCTTATCCAGATCTTTCTCTAGTTTTCCTACTTTACTAAGCTCATCATTCAGCTTATGCTCTTTATCCTTAATTCTTTTTTCAACCTCCTGCATTTTCTTTTCACGCCCCTGAATATCAGCATCATGCTGGGATTTAAGTTCAAGAAATTTTTCCTTAGCCTGGAGATTTTTCTCTTTCTTTATGGATTCTGCCTGTACATTGGCTTTTTCTATAAGATTTTCGGCATTTTTCTTTGCATCGTCTATAATGAATTTTGCTTTAGTATTCAGTGAACTTTTGGAGAAAAATACTCCTGCCGCAGCTCCGATTACTAAACAGACAACGCCGACTATAACTTCTATCATAATTTATATTGAGTTTTAATTGTATTTACATAAATAAAAAAAGCCCACAATAATCCAGAGATTGAGAGTAAACTCCTAATCAACACGATTTGAACTGATTTCCACTGTCTGTAATCCGGACGGACCGGCACGCCATTCAATGGACATTTGTTCGGTAATTGTTTAGCGTTGAGTTTACCTTTAATGTGTTAGAATTATTGTAGGCAGCATTTTTTGGGAAAAAAAATCTATTTCCCTGTTTCATTCAACGACTGATTAATTTTCACTAATCTTTCGTTGGTAGATTGTATTGTTTTTTCGTAATTCATCGATACTACTTCTGCATTGGTTCCCAATTTAAGGGCACACATCGCCAACGCATCCTGTTTATCTCTGACATCGAAATTTTGTTCAAAATCTTTAATCATATTTTCAATCTGCTTCCCGACTTTACGCAAAGTTTCTTCTTCTGCTGCCGGTACGTTCAGCGGATATACCCTTCCTGCAATATTAATGGTTATTCTTCTTACTTCCATTATAATCCACTGTTTTGAAGCTGTGCAATACAGAAATCTATTTCCTTTACCAATCTGTTGATGTGATTTTTCATCAATCTGTTATGTTCAGGATTTCCGGATATTGCTGAATAAAGTTTTATATTTTTTTGTTCTTCTGCTAATACCTGATTTTTCTTCCTTTCTTCATCATATTTTTTCTTCAGGTCTTCATGCTCAATACTTAATTCTGAGAACTTTTCAGTAAGATTTTTATAGTTCTTTTGTAACAGCAAAATCTTTTTCTCTAATTCTGAAAAATTGTTTTCTAAATCTTGAAGCATTTCAGGTTTTGTATATTCTAACTAATAGCAAAAATAACAAAATATTAACACTAACAAAAATAAAAGTCTCTATATTTTGTTTTCAAACGGAAAAGGAGACGCAAATGCATCTCCTTTTTATATTTTATAATTATTTCTTATTCAAATTTCAGTACAAAGAATACGGCTCTTGTTTGTAAAGTAGACATCGCAGAAGTCCAGTACGGAGGTGTTGTGGCATTATCAGCAACAATCTCATTGTTCATGATGAACGTCCCTCTGATTGCCGGGGTCAGCTTAAATTTATTAAAGTAAAACTGAATCCCCATCTCCGCAGACCATGCAAAATTGTGCGTTGTTGATCTGAAAACCTGCTGCAGGTTGTCATCGGTAGAATCTGAATTAGACTGAAGATTCACGATATAGTTTACCCCGGCAGCCACATATGGTCGAGAATTGTACCATCTCTGTCCGTGGAATTCCAGCAACACAGGAACATCTACCAAAGTAGTTTTAATTTCTCGTACTCTGTCTTTTTCTGTTAAAGGAAACGGAATAAAAGGATCGTTCGTTAAAGTACCCGCCGCATACTGGTCATTAGACTGTGTGTTAAAAGTCAACTGCCTCTGCCCAAATTGTAACCCTGGTTCCAATCTTACATCCAAATAATCATTCAGTCTCCATTTTGCGATCAAACCAGCACCGAAACTGTAGCTTTCTTTAGATGAAACAAGATTCTGATTATTATTCATCCCGTATCTCGGATTCAAAACGATACGGTAGTCTAGTCTGTTACCATTCAGATAAAAACCCCAGCTGAATTTCTGCTCGTCGAAATCTTCCAACTTATCCATTCTGTTTCGGGTTCTGAATTGCGCGTTTGCTAAAACGGCGATATTTACTGAGGTTAAAACCAGTGCTCTTAATAAAAATTTACTCATAGGTTACTTTGTTGCTTTATAAATTGTGGCTATACCTAAACTTAGTTTTTTATATTCAACTTTTTTAAATCCTGTATCTAAAAGAATTTGTCTCATCTTTTCCCCAAAAGGAAAAGCATTTACAGAATCCGGAAGGTATGTGTATGCCCTATTATCCTTGGAAACCAGTCTGCCGATGGCAGGTAATATATTTTTGAAATAAAACATATAAAATGGCGCCAGGAAACCCTCAACCTTTGAAAACTCCAGTATATAAACACTCTTGTTATCTTTAACAACTCTTCTTAATTCCGCCAAACCTTTGGTAAGGTTTTCAAAATTCCTCACTCCAAATGCAACGGAAACCGCATCAAATCTGTTTTCCTCGAAAGGTAAATTCTCTGCATCTCCTTTTTGCATGGAAATTTTGCCGTCTAATTTAAGTTTTTTTATTTTAATAACGCCAACATTTAACATTTGTTGCGATAAATCTAATCCAATTACTTTAGAACCCGTTCCCTTTTCAATCGCAATCGCAAGATCTCCCGTTCCTGTAGCCACATCCAGCACTTCCTGCGGATTGTCATTTTTCATCCATTTCACCAAGGTATTTCTCCATAAAACATCTATTTTCATGGACAGAACATGATTCAGAAGATCATATTTCGGTGCAATATTGTCGAACATATCCTCTACCTGGCTCTTCTTCGTAGCTTCAGAGTTGTAGGGCGTAATTTTGGTAATATCTTTTGTCAAAACTTAAAACTTGTAATATTCGTTATAATAATTTAGGTAATCCTGTTTCCTGAAGATTTTTGATCTTGATTCCACCTGCTGGATATTTTTGATCACCTTATCGTAATCCTCATCTACATTGTAGTAAAAATCATCAGTAAATAATTTATTGAAGCGTCTTGCTCCTCCAAAATATGTTTTTCCGTCAATGACGGTTTTATCCAGTGCCAAAAGTAGTGAATCTTTTTTAAGGTTGTAGCCATAATACTGATCATTGATATAATAATCCTGATGTGCTATATTGATAAGGCCCCGTACCTTATTCACCTCAAAAGCAGAATCAAACAGTAATTTTTTATTTTTATCAAAAACCCTGATGGAGTTTTTACCTTTATTCAGGTCCACATGAACGGTCTGTCCGCCGGCAATTGTCCCTTCAGAACCATTATTTATGGTATAATAAAATGTATCGGAAGTCGGATTGTCTACGACATAATAATTCTTTTTGGCTAAAAAGAGGAAGTAGATCCCAAAGGCAAAAATAAACGCCACAATTGCAATCAGTAAGCCTTTTAAGGATGGATTGTTTTTCATAGGATTGTAAAGTACAATTTTTGCAAATTTAATAATATTTTTAATTCTCTGTTATTAATATTAATTATTAACTTTGCGTCTTTAAAAAAATCATTTAAACGAATGCCGAATACGATCATAATTGGTTCTGGATCTTACCTTCCCAGCAGAATTATCGGGAGAGACTATTTCTTAGGTTCAGAGTTTTATACAGAAGACGGGGTAAAGATTGACAAACCTGCTGAAGAAACTATTGCAAAATTTGTAGAAATTACAGAAATAGAAAACAGAAGATTCATAGAAGAAGATCTATCCAATTCACAAATCGGATACGAGGCTGCCAAAATTGCTATCGAAGACGCGAAAATAGATCAGGAAGAACTTGATTACATCATTTACGCCAGTAATTTCGGTGAAGTAACCGTTCACGGATATGCAGATTTCATGCCGACAATGGCCGCAAGGGTAAAGAATAAATTAGGCATTAAAAACAGAAAATGCGTTACTTATGATATGCTTTTCGGATGTCCGGGATGGGTGGAAGCGATGATTTTGGCTGATAATTTAATTAAAGCTAAAGTTGCCAAAACAATTCTTGTGATCGGTGCCGAAACCTTAAGCAGAGTAACAGATCCTCACGACAGAAACAGAATGATCTTTGCAGACGGAGCCGGAGCAGTTGTGGTAAAGGCGACCGACGATGAAAGCGTAGGAATCATTGCCCATAATACCATCTGTGATAATGGTCTTGAGCTGGATTATCTGGCAAATGGACCATCCATCAACAAAGAATCTGACCAGACCCGTCTATTTGTAAGAATGCAGGGAAGAAAAATTTATGAATACGCCCTGAAAAACGTTCCTGCAGCTATAAAAGAAACAATCGAAGACGCAGGTCTTTCTATTGAAGATATTAACAAAATTCTGATTCACCAGGCTAATGCAAAGATGGATTATGCCATGATCGAAAGACTTCATAAACTTTATGACGTGAAAGATTATGATCATTCCATCTCTCCAATGACGATTCAGGACTTCGGAAATTCTTCCGTAGCAACAATTCCTACCATGTTTGATTTAATAATTAAAGGAAAAATGGACGGTCAATCGTTTAAAGAAAAAGGTAACATTGTAATGACTTCGGTAGGTGCCGGTATGAACATCAATGCTATCGTATACAGATTTCCTTAATATTATTATTTAATTTAAAAATATAAAAAGCACAGGGAAACTATTCTTTGTGCTTTTTTTAAACGGATTATGCAAAGAAACTTTTTAATTATTGCAGCCATCTTCCTTTTCTTGGAAATATATATTTATCAAGCTATCAGAACCCTTACAGATAATTTCTGGATACGAATCGGATACTGGACAATTTCTCTTGCGGTGTATGGCTTCTTCGCCTACGAGGTGATGCATTTCAGCAGGGCCGACAGAAGTATGATGAGAGCACAGATCATAATATCTCTCTTTTTGGTCTTTATTCTTCCTAAAATTTTTGTCGTTCTGTTCCTGTTGATTGACGATATCATTAGAATCTTTGGATATCTTATCGGTTTGGTAGGATCTTCAGAAAATCACTTCCCTGAAAGAAGAAAGTTTTTAAGCCTGGTTGGTTTAGGACTGGGCGGTGTACTTTCCGCCCTTTTTATTGATGGGATTACTTTCGGGAAGTACCGTCATAAAGTAAGAAAAGTAAGAATCAATTTTGCTAATCTTCCAAAAAGTTTCAAGGGGTATAAAATTATACAAATCTCTGATGTACACAGCGGAAGCTTTTCTGATCCGGGTAAACTTGAGCATGCCATTAATCTGATTAACGAACAAAATCCTGATCTTGTATTATTTACCGGGGATATGGTTAACAATGTGGCAGAAGAATTCAAGCCTTTTATTCCGCTATTTTCAAAGATTAAAGCAAAAGATGGCAAATTTGCTGTTCTCGGAAATCATGATTATGGCGACTACGTCAACTGGACTTCACTAAACGAAAAAAAACAAAATCTTGATACGTTGATCGATTATGAAAGACAGGCCGGTTTTGATATGCTTCGGAATGAAAACCGTATAATTGAGAAAAACGGCGATAAACTTTATATCCTTGGAGTAGAAAACTGGGGGCTGAAACCTTTCCCTCAATTCGGAAAAATAGACGATGCCCTGAAAGGAGTGCCGGAATCCGCTACAAAAATCCTAATGAGCCATGACCCTACCCATTTTGATTACGTCGTTAAAAAACACCCTGGAAACGTTCAGCTGACGCTTTCAGGACATACGCACGGGATGCAGTTTGGTCTTGATCTTAAAAATGTAAAGTGGTCACCGGTTCAGTATAAATACCCAAAATGGGCAGATTTATACGAAAGCGAAGGAAAAATGCTGTATGTTAACCGTGGTTTCGGCGTTCTGGCCTATCCGGGAAGAGTGGGCGTATTACCTGAAATTACGCTTTTTGAATTGACATAAGTCACCTTTTTAACCAAATAATTAGCAAATGAAGGATACCGGAGAAAGACACATCATACATCATCATTTTACAAATAAATCTGAACTATACCTGCATTTAATGCACATTGCGACCTACGAATACGCTAAAAAACTCGTAAAAGATAAAAAAGTTCTTGATTACGGATGCGGTTCGGGATATGGTTCACACATGCTTTCTGAAACTGCAGCAGATGTTACAGGTGTTGACATCAGCAAAGAAGCGGTAGATTTTGCGGGCCAGGAATATAGATCTCCCAATCTGAATTTCAAAACGATTGCTGAATTGGGAAATGAAAAATTTGACATCATCACTTCATTTCAGGTCATAGAACATGTACCAGATGATAAAGAGTATACTTCTACACTAAAACAGCTTTTAAATCCAGGCGGAATATTAATTATTTCAACTCCCGATATAAAGCACCGACTATTTAAATACATTCAGCAGCCCTGGAATATTTTCCATTTGAAAGAATATACTCCTGAAAGCTTGGAAAAACTTCTCAGAAAATATTTTAACCAGGTAGAAATTTTAAAAATCGGATCAAATTCAGACTTGGTTCGGGAAGAGATCAGAAGGACAAGAAAACAGCGAATAGCCGTATTACCTTCCACGTTATATATCTATCCTTATTCTTTAAGAGTTTATCTTTTAAATCTTCAGAAAAAAGTATTTGACCTTTTAAAGAGAATCAGGAACAGACACAATAACCCGGCTCAATCACTGCATAATACTTCAAGCGATTTTGCCACAAAATATTCGCATGAAGACATTTTATTCGCCAAAGACATGCAGTATTCTACAGATCTTCTGGCCATCTGTAAAAATGAAGAATAGGGTCTAAAATATATAATCTTTCATACGGGAAGTAGCCATTTCTTTCTCGTTAATCCAGCTAAGGAGGGCATCCAGCTTGTCCTCCATTTTTTTACCGGAATTCAGTCTTCTGTAAAAAGGAACATCAAAATGGTATTTGCCAAAATCAGTAAACTGCCAGGAATTTAAATAAATCAAAACAAAATCATCATTCTTCAAGGTTTCAAAAACCATATTCTGATAATATTTCATCGGCAGCACCTGGAATACAAAATCATTATAAGGCAATTGACTGTATGGGGAAATACTTTCAGGAACAATACTTAATCCGTCTTCCTCAACAATTTCCGTAGTCCTTTTCAGGCGTTTGAAAGGAAAAAGGATATTAGCATTATCGATATTTGAAATATAGCTAAATTCCATCAGCTTCAAATTTTGAGGCGGGATTTTTATATCCTTTTGCCGGATTCCTTTGACCTGTTTTTCTAAAAGTTCCTGAACAAATATCTTCGTATTTTCAACTTCTTCTACGGTAGAGTCTTTATTGTAAAAAGCAATTTCATGCCCTTTGGATGAAATTGCTTTTAGTAAATCCTGAAGTTTTTCCGCGATAGAAATCTCCACAAAAAAGCTCGCTTTTATATCATGAATATCTAAAATTCTCAGAATCGCTTTTGTATTATCGATTGAAATTTTCAGCCTTTCAACATCGGATACCTGGGCTGCATTTTTGCAGGAAGCTTCAATATTAATGATGTTAAAAGTTAATAAAACCATATCAATTTAATTTTAGATAAAATTTAAAAGTAATTAAAAATCAGATGTTAACAATAATTCTATTTAAAGTATAACTTTACATCTAAAAACTACTTCCCTAACTTCACTTTAAGGTTCTTAATCATATCTTTAGTCATCTCCAAAATTCCAAATTCATAAGATAATCCCCAGTCTTTTTTGGCCACAGAATCATCAATTGATGCAGGCCATGAATCAGCAATCTGTTGTCTGAAATCCGGCTTATAATCGATCTCAAAATCCGGAATTTCTTTTTTGATTTCTTCGGCTAGTTCTTTTGGGGTAAAAGACATTCCTCCCAAATTATATGATGAACGAACGGTAAGATTCTCCTTCGGTGCTTCCATTAATTTTAAAGTCGCATTGATCGCATCATCCATATACAGCATTGGCATTCCTGTATTTTCAGAAATGAAACTGGTATACTTCCCTTCTTCAATAGCCTCATAAAAAATCTCAACGGCATAGTCTGTTGTTCCTCCACCGGCCGGAGTTTTCCAGGAAATCAGTCCCGGGTATCGGATACTTCTTACATCTACCCCATGCTTATCGAAATAATATTCGCACCATTTTTCTCCTGCCATTTTTGATATTCCATACACTGTTGTTGGGTTCAGCACGACATCCTGACCTACATTTTCCTTGGGAATCCCTTTCCCGAAAACAGCGATCGAGCTTGGCCAGAATATCTTCTGAATAAGACCTTCCTTTGCCATTTCACAAAAATGAAGAAGCGGCTCAAGATTAAGCTTCCATGCAAAAACAGGCTGCTTCTCAGAAGTGCCCGACAATAATGAAGCCAAGTGATAAACCGTAGTGATCTCATAATCTTTTACGACCTGTCTTACCAGCTGGGTATTGGTAACATCCATCCTTTCATAATGTCCTGCTGAAGTAATTCCTTTTTGCCATCTGTCGAGGCCTGAAGCCACTACATTCTCAGCGCCATGAATTTCGACAAGTCTGTTTGTAAGCTCGGTACCGATCTGTCCTAAGGCACCTGTAATAAGTATTCTTTCCGTGTGGGATTCCATTTTTGATTTTTATTAGTTGATGAAAGCAAAAGTAAATATTTTAAAGCCTATCTTAAAACAAAATTGTAAATTGGATTATAAAATTTGCGAATGAAAAACATTATCATTTTACTCATTCTATTTACTAACACATTTTCAGCACAATACACCGATTTCAATATTGTAAAAGAAGTTAAGGTAAGGAATAAGGGAGTTGTAGTTTCGGCCCATCCTCTGGCAAGCGAAGCAGGTGCGAAAATGCTCAGAATGGGAGGCAATGCTTATGATGCTGTAATAGCGACGCAATATGCGCTTGCCGTTGTTTATCCTCAGGCCGGAAATATCGGAGGAGGCGGATTTTTAGTGGGTGTCAAAAATAATGGTGAAAGATTTACGATTGACTACCGGGAGACGGCGCCTCATAAAGCCAGACATGACATGTATATCGACAAAAACGGAAAAGCAGATACAGATCTTTCCCAAAACGGAAGACTGGCGGTCGGTGTTCCCGGAAGTGTGGCAGGCTTTTTTGCAACGTTAAAGTACTGCAAACTTCCTATGGATAAGCTTATTCAGCCTGCGATAGATTTAGCAGAAAAAGGATTTGCCATAACCCGCCCGGAAGCAGATTTATTAAATGCCCATAAAGAATATTTTCAGAAACATAATAATAGTAATATTGCTTTCGTAAAAGACATTCCATGGAAGACGGGTGATCTCCTGATTCAGAAAGAACTGGCTCAAACGTTAAAACTCATTCAGAAATACGGACAGAAAGGCTTCTATAAAGGGAAAACCGCAGAGCTTATTGTTTCTGAAATGAAAAAAGGAAATGGGATTATTACTCTGGAAGATCTAAAAAATTACAAAGTTGCCGAAAGAAAAGCCTTGGAGTTTGACTATAAAGGAAATAATGTAGTATCGATGCCATTGCCTTCAAGCGGCGGGATTTTACTTGCCCAGATGTTAAAAATGGCGAGTTATGAAAATCTGGAAAAATATCAACTGAATTCGACAAAAGCAGTTCAGATCATGGTGGAAGCCGAAAGAAGAGCGTATGCCGACAGAGCAGAATACATGGGTGATCCCGATTTTATTCAGGATAAAACTTCATACCTGATCTCCGATGAGTATTTAAAAAGCAGATGGAAAAGTTTCAGCTTTCAGAAAGCCTCGGCGAGCGCAGAGGTCGGAAAAATAATTAAACAACCTGCAGAATCTACACAAACCACCCATATTTCAGTTATTGATAAAGAAGGAAATGCCGCTGCTGTCACGACCACCTTAAACGGATTATACGGAAGCAAAGTCGTGGTATCCGGAGCCGGGTTTTTCCTGAATAATGAAATGGATGATTTTTCCATAAAGCCGGGTGTTCCCAACATGTTCGGAGCTGTAGGCGGAGAGGCCAACTCTATCCAGCCCAACAAGAGAATGCTTTCTTCCATGACGCCGACGATCATTATGAAGGGTGGTAAACCTTATATGGTGGTAGGAACGCCGGGAGGAACTACCATTCCTACTTCGGTATACCAGTCTGTTGTTGATGTCATTGATTTTAAGCTTACCGCCAATATTGCGGTCAACGCTCCTAAGTTCCATCACCAGTGGCTTCCGGAAACGGTCGCTTTTGAAAAAAACTTTCCTGAAACAACCATTACAGAGTTGGAGAAATTAGGATATAAAGTGGAAAGAAAGGGACAGATCGGAAGAACAGAATTGATTTTAATGGACGATGACGGAAGCATTCATGCAGTTGCTGATGGCAGGGGCGACGATTCTGTAGCGGTAGAATAATCATATTTAAATAATAAAATAATACAGTTTCGGCGGTGCTAAAAGCACCGCCGAAACTTTTACTGACATTTATCATATCAAACAATATTTTTTTCATAATTTTCGCTTCTCAAAACAATTTCATTGAAAGCAAAAAAACTTTATCAGCAGCTATATTTTCAGGTCATCATAGCTATTCTGGCCGGGATTCTTTTAGGAAGATTTTATCCGGAACTCGGAGAAAAGATGAAACCGCTGGGTGACGGATTCATAAAACTCGTTAAAATGATTATCGCTCCCGTGATCTTCATTACCCTTACGTTAGGAATAGCCCACATGACGGACCTGAAGAAAGTAGGAAGAATTGCCATTAAAGCCATGATTTACTTTTTGACATTCTCAACACTGGCGCTGATCATCGGACTGATTGTCGGAAATATTTTACAGCCCGGGCATGGTCTTAACATAGATCCTTCTACCCTTTCGGGAGACGTTTCCCAGTACCAGCAGAAGGCCCATGAGTCTACCCTTACCGGCTTCATTATGAATATCATCCCGGAAACCCTTTTTAGTCCGCTCGTGGGAGAAAATATACTTCAGGTATTGCTGGTAGCGATTTTAATGGGTGTTGCTTTAGTTTTAACAAAAGAAAAAAGCCGAAAAATCACTGAATTCCTACAGGACCTTTCAACACCCGTGTTTAAAATTGTTCATATGCTCATGAAGCTCGCTCCGATAGGAGCATTCGGGGCGATGGCTTTTACCATTGGCAAGTACGGTTTACACTCGGTTCTGAATCTCATTTTTCTTGTCGGAACCTTCTATATAACGTCAGCCCTTTTTGTTGTCCTGGTGCTTGGAGCGGTTGCATGGTATAATGGGTTTAATATCTTTAAATTAATATATTTCCTAAAAGAAGAACTTCTATTGGTCTTGGGAACGAGCTCTTCAGAATCTGCACTTCCGGGAATTATGGAAAAACTTGAAAAAGCAGGATGTTCCAGAGCTATTGTCGGACTTGTAGTCCCTACAGGATATTCTTTCAACCTTGACGGCACGAATATCTATATGACACTGGCTTCCTTATTTATTGCTCAGGCTTTGAACATACATCTTCCGCCCGAGAAACAGATCATACTGCTTTTAGTGGCTATGCTAAGTTCAAAAGGTGCGGCAGGGGTAACAGGTGCCGGTTTTGTGACATTAGCTGCCACCCTGGCCATGGTTCCCGAAATTCCGATTGCGGGGATGACTTTAATTCTGGGAATCGATAAATTCATGAGTGAATGCCGGGCCTTAACCAATGTCATCGGAAATTCTGTAGCAACAGTAGTCGTGGCCAACTGGGAAAAACAGCTGGATAAAAAGCAGCTGCAGTTCTGCCTGGATCATCCGAATGAAGTAGAAAAGAAACTGGAAGTCTGATAAATTTCACCTCTTGTACTGCGGGCCTTCGACTCCGCTTAGGCTCTGCCATTCGACTACTTTTGTTATCATCATTTGCGGTGTCAGGCTGAGCTTGTCGAAGCCTTAGGAGTACTTTGGTGAGTATTAACCGACCCTTCGACAGGCTCAGGGTGACAGATGGAAAGATTCGTGCTTAGATCCTTACGAGATGACAAGATAAATGATAAAACGCTCACGCTCTAAAACTCCCGAACACTACCCACACCCTTTTGTCATTCCGTAGGAATCTCGGCATCGTTAACATTACCCTGGAAAGATTCGGGCTTAGATCCCTACGGGATGACAAGGGAAGCCTGGTACCCTCCGTTCAATGGTGGTTGAGCAAGCTGAAGCCCAAAAAAACTCCGGCCGGGAATCTTTCCCAAGCCGAAGCACCATTATACTAAAGAAATATATGTCAGTTCTTTCATTGAGAAATCATTTTCACTGACGAAAACGATTTTCCTATCATTTTCCTGTCGATTATTTCGCAACAGAAATTATTGCATTTTATCACAAGCCGATTGCTTGCTCCCTAGCAAGCGTCTTGTTAGCCTCGTAGTAAGACCCTTGCTTGCTACCTAACAATCACCTTGCTTGCACCGAAGCAATCCGCTTGTTCTACTCTACCGTCAATTGCTTATCCAGGGTAGCAGTGCGGGGTTCTTTTAAAGACTGACTGCTAGAATACTGCGTCAGCACTTCAATAGTGTCTTTGGTTAAGTGTTATCGTAGAGATACGCTTTGATTTGTGCAGGATGTTTGGTATAAACTTTATTTTAAATTGATATATTAATTAGGAATAAATACCCATTGAAGTACAGGATACTGCATATTTGTAGAGTTAGTATTTATAGGGACTAGGTCAATGTTAACAGGACCAGATGATGTGACTGTATACTCTGTAGCAAAAGGAATATTTTGATATCTGTTTGATGGAGCAATAGCAGGTAATATCATATTTTGTAATGTTGAAGCTCCAACCTTTACATCATATCCCAAAGTCGCCCCTGTTGTTGACAATAGATTTGCAGAACCAAACAATAAAAGTTTACCAGCTGCTGGGGCATTAATTGTAAAGCGATGACTGTTACTTCCAGCGCCATTGTTTATCGTTGCCGTTGAACTGTTGCCACTAGAATAACCTGCAGCTGTGGTCGGGATAAAAATTGAAACTAGTCCCGGTCTGATCGTTCCGTTTATTGTTGAAGTTGGAACCAAATCAAAGTTATAATTACCTGCGCTGCTTACAGAAAACTCTCCAGCTGTTGTGATATTATTATATAAATGTTCAGGCGCAGCTGAGGCAAGTCGTGCAGAAGCAATGACAGAAGATCCATTTTTAAGATCAAATCCATTCGTTGAGGTTGCAGATGACCATACCTGCATCTGAGGGAGTAATATAAATTTACCGGCTGCAGGTGCTGTCAAACTATACCTGTGACCCATAGTGCTTGGTAAGTTATTGACGTAATCAATAAAAGGCTTAGCATCTACTGAAATAGCTTGACATTGGGTTCCGGATGGTACAAATATATATTCTAAGTTATATTGTTGTATTCCCGCACTATATCCATAAGCAATGTCAATATTGTAAGATCCTGCAGCAGTAACATCTAACGAGGTATTGAAGGGAACGTTTTGAAAAACATTTGCCCAGGCAGACGAATTTATTGCACCATATGTTAAAGTAGTACTACCATATTTTACAGCATACCAGCTGCCTTTTGATCCATTATCGGTCCATACTTGTGCGCTACCTTTCAATAAAAATCTACCCGGTCCGGGTGCTGTAATTGTAAATCTATGCCCAATACTTGCTGAAGGTGTATTTCCCAATGCCGAAAAAAGATTGCCACTTGTTACTTTATTACAATCATAATTCACAGTAAATGTACAGGTTTGCGAGGTATTAAGACCAGAAACAGTATAAGTATATGTACCTGTGTTAATGGGTGTTCCGGAAGCAACTAATGTCACAGCCTGCACACCGGATGATGGAAATGTAACTGTTTTAGTGAACTGTACTCCATTGACAACATTTGTAGAAAATGTATTGGTATTAGAAGTACCAAATCCTGTCCCTACATCTACAGAAATATTCTTTGTGTTTGATGCAGTCATTGCTACTCCTGTAGTATATGTACCAGCAGCAGGTGTTCCTGATAAGCAATCAATAGAATTAATTGGTACGGGAGCTTTAGTGTAAGTAACACTGAAAGTACAAGTCTTTCCATCGGTCGTCACCGTATAAGTAAAAGTACCATCAGCCATCGGAGTTCCCGATGCCGTAAGTATAATGTTTTTACTTCCCGAGGCATTAACAGTACCCTGACCTACAAAATAGACACCGTTTACCTCATCGGTTGAGGCAGAATAATCTCCGGCAGTCGTAAAATTGATGGTAACGGTCTTTGTGTTCGCTGTTGTCATCTGAACATTAGAATAATAGTTTCCTGCCAGAACTCCTGTACAGTTTACACTTGTAACTGAAGAATTGATATTTGAACTACATAAGCTTTTCCATCCGGTGCTTGATATTCCCGGCCCACTACCTCCTACATATTGTTCCATACAGCTTTGATCAGTATTATAGATTACTGTTCCATATAAAGGTGTGGTAATAGCATCTCTTTGTAATACAGTCATACGCGGAGGTACAAATCCTTTATCTGTTGCGTCAAGTTGAAGAATTGAAGAACTGGCCGGAGAATTTGTTCCGATACCTACAGATCCATTGTCTTGTGCAACAAATTCAGTACCTGCTGCTCTGGCTGAACCATCTGCTTTCGTTCCTAATTTTACCAGACCGTTGGTGGTGTCATTTACCCAGGCATCGTTGGTGGTATCTCCCGCGGCTGCCCCGGTCATTTTCTGCCATACACTGCCATCATAAAAGTAATACCCTTCCGCAGTAACATTCACGGTTTTGGTATCGGTGGGACTGGCTGCTGACTTCGCATAGACAATCACTCCTTTTTGAGAAGTTCCATATGCTGCAGTTTTTAGCGAATTGCCGTCTAATTGTGGAATTAAAAGTCCTTCGGGCTTGCTCCCATCAGTTGTTTTTGGAGTAATATCAAGGGTTGCTTTTGGGGAAGTATTATTGATCCCCACCTGAGCTTTAATAATGAGGCTGATGAATAGAACAGCCACTGTAAATATATTTTTCATTGTTTGTTGTATTTATGGGTTTGTTTGTTTTGTTTTAAAACACAAATGACGCTAATGGAATTTCACTAATTTCACAAATGTTGTGTGATCTTCTTTGCTTAGATCCCTACGGGATGACAAACGAAGTGGAAAGTGTGCTGTTTAATTAAAGCATTTGTGTTATTTGTGCAAAGCTATTTGTGCTCATTTGTGTTTAATAATCCGTGTCATTTGTGTTTGATAAAATATCGTAAATATGGGTGGAGGGCGGCTGAAGTGATTGGTTATAATTTTTAAGAGGTTGATATGGTCAATAAGATGATATTGAAGTTTCGTTTCACAAAAATTTACGTCCAAGAAAACTCTTAAAGACGAATCCATCATTTTCTGGTGGTGTTTTGCTTGAGAAGGATTTCCTAAAACGGCTGTTGATAAAAGATTGCTTGAGTTTCCAAGATAATGCGAACTCTTCGGAATTGTAAAGCAGGCTTGATTTGATCGGTTAACATTTTTGGTAATAGATGGTGACTTTAGCCTAAAGTAAGCTTTACGCTTATTTGCATTAAACTGTTTTGATGATACTTGATTTTTTCCTGACAAAGATGTTGCATGGGAGATATCAACCGGTAATTCAACATACAGATAAGAATCTTCAGATATAAAAATTGTTGAATCGGAGTAGGAAAAAGGAGTCTGGGAACTGATAAAAACAGCAATGGAAAACAGCTGAAAGCACAGTATCCTTACGCTAAAACGCAGGAACAGAGGGAGCTGAGAAAGGGTCATCATTTGTAGTTTCATTGTGCTTAAAAAAGTAGTCACACCTAGACTACTATTAAAGCCAATGATTTAAGAATCAATATGCTTCTCTTTTTTTAAGGTAAAAATGAGGGCAGTTTCTTTTCCTCTTAAACGCCCGGTTTTTAAAGGAATCTACTGTTTCAAATTAATTAACATATTAAAAAACAACAGATTATTATTTGGAAGTAATGATAATTTCTTTACATTTGTCACAGAAAAAGTAGTCTAGGTGTGACTACTTTTTTTGATATAATGATATAAGAATTCCTGCCTTGTATAATCAGGCAAAATTGTCTAACAGGCGAAAAAAATAAGTTTAATTATTTAGGGATCTTTTGAAAAGTATTTTATATCAGAATATTTAAGCTTGAAGGCTGTACTTTTACGTGAATTGGTGATTTTATTTTATTGAATTCACCATCGATATGCCAGTTTTTTGTATTTACCTTAAATTCAATTTCAGAAACCGGAAGATAGGTGATGTAGTTGTCATCTTTCAGTTTTTTAGTAAACATTCTGAAAGCAAAAAAAGGAGAATATGTTATCGGAAACTTTTTCACCAACACCATATCTACGAGCCCATCACTTTTACTTGCATGCGGCGCAATGTAGGCGTTGTTTCCGAACTGACGGGTGTTGGCAATATTTACCATCAGATATTTGCCGTTGTACTGCTTGTATTTTTCATCAAAAAACTTAACTTTTTTCGGTTTATAGCTAAAAAAGGTTTTCAGGGAAACTTTGATATAGTTTTTAAAACCGCGGGTAGTCTTTTCAAATTCCTTTACCACTTTCCCATCAAAACCCGTCCCCGACACATTGATGGACAGCCTGCCATTGATCGTGAAGGTATCAATCTTCCTAGATTTTTTTGCTTTGAGCTTTTCGAGAAGTTCATCAAGATTTTTGCTGAAGTTGGTTTCGTTGGAAAAACCATTCCCCGATCCTGCCGGAAAGATAGCCAATACTTTTTCCGTATTGATGAGATTTTTTGCCACAGTGGAAATGGTGCCGTCTCCTCCGATAGCAACGAAAATATCCACCTCAGCATAATGTTTCTGAATAAAATCATCTGTTCCCAGAATCGATTCTGAGATATAATACAAAGGATCTTTAACCTTAGCATTGAGTTCATTGAGAAACGGCTGATAGTTCTTTTTGGCCGAAAACGGATTGATGATAAAGGCAACTTTTTCCATTGATGCAAAAATAAAAAATGCTTCCAGATTAGAAAGCATTAAATTCAGTTAATTTTCATTCGCCGCACAAACTCAGGTCTTAGGTAATCGCTAAGATCATTCCAAGGAACGGTAATAATAAGATCGCCGATGTCATCATCATGAATAATTTCGTTTGCGTTATAGTGAAAATATAAATTGTAATCATCAAAATAAAAATTCCGTGTCACCGGAAAAGATGCCGCAGAAATAAGAGCATAGGTTTCGGGATCATACGTTTTGATCTGTTGCATAAGAGTCGTCTTTCCGAGATTGAGCTTTAAAATGCCCTTCACCGTTTCTTCAGAAAGAGTAATCATGTCCGATAATTGCAGCTTTTTAAGGTTTTTAAAATCAAATACTTTTTCCTCATAATAATAGCTGACCTTATCCTGTGCTCCTGCCTGGCTTGTATAGTACTGAACAGAAACATAATTATTCCTGTTCATACGGACATTCATCAGAGAAATGTACGACCACTGTTGCTGTTGCTTAACTTCACGAATCCCGGCAGAATTTCTCATCCTGTTATAAATATTTTCCTTTTCCTGCTTCAGGTAGTTCTGAAGTCCGTTTCGGGAAAAGTCGGTAATTTGTTTTCCGGGATAAATTTCTTTCAGAAGATTTGTGTCTTTAAGATCAGGAAACCATAAAAGCTTGGAAGAATACCGCAGCAACACAGAATCAGAGATCTTTATCGTATCTTCTTCGATCACAGAATCGATAAAGGTTCTTCCGAAACTTACTTTTTCAGATTTCTTCTTATCATTTCCCAACTCTTTACATGCTACAAAAAGTAAGGGCAAAAGCGTGGTCCATATGAGATAAAATCTTTTCATCATTTGTGCTGGCTATCACTGATTCTTAGTAACTGATATTCATCCTTTTCTTGAATTCAGGATTGATGGTTCCTTTTAATTCTTCCCATGAAACCGGAATCGTAATATCTCCTGCTGCAAATGCCGCGATTTCATAAGGACTGTAATGGAAATACAGATTCTTCTCATCAAAATAGAAATTTTCGGTAGCCGGAACGACATCTACCAGAAGCATCTCTGAATTGTTGACCTTCCCGTTGCTGTCCGTGGTTCCGCTGTTGATCTTATTGATATTCTTCAGAAGAATCGCCTCGATCTTCGCTTTAGGCATGGAAGTGATGCCTTTCAACTCGAGCTTTTTATTGTTTTTTAAATCAAAAACTCTTTCGGAAAATCCATAATTGTCGTGAGCGCCGCCTTCGTATGACCCCCACGTATATTCAATATGCATATAATCGTTGATTCTTGATTTCAAATTCATTCCCATGTCTGAATACCATTCCTGAGAAAAATTCATATCGGAAATCCAGTCTTTTGAATCTTTTTTAACGTCGTTGAAGTATTTGTTTTTATTTTTTTCAAGTAATGCCTGAAGTCCGTTCTTCGAGAAATCCTGAATATTTTTATCTCCGAAATAAATGCTGTCCAACAATTTCTTGTCTTTAATAGACGGAAACACCAGCATTTTGGAGGAATATTTAACTATTAATGAATCGCTAAGCTTCAAAGAATCATTCACTTTTACCGAGTCTACGCTGAATGTATTGTTCTGTACAGAATCCGTTTTTACAGTATCGGTAGAATTGTTTTCAGTTTTTTTACAGGCCGATACAACAAAGAGTGTCGAAAGAGCCAGAACGGCAATCGTATTTTTCATAATTCTAATTTTCTACGTATATGCAAAAACCATTCAAAAAATGAATGGTTTTAAACTTATTTCGAAAATTTCTATCTTTTTATTTTTTCACGAGGCTGATTACCTGATTCTCATGCTTGGATGCCACACCCCAAATCTGCTTAAATGCAGGATAATATTCTTTAGGGTAGGTTGGGCTCAACACCTTCGTCGTGGAAACCACTTCTATGGTATTTCCTTTCTGCTCGGCAAAATAACTGTATTCAATTTCTTTATCATCGGTTACAATTTTTTTATTCTTAGGCATTTCTTCAATCGCATACCCTTCCGGAATTTCAAGAACGATTTTTTTAATTCTCGTAAATGGTGAGGTAAAATCGATCATGTATTTTCTTTCTTCTGTCTGATCAAATTCATTGGAATTTTTATTCAGAAACAGCATCGGATTGATGATTATTTTCTTACCGATCTTATCTATCAGGTTGTCCGAAGAAAATTTCATGGTACTTTCAAAATCTCCGTTTTCAGTAACCTTTGAATCAATATCTGTGAAATCGATTGCGAAATTGTCTTTATATTGTTTTTTGTATTTCTCGGCATTATCATCATAGCTTTCTTTAGCAAACATAGCATAGGTACCTGTATCTTTGTCAGAATAATTTCCGGATATGCTTCCGTCGCTATTGATTTTTGCCGTTGCTGTAAGATATGTGAAGCTCGTTTTCGCATTGGTAAGGGAAAGCTGCTGGACTTTATCTTTAGCAATCAGGATTCCGAACTGGTTCCAGTCTCTTGGCGGAAGCTGATCTATGGAAGACTGTTTCACAGTGGCATCATACAAATGAAAACCGTCTTTTGTCTGAACCGCTGCAATTACAAAATTCATGTTGGAAACATTGGGAGACGCAATATTGATAAGTCCGTTACTTACTGTTGAAATGGTAAGCGGATCTGCTTTAAGACCTGCCTCACGAAGCATCATCACCAGGAAAAGATTGATTTCGGCAGCATTTCCTGTTTTGGTTTCCAGCATTTTTTTGATTCCGTCTTCTACGTAGATTCCTCTGTCCTTGTTCCAGGTAAATGTATTTTTCACATAATCAAAAACTGCATTAGCTCTGTGAATTTCATTTGATATTCCGGAGATATTGGCAGGCATATTTTCTTTGGCCAGTCTGGTTTTCTTTAACTCTCCCCCAAAATCTTCATCTTCATACAAACGCTCCTTTATCTGTTCCCATGATGAGGAGTAAAGTTTCAGCTCACGGTAGTTGGTAGAATGCAGCTCTGCACTTATTTTTGTTCTGTAATTCCTGTCGTTATTAACAAACTTTTCTGTTTTAAATCCTTTTACATTCTCATATCCGAATCTGTACGTTCTGTAGTTTATTCCGTACATCATTCTTTCTTCAATTTCTCTGTATTTAGGGGTTAGAAATCCTGTATAATTGACATTGTAAGAAATATTTCCCGGGCTGTCCAAAACATATTCTGTATACAGCGAAGGAGTATCAGTTTCAATAAGAATCTCCGGTATGATGAAAAGAAACGGCGAAGTAACCTCGTACTGATATTCAATGACAGAACCATTCTTCACATTCGGGAAAGCGAACTTTGTGATGGATACGTACTTGCTTTCTTTACTTTTATATTTGGAACTTTTATCAACTTTGGTTGCTACTGAAGCTCCGTTTTCTAGATTATAAGTGAAAGCTTTCATTTTGGAGAGCGTTTCCTGATTACTTCCGTTCTGATAAAGCGGGACTTCCAGGTTCAGCCAATCTTCAGCCTTGTCCTTATCATAGATCTTTACTCTGTAAAATGCTGTTTTGATAAGATTTCCTGAATTATAATCGATGTTGAAATGTAAAGATTTATAAAGAATCTCGGCCGGTGCATTCTCATCCAGCGCTGATTTTTGTTTTGAAAGGTCGGCATCATTGAATTTTGGAGGATCAAGAAACTTATGCTTCTGGGCTTCTACAAAAAGAAAATGCATAGAGCAAAAAACGATAAATAATATTTTTTTCATGTGTTAAATCTTAGAGATTAAAATTTTTGAGTTGTCGATGTTAATAGTTTTTTTTCTGAAATTGATATAGTCGTTATATTTCTCTTTCGGGTAAAGTCCCTTATTGATTTTCATGGTTCTGCTGACTTTCACTCCTTCTCCACTTTTTACAAAACTTAGTTTATACGTTCCGAATTCAGAATTAAGCAGAACATTTTCAGGAAGTTCATCTACTTTATAATTCTGTGGCAAGGTAAAGCTGATTTCATATTCATCTTCAAAAGACTGTCTTAGCTCGAAAGGCAGTTCCCGGCTGTCCTCTTTTTTATATACATTATCAGAATAAATGGGAACCGCTCTGAAAATCATGCTGCTTCCCGCATTTTTAGAATAATTATTCGCTTTAAAATCAAGATCGTACTTGGCCACTGCATTATCCTTATCATTAAGGAAATTTTTAAGTTCGATCTTTTCGAAATGGAGAACATCCAGCATATTTTTCACGGATTCCGTTCTTTCTTTCGGAGACAGAGTGGCAAGAATAAGGTTGTTGTCGTACTGAAGTCCTGTATAAGAAAAATTACCTTCTCCCAAAATACTGTTATCTTCATTGATTTTTACTTTTAGGATCTGCTTTTCCTTGCTTTGCTCGGCAAGATAAGAAGGTGTATCAATCACTTCTATACCATCTTTTTTTACAGCAAGGACATTTCTATCTGTCGTCGTATAATTCAGGTGATTAAAAGCAATCTGCTGCGAAGTGTTTTCCAGCCAGATATTTCCTTTTTCTGTAGGAATCATGAGTATAATATGGTTACCTCCCATTTTTGGAAAATCTTTATCAAACGAAACAGGAGAAGAACCTGAATTGATTTTACAATAATAAGAAGGAATCCCAGCTTCATCCAATAAGGTTTTCATATAGGTTGACAATCCTTTACAGTCGCCGTATCCTTTCTTCTGAACTTCATCCGGAAGCATTGGCTGCCAACCGCCAATTCCCAGGGCTACGAAAATATATCTTGTTTTGCTCTGCATGTACTGATAGATTTTCTTCACCTTTTCCTCGGTGGTTCCCTGTAAATTTAAGGAGGCAACTTCAGCCTTGATGGCTGGAGTAGATACAAATACCGGTTCAAGGATATTTTTATAATACCAACTACCGAAATCTTTCCAGTCTTTGAGGGTCCCCTGCTTTCCTTCGAGGTTGAATTTGGTCAAGGCAAAGCTTACTTTCGGTAAAATTTTTACAGGCTGAGGAAGTAAAAAAGCATCGTCTATAGCAGGTACATTTTTATAAGTATATGTTTTTTCACCGGTATTTTCATTTTCAGTAACTGCTGTGTAATTGTATGGTGAAGGATAAATTTTTGATTTCAGCTCAATTCCTGATTTGTTGATGATCTTCATCTGAGCTTCTTCCAGTGAAACCTTTGTGGTAGTAAAAGGGGTGAAATCCGGTAAGAAGACCGTATTTTCATCATCAATCTGATAAGAAAATTCAACCGTATAGGGATATTGCGTGGGTGTATAAGATAATGCCATTACCCGGTTATCCGAATAAAATGTTCCCTGATTATTGTTGGCAAAGTCACCGAAATCCGATTTGGAATATGATTTTATTTTCTTTCCCGATTCATCGTAAATATTGACTTTCACATCGGAAATACTGTTTCCTTTTTGGTAGGGAATATATACCTGAGCATCTGAATCTCCATCTTTATTGAGAACCGTTTTTACGGTGTAAAGCTGATATTTAATATCATCGATCTTATTAATCTGAATGGTAGTTAGATCTTTTCTGATGACCGCGTCGGCATTTTTCTTAAGGTTTTCGGGAATTGCTGAAGCCGGAAAGTTCTGTGCACAATAAAATGATGCTACGGAAAGGGCAACGGTACAAAGTATTTTAATCATGGTTATTAAAATTTAGCAAAAATAATAAAATCTCTGCAAGACTTAAAATTAAATTTAATACATCAATTGTGAAGGAAAAAGACCTCATTTCTGAGGCCTTATATATTTGGATAATCGCTAATTATGCATCAATTTTTGCATATTTCGCATTTTTCTCGATAAACTCTCTTCTCGGCGGAACCTCATCTCCCATCAGCATAGAGAAAACACTGTCTGCTTCAACAGCGTTATCTATTGTCACCTGCTTAAGGATTCGGTGTTCAGGATTAAGTGTTGTTTCCCAAAGCTGTTCAGGATTCATCTCTCCAAGACCTTTATAACGTTGGATTTCAACACCTTTTCCATCCGGAGACATTTCCAAAGTAAACTCTTCACGTTCTTTTTCGTTGTAAGCATACTGCTTTTTGTTTCCTTTTTTCAATAAATATAAAGGTGGCTGAGCGATATAAATGTATCCGTTCTCAATCAATTCCTTCATATATCTGAAGAAGAATGTCAGGATCAATGTAGAAATGTGAGAACCATCGATATCGGCATCGGTCATAATTACGATTTTGTGATATCTCAGTTTAGACATATTCAGTGCTTTACTGTCTTCTTCCGTTCCTACAGAAACGCCAAGTGCGGTATAAATATTCTTAATCTCTTCGTTATCATACACTTTATGAAGCATTGATTTCTCCACGTTCAAAATTTTACCTCTTAACGGAAGAATCGCCTGGAAAAAACGGTCACGGCCCTGTTTTGCCGTACCCCCCGCGGAATCCCCCTCTACAAGGAATATTTCTGATTCTGCAGGATCTTTTGACGAACAGTCGGAAAGCTTACCCGGAAGTCCGGAACCGCCCATAGGAGATTTTCTCTGAACCATTTCACGGGCCTTCTTCGCAGCCTGTCTTGCTTTTGCGGCTAGAACAACCTTTTGTACAATCTGTCTGGCTTCAGTAGGGTTTTCTTCTAAAAAGTTTGTAAGCATTTCACCCACAATCTTATCAACAGCACCTGAAACTTCGGAGTTTCCTAATTTCGTTTTGGTCTGTCCTTCAAACTGAGGTTCCATTACTTTTACAGAAACTACTGCCGTTAATCCTTCACGGAAGTCATCTCCTGTAACCTCTACTTTTTCCTTTTGAGGAATACCCAGATCATCGGCATATTTTTTAAGGGTTCTCGTTAAAGCACGTCTGAAACCTGCCAGGTGAGTACCTCCTTCATGAGTATTAATATTATTAACGTAAGAGTGAAGATTTTCGGTAAATGATGTATTATAACGCATGGCTACCTCTACCGGAATATCATCCCTTTCACCCTCCATGAAGATTACATTTTCCATAATGGATTCGCGGTTTCCGTCGATATATGCAACGAATTCTTTTAATCCGCCTTCAGAATGGAAAACTTCGGATCTGAAAGAACCGTCTTCCAGCTTTTCTCTTTCATCCGTTAAAGTAATGGTAATTCCTTTGTTAAGATAAGAAAGCTCTCTTAAACGGCTTGCTAACGTATCATAATTGTAAACCAGTTCTGTGAAAATCGTATCATCCGGCTGAAAAAACTGCTTCGTTCCTCTCTGATCACTGTGCCCGATTTCTTCAACACCGGTCTGTGCTTTTCCTCTTGAATATATCTGCTGATAAACATTTCCGTCTCTGTAAACGGTGGTTACCATTTCATTGGAAAGTGCATTTACACACGACACCCCAACTCCGTGAAGACCTCCTGAAACCTTGTAAGAATCTTTGTCGAACTTACCTCCGGCCCCGATTTTTGTCATTACAACCTCAAGAGCAGATTTTTGTTCTTTTTCATGGAAGTCTACCGGAATACCTCTACCGTTATCACTTACTTCGATTCCGTTTCCTTCTTTAATGGCAACGAAGATTGTATCGCAGTATCCTGCCAAAGCCTCGTCAATAGAATTATCCACTACTTCATAAACCAAATGATGTAGACCTCTTACTCCTACATCACCAATGTACATTGAAGGACGCATACGAACGTGCTCCATCCCTTCCAATGCCTGAATACTACTAGCTGTATATTGTTTCTGACTCATATAAAATATTAAAAATCCTGCTAAATGCAAAGACCCACAAATATCGTGATTTTTTTCGAGGTATGAAAGTTAAAATATGTCAAAAACAGATCGATTTTTCCACACCAACTGATGCGATTTTAAAGTTAAAAAATACAAAGTTAAAATCTTCAATCTGAATAAGAACTGTCGTAAATCATATTGAGAAATAGCCAATTTATCCTTACATTTATTTACTTAAAAAGTTGATATTTATGGACGATTTCCTTGCAGCCCGTGCCCAAATGGCAATGTCCCTCGGTTTTCATATTATTTTTTCATGTGTCGGTATGGTGATGCCGTTTCTGATGGCGTTTGCCCACTGGAAATATTTGAAAACAAACGACGAAATTTATAAAGGTCTTACCAAAGCCTGGAGCAAAGGCGTTGCTATTCTTTTTGCCACCGGAGCTGTTTCCGGGACGATGCTTTCCTTTGAACTTGGATTGCTGTGGCCACAGTTTATGAAGCATGCCGGCCCTATCTTCGGGATGCCTTTTTCCCTGGAGGGAACTGCCTTTTTTATCGAAGCCATCGCTATCGGTTTTTTCCTCTATGGCTGGGACCGGTTTAATAAATGGTTTCATTGGTTTTGCGGTTTTCTCGTTGGTGTAAGTGGTTTGGCTTCAGGAATTTTAGTCGTTGCCGCCAACGCCTGGATGAATTCTCCGGCAGGATTTGATTATATTAACAGACAATATTTAAATATAGACCCTATCAGAGCGATGTTTAACGATGCCTGGTTTCCGCAGGCACTGCATATGACCGTTGCTGCTTTTTGCGCCACAGGATTTGCGGTTGCCGGCGTTCATGCTTATATGATTATGCGGAAAAAGAATATTGAATTTCATACCAAAGCATTTAAAATTGCTGCGGGATTCGCTTTAATCGGAGCTTTTGGAGCGCCTTTAAGTGGTGATGTTGCCGCTAAATCAGTAGCAGAACGGCAGCCGATAAAATTAGCCGCCATGGAAGCACATTTTAAAACAGAAAAAGGCGCTGCTTTTGTGATTGGAGGCATTCCTGATGAACAGAAAGGAGAGATCAAATATGCCGTAAAGATCCCTAAAGTGTTAAGCTTTTTGGTAAGCAATGATTTTAATGCTGAAGTAAAAGGATTAAATGATTTCCCAAGAGATGAATGGCCTCCGGTAATGGTTGTCCATTTTGCTTTTCAGATCATGATTTTCTTTGGAGTGATTATGATCATTATAGGGATGATTTACCTTTTTGCCGTATTTTTCAAAAAAGAATGGCTGAAAAAAAACTGGCTTCTGAAAACATTTTTAATAGCCACACCTTTCGGATATATTGCCCTGGAAGCAGGATGGACTGTCACAGAAGTGGGCAGGCAACCATGGATCATCTATGGAATTATGAGAACCGTTGATGCTGTAACTCCAATGCCCGGAATACAGTATTCATTCTATTTCTTTACTGCCGTTTTTGTTTCGTTATCTTTTGTAATCATCTTTCTTCTGACAAGACAGATAAAAATGGTTCCGAAACTTTATGACCCTACCGATCCTCAATTTAACGCTAAACAAAAGAAATTATGATATATATAGTCATAGGCTTTCTCTGGCTGTCGATCTGTCTTTATGTGATTTTAGGCGGAGCAGATTTTGGCGCCGGGATTGTCGAACTTTTTACCAGAAAAAAGAACCGCTCCAAAACGAAAGTTATCATGTACGAATCAATAGCTCCGGTCTGGGAAGCCAACCACATGTGGCTGATTATTGCTATTGTTATTCTTTTTGTAGGCTTTCCTGAAATTTATACCACGCTTTCAACGTATCTTCATATTCCTTTGGTTTTAATGCTTATCGGGATTATCGCCAGGGGAACCGCATTTACATTCAGACATTATGACGCAGTAAAGGATGAATGGCAAAAACTGTATACGCAGATCTTTTATTTTTCAAGTCTTCTGACACCGTTTTTTTTAGGATTAATTGCCGCTGCAACCATTTCACACTCTATTAATCCTGATGCTAAGGGTTTTTTAGACCTGTATATTTTCAGCTGGCTCAATTGGTTTGGAGTTGCTGTCGGGCTTTTTACCATTGCGATCTGTGCTTATCTCGCTTCTATTTTTGCCCTCAGAGAAACAGTAGACCATGCAGAATTAAGTTTAATGATTAAAAAATCAAAACAGACCATGATTTTTGTTGTGATTACCGGTGCCTTGGTATTTCTGACTGCTTACCTTTCTGATATTCCATTACTTATGTGGGTATTTTCAAAACCTCTGGGAATTATGGCTACTGTTTTTGCAACCATTTGCCTATTATTAATCCTCAGAGCCATGAACAGGCGTAAACTTCTTCCGGTAAGGGCTTTGGCCGGCTTTCAGATTATTATGATCCTGGTCGCCGCAACGTATCAACATAATCCCAATATCATTCTTTTCGGAAATGGCCAGCACCTTTCATTACTTGAACATGTTGCTGCCCCGAAAACTATTTCTGTCCTCGGTTGGGCCTTAATATTGGGATGTATCTTTATTTTACCATTTTTGTTTTATTTAATGGCATCGTTCAGCAAGCTAAGAAGATAATTTAAATAAGTAACATTATGCCAGCCTACGCAAGCAAAGAAGAACTGACCGATGCTATCAAGAAATCATACGTCTTGTATGATCAGGAATTTGACGCTATCAATGAATCTGAAAAAGATCTTCCGAAAGTGAACATCGACAAAACGCCATCACAAAATCTTTCTTATCAGATCGGATGGACAGGTTTGCTTTTAAGCTGGGAATCAGATGAATTAAAAGGGATTGATGTGAAAACGCCAACACAAGACTATAAATGGAATAATTTAAAAGGTCTTCATGAATTTTTCTACAGATCTTATGGTTCGTACAGTCTGAAAGAACAACGCGAAATATTATCTAAACAGATAACTGAAATTTTAGCATGGGTAGAAAATCTTGATGATGATGTGCTATTCCTTCCGGAAAAAAGGAAATGGGCTACCACAGCAGCAAAATGGCCTATCTGGAAATGGATTCATATTAATACGGTAGCGCCTTTCAACAGCTTCAGAACCCAGATCCGGAAATGGAAGAAAGTGTAGATTATAATTAATGATTTTCGGCGGAAGCTTCGCTTCCGCCGAAAATCTGTCATTTTTTTAGCAGGACAATTTCAACTCTTCTGTTCTTAACAAAATCTTCTTCTGTACGCTCCGGATATGCCACCGGATTAAGATGCCCGAGGCCAATTGCTTTTATTCTACCGGAACTTATCCCCCGCTTTTCAAGAAACTCCCTGATGGCATTCGCTCTTGTAAAGGAAAGATTAAATGTTTTCAGATCAAGATCTTCTCCATCAAAATTGTCGTAATCACAGCAAATATGCCCCTGTAGCTCAACTTCGAGGGATGGATTATCTTTTAATATATCAGCGAACTGAATCAAAACTTTGTTTCCTTTCGGGAACCACACGTGACGGCCGCCGATAAAATTAACATTAGGCAGACAAAAAGTTTCTCCAATTTTCATATCAGATATTTTTTTACTGAAAAAACTCGCAAATGCCCTGCCCGAAAGTCTTTCTTCTGCAGTCATAACCCGATCAACAAATATATCGACTCTTCTGTTTTTGCTGCGTAACTCTTCGGTACTGTTATCATTAACCTGCTTTTCTTTGCCCAAACCAACGACACTTTCCAAAGCAATTGTATTTCCGATTCTTGGCTGAAGGTATTTACTTACTGTGTTTGCCCGATTTTCAGACAGCTTTTTATTGTATTCCGAGCTTCCGGAAATGTCACAGTTTCCAAAAATCCTGAATTTCAGATTACTTTTCAGACTTGCTAAACTATCTAGTTTTCTTTGGGATTCTTTCGTGAGTCGATAGCTGTCATAGTCGAAATAGACAGAAGTAAGCATCTGTGATTGGATACTGATACAACAAAAAACCAGCAATACAAGAATTTTCACTTTAAAGTTTTTGAAAGAACGAGAAATATTGGATTATAGTTTATTTACATAAAAAAAATCCTGAAAAAATTCAGGATTTTTCATATTTCGTTTGTTTTTCTAAACAGCCTTGTAATTTATTAAGATTGCTAATAAACAACAATATGTGGTTTAAATGGAAACATTTTCTCTAGCCTACTTAATAGTTGTTTATCCTTTGTTTCATTAAGCCTTATAGAACTTTTTTCAACTGAACCAGGTACTTTCATCTCCTCCCTGTATTCAATCGTTAAAACAGTATCAGTCGGAGCATCTTTAGACCAACTATTAAAATCAGTTTTTGAATCTCCAGAAACCCAACCTTGTTGAGTCAAATGCCAGTAAGTATATTCTTTACTTATCATATTAATCGATATTTATTTTTACTGGATATTTAAATTCAAAAAATTAACCATGTTAAACAAAAATGCCATTTTGGCACAAAAAGATCATCCGAAGACAACTTTTATATTATTAAAAATGTTCAAAATCTTAAACCAATTTCATTAAAAGGTTTTCATCAATCTTCTCCACTTTCACTAAATTATTTTTCGTTAAAGTTTTGGAAGCTTTATCCCACTTTTTACCCGACAGCTGGCTTCTTTCTTTCACTTCGGCTAATGAAAACGGTTCTTCCTGGGAATTTAAAATTTCAAGAATAACTTTTTCATCTTCTCCAAGCTCGATCTGTGGAGTCACTTTTTCAGGCTTCATTTGCGGGAAGAACAATACTTCCTGAATCGATGCATTATTCGTTAAGAACATAATCAATCGGTCCATTCCAATTCCTAATCCTGACGTTGGCGGCATTCCGTATTCAAGGGCTCTTAAGAAATCTTCATCAATAAACTGACCTGCTTCATCATCTCCTTTTTCAGACAATTTCAACTGATCTTCAAAACGTTCTCTCTGATCGATCGGATCATTCAGCTCAGAATAAGCATTAGCTATTTCTTTACCACAAACCATTAGCTCGAAACGTTCCGTAAGGCCTTCTTTGCTTCTGTGTTTTTTGGTTAAAGGTGACATTTCAATAGGATAATCGGTAATGAATGTTGGCTGGATAAAATTACCTTCACATTTTTCACCGAAAATTTCATCGATTAATTTCCCTTTACCCATGGTTTCATTAACCTCAATTCCGATGGATTTTGCAAAATCGAATAATTCCTGTTCTGTTTTCCCTGTAATATCAAAACCGGTAAACTTCAAAATCGCATCCGTCATTGAAATTCTCTGATAAGGCGCTTTGAAATCCACTTCATATTCTCCGAAAGTTGCTTTCGTTGTTCCGTTTACCTGAACCGCACAGAATTCCAATAATTTTTCCGTGAAATCCATCATCCAGTTGTAGTCTTTATAGGCTACATAGATTTCCATGGCTGTGAATTCGGGATTGTGTGTTCTGTCCATCCCTTCATTTCTGAAGTTTTTTGAGAATTCATAAACTCCGTCAAAACCACCTACAATGAGTCTTTTGAGGTATAGCTCGTTTGCAATTCTTAAATATAATGGAATATCCAGAGCATTATGATGCGTGATAAAAGGTCTTGCAGCCGCTCCTCCCGGAATCGATTGTAAGATCGGTGTTTCCACTTCAAAATATCCTGCATCATTGAAGAATGTTCTCATGGCATTGAACAGTTTTGTTCTTTTCACAAAAACTTCTTTTATCTGAGGATTTACCGTTAAATCTACATAACGCTGTCTGTATCTCAGTTCCGGATCGTTGAAAGCATCGTGTACAACTCCATTTTCATCCGTTTTTGCCTGTGGAAGAGGTCTTAAAGATTTCGTTAAAAGGGTAAAGTTTTTTACCAACACTGTTTTTTCACCAACCTGAGTGGTGAACAGTTCGCCTTCAATACCGATAATATCTCCAATATCTAAAAGGTGCTTGTAAACTTCATTATACAAAGTCTTATCTTCACCTGTACAAATTTCATCTCTGTTGAAATACACCTGAATTCTGCCTGTAGAATCCTGCAATTCAGCGAAAGAAGCCTTCCCCTGAATTCTCCTTGACATCAGTCTTCCTGCAATCTTAACCTGTTTATTATCAGCGAAATCCTGTTTTATAGATTCTGTAGTATCTGTAATTACATATTCATCTGCAGGGAACGCATTGATTCCCATTTCAACAAGCTTGTTCAGCTTTTCTCTTCTAATGATTTCTTGTTCTGATAATTGCATTGTATTTATTTAAAATAACGTGCAAAATTAGTGATTTTTGAATTGATGGTCAACGACTTTTTACGGAAATATAATTTATTTCAGTTAAAATTTGTTCAGTTAAAAAAATTTAACCGAATTTATCAGAACCAGTCGTTGCGATTTTGTTGAGGAATGAACGTCCACGCTAACATTCTGCTTACTTTCTGCCCCTGAGCCATATCAATCGTTTTGAATTCTATTGCCTTCACTTTTTTCAGAAGGGTCGTTAACTTATATAGATTATCCTTTTTTGAAACTAAACATGTAAACCAAAGAACCTGAGAACGATACAAAAAACTTTCATGAATCATTTTTGTAATAAAAGCCAATTCGCCGCCCTCACACCAAAGTTCAGATTGCTGTCCGCTAAAATTAAGCAACGGTTTGCTGATTTTTGATTTGTTAAGATTTCGTGTTTTCCTGAGATTTCCTTTTATTGCAGACTCTTCAGAATCGTGAAAAGGCGGATTGCACATCGAAAAAGTGAAGCGATCTTCAGGTTTGATAATATTTTTAAATATAAATTCAGGTTGAAATTGCTGCTTTAAATGAATTTCAGATAACAACTCAGGATTATGATCTAAAATCTGTCGGGCGTTCTTTAAAGAATCTTCATTAATATCCGTTCCCAACATTTGCCAACCATAAGATTGATGCGCTATTAAAGGATATACAAGATTTGCTCCCACACCAATATCCAAACCCCTGATTTTTAAACCTGTCGGAATTTCTCTTTGTTGTTCAGCCAATAAATCGGCGATGTAATGAATATAATCTGCTCTGCCGGGAATTGGAGGACAAAGATTATTCTCCGGAATATCCCAGTTTTTAATATGATAAAAACTTTCTAATAAAGCTTTGTTAAGCAGTTTTACAGCTTTGGGAATGCTGAAGTTTATGGTTACCGTTTGATAAGAATTGGTAAACACATATTGTTTCAGTTCTGGCACACAAGAAATAAGCCGATCAAAATCGTAAGGATCGCGGTGCAGATTTCTTGTATGCAGACTGGATTTTTCGGCGGACATTTATTTTTTCTGTCTTAGAATATATTCCACCATTTTTTTAGCTTCATCTTTTGACACCTGAGGATGAGGAGACATGGAAACATTGCCCCAGACTCCGCTTCCGCCTTCTATGATCTTGGAAGCAAGCAGTTCAGTATCTTTATCAGAATATTTATCTGCAATTTCCTGATAAGAAGGTCCTATCATTCTTTCATTTACCGCATGACATCCCGAACAGTCAAGACTTTCGATGATCTGATCCCCGGAGAGATTGGCCTTCGCAGGCTCTGCATCAACTGTTTTTTCTGATGATGCTGTGTCAACCGGTATATTTTCTTTTTTGGAACAGGAAAACATCAGAAACCCGATAGTTCCCGCCAGCAAAAATTTTCTCATTATTTAGTAAGCGTATCTGCTTTTGCATCTTTTGCAGGAACTGATACGGCCGCATTTACATCAGCTTCCGGTGTATCTCTTGTTGTTGCGCTGGAATCCACTACTGTTGGAGCATCCGGTTCAGGCAACATGGTGTTGCTGTCTTGTAAGTCATGATTTGGCTTTTTAGAACAGTTAGCCACTAATAAACCTCCGATAAATGCGATTGCTAATACTTTTTTCATTTTTTCTCTATAAAATTATTAAGCAAAAATATAAAAAATAAAGTTTTAAAATCATGATAAATGTTCATATTAAAGATATTCTGATAAAAAAGAGCTATTGAATAAATCTTTGAGGAATGAATAAAATTTGTTAGATCAGTTAAAATAAAATTAATTTCACCGTTTTCATTTTTTGTATTGAAAAAAATATTTACATTTGTGGCATGTTTAATATCAACAACAATAAAAATTGGTGGTGGCTTTCAAACTCTTCGTCGGGTCTGAAGTTATTGTCGTGTTGGTGATTCTTATACAGCGATTATAATTATATAATAAAGACTTTGACGTATTCCGTTGAAGTCTTTTTTTGTTCCAACCCTATTAAATAAACTGTAATGTTCAGTAAAAAAATAAAAATAAAAACCGTTTCTAAAAAAACGCTCGGGGATCTTCAGACTCCGATGAATATTTATCTGCAGGTACGCGATAAATTCAGGGATACCATTCTGCTGGAAAGTTCAGATTCTAAAAATATTGACAATAATTTTTCTTTTATTGCCATTAATGCCATTGCAGGAATCGAGATTAAAAATTTAAATGAATTTGAAGTAAAAATTCCCGGACAGGAACCTTTTAAACAATCTTTACAGCAAAATATTGAAACTCTTTTCGGGGATTTCTCCGGAATTTTTGAATGTGAAAAAACACACGATCCGGTTGTTGAAACTGCCCAAAGTCTGTTTGGATACACCAGTTTTGAAGCTGTACAATTCTTTGAAAATCTGATTTTTAAACCTCAAAGTAAAGAAGTTGAGATTCCGCTGCTTCGGTACCGCCTGTATCAATATGTGATTGCCATTAATCATTACAATGATGAAATGCATATTATTGAAAACCAGATTGAAGGCATAAAGTCTGAGATTCATCTGCTGGAAAGTTTTATCAAAAATAAAAATTCAGTGATTTATCCTTTTGAAAAAAACGGTCCGGAAACTTCCAATATTATCGATGAAGAATATATTGATCTTGTAAAAACCGCCCAGAAACACTGCATGAGAGGTGATGTATTTCAGTTGGTGCTGAGCAGAAGGTTTGAACAAAAATTCAAAGGGGATGAGTTCAACGTTTACCGTGCCCTTCGGAATATTAACCCTTCGCCTTATTTATTTTTCTTTGATTACGGAAATTACAAATTATTCGGCTCCAGTCCTGAAAGTCAACTAATTATTAAAGACAACAAAGCCATTATTCATCCTATTGCAGGAACATTTAAGAGAACGGGCCACTTTGAAACCGATCTTCAATCCATTGAATCATTAAAAAATGACCCCAAAGAAAATGCAGAGCACACCATGCTTGTTGATCTTGCCAGAAATGACCTCGGAAAAATCGGGAAAAATGTAACGGTAACAAAACTCAAGGAAATACAGCTTTTCTCACATGTTATTCACATGGTAAGTGAAGTTACTGCCGATTTACCTGAAGAAACCAATCCTTTCAAAATGATGGCCGCTACCTTTCCACAAGGAACTTTAAGTGGAGCCCCGAAGCACAAAGCATTACAGCTTATTAACACTTATGAAAAAGATTCCAGAGGATACTATGGTGGATGTATCGGCTTTTTCGGGTTAAACGGGAACTGCAACCAGGCTATTATGATCCGCACATTCTTAAGCAAAAACAATACGTTGTATTACCAGGCCGGAGCAGGAATCGTCGCAAAATCTGATCCTGAAAGTGAATTGCAGGAAGTGAACAATAAGCTTAATGCATTAAAAAAAGCCGTAGAGAAAGCTGAAAAGCTGGTTGATCATTAAATATAAACTTAAAAATCAGAACAAATGAATAACAATATAAATGAAATTAAAGTTCTCGTCTTCGACAATTACGACAGCTTTACCTACAATCTTGTCCAGATTATTGAGAGAATTTTAAATACCAGAGTTGACGTGGTAAAAAATGACCAGATTACTTTGGAGGAAATCGGGAAATACGACAAAATAGTTCTTTCCCCTGGCCCCGGCATCCCTGAAGAGGCTGGAATTTTATTGGAATTAATTAAAGAATATGCTCCTACAAAAAGTATTTTGGGCGTTTGTCTCGGTCAGCAGGCTATTGCAGAAGCATTTGGAGGAAGTCTTATTAATCTGTCAGAAATCTTCCATGGAGTTGCTACTTCTGCAGAGCTGGTAAAACCAGATACAAAAATTTTCAAAGACCTTACCAGCGGACTCGAAGTAGGAAGATACCACAGTTGGGTGGTCAATCGTGAAGATTTTCCGGAAGAGCTTGAAATTACAGCCATTGACAAAGACGGTATGATCATGGCCCTGCAGCACAAAACCTATGATGTTCACGGAGTTCAGTTTCATCCGGAAAGTATTCTGACGCCCGAGGGAGAAATAATAATCCGGAATTTTCTCCTTAACTAAAATTCATTTTAAAGCTCAATCAATGAAAGAAATCCTCGAATATCTTTTCAACCATCATACATTGTCGAAGTCTCAGGCAAAAGCTATTATGATTGAAATCGCTCAGAATAAATTTAATCCGCAGGAAGTTACTGCTTTTATCAGCATTTTTCTGATGCGTAATATTACGCTGCCAGAACTGGAAGGTTTCCGTGAAGCGCTCCTTCAGATGGCCATTCCTGTAGATATTGATGCGAAAGACGCTATTGATATCGTAGGAACCGGTGGTGATGGAAAAAATACGATAAACATCTCAACATTAGCCAGTTTTGTCGTTGCCGGCGCAGGTCAGAAAGTCATAAAACATGGAAATTACGGGGCATCGACTCTTACAGGATCATCAAATGTACTGGAAGAATGTGGCTATCAATTCAAAAACAGCTCGGAAAGACTGCAGGAAGATCTTGAAAAAGCCAATATCTGCTTTTTACATGCTCCTTATTTCCACCCGGCACTGAAGTCGGTAGGATCATTGAGAAAATCCTTAGGACTAAGAACATTTTTCAACCTGCTTGGTCCGCTGGTTAATCCGGCAAAACCCCAATTTTCCATGATCGGTGTTTACAATCTTGAAATTGCACGAATTTATCAGTATCTGCTGCAAAAAAATGCCCGCGACTTTGTCATCGTTCATGGATTGGATGGGTATGATGAGATCAGTCTCACACACGACACCAAAATTATTACTAAAAATGGTGAAGAAGTGTATTCAGCTCAAGATTTAGGTTTTGAGGCGGTGACTGCTGAAAGTATAAAAGCAGGCGCAAGCATTCAGGAAACGGCAGAAATTTTCAGGAATATTCTGAGCGGAAATGGCAGTGATCAGCAGAATTCAGTAGTTCTTGTCAATGCTGCGGTTGCGCTTTTAAATACAAAGAAATTCGGTAATTATAATGAATGTCTTGCAATTGCCCGAGAAAGTCTTTACAGCGGAAAAGCTTTTCAAAGTTTCAATCTGTTAATCAATTAATTACAATATTTATTAATGATATGAACATACTTGATAAAATCATACACAGAAAAAAGGAAGAACTTGATTTTTTAAAAGCAGAAATATCCCTCCAGCAGTTGAAAGATTCCGAATATTTTGGAAGAACCCCATTTTCACTTAAGAAAACTCTTAAAAACAAAAGCGGAATTATTGCGGAATTCAAAAGACAGTCACCCTCCAAAGGCGTTATTAATGATCAGGCGAGTCCGTTGGAGGTAGCTTCGGCTTATGAAAGATCAGGGGCAAGCGGAATTTCCATTTTAACAGATAAGGATTTTTTCGGAGGAAGTTTTAAAGACATTATTCAAATCCGCGATCATATTAATATTCCGATATTGCGAAAAGATTTTATGATTGATGAATATCAGTTTTATGAAGCGAAAAGCATGGGCGCCGATGTGGTATTGCTTATTGCTGCATGTCTTTCGGTTTCTCAGGTTAGGGATTTTACAGATCTTGCACATCAGCTGAATCTTGAAGTTTTACTGGAAATTCATTCGGAAAGTGAATTAAAATATTATAACGCTGATGTTGATATGGTGGGCATCAACAACCGTAATTTAAAAAATTTTGATGTTAATCTTGATCATTCTGTTCAGCTGAAAAATCAACTTCCGGAAGAGGTTCTCTCAGTAGCAGAAAGCGGAATTTACAGTGTCGAAGATTTTAAATATCTGAAAGAAAAAGGGTTTGATGGTTTCCTGATGGGAGAATTTTTTATGAAGGATCAAAATCCGGGCAAGAAATTCAGTGAATTTATTTTAAATATAACAATGTAACAGTGAAAAAATGTAACAAAAATGGAGAGGCAAACATTACTTGGAAACGATCAGCTCAAACTCAAGGTTTGTGGTTTGATACAACTGACACAGATTCAGGAACTGGTCGCTATGAATACAGATTTTCTCGGCTTTATTTTTTATGAAAAATCACCAAGATTTATTCTAAATCATATGACTCCGGGACAAATTGCGGACATCAGACATCAGGGAAAAGTCGGTGTTTTTGTGAATGAAAGCGTAAAAAAAATAACGGATACTGCAGAAAGTGCAAAACTGAATTTTATTCAGCTCCACGGTGATGAGGAAGTAGATTTTATTTCGGAATTAAGAAAAAAATTAAATTCTCAGGTCGAAATTATTAAAGCAATAAGAATTGGGAACCAAGACGTCACTGAATTACAAAAAATCATTCATCAATATCAATTTAACATCAATTATTTCCTTTTCGATACCGATTCAATAGCATTCGGCGGAACCGGAAAAATCTTCGACTGGAACCTTTTAAACCATATTGAAATTCCTCTTTCCTATTTTCTTAGCGGAGGCATTTCATTAGAAAACATTGAAAAAATAAAGCTGTTAAAGCACACGCCATTTGCTGTAGACATCAATTCACGATTTGAGATAAAATCCGGAATCAAAGATTTAGAAAAAATTAAAACTTTAAAAAATAATATCAAATAAAAAAGAGTCCTGAAAGGACGACCTACAAAAGAATCGGATGTAAGTCCGATTTAGATTAAAGTCACAAAAAAATCACAAAACAAGTCCTGAAAGGACGACTTAAAACAGAATCGGAAGTAAATCCGATTTAAATTAAATCAACAATCATTTAAAAACACAAACAGATGTCACAATCATTGGTGAAAAATTATGTACACATTGTTTTCAGCACAAAACACAGAGAAGATTTCATTGACGAAAAAATAGAAAAAGAGCTTTTTTCTTACATTGCAGTCATATGTAAAAATTTAGAATGTAATGCTTTACAAATTGGAGGAACAGATAACCATATTCATATCCTTTGTTTGCTTTCAAAGAAAATTGCTTTAATGAGATTAGTTCAGGAAATTAAATCATATTCATCAAAATGGATAAAAACAAAAGGAAAAAAATATGAAAATTTCTTCTGGCAGGATGGCTACGGAGCTTTTTCAGTGACTGAAGAAAATGTATTGATGATGAAAAATTATATCAGACACCAGAGACAGCATCACCAACAGATTCATTATCAGGATGAACTGATTGGAATTCTCGAAAAACATAGAATGAAATATGATGAAAAATATTTATGGGATTAGTTTGATTGGACTGCATCCAATCCTGAGATAGGCCGTCCCTTCGGGACTTGCCCAATCAAAAAAAATAAATTTTAAAAGACAAAAAAATGAATTATAAAAATCCCGATCAACACGGATATTACGGTGATTTCGGAGGAGCATTTATCCCCGAAATGCTCTATCCCAATGTAGAAGAATTACAAAACAATTACCTTGAAATCATTGAATCTGAAAATTTTCAGAAAGAATATCAGGGTCTGTTAAAAAACTATGTAGGCCGGGCAACGCCTCTATATTTTGCTGAAAATTTAAGTGATCAATACCAGACTCAGATTTATTTAAAAAGAGAAGATCTCAATCATACCGGAGCACACAAGATCAATAATGCCTTAGGACAGGTTTTATTAGCCAGACACCTTGGAAAAAAACGGATTATTGCAGAAACCGGAGCGGGGCAACATGGCGTTGCAACAGCGACTGCCTGTGCTTTATTAGGGTTGGAATGTATTGTTTACATGGGAGAAATTGACATTCAGCGGCAGGCTCCTAATGTGGCGAGAATGAAAATGCTCGGCGCAGAGGTCATTCCTGCAACTTCCGGATCTAAAACCTTGAAAGATGCCGTAAATGAAGCGTTAAGAGACTGGATCAACAATGCCTCCACAACGCATTACGTTATTGGAAGTGTTGTAGGTCCTCACCCTTTCCCTGATCTGGTGGCCAGATTCCAGAGTATTATTTCAAAAGAAATTAAAGAACAGCTTTTAGAACAGTCAGGACGCCAAAATCCAAATTATGTCATTGCCTGTGTTGGTGGCGGAAGCAATGCGGCAGGAGCTTTTTATCATTTTGCGGATGATGAAAATGTAAAGCTCATCGCCGCTGAAGCCGGGGGCTTTGGTATAGATTCCGGGAGATCTGCTGCAACAACTTTCCTCGGAACCACAGGCATCCTTCACGGCAGCAAAAGCCTGGTAATGCAGACTGACGACGGACAAGTAATTGAGCCACACTCCATCTCTGCCGGTCTGGATTATCCGGGGATCGGACCTTTTCACGCAAATTTGTTTAAAGAAAAAAGAGCGGAATTTTTCAGCATCAATGATGATGAGGCGCTGCAATCAGCTTTCCGGTTGACCAAGCTTGAAGGAATTATTCCGGCTTTGGAAAGTGCGCATGCATTGGCGGTGTTGGATAAAAAAACATTTGACAAGAATGACGTCGTCGTAATCTGCCTGAGTGGCCGTGGAGATAAGGATATGGAAACTTATCTGAAGCATTTATAAATAAACCGTATTATGTTTTTATCAACTCACAAAAGAAATAAAAGATTAAATAAGATTATAGTAAATTATGATAAAAGAAAACATAAATAAAAATCAAAGATTTTTACACTTTTGAAAGCTGTTGATTTTCATTAATATTTATAAATATCTTTTGACTCTTTTGTGGTTAAAACAACAACATTAAAAAGTTTTAAAATGAAAAAACTCAACATATACTTCACGGCGGGAATTCCCCAATTGGAAGACACTGCAGAAATTATACAACTTATCCAGAATTCTGGTGCCGACATGATCGAAATCGGAATGCCTTATTCTGATCCGGTTGCCGACGGACCTGTAATCCAGAAAGCTCATGAACTTGCCTTAAAAAACGGCATGACCATTCAAAAACTTTTTTCACAGCTGAAATCTATAAAGAATGTTATCAAAATTCCGATTATCCTGATGGGATATATTAATCCTGTTTTAAGTTTCGGATTTGAAAAATTTTGTGCAGAATGTTCGGAGAGCGGTATTTCAGGATTAATAATTCCCGATCTGCCACCTATTGAATTTGAAAAGAATTATCAGCAGATTATTAATAAATACAATTTAAATTTTACATTTCTTATCACTCCGGAAACCTCAGATGAGAGAATTCTATACGTTGATTCTTTAAGTTCGGGCTTTCTGTATGCAGTAAGTTCGTCATCCACCACAGGAAATACAAATGCCGATCTGAAAAATGAAAGCTACTTTTCAAGAATAGCCTCATTACCGTTAAAAAATCAGGTCATGATTGGCTTTGGAATCAAAACAAAAGAAGATTTTGAAAAGGTAACCGAAAAAGCCAGCGGCGGAATCATCGGAACTGCCTTTGTTGATATTTTACTCCATCATAGAGATTGGAAGAACGAGGCTATAGATTTCATCCATTCTGTGAAAGGTTAAAAATCACTAAATTTGTATTATCAAAAATTAAAATGAATACACATCAAAATAAAGTCGTTGCATTTGAAGATTTAGGAACTCTGGAATATCAGCCTGCATGGGATTACCAGGAATCTTTAATGAAAAACATTATAGATCTTAAAATCAAAAACCGCGACTTGCCTGCAGAACAGCATATTACAACACCTAACCACTTTCTTTTAGTGGAACATCCCCACGTTTATACATTAGGAAAAAGCGGGCACGAAGAAAATATGCTAGCCGGAATTGATAAATTAAAGGAAATCGATGCCACGTTTGTAAAAGTAAACCGCGGCGGAGATATCACCTATCACGGATACGGACAAATTGTAGGCTACCCCATTCTCGATCTGGAAAATTTCTTCACTGATATTCACAAATACATGCGAAATCTGGAAGAAGTGATCATCAGAACCATTGCTGACTATGGTTTGAAAGGTGAGCGATCCGAAGGTGAAACTGGAGTCTGGCTGGATGTAGGGAAGCCTTACGCCAGAAAAATCTGTGCGATGGGTGTAAAAGCATCCCGGTGGGTGACACTGCATGGTTTTGCTTTAAACGTCAACACCGATATGCGCTATTTTGAATACATCATCCCATGTGGAATCAAAGACAAACAAGTGACTTCCCTTAAAAGAGAACTTGAAAGAGAACTGACGCCCGATGAAGTGGAAGACATCAAAGGAAAAATCAGGAAGCATTTTGAAGAGGTTTTCAGTGCAGAGTTGATAAATAAAAATTAAATATTATTAAGCGAATCTGTTTCTTTTTTTGAAACAGATTTTTATTTAAAGTAAAAAATTAAATTGCACACAATTTAATTTGGCAACATTTTTGCATAGACTATTGCAAATAAAAAATAATTAGCAAAATGTCATTAATAGAAAATTTAAACTGGAGACATGCCGTGAAAGCGTATGATCCTGCAAAAAAAATTTCAGAAGAAGATTTAAATAAAATTTTAGAGGCCGCAAGGCTTGCCCCTACTTCGTCAGGTCTTCAGCCATTCCGGGTAGTGGTTGTAGAGAGCCAGGAATTAAAAGAAAAAATGGTTAAGGGTGCATTGAATCCTGAAGTCATGAGAGATTCTTCGCATGTTTTGGTTTTTGCAGCGTGGGATAGCTATACAGATGAGAAAATTGATAAAGTATATGATTATCATACCGATGTAAGAGATTTGCCAAGAGGGCGCTTTTCCAGCTATACGGATAAAATTAAAGAAATATACGGTGCTCAGACTCCTGAACAACATTTTGCACATACCGCAAGACAAACTTATATTGCTCTCGGACTTGCGATGGCACAGGCTGCAGAACTGAAAATCGACAGTACACCTGCAGAAGGGTTCAGCAATGAAGTGGTAGATGAGATTTTAGGTTTAAGAGAATTAGGTTTAAAAAGCGTAAGTTTACTCTATCTTGGCTACAGAGACGAACAAAACGACTGGCTTTCGCATATGAAAAAAGTCAGAATTCCTATGGAGGAATTTATCATTAGAAAATAATCAACAATTTAATTTTCAGCATCATGCAACATCAGGAATCTTTAAAACTGCAAAACCAACTCTGCTTTCCACTTTACGTGATCGCAAAAGAGATTACGGGTCTTTATCGTCCGTTTCTTGATGAACTTGATATTACTTATCCTCAATATCTTGTGATGATGGTATTGTGGGAAAACGACGGACTTTCGGTAAATCATATCGGAGAAAAGCTGTATCTGGACAGCGGCACCCTTACGCCACTTCTTAAAAGGCTTGAGAATAAAGGATTTATTTCAAGAAAAAGAAAAAAAGAAGATGAAAGAGTCGTCGAAGTATTCATTACAGAAGCGGGAAAAGCTTTGCAGACAAAAGCCTGTGAAATTCCGGCAAAAATTTATAAAAAAATAGATGCTACTGAAAAAGATTGGCTTGATCTGAAAACAAGCGTTATGAAAATTTTAAACAAAATAGAAAAATAATGAAAACCTTATATACGACAAAAGTAAAGGCAACCGGAGGAAGAAACGGTCATGTAAAAAGTGACAACGGAATTCTTGATCTTGACGTAAAAATGCCTAAAGCGCTCGGGGGTGCCAATGACGATTTTGCCAATCCTGAAATGCTTTTCGCCGCAGGATATTCGGCATGTTTTGACAGTGCACTGAACAGAGTAATTTCTTTGTCAAAGATAAAAACAGGTGAAACAACCGTAACCGCAGAAGTAAGTATCGGCCAGATTGACAATGGCGGCTTTGGGCTGGCCGTACAATTAGATGTGAATATTCCGGGAGTTTCTATTGAAGAGGCTCAGTCATTGACGGAAAAAGCTCACCAGATTTGTCCTTACTCTAATGCAACAAGAAATAATATCGAAGTAAAACTTTCGGTAACTAATAATTAGAACTATTCTTAGAATATAAAAATCTGTTTCTTCGGAAGCAGATTTTTTTATTTAATAAGTACTGATATGATCTGTTTATTCACCTTAATCCCTTATTTTTAAAGTAAAAACAGAAAAGCATTGACCAATTATGAAAAAATATCTTTTAATCCCGGTTGTACTGATCAGTCAATTCCATCATGCACAGTTGAGAAGTTTTTCAGGAAAAGCATTACGTACAGAAGACTTTGATATGCACATTCAGCGAGCTATGGATTCTTTACATGTTTCGGGGATGTCTGTGGCAGTGATCAATAAAGGAAAGATTGTTTACCGTAAAAGTTTTGGATGGGCTGATATTCAACAGAAAAAGAAAATGAATGATTCAACATTCTTTGAGGCTGCATCTCTGTCTAAACCTGTTTTTGCTTTCTTTGTTTTAAAATTAGCAAAAGAAGGAAAATTAAATATAGACCGGCCTCTTTTTGAATATTTGCCTAACGAAAACATTACAGACGAAAGGTATAAAAAAATCACGGCAAAAATGGTTTTAAGCCATACAACCGGACTTCCCAACTGGAGTGAAACTGAAAAAATTCAACTGGAATCGGAACCTGGTGAAAAGTTTTCCTATTCCGGAGAAGCTTTTATGTACCTCGCCAAAGTGGTTGCCAAACTCAACAAGACTTCGCTGAAAAATCTTGACCTTATCTTTCAGCACGAAGTAGCTCAACCTTTACACTTAAAAGATTTCCATTTTGTCATCTCCACAAAAGCAGAACAGAATATGGCTCAAGGATACCAAAACAATCAGCCTGTACACGACGAAAGAGACCGGACCAGTTTTGATCCTGCCGGCGGAATGTATGCCAATATCCAGAATTACGGACAGTTTCTGATCAGTTTAATGAAGCATTATAAGGACTATCCGGAAATGTTCAGACCAGCTGTTGAGCTTGAAAAAGATAATCCTATTGCACAGTATTTTGGTATCAGTTCATGGACTCTGGGTCTGGCCTTTATCAAAATTAATGATTCTAAAAACTTCTGGCATGGAGGAAACAATCTAGGCTATACATCATCTTTTATGATTAATCCCGATAAAAAATTTGGGTATGTCTATTTTACTAATGAAGATCAATGCAACGGAATGAAAACAGTTGTAGAAAACCTTCTCTGGAAATAAGAGACATAAATTTCAGGAAAATTAAATAAGAAAATTATCTCGTCACAGAATCACTTCTTTTAAAAGCATCTACTTTCTGATAAGCATCGTTCTTTTCCCTTTCTTTTTTATCTGAAATTAAAATACCGAAAAGATGGTCAATTTCATGCTGGAAAATAACCGCTGTAAAACCTTCTACCATTTCTGAATATTTTTGCCCTTTAAGATCGACATATTCCAGCTGGATGACTTTACTTCTGTAAAACTGATCTCTGAAATCTGGAATCGACAAATCGCCTTCCGGACCAAGATTTTGCAATTCTGATCTCCAGACAATCACCGGATTAATGAAATATTCTAATGGTTCACCAGGCTTATCAAAACGCTGAACCCAGATCACTCTTCTGTTGATTCCGACCTGAGGAGCTGCAATTCCTACTCCACCATCGGTAGACAATAAAGATTCCTTCATTCTTTTGACCAGTGTCGCCGTGTTTTTGTCCAACGGATCAATCGCTGTAGAGAGGCTCAGCAATATTTTGTGCTGATGCTCATCGGTTGTTTGATAAATCGGTAATGCAGTGTTGATGTTGCCTTGATTGATCAGGGAAATCTCTTCAGCAGTAAGTTTCTGCGCCTGCACTAAACCGATAAAGAAAATCAGTAGAAAAGAAATGGTCTTCATGTTTGTTGAATGTTAAGCAAATATAAATGATGTTTTTAACTTTTAATCCTATAGACCAAAGATTTCGCAGATTTGTACGGATGATTGGGATCAAATTATCTTTTTATAAGTGAAAATTATCATAGCAATGTTAATGGGAATTTTCTGTTTTTATTTCAACGCGATGAGCGCAAGGTTTCATTTGAAATGATTGCGTATATTTTCCGTTCGCAAAGGCGTTAACACTCAGCAAATGATAGCTAAATTTAATTTATAATAAGCATAAACTAAAGGTTTACGAACGAAGTTCAGTTTTCGTTATCTTAAATTAAGAATCTATTTAATAAATACCTTTGTTTACTTTGTGATAAAGAATTAAATAATGATTGATTAATCTCAAACTATTACATTTATTTTAAGAGATTCTTCACTCCGCTTCGCTTTGTTCAGAATGACAAAATGGTGGGTAATTTTAATCGCTTATCACTTTTAACTTTTAACCTTTAAACTTGGCTCTTCTAATACGTTTTCGTCATATCTGCAGGAATGATCAGATTAAAATCTGTCGGAATATAATCTTTTTGCGGAACTTTCAATTCGGGATCTTCAGATTCGAAGACCGAAATGACCGCCATTTTCAGGTTAGGATTTTTTTGTCTGATGTACCAGTAAATACCACCGAATTCTTTGCTGTGATAATTTCCGTTGTAATGGATAAAAGTTTTTCCTGGCTGTAAATTTTTCAGGATCGATTCTGCCATGGTGGCATCTTTAATGGCCTGTGCCGAAATAAAGTTCATCACTTTCATTTCTTCCGCATGATCGCCCATCATTTTTTTCATTTCAGGATAACCGGGGGTGTCAAGTGTCACCTTGATTGGTAATAGAGCGATATATGTTTTGTCTTTAGCCGGTAAATTATTCAACGATTCCAGTCCTTCTTTTGAGGTTTGGGAGGCGTATCTTCTGGGAACATTGGTCGCAATGAACGGCAGTTTTTGAGCTTTAGCAAAATCAACCAACGGTTTATAATCCGTGGAAAAATTATTCCACAGCCTTGCGGAATCTTTTAGCGTTTTAGCGTCAAATGCTCCATGTAAGTATTTGTTTAATTGTTCCTGATTATCCCTTTCAAACATTTCGGCACCCAGGATAAGTTGTCCACTTTTCTTTTCAAATAAAGCTTCCGTAACTTTTAACTGCAGCCAATGGTTGATGGAACTGTTGTGGTTTTCACCAAAGAAAACGATATCGTAATCAGCGAGTTCTTTCACTAATTTTTCAGTTCCGATTTCCTTTCCTTTTTTGTTGTAGAATTGATAAGCCTTGAAATCCTGCGCATTCAATGAACAGAATAGGGCAAATAATAGTATTGAGAAAATATTTTTCATTCTAATTTATTTTTTAACACAAATACCAGAAATAATTTACACAAATATCACAATACTTTTTGACTTTTCAGATCCATGATAATTGAGTAACAGGATTTGAGTTATTTGTGAAATATTTGCGCAAATTGTATTTAGATCAAAAAAGCCGCCCTGCAATATACAAAACGGCTTTAAAAAAATGATCTAACTATTTATTTTTCAAGATCTGCTACAAGATCCTTCCATTCCTGTAATTCAGGGATTCCCGGTTTTCTTTTTCCGAATAACTGAACGATGAAATCTCCTTCTTTATTGAATACTTCAATGGCAGTTACTTCACCGTCTTCTGTAGGTTTTTTCACGATCCACGCTTCTGCGATTTTTGTGACATCGAGGTGTAAGTTGAAATCCGGATCCATTACGTTGAACCACTGCTGGTGCCATAATGTTTTCTTTACATTTCCCGTGTGAATCTGGATAATTCCTCTGTTTCCTACGAAAATCATGATCGGAAGCTGTTTTTCAGAAGCATCTTCAAGTACATTCACCACTTTTGAGCTGTCGATCTTTTTTGCGAAGCCTTCCGGGGCAAGCCTTAATGCCTGCGTTCTGCTTACTCCAAATTTTCTGGTCATCATAAAGAAATCGTGGGTATCCTTCAGTGATCTCCATGCATTTTGGAAACCTTCTATGTCGATTTCAGCATCCGGTTTATCTTCCGTTTTTGGAGCTACCGTTTCAAATTCGAATGATGATTGCTGCTCATCAGCCTTAAATTGATCAACTATTGCATCAAAAGCAGCTTCATTACTGTCTTTGGTTAAGTAAATTTTATGCAAAGCCAATCCGTCTTTTCCGAAAAACTGTAAGCTTTTTTTATCGCCCTCCACAACAGCAAAAGCGAATTTCCAGTGGTTCAGGAAAATTCTAAGATCGATATCTTCTCCTACGAAAAGCTGTGCGTGAGGACTGCTGAAATCACCATTCTGGTAAGTTCCTTTTCTTTCGTGAACGCACTCGTCGTTACGGGTAAGAGCCATTACTTTTCCTAACTTTTCGGTTTCCGTTAAAATATCTTTAAATTCCGGCTTTAAAACCGTTACGCCTTCGCCTACATTTGTTGCCAATAATTCCGCTTCACTTACACCAAGTTCTGCAGCTGCGTTTCTGATTCTCAAATGTGGATTTTCAGCTTTAAGAGCTTCCCATTTTTCTTTAAGATCGTTAACTAATGTGCTCATTTTTTTATTTTTTAATGGTTAAAATCGTATAATTTCTTGTTATTGTTTCGTCTCCTGTTTTACTTTTCACCTGTTCTTCCTTTTCGGAAATTTTCATTCTTTTAAAATGGCTTCGTGAGACGGTCTCTTCCATTTCATCGGTATTGTATAAAGTGAAATCGAATTGTGTAAATGGCAGTTTCTCCATGAAATCCCTTTGTCCGAAAGTCAGGACAAAAATTCCTGTCTTTTTTAGAACCCTGTAAATTTCATTTAGATATTCCACCGGCTGCTGCCAGAAATAAACCGTGTTTACGGTAAATATCTTGTCAAACGTTTGATCTCCGAAAGGGAGTTTTTCACCTTCATACAAAACAAAATCGACCTGATCTTTAAAAGGTTCATTTAATCGTTTTGCCTCATTATGCATCGTTTCGGAAATATCAATTCCTGTATACTTTACATTTTGAGCCCTGTTTAGAATACTTTTAACATGTGCAGCGTTTCCGTGTCCGATTTCCAGGATGTGCTCGTTATCTTCTATTAAAAGTGTTTTAATGCTTTCCAACGTCATTCCGATATTGGTGGCATTCATCATCTCACCGATTTCAATGCCTTTTTCACCTTGAGGATTGGCAAGATGCTGTGCTAATATTTTTAAATTTTCTTTGTCCATTTTATCCGAAAATAATCATGGGGTTACTGGTAATCGGATGTTCGCAGATCGTACATGGAAAATTGTACGCATTACTGATGTTTTCCGTAGTAAATACCTCTTCCGGTGTTCCGTATGCTGCCACCCTTCCTGATTTCATTAGCAATATTTTATCTGCATATTGTGCTGCAAGATTCAGGTCGTGGAGAACCACTACGGCAGAATTTGCCCTTTTTGTAAAATTTTTAATAATTCCCAATGCTTTATACTGATGCTTTACATCAAGATTGTTCAAAGGTTCATCCAGGAAAAGGAGTTTGTGGGCGATCTCATTCTGGAGCTGCGCCATCACTCTTGAGAGGTGTACGCGTTGTTTTTCGCCTCCTGATAAGGTATTGTATTCCCTGTCTTTAAGATGATAAACATCGGTTTCATACATCATGCTGTTCATCGCTTCAAAGTCTTCCTTCCTGGGTTGGGCATCAAAATACGGATACCGTCCCATCATCACGACATCTTTCACCTCCAGCGGAATATCGTTGCTGTTGTGCTGGGAAAATTTGGCTTTATGTTTTGAAAGCTCCGTGACTTTCCAATCGCTGATGTTTTTATCTTTAAATAAAATCTGCTGTTTCGATTTTACTTCATTCGCCAAAACACTCAGGAGACTGGACTTTCCGGCTCCGTTCGGGCCGACAATCGCCAGAAATTCTCCGTATTGCAGGTGAACATCCACAGCATCCAGGATATGGAATTCTTTATGTTTATAACTGATCTGATGTGCCGTAATCATGACAGTGATTTTTTAAATTTAACTAAAATCGCGATGAAGATAGGACCTCCCATGAGGGCTGTCAGAATCCCGATCGGCAGTTCTGAAGGCGCTGCGATACTTCTGCTGAAAGTGTCTGCCGTCAGTAATAAAATGCTCCCACAAACCGCTGATAACGGTAAAATGAAAGCATAATTGGATTTAAATAACAGCCTTAAAATGTAGGGTACAATAAGACCTACAAAACCAATGGTTCCTGAAAACGCCACGCAACTTCCGATCATCAGTGCTGTAATGATGATGATCTGCTTTTTTAATCTTTCTACATTAATTCCTAAATGCTGGGCATCTTTTTCACCTAACATCATCGCATTTAATGCTTTTCCTTTCGGTAATAAAATGATATAGGAAATAATTAAAACGATTGCTAAAATGATATTCTTGGTCCATGTGGCGGCGGCTAAGCTTCCTAAATTCCAAAACGTCAGATCTCTCAGCTGATCATCTTTTGAGATATAAATTAAAAATCCGGTGATAGAGAATCCGATGGCAGTAATGGCAACACCACTTAGCAGCATCATGACTACATTTGTTTTTCCTCCGTTTGTCGAAATCCTGTAGACCAGCAGCATGGATAATAAAGAACCGATGAAAGCAGCAATACCGACCAGTGAAAACTGTACTGCTTCAGGAAGATATTGCTTGAAATGTCCTCCTAAAACAATCGTAATGGCAGCGAGTAAAGTTGCTCCCGATGTAAGTCCTATTAAATCTCCTGTTGCTAAAGGATTTTTAAATAATCCCTGCAGGCTTGTTCCTGAAACAGCAAGCATGCTGCCGATCAGAATAGCCATTATAATTCTGGCTGCCCGCACATCCCAGACCACATATTTATCGCTCATTGATAACGTCGAATTCCCGTTAAGCATTTTTCCTAAGACTTCAAACGCAGACTGACCGCCGAAATCATAAACTCCGTTATTAAGAGACCATACTGCTATAATAGCCAGCAGTATGGTACTTATTGTTACATAAACGTATAATTTACTTTGTGCTTTCAACTAAAAGTTTGTTTAATCCTACAGCAGCTTCTCCCAATCGTGGTCCGAATCCTGAAACAAGGCCTCCATCCATGGCGATAATTTTTTTGTTTTTACCGGCGTTGGTCTGTGATACACCAGGCATTTTCAATGCGCCTTCATTGCCTCCTGCTCCCTGTAATCCGCTTGTGAAGAAAAATAAAACGTCAGGATTTGCTTTTACTACTGCTTCCGGAGTTAAAGGTTTGAAATCTTCAAAATCATTGACTGCATTTTCACCGCCTGCCAATTCTATTAAAGAAGCCATTGGGGTATTTTTACCTGAAACCATTAGCATATTTCCTCTTGCGTAGATGAACAGGACTTTAGGTTTTTTGGCAATAGGTTGGATCTGCTTTAAGTCCGCATCTATTTTATCATTCAGTTTCTGATAATCTGTACTTCCGATTGCTTTTGCTACGTCGGCGATTAATTTTTTGGTTCCGTCTACGGTAAACTCTTGTTTGAAAATTTCAGTTTTGATTCCGGAAGACTTTATTTTTCCCATTAATTCAGGGTTTATATCTTTATCAGAAGCTAAAATCAACGTCGGAGAAACGGCCATGATCGGCTCGATCGTCATTGATCGTACGTGACCTAAATCTTTTGCGGTAGCTTTCAAAGACTCGGGATACGTACTGGTAACATCGGTTCCTACGATTTCTTTTTCGTGACCTAACGCAGCAACAATTTCTGTTATTCCTCCATTAAGCGTTACAATTTTATTGTTAGATTTTGGTGTTTCAGCGTTTACTTCTGTTTTGTTTTCTGTTTTTGAACCATCTTCTTTTTTACAAGAATACACGGCTACCAGCACAGAAGCGGCAAGAATGAATTTTTTCATGATATACTTATTATTTGATTTATTTTTTAAAGTGCTTTGTATTTAAACATGGCATGGCCTCTTTCTCCTACATTATCTGTAAGCGATGAAAATCTTAATTTAAAATAAGTTCCTTCCGAATCTTTAATAATGTAGAAAACATCACCTTTTACCTGATAGCCGGATGGTCCCACTTCTCTCCAGTTGGCACCAATCACTCTTTGATCTTTATAGATAAGCTTGGAATCATCAACATCAGATTTTTTGAAATTATTGAATGTTTCAATCATCGACCCTGCAGATGCTACTTTTACTTCATATGCTCCTACATTTCCGATATTATTCGTTGTTACAAAATCTGCATAAACATAACTTCCCGCACCTTCAATAATGTTGGTAAATACCGTGAAACAGATGTCCCATTTATTTTTTTCAGGCTGAATTGTAACCTGCTTGTTGTTTTTTAAGCTAAAGAAAGTATAATTGTATGCCGTATTTTTGTTGATCAAAACATTTTTAATCTGATCACCAGTTGCATCAAGACTTCCATATTTTACTCTATAACCGCTTCCTTCTTTCGTTACCTGAAGCTTCATCCATCCTCTGCTGGTTCCTCCGGTAGCCACTGAACCAATTGCCACACTACCCGTATAAAGCTCTTTTCCCATATTGATAAGATAAACCCCACTTTCTGAAGCATCTGCTTTTACTTCACCAATCGCAGTATATCCTGTAGGGAAATTTCCGTTAACATCATCAATATAAACCGTATTGGAAGGATTAAAATTCGCCACCTGAACCTGCGTCGTTAATGTTGCAACATCAGATTCCTTCACTGCTGAAATATCTGTAGCATTGGGAATTTTTGCTGCTCCCATCATGATTGATGAATTAAGCATTACTTTGAATTCGTTTCCCGAATAGAAAGCAAGATCCCAATCTGTTCTCACATTCGTATATTTTCTTGGATTCCCATCCTGATCTACATCGCTCAAATCCACCCAAATCTGATTAGGTTGTGTAGGACCGCCAACTTTTGCATCGACCAATCTTCCCTCTGAGGGAATTACCGCTACAGGATCTTCATTATCGTTGATACATGATTGAGAAATGAATGATACTCCTAATATGAGATAAAATAGTATTTTTTTCATTTTTAGAATTTTAAAAATTATAGCTTAATCTGGCAAAATAGCTTCTGCCATAGAAAAGATTAGACACAGAGGCTGACGCTTCATGTGCATTTCCTGCAATGGTAGTATCTCTCACAGATGATACATCAAAAATATTCTTAACACCGGCGCTAACTTCAAAATGATTTTTAAAGAATGGCTGAGTAACAATAAAATTCATCATGCTGAAGTCTTTTCTTTCACCTATATCATAAAAAGAAGTGGCAACATCCGGAGAAACTAAAACAAACATCTGCGTTTTACCGGTATACTTGTAATAAAGTGAAAGTGTAGTATTGATCTTCGGAATGGTATAGTTTGCAGACAAATTTGCTTCAAAAGTATTGAAGAAATCATCAGGAGAAACAAATCCACCTTCGTTCAATTCTTTGGAAATCCCGTAATAAGTAGCGTTTGCGGCTAAAGCAAGCTGCCCTTTCTGAGCTTTAAAATTTGCTTCAAAAATATATGAGCGGAAATTATCTATGTTAATATATTTATATTGCAACGGTTGTCTGTTCACCATTGCCAGCTCGATTCTGTCTTTTACTTTAAGGTATGTTGCGCTGGCTCCGATTCTAAAATCCCAACCTGAATTTGAAATGATTTTCTTTTCGGCATTTAAAGAAGCGGTCATCCCTTCTTCCGGCTTCAAATCAGCATTCCCACGAATATCATGATTGCTGTCTACCATATAGGTATACAATTCATCAAAATTCGGGAATCTGTTTGCACTTCCGATTACCAGTCTTACATTGTCATTTTCTGTAATTTTAGCCCTTGCAGTTAATGAATAATTATGCTGTGTATCAAACTTATCACTCAAAGCTAAACGATATCCCGGGCGTATGGACAACCAATCTGTGGCATTCCATTCAATGGACATAAAATTGGCATAATTGAAAATTTTTCTTTTTACATTATCCGTGCCTTCAAAATCACCGGCAATATTCCCGGCAAATCCTGAAGTATGATCCAATTCATATCCTATCTGGAAATCTATTGTCTTACTGTCTAAAAAATTACTAAAAACACCTCTTGAATAAAAAACATCTGATTTATTATAAGATTGATATTCATCTTTTCCATCAACTAGCTTTCTATTTGGTATATCATATTTAAAATCTCTGTATTTTCTATCCTGAGTCTGATAAGAAAAATCGCCTGTATAATTGATGGCTCCTAGTTTTGTCTGAATATTGAGCTGGTTCAGATATCTTGTGGTAAGATAGTCTCTGTCTGTTGCAGCATATGTTCTGTCATCAACATCATAAAAATATTCATTTACAATTGGATTGTAATAATTCAGCTTTTCATTTAGAAATCCGAATTTGTAGAAAACAGATGTTTTATTTTTGTTATAACGTATAATCCCGTCAACGTTTACAACATCTTTAGGCTGCCAGAGATATCCTCTTTTTTCGTCCTGCTCGAAGTATTTATAACCTTCCTGAGTCCCTTTAAATCCTTGGAAATCGTTACGATTAAAATTAGCTCCTACATACCAGTTTTCATTAATGTTGTATCCTACATTCAGTGTCTGAATATGCCTTCCCTCTCCTTTCTTATACCAATCGTATTCTTTGCCAACTGTTTCTTCCTGCACAGAAGCATTTAATGTAAGTTTTTTCTGAGTATTTTTTTTAGTAATAATATTAATTACTCCTGCAACAGCATTGCTTCCATAATCTACGCCCATTGAACCTCTTACAACTTCGATACGCTCTACGTTGTTGATATTTAATTTAGTAAGATCGATATTATTCCCTAAACCAATATCTCCTACTACCGGAATATTATCTACTAAAATTTTCGTGTATTCTCCTCCAAGCCCCAGAAGGCTTGCTGTAGAGTTTCCGGAATTACGGTCTGAAGTAATAAGAATATTTAAACTTTGATTCAAAACATCAGCCACATTGGTAGCTGCCATATTTTTAATCTGCTGCGCATCAATCACCTCTACTTTATAGATGGATTTATTAATAGATTGCTGAGTATATTGTCCTGTGATGACAACCTCATCAATGGCTTTCTGCTTTAAAGAATCTTTTTCCTGTGCATTCACCCATAAAATAGTGGATAATGATAGAATGGAAAGCACTTTCTTCTTCATAGGTGGAAAATTTTCGACAAATATATAACTTTATTTAGAACAGTTAAAAATAAATTATTAATTTAGTGGAATAATTCTAAATAAAAATAACATTATGAAATTAAAACTACTTTTAGGGGCTTTGATGTTTGCAGCGGTTACCTCCCAAGCACAAGTAGCGACAATTAATGAGAATTTCAACAGCTTTACTCCAGGTCAGGGACAATCTGTATTCCCGCAGAATCAATGGACAGCTATTTACCCTGCACCTGCCGGGAATCCACCTCCTATGATGAATATAGTAGTGAATAACGCCACAGACAATTTTGTACAGGCCTATTCAGGAGCCAATCAAAATAGTCCGGAATATTTGATTTCACCACAAATTGTAGCTCCCGCGGGAGACAAAACATTAACATTTAAAGCAAGGAGAAATACAGGCTCTTCACCAGGATCGATACAGGTAGGACTGGCTTCAAACCCTACCGATATGAGTACATTTGTAGCTCTTGCAAATGCAACGACTTTAACAAGTGACACCTTCCAGACCATTAGTATACCTGTAACGGCTTCAACTTCACAATATATCGTGTTTAAATTTGTAGGAGCATTCGCTCCGCACACGGTACTAGAAATTGACGATGTTGTTTACGATCAGGCTTCAAGTCTTGCAGTTTCCGATCAGGTAAAATCCAAAGAAGAAGTTCGATTTGCTGTGAATGCAGACCACACAGCTTTAAATTTTATTGCTAAAAAAGATCCAAAAAATATTCACGTGTATTCTGCAGCAGGAAAAAAAGTTGCGGAGGGTAAATTGTCAGGAAGATCTTTTGATATCAGCAGACTCCAGACTGGCGTGTATTATATCCTTATCGAAACAGCAGAAGGTTCTGCAATAAAATCAAAGTTTATTAAAAAGTAAGATTTATTAGACCTCATAATTATTAAGACTGATTTATGATTTCATAGATCGGTCTTTTTTTATGTTACCATCATTATAGTCTTACATCTAACTCTTTTTACAAACAAAATTTAATATAAAACACGATAAAAATCATATTTTATTTAGAATAATTAAAAATAATTTATATAGTTTTGTAGAATAATTCTAAATAATAATTAACATCAGATATTATGAAAACAAAATTACTTTTTGCGGCAATGATTTCTTTAGGGGTACAGCAAACTGTCTTGTCTCAAGTTGATGCAAACGGTTATACAACGGTTAATATGACTATGGGAGCAAGTTATCAGAATCGTGTATTTTTTGATCTGAGTGCCAACAATATGGTTTCTCAACCGGCCAATACATGGGATATTGCTTTCTACAGGAATTCCAGTATGAATTTCGGAACAAGAATTAATGATGCACAAAACATCGAAGTGTATCAGGCTTCCAATAATCCTAATGACTGGACTACCATCACAACAAACAGTGTGAGTACTTACGGATCTCCTTTATACAATCTTGACAATACTACTGCTATACAGGAGGGCGCTTTTGAACAGGGTCCCGCGACTTATGGCTGGGGAGAATACAATCCCGGAAACCATCACATCGAAGGAAAAGTGATTTTCATCCTGAAATATCTTTCCACAAACACCTATTACAAGTTTATGATCGACGATTATTTCGGAGGTTATACTTTCAAATATGCTAAGTGGAATGCAGCAAATTCATCGTGGGATGCTACCGTTTCCAAAACAATTGCGAACGGTACCGATGATGCTTATTTCAACTACTTTTCATTTGCAACCGGTGATAAAGTAGCCAATCTTGAACCTTCAAAAACCAATTGGGACTTTATGTTCACCAGATACTGGACAGATTATCCGTACATTGATCCCAATACAGGGCAACCGGCTACCATGAAGTACAGAATGTCGGGTGTGATTCAGAATACAAATATCACCGTAGCAAAAGTTCAGCCTGAAACACAGGCTACTTCTAATGCCACTATTCCTGCTTCAAATGCTTTTTCAAGCAATATTACAGCGATCGGACATAGCTGGAAACCAACGACGGGCGTATACAGCGATGTGGTGTATTACATAAAACAGGGATCTGAATATTACAGAATGTATTTTATTTCCAATGAAGGTTCTCAGACAGGAAACATGTATTTTAAATATAAAAATATCACGTCAACGTTGGGAACCACGGAAATTGCCGGTAAAAAAGCATCTTTCGGAATTTATCCGAACCCGACTACCGCAGACAGACAGGTAACGGTTTTATTTGATATTAAAGAAAAGCTCAGCAGCAAGGGAAATATAGAAGTTTATGATCTGTCAGGCAAAAAAGTATATTCTGCTGAACTGACCAATCAGGCAGGTTTTTATAAACAGGATCTGAATCTTTCTCATCTTTCTTCAGGAAATTACCTGGTAAAAATTACTTTCGGAGGAAGTATAGAAACGAAAAAGTTAATGGTAAAATAAAAAGTCAATGGTGAATTGCCAGTAGTGAATTTAAAATTGACCACTCACTATTCACCATTCACTTTCAAAATAATACTTTCTATTTTTTCTAAAGAAAGGCTGCTCGCATTAGTGAACAGCCTTTTGTATTTAATTGAATGATAAATTTTTACAATGTTTTATATCCTTTGTAAACTTCTGTTGAGCTTTCCAGCATTTTAGCAACATCTTTTCTGAAATTCAGCAAATGATCCTGGCCACTGTGGCGATTAAGATGGTCTTCGGTTTCCCAAAGCTCGATCATGAAAAATGTTCCTTTATTATTTTTATCCTCGATGAGGTCATACTTCAGGCAGCCTTCCTCTTTTCGGGTTTCTTTTACCAATGCCTGAAAAAGTTCAACGGCCTCCATCAGGTAGTTTTCATTAAACTTAAATACGGCAACAACGTGTATATTCATAATATTTTTTTAATGATGTAAAAGTAAAATATTTTCAAAACGGAAGATATTTTTAACCCTTTTATTTTTCCACACTAAGTAAATTTTCCCTAAAAAACAGATTTATAGATCGTTATAGAACTCATTATGATAACTAAAAGTCCGATAACGACAAACATACTTTTTACAGGCAACTTTGCCGTCAGCATGGCAGAAAAAGGTGCGGTAAAAATTCCGCCGATCAGAAGACCAAGAATAATATTCCAATGTTGAATTCCCAACGTGAAAATAAAAGTAATTGCTGCTGTAAGGGTTAAAATAAACTTAGTTACCGTAGAGCTTCCGACAGCAAATCTGGGTGTAAAAGAATTTTTAATCAATGTCCCCGTTACCAGCGGCCCCCATCCCCCACCGGCAAAAGAATCAATAAAACCTCCTACAAGTCCCAGCCTTGTAAGATTGGTTTTTCTTTTTAATTTTTTATCCTGTTTTTTCTTAAATGCATTGGATAAAATCTGAATTCCCAAGTACAACGTATAAAATGAGATGATGGTTTTGGTAATTTTAGAATAATATTCTCCGAGATACGTCAATGAAACGGCTCCAATAATCGCACCGATAACCGCAGGAACAGCCAGTCTCCTCACCAGACTTTTACTAACATTCTTGAGCCTGATATGACTAATGCTTCCTGCCGCCGTCGTAAAACTCTCCGCCGAATGAATACTTGCACTCACCGCATGAGGAGGAATTCCCAGAAATAACAACGTTGTTGTGCAGATCACGCCATACCCCATTCCCATAGAACCTGCCACGATCTCCGCTAAAATCCCGACGAGCATCATCCAGTAAAAAATGTAATTGTCTTTGGCTAAGATTGTAAAAAGCTCATCAAGATAACCCAGTTCATACATTGAAAAGACAATAACTGATAATATTGCCAGTGTTATAAAAAAAATATTGAGTCTGAACTGAACTTTCCTTGAAATGATCATGGCTGCTTTTTTATTCTAAATTATAAATGATTACAGGATCATGACAGCTCCCACCGTTGAATTGCTTGTTTCGTCAACCAAGATTGCATTACCCGTAGCTTTACTTTCTTCAAAACTGTCAAACACCAAAGGAGAAGCGGTTTTCAGACGTACTTTTACCACTTCATTAAGCCTGATGCTTTCCGTCACAGGGATTTTTTCTAAGGTGTTGACATCAATTTTATATTCAATTTCCTTCACAAGCGCTTTTAGTAACTTGCTCTTATGCTGAATAAAATATTTATTTCCCTCATTCAGTTCCTTTTTATCAAGCCAGCAGATAACTGCTTCTATTTCATTTTCAACTTTCGGAAGATCTTCAGATTTTACCAGAAAATCGCCGCGGCTGATATCAATATCGTCTTCAACATGAATAACAGCTGGCTGATTGGCAAAAACAACATTCACTTCTTTACCGCCGGTTTCCAATTTGGAGATCCTTGTTTGAATATTTTGAGGCAGTACCGTAATTTCATCTCCTTTCTTATACGCTCCGGAAATTACTTCTCCGGCATATCCTCTGTAATCGTGCAGCTCATCGGTTTGAGGGCGAATCACATACTGCACCTGAAATCTCGGACTTTCAAAATCTTTTTTATGATCAACTTCTACATTCTCCAGAAAATCCAGTAACGTTGGTCCCTGATACCAGACCATATTTTCAGATTCGGAAACGATATTATCCCCGTGGAATGCCGAAATGGGAAAATAATTCACATTATCCAAACCTAGTTTCTTTGCGACCAGTTCATACTGCGTTTTAATGTCATTAAAAACCTCTTGAGAATATTCTACAAGGTCCATTTTATTAATGGCTACCACCACATTTTTCATCTTCAGCAAGGAAGCAATAATTGAATGTCTTCTGGTCTGCTCGATCACGCCTTGCCTTGCATCAATCAGAATAATAATCAGCTGGGAATTAGAAGCTCCGGTAATCATATTTCTTGTATACTGAATATGTCCCGGCGCATCGGCAATAATGAACTTTCTTTTCGGTGTTGAAAAATACCGGTAGGCCACATCAATGGTAATTCCCTGTTCTCTCTCGGCTCTTAAACCGTCTGTTAGAATCGCAAGGTCTACTCCGTTTTCGTTTTTGTTCTTCGACTGTTTTTCAAGTGCTTCCAGCTGATCGATCAATATATTTTTACTGTCATAGAGAAGTCTTCCGATGAGGGTACTTTTTCCGTCATCTACGCTTCCGGCAGTGATAAATCTTAGTATGTCCATGTTTTTTTATGGGTAATAAATAATTGGTAATGAGTAATTTTAATAAAGTTCAAGGCTAAGGTTGAGGTTGAGGATAAGATTGATACTTAGCTAAAACCATGCTCCAGCTTAAAAATATCCTCCTTTTTTCCGGTCTTCCATAGCGGCTTCCGTTACTTTGTCATCGATACGGGTTTCGCCACGTTCGGAGATTCTTGAAGCGGTAATTTCGTTTACGACCTCATCAAGCGTTTCGGCAGTGCTTTCTACCGCAGCAGTACATGTCATATCACCTACCGTTCTATATCTTACCTGTTTATTAACAATGGTATCATTTTCATCAATCTGAATAAAATCTGAAACCGCAATCAATTGTCCGTCATACTCAATCACATCACGGTTATGGGCAAAATAAATAGAAGGCAGCTGGATATTTTCTTTTTTAATATAATTCCACACATCCAGTTCGGTCCAGTTGGAAATCGGGAATACTCTTACGTTTTCACCTTTGTTGATTCTTCCATTGTAAATATTCCATAGTTCAGGACGCTGCAGCTTTGGATCCCATTGCCCGAATTCGTCACGAACAGAGAAAAAACGTTCTTTTGCTCTTGCTTTTTCCTCATCTCTTCTCGCACCGCCAATGCAGGCATCAAAACCAAATTCTTCTATGGTATCGAGTAAAGTATGCGTCTGAAGCCAGTTTCTGGAGGCAAATTTCCCTTTGGGTTCAGTTAAATTTTTAGATTTAATGGTATCTTCCACTTTTCTTACGATCAGCTCTGCTCCGATATTTCTTGCCAGATAATCCCTGAATTGAAGTGCTTCCGTAAAATTATGTCCGGTATCAATATGCACCAAAGGAAAAGGAATATTCATGGGTGCAAAAGCCTTTATAGCAAGATGCACCAATGTAATGGAATCTTTCCCACCGCTGAAAAGCAGGGCCGGTTTTTCAAACTGAGCCGCGATTTCGCGCATGATATAAATACTTTCAGCTTCCAGCTGTTCCAGATAGTCTAGTTTATGTGTAATCATTTTGAATGTAAAGAGATTTGAATTAATGCGTATGAAGGCCACATTCTTTTTGTGAATTTTCCCACCACCAACGTCCTGCACGTGGGTTTTCCCCTTCAACAATGGGTCGGGTGCACGGTTGGCAGCCTACACTGATATATCCTTTCTTGTGTAATGGCAATTCCTGGACATTATTTTGCTGAAGGTATACCAAAACCTGCTGATAATTCCAGTTGATCAATGGGTTATATTTATAAAGACTGCGTTCTTCATCCCACTCAATAACCGGCATATTCTCGCGGTTTTCCGATTGTTCCGCCCGTAAGCCGGTTATCCATATTTCTGCATTTTCGAGTGCACGGTTTAAAGGTTTAACCTTCCTGATAAAGCAGCATTCTTTTCTGTTTTCTACGGAATGATAAAAGGCATTAATCCCTTTTTCATTAACAAACTTTTCTACATCGGAAGGATCCGGAAAATAAACTTCCGTTTTCGTTTTATATCTTGAATTATTTTGTGAAAGCAAATCGTAATGCTCGTAAAACAGCCTGCCCGTATCCAGCGTAAAAACCTTGATCGGTAGCTTGTTTTTAAAAATGATATCGGTGATAACCTGATCTTCCTGACCAAGTGATGTTGAAAAAACGGCGGCATCCGGAAATTTTGATGAAATAAATTTCAATCCCTCCTCTGCTGAAAGCTGTTTCAGGGTTTCTGCATCTTCTTTTGAAATCATAAATTATCCATTTGAAGTAATGCAAATATCTAATAAAATTATTATCCCACCAAAAAAGTAGACTAATAATTCAAAAAAAGGGATCCGATCAATCGATCAGATCCATTAATGTTTTTCTTTCCAGAATATTGAGCGACGCATCCCGAACTTCGATCAGTACGTCGTGAAGACTACAGTGGTCTTCATTGCAATCTTCACATTTCTCGTAAAAATTCAGGCTTACGCATGGAAGCAGGGCAATTGGCCCGTTTACCAGCCGGATGATTTTTGCCAGCTTTACGTTTTCAGGATTTTCTTTAAAGAAATATCCTCCTCCTTTTCCTTTTTTGCTATCAAGAATGTCCGCTTTTTTCAGTTCGAGAAGGATATTTTCCAGAAACTTCAAAGGGATTTTCTTATGTGCTGCAATTTCGGAAATCAGAACAGGGCCATCGTTCCTCTTTTCAACCAGGTACGACAGCGCCTTAAAAGCATATTGAGATTTTTTAGACAGCATTACAGCAAAAATAGGAAAAATTCTGAAATAGCAGAAAGAATGGAAAGAGCCAGGTAAAAAGTAAAAGGCAAAAGTTTTTAATGAAGGAATCATATAGACTCTTTTTACTTTTATTTTACTTACATCCTCTCCCTTAGTTCTTCTTCACTTTTACCTTGGCTCTTTTTACTTGGTTCTTGATCACTTTTACCTGACTCTTAATTTTTGTATACCTTTGTATCTATGTTTAGTAAACAGGAAGCACAACAGTTAAAGAAAGAATTCTGGACGGCTTTTGGAAAGTCCTTCCCGAGAAAATGGATTTTGTATGATACCAAGATCAAAGACATGTCGTTTAAGTTTTATGCAGATAATAAAAAGGCTGAAGTCTCTCTGGATATTGAAATGAAAGATGAGATGTTCAGGAATGCTTATTATGAAAAAATCTGGTCTTTGGAAGATATACTAAAAGAGTTCATTGGCGATTTTCAAAAAGATGAGTATTACACCCTGGAAAACGGAAAAGTACTGGCCAGAATCTGGGTAGAAAAGCATGGCGTTTCGATTTTCAATAAAAATACCTGGCAGGAAACGTTTCAGTTTTTTGTCGATAAGATGGATGGATTTGAAAGGTTTTATTATGAATATGAAGATTTTATAAAAGATGTTTAAAGCATGAAAATGAGATATTGCTGGAGATGCAGAGCGAATGTTCCCATGCTTGATAAAGAGGAAGCCGAAATTGCATCAAAGTTATTTGCCGAAGGATTTCAGGAAATAAAAAATTCACTGAAAGCTCCACTTAAACAGAATTTTAAGAAATTGTTGGACTCTTATAATGACCTAACAGGTTTTGAGGAAACCAATCCTAATGCTATCATGCATCATTTTGCAGAAATGTACGGCCCTGATTGTGAAAAATGTGGAAAGCCATATAGAACAGAAAAAGCTACATTTTGTCCGAAATGTGGTAATAAAAGAAAATTGTAGAAGCCTAATAAAAGATGCGTGAAATAAAAACTACTACAGGCTCCTATTTTTTTTATTTGCCAAATGACAAATTTCAGGCAGATTCATTTTCCTAAATTGCATTCATGAAAGAATTATTTGATTTTATCCTGAGATTCGGAAATCTCAACCAGCAGCAGATGGATTTTATTGCGCAAAAAGCTTCAGAGATCAGCCTTTCCAAAGAAGAATACTTTTCAGAAGCCGGAAAGATCGCCAAACAAGTTGGGTTTATAGTAGACGGAATCCTTCGTGTGTGCTATTACAATAATAAAAGTGAAGAGATCACCAAATATTTCATAGAAGAAAATAACCTGGTTGTAGATCTTGAAAGCTTTGACAATCAAATCAGTTCAAGTGCTTATGTTCAGGCGGTGACTGACTGCAAACTTATTGTTTTTCAGAGAAAAGATTGGCTGGAACTGCTGCAGACCATTGTAGGTTTTGATGCTATCGTTCATAAAATTATTTCAAGAGCGCTGATGCAAAAAGTGGAAAGAAGAAGTCCGCTTGTTTCCGAAGATGCCACTACCCGATACCTGAAATTTATGGAGATCTATCCTACAGCGGTCAATAGAATTCCCTTGTCATATGTTGCTTCTTATCTGGGCGTTACCCAATCTTCTCTGAGTAGAATCAGGAAGAATATAAGGTAATATTTGATGGAAGATGGAGGCTGGAAGTTTATTACCGAATAAAATATACATTTTATTACTCCACCATTTAAGCATCCAACCAAAAAATTTCTCTTTTTGTCAAATGGCAAATGTTATGCTCTTTAATTACTGCAATTTTACACCATCAATTTAAATATAAAAAATGAAAACAGTATTAATTACAGGAGCTAACAGAAGCATCGGTCTTGAAACCGCAAAACAACTTTCAGAAAAAGGATTATTTGTTTACCTTGGAAGCAGAAACCTTCAAAAAGGAGAAGAAACCGTAAAACAATTAACGGAAAATGGATATCAGAATATCAAAGCGGTTGAAATTGACGTTACCAATTCTGAATCGATTAAAAATGCAAAAAACAGCATTGAAGCAGAGCAGGGAAAACTGGATATCCTGATTAATAATGCCGGAATTCTTGGAGTAAATCCTCAGACGGCAGCAGAAACACCAGTAAACGATATCCGCGAAGTGTTTGACACTAATTTCTTTGGCGTGATTAATGTTACACAGGCTTTTTTAGATCTGCTTAAAAAGTCGGACAGCCCACGTATCAGCAATATTACTTCGGGATTAGGTTCACTCTCCTTACACAGCGATCCGGAATGGAAATATTATCATGTGAAAACTGCCGCCTATGGTCCTTCAAAGTCAGCCTTAAATGCTTACACCATTACGCTGGCTTATGAATTAAAAGATCAACCATTCAAAGTAAACGTAATTGATCCGGGTTATACTGCAACAGATTTTAACGCCCATAGTGGTCCGGGTTCTGTTGAAAGTGCGGCATCATTTATCATTAAGCATACCTTAACGGATGAAAACGGACCGACCGGACAATATTTCAGTAATGATATTGAGGATGAAACCGGCATCAGCCCTTGGTAATTATTCCATATGATGATTAAAGAGAAGCTTTCGGGTTTCTCTTCTTCGTTTAATCTACTTTTTATGTTATAAAAATAATTTTTAGAAAAGCCTCACTTGCTTTTATTTTTTTAAATTTGAATCAATTCTCAACCATGACAGATTTAACTAGGGATTTCAATATCCTTTCCCAGAAGTTTAAAAAATCTAATGCCTCCAAAGAAAGCATCAACAAGCTTTATGATTTGGTTTATGAATTAAATGGCAGGAACCGGAATCTGGAGGAAAATTATATTCTTGCCAGCACCCACAGGCTTTTAGGCAACCGCCATGAAGCAGAAAAAATCCTTGAAGAAGTATTGGAATCATGTGAATGCAGGCAAAAGGAAAGACCCCAGAAACTGCTTCAGGAGATCATCCATGAAAATAAAAACTTTCCCCGTAAAGATCGTATATACCGGGACCTGCGGGATGCCGAAAAAATAAAGACAGCACCGGTACTGTCCTTTGATGATTTTGTGACCAGGCAGGACCACGAAGAATTTATCACTTCTTTATCAGAAAATGTAAAAGACATCGTGATATTCAATAAATATGTAAAAGCAAAATCCATCAATATATTCTCGAAAAAAAAACTTGATGAGCTCTTAATTTTAAAGCTTATTTATCATTTCGAATGGCTGGCAGCAGTAAAAAAGGACCTGACTGCGTTTTATGAAAAAACCGAAAGCGATTTTAAGATTGAACTTAATGGCACCAAATGGTTTGACGGACTTGACATCTGGGAGGTCTTCATCGTGATCACCGAAGAAGGCATTATGGAAACCGATTTGTTTATACAGGATTATTACAATCACAATTCAGGATTTTGCCTGAGTCTTAAGGATGATATCATCACGGATCTTGAATATGACCCGATTTTATAAATCATTCACGATTTGGATACATCATTCGTGGATCAGGCTACTTTTAAAAACCATCTTCTTTCCATCTTTGTACCATCATTTAAAACAAAAAAAATATTAAAAATGGAAACAAAAAAAGTATGGTTCGTAACAGGAGCGTCAAAGGGTCTTGGATTTGAGCTGGTAAAAAAATTATTATCTCAGGGATTTAAAGTAGCGGCAACAAGTCGTACCGTAGAATCATTAACAGCAACATTCGGAGATGTTTCGGAAAATTTTCTCCCGTTGAGCATGAATATTACCGACAATAACGATGTAAAATCTGTCATAGCAAGAACGGTTGAACATTTCGGAAAAATAGATGTAATCGTCAACAACGCCGGCTACGGACAGCTGGGTACGCTGGAAGAGCTGAGTGATGAAGAAGCGAGAGCAAATTTTGATGTCAATGTTTTCGGAACGTTAAATGTAATCAGAAATGTAATGCCTTACCTTCGTGAGCAGAAATCAGGAAATATCTTCAATATTTCGTCTGTCGGTGGCTATTACGGAGGTTTCCCGGGTTGGGGTGTTTATTGTTCAACAAAATTTGCCGTAGCAGGATTCACTGAAGCTCTGGCTGAAGAAGCGCGAGACTTTGGAGTTCATGCCACCGTTGTTTATCCTGGCTATTTCCGTACAGAATTCCTTACAAAGGATTCTTTAAGAACGCCCGCCCACTCTATTGAGGCTTATGAAGCCGCAAGAAATTCTGAAAAAACCCATCTTGATGAGATCAATGGAAATCAGCCGAATGATCCTAAGAAAGCGGCTGATGTGCTGATACAGATCAGTAAAGAAGCGCATCCGCCGGTACATCTGTTACTTGGTGTAGGCACCCCTGAATTTTTGGATAATAAGATAAACGCTATTACAAAAGATGCAAAAGATTGGGAAGCTCTGACGTTGTCAACAGCCATTTAACCAATCAGGAATTCAGTAAAAGAATATAATCTCAGGCTTTATACTTTTTTAAATCAGCTAAAAGTATAAAGCCTTTTTATTGTATATCAGAACAGAGAAAGCTGGATTGGCTTTGGAGGTGAGGGTTTCTGTGCATCACCAAAAACAGTTTTTCCGCCAAACCTCCATGAATTCTGGCGTTCTTCTTCAATGACTTGCTGAATATCAAAATCCGGGGTAAAGTCCTTTTCGGTTTTTACAACAATATCATGAAGTTTGTTAATGGTCCTTAATTTATCGGAATTTCCAAGCCTTGATTTTTCAATTCCCTTTCTGATAAGGCTGATGCTTTCATCATAAACTTTCGTAGGTACGGGAAACGGATGACCGTCTTTTCCGCCATGAGCAAAAGAAAATCTGGCAGGATCCGTAAACCTTGACGGCGCCCCATGAATAACTTCACTTACCAGCGCAAGCGACTGCATCGTTCTGGGCCCGACACCTTCCAGCATCAGCAAATCTTCAAAGTTCTGAGGCTGCTGTTCACGGGTGACGTATAGAAGTGCGCCCAGACGTTTCAGGTCTACGTCGGAAGCCTGCACGTCGTGATGTGCGGGAAGAATCAGCCTGGCAAAATCACTCATGATTTCCGCAGAATCCGTGTGGGAAATTTCAAGAATTCCTTTTCTGTTACCGGAGGCTTCAGCATCAGTAAGATTTAAAATTTTCCCTCTTGATACTCCGTTGATTCCGGTGTGAGGCTCTTCCACAAACGATTTAATATTTTCAGAATGCCAGTGGTAGCGCCTTGCCGTACTGTCGGATTCATGCATCCCTTGCTGAACAACACTCCAGTTTCCGTTATCAGCCAGGATAAAATTATGAAGATACAACTGATATCCATCCTGAATAGCCGTATTATCAACTTTTGCTGAAAGTTTGCTGGCTCTTACGAGTTCATTTCCGTTCAGTCCTGTTTTATCTGCGATTTGAATTAACTCAGAAGGGGTATCTCTTGAAAATTTTCCTTTACCTCCGCAAATATAGAGTCCAAGTGCCTGGGAATTTGGATTGATCGAACGCTTTAAAGCACCCATCACCGAAGTAGTAATCCCCGATGAATGCCAGTCCATTCCCATAACCGCTCCAAAACTCTGAAACCAGAAAGGATCTGCCAGTCTTCTCAACACTTCATCTTTTCCGTAGTCGGCCAGGATAACTTCAATGATTGAAAGTCCGAGCAACGACATACGCTCATACAGCCACGGCGGTACTTTGCCATAGTGAAGGGGAAGATCTGCTGTTCCGGAACGTTTCATTTTCTAAAGGTACGATTTTATAGTGTAAGGTTCAAATGGTAAAAGGTATGGTTGAGGTTAAGGTTAAGGCTAAGGCTAAGGTTGAGATTGAGATTGAGGCTAAGTGGAAAGCAAACTAAAAACCCTGCGGGGATTTCCTGCAGGGCTTTACTTGGTAGAGTTATTCTTTTTATTTATTTAATGCGGCTAATGCTGCTTCATAATTAGGCTCATCTGCAATTTCTCCAACCTGCTCCGTGTATACCACTTTATTGTTTTCATCGGTAACAATTACGGCACGGCTCAGAAGTCCTTTCATCGGGGAATCGGTTATGGTCACTTCGTAATCATCACCAAAACTGCTTCTGAAATCCGAAAGAGTTTCCACATTATCAAGCCCCTCGGCAGCACAAAATCTTCCAAGAGCAAAGGGCAAGTCTTTAGAAACATTAATAACTACCGTATTTTTCAGTTCAGAAGCCTGCTCATTGAACTTTCTTGCTGAAGATGCACAGGTGGGTGTATCAATACTCGGAAAGATGTTGAATACTTTTTTTTTCCCTTTAAAATTTTCAAGTGTTTTTACGTGTAATCCCGAATCTACCAGTGCAAAGTCTCTGATCGTCGTTCCCACGGCAGGAAGCGTTCCTATAGTGTGAACTTCATTTCCTTTTAAAGTAATTGTTGTTGACATATTCTTTTTTTAGTTTTTCAAATTTAATTAAAATAAGAAGCGATTCATTCATATGAAGGTTAAATTAATCTTAAAACTAATATTACATAGTTCTACACATGAATATGATTTTTTTTAATATATTCGCACTCTAGAAAAACAACTTATGAGAAAAAAAATAACCCTATTTTTATGTGGAGTTCCGTTTTTTGGCTTTGCCCAGTCTGCGATTGGAGGTATTAATTCAGGAGCTGTTTCTACAGATAACTTTACTCACTCGGTAGGAGAAATCTATGTAATTCCAACCGATCCTGAGCAGGCAAATTCCGGAACAATGGGATTGCTTTACCAAACCGTTCTGCAGGTTTTAGGTATTTCCGAACTTGAAAAAGACGATGTAAAAATCTATCCTAATCCTACAGCTGACTTTATTTTTGTCAAACTGAATTCAAAATCAAAAATCGAAGAAGCGGAAATTTACGATCTTTCCGGAAAGCTTGTTTTCAGAACAAAATTAGACTCTGAACAACTGGATCTAAGACCGCTTCAACAAGGAACGTACATGATCGTTTTCAAAAATTCTGATATTAAACCAATTAAAATTATTAAAAAACCTTAAAACACATTAAAGATGAAAAAATCACTAACAACTTTGGGATTATTCTTAGCAACATTATTAAGCGCACAGGTTCCGCAGGCTTTTAGTTATCAGACAATTGCTTTCAATGCTTCCGGCGCTCCTATTGCCAATGGAAATGTCTCTTTAAGAATAAGCATTTTAGAAAACTCCGCTACAGGTACAGTTTTATATACTGAAACCCATAATAAAACAACGAACTCAAAAGGTTTAGTTAACTTGAATATTGGTCAGGGAACGGCTATCTCAGGAAGCTTTGGAGGAATCAACTGGGGAACTAACACCAAATTTGTAAAAGTGGAAATGGATCCTGCCGGAGGAAACAATTATACTAATGTAGGTGTGAATCAATTAATGAGTGTGCCTTATGCACAAGTTAGTAAAACAGTTGTGACCGGTGCGGGACAAGGAATTACACTCACCTCTCCAAATGGAACAAGCTATACTTTAGGAGTAAATGACAATGGTGCTTTAAGCTTGCCTACAAATTCAAATTCTAGTACGGCTACACCAGCAAACCTATATTTGTATGGTTCTTATAATAATTTTGATGCAAACTCAGCAGAATTATTAAGAAATGTAAGTAATTCAAAAATCGGATACAAATATTTTGCAGCCAACTCTCAGATAAAGTTTTTAACAGCGCCTAATTCCTCTGCACAGAGCTATGGTGTAAACAGCCAATCAGTATTGGTTGCTAATGGAAATAACACTACTCTTTTTTCAAATGGCTTTTATAAGATTAATGTCTTTGATTATGGTATGTCTGCAGTAATACAGATAGATAATTTTGTTCCAAAATTAATTTTTAATTCTCCATCACTTACAACATCATCAACTGCTTACAATTCTGCAACCAATAAGTTTTCGATTACTATATCTTCAGCTTCAACAGGGAACTTTACTGGCATGAGAATACATTTACCAACTACAAATAGTAATTCTGAAACTTTGGGAGATAATTTAAGTGACGGAAACTTTGATGTGGGAGGAGATCTCATAATGCTTCCAAACCTTTCTAATTCTCCGAAAAATTACAAAATCGAATTCAGCATTAATTTTAATGGAACAGGAACGTACACAATCACCCAAATATGATTAAAGAGGCAAATGCCTCTTTTTTTATGCAAATAAAACAATCATAATTACTAAATTTGTGAGTCTTAAAAAATCAAATAATAAATAACAGTATAATGTCAGACAAATCAAAAATCTATTACACATTAACGGATGAGGCTCCAATGTTGGCTACACACTCGTTTTTACCGATTGTAAAAGCTTTTACAAAATCAGCAAACATTGAGATTGCGGTTCCGGATATTTCTTTGGCAGGAAGGATTTTAGCAAACTTCCCGGAATTTTTGAAAGATGATCAGAAAATCGGTGATGCTTTAGCTGAATTGGGCCAATTGGCTACACAACCTGACGCAAATATTATCAAGTTACCTAATATATCTGCATCAGTACCTCAGCTTGATGCTGCCATCGCTGAACTGCAGGCTAAAGGTTTTGCGGTTCCGAACTACCCTGCAGAACCGAAGAATGATGAGGAAAAAGCCATTAAAGCTAAATATGCCAAGGTTCTAGGAAGTGCTGTAAACCCTGTGCTAAGAGAAGGAAATTCTGACAGACGTGCTCCTAAAGCTGTTAAAAACTACGCCAAAGCAAACCCTCACAGAATGGGCGACTGGGCTTCTGACAGCAAAACAGATGTTGCCCACATGGAAAGCGGAGATTTTTACGGAACAGAAACTTCAACAACGTTAGAAAATGCAACAAAATACAGAATCGTTTTTAAAGGAAATGACGGTTCTGAAACTCAGTTGAAAGATTTTGCCAATCTTCAGGCGGGAGAGGTTATTGATTCTTCTGTAATGAATTTAAATGCATTGAAAGCTTTTGTAGAAAAAGCAATTCAGGAAGCTAAAGATAGAAACGTATTATTGTCAGCACATTTGAAAGCAACGATGATGAAAATCTCCGATCCTATTATTTTCGGGGCTATCGTAGAAACTTTCTTTAAAGATGTTTTCGCTAAATATGCTGAAACGTTCAAGTCTTTAGATGTAAACCCAAATAACGGTCTTGCTGATCTTTTTGATAAAATCAAAGGAAATGCCCAGGAAGCCGAAATTAAAGCCGATATTGAAGCTGCTTTGGCCAACGGACCGAGAGTAGCAATGGTAAATTCTGATAAGGGGATTACTAATTTCCACGTTCCTTCTGACATTATTGTAGATGCTTCTATGGCAGCTTTGGTAAGAGGCGGAGGTAAAATGTGGAATAAAGAAGGAAAAGAAGAAGACACCGTTTGTATTATTCCAGACCGTTCTTATGCAGGTTTTTATCAATCTGTAATTGATGATATGAAAACACACGGAAAACTTGATCCTACGACTATGGGTTCTGTTCCGAACGTTGGTTTGATGGCTCAGAAAGCTGAAGAATATGGTTCTCACGATAAAACTTTCCAGGCTGCAGCAGACGGAACCATCGAAGTTCAGGACGAAAACGGAAATGTTATTCTTTCTCAAAAAGTAGAAAAAGGTGACATTTTCAGAATGTGTCAGACAAAAGATGCTCCGATTCAGGATTGGGTAAAACTGGCCGTAAACAGAGCCAGATTATCAGATACTCCTGCTATTTTCTGGCTGGATAAAGGAAGAGCACACGACAGAGAAATCATCAAAAAAGTTGAAAAATATCTTAAAGATCACGATACCAACGGTCTTGACATCAGAATTATGGATGTAAAAGATGCCATGACTGAGACATTAAAAAGAGCAAGAGAAGGAAAAGATACGATTTCTGTTTCAGGAAATGTATTAAGAGATTATTTAACTGACCTCTTCCCTATTCTTGAGCTTGGAACTTCTGCAAAAATGCTTTCTATTGTTCCGTTAATGAATGGTGGTGGTTTATTTGAAACAGGAGCCGGAGGTTCTGCTCCGAAACACGTGGAACAGTTTGTGGAAGAAGGCTATTTAAGATGGGATTCTTTAGGTGAATTCCTGGCATTACAGGCTTCTTTAGAACATTTAGCACAGACTCAGGGGAATACAAAATCTCAGGTATTGGCTGATGCATTAGATGAGGCAAATGCTAAATTCTTAGCGACTGATAAGTCTCCTGCAAGAAAAGTAGGACAGATCGACAACAGAGGCTCTCATTTCTATCTTGCCATGTATTGGGCTGAAGCGTTGGCAAATCAGACCGCCGATGCAGAACTGGCTGCTGAATTTGCTCCGGTTGCAGACGCCATGAAAGAAAATGAAGAAGTAATCAATGCTGAATTGATTGGTGCTCAGGGTAAGCCTCAGGATATCGGAGGATACTATAAAACAGATACGTACAAAACGTACACTTCTATGAGACCAAGCACGGTTTTAAATGAAATCATTGACGGAATTTAATTTCGGATTGATATATAAATTGAAAGCTCCTTTTTTTTAAGGGGCTTTTTTTGGCTAAAGCCAATTTTGAATACAATAACCTGTAAACGGGCTAAAGCCGTTCCTATTGATGAAAAATATAATAAATCCTCTCGTAAGGAGAGGATATACTAATCAGACAAATTGTTGAAATTAAATATTTTTCAAGATAACAATCTAAGCGTGTGCCTTTCTCATTTTAATCATACTCAAAACAAATAATCCTAAAACACCCAGCACAAAGTATCCTTCTGCAACTTCCAGCTGTATCTGAGGCCTGATTACAGCTACAATTCCATAACTGATGGCAGATGTAATGATAAATACCACTCCACCGGTTAAGCCCCCTGCAATTCCGGCCGAATTCGGAAATCTTCCGATACAGTAAGAAAAATAATTGTTAAAGATAAATCCTGCAGTCACATGTATCAAAAATGCAAAAGCTACCAGACTGTAAATATTATTGGAGAAATAGGAAGCAGCAAACATTAAAACAATTAAAAGTAACTGGATAAAGTTGGCGTAACGTATTTTTGGCAGAAATGCTTTATTGATCAAAGCCTTACCTAAAAAGCCACCAGCCATCCAGGCAAATCCTAAAATCAGGGAAACGTAGCCTGCGACCACTTCAGAATATCCCATTTTATGTTCAATGATAAATGATCCACAGAGATTAAAAAACATAATCATCGAATAGCTCAGTCCACACATGATCATTCCGTAAAAGAAATCTTTAGCTTTAAACATCGCATTATATTCTTTAATGAGAAACTCAATGTGGAAAGGATTTCTTTTCTTCAGTGTCTCCCCGGAAAATATAAATTCTAAGAGTAAAAGCAGTAAACTATATCCTGCCAGCACATAAAAATTTGACTGCCATCCGAAATTTTTCTGTAAATATCCACCGATAAACGGCGCAATAATAGGTCCTACCGACCAGACGATCGTCATAATACTGAGATAATGCTTCCGCTCCTCACCTTCATAAACATCCACAAAAAATGCCCTTTTGGCAACTACCGCAAATCCTGAAAGTATGCCCTGCAAAACACGCATGGCATAGATGACAAAGATATTATGAGTAGTCGCAGTAATTAAGAAAGAAGCGACAAACAAACCAAGCGCAAGCATCGTAATCTTATATCTCCCAAAAGAATCTATAATACTTCCGGCAAAGAACTGGGTCAGACCGTAGCTGATCAAAAATATCGATAATGTAAGCTGAATATTGCTTTCCGGCTGATGAAGTTCTGTAGCCATACTCGGCATTGAAGGCAGGTAAATGTCGGTTGCCAGACCTGACATAGGAATGACAGCAAATGCTAAAACTGTAGCAACAAATTTATTTTTTTCTTTAAGTGTAATCATGCTGTTATAAAACGTTTCATAAATCAGATTCCCGGTATTACGCCATTAACCTGATTTGAATATATTCTAGTTGTTGACTAATTTCATAGCGCCCTCGCCGTATCTTTCTCCGACATTCGGATATTTTTTAAGAATGGAATCTATCGTTTCAAGGTCTTCCTGGGAAAGTTCGAGATTGGTGGCGGCAATGTTTTCTTCTAAATATTGAATACGCTTGGTTCCCGGAATCGGAATAATATCTTCTCCCTGATTCAAAACCCAGGCTAGTGCCAGCTGTGTACCTTTAACTCCTTTAGACTGAGCAAAATCATTAATCTCTTTTGCCAGGTTTTTGTTATTTTCGAGAAATTCGTTCTGATATCGTGGCAAAGATTTCCTGAAATCATCATTCCCGAAATTTACTGCATCATTAATATTGGAGAAAAGACCTCTGGCCAGCGGAGAATATGGAACTAAAGTGATTCCCAACTCCCTGATGGTTGGCAAGATTTCTTTCTCAACGTCTTTTGTAAGCAGAGAATATTCCGACTGTAAAGCGGTAATCGGATGAATTTGATGAGCTTTCCTGATGGATTCTGCAGATGCTTCCGACAAACCCAAATATTTTACTTTTCCTGCTTTTACCAGTTCAGCCATTGCGCCTACTGTTTCTTCAACCGGAATATTCGGATCAATTCTGTGAGCATAATACAGATCGATCTCATCAATTTTCAGCCGTTGAAGACTCAGATCAACGGCTTTTCTGATCCATTCCGGAGAGCCGTCGAAATAAGTTCCGGGAGATCCGCTGTGGCCTGCCTGTCCATCTTTAAAACGAAATCCGAATTTAGTAGCGATAAAAATCTTATTGCGGTTCGGAACCAAAACTTTTGAAATCAGTTTTTCATTATCACCATTGGCATACATATCTGCGGTATCCCAGAAATTCACTCCCAGATCCAAAGCCTTATGCAATGTATTAATGCTTTCCTGCTCGTCTGTAGGACCATATGCAAAGCTCATCCCCATACATCCCAAACCAATTGCAGACAGCTGCTCTCCTGTGTTTCCTAATTTTCTAAATTTCATGATAATTGTGATTTAAATTAACAAGACAAAATTATAACAGCCATTCATTGATTTCAATATAGAATTCAAACGAAGAATTATAAAATTCAAACAACAGCAATTCTTACTGCATTGGGTGACATTCCTGTCTGCTTTTTAAAATAGTTGGTAAAATAAGCCGGTTCTTCGAAGCCCAGACCGTAAGCAATCTCAGAGATATTCCAGTCAGTATGTTTTAATAAAGCATTTGCTTCCTGGATAATTCTTGCGGCAATTTGCTGGCTGGTCGTCTTTCCGGTGATCTCTTTCACAGAACGGTTGAGAGAATTTACATGAATGGATAAATTTTCAGCATAATCTACCGGGCTTTTCAGCCGTAAAGATCTTCCAGGACTGTCAATAGGAAACTGCCTTTCCAGCAATTCCATAAAAAGAGATGCCACTCTCTGTGAAGCATTCTGATAAGGTTCAAAATTTTCCGCCGGGTGCATTTTCATCGTTTCATGAATCAGAAGATGCAGATAAGCTCTCAACATATCGTATTTGTGCAGATAATCCGACTGAATTTCATTCATCATTTTAATGAAAATATCCGCAACTGTTTTCTGCTGTTCTTCATCAATAAAGAATACCGGAGTTCCTCCGATCCTGAACAGCGGCGAATCCTGTAAATTTCCCAGGCGGCTTCCGTCGTGAAGGAACTGGTCGGTAAAGAGACAGAAAAATCCCTTCTGGTCTTTATTTTCAGCTTCCCATGAATAAGGAATAAGCGGATTTGAAAATAACAATACAGGTCTATCTACTAAAATCCATTTATCAGCATAATGAAGCTTCCCTTTTCCTATGATCAGGCATATTTTGTAATAATCTCTTCTGCTGTAAGGAGTAACAAGAGAGCAGTTTTCCCTTGAAAAGACATTAAAATGTCCTAATCCGGGTGTTTTTACACACTCGAGGCCGACCCGCCGGTAAAAACCTTTTATTGTTTCATTTGATTCCATGGATCAAAATTATAAAATTCAAACAATATTAAAACTTACTTTTATTATCAAATTTATATTTAAAATGATTGAAAAAATTAATTATAGTAGATAATAAAATTCCCTATATAAAGAATTAAATAAAACGTAACCCATTTTTTTGTAATTTGCTTTCATAAACGATTAACATGAAAACAGTAATCAGATTAATTAATTACTTATTACTCACCCTACCGATCTTTATTCTGGCAAAAAATGAAGCATCCATTGTGTATCAAATCATAGATGTAAAAAATTATAAAGGTCAAAAGTTCATTTATTCTTCAAAGACATTTATTGAAAGAGCCAATACCAATACCGGCGCCGTGCTGGCTGCTTTTAATTTAAAAGAAGGAAAGATGGTCGGCAAACCTGTTCTGGATTTGCAGCAAATGTCTGACTCTTACAATAATGGAGAGTGGTTTGATTATACAATTTCAGGAACTATTGATAAAAATGCAGATTTTCTGGCTATAGGATTTTACTTTTCCGGGAAAGGAAAGTTTTACTTTAACAATATTGATCTCAGCATAAAAAATGGCAAGACTTCAGCATCTGTTTATCATTCGGATTTCAATAATGGATCTTTAGGAAACTGGTATTTTAGCGAACAAAATCTGCCTACAAAAATTAGTATATCACCGGATAAAAAGTATCAGGGAAATTCCTCATTTCTTATTGATAACAGTAGTGTAAGTCAGGAATATATACTTGGCGACAATCCAAGTAAAGGAAAATATGAAGATATCAACGGAGTAAAACTTTATTACGAGAGCTATGGCTCAGGTCCTGACCTTATTTTGCTTCATGGGAATAACGGATCCATTTTCTCTTTTAACAAACAGGTGGAAGAATTTGCAAAACATTTTCATGTAATAGCTGTAGATACACGATGCCAGGGAAAATCTTCATGTAATGAGGAAAACCTTACTTATGAACTCTTTGCTAAAGATACAGGTATTTTAATGGAAAAACTCAAAATAGAAAAGGCATATATCTTGGGATGGAGCGATGGAGCCAATACCGGTTTGATAATGGCTGAAAAATACCCTTCGAAAGTTTCCAAGCTTGCAGTCATGTCTGCCGTTTTGTATAATAATGATGACTCTGTCGACAAAAAAATAAATGATCTTCTGAAGATAAAAATGGCCGATTTTAAAAAACAGAATATCGGAAAAGATAATATAGATTATAAACTAACCAATTTATTAATTACTGAACCTCACCTCACCATTAATGATCTCAAAAAAATTACGATTCCGGTACTCGTTATGACGGGAGAAAACGACTTCATTAAGCTGTCTCACACAGAACTGATTGCAAAAAATATAAATCATTCCATATTAAAAATATTTAAAAATTCAGGGCATGAAACTCCAAAAGAAATTCCACAAGAGTTTAATAATACCGTGATTGAATTTTTTAAAAAATAACTATCCGAAATAACAGATCTTTTAAATTTATTCAGCCGGCATTGCTGAAATATGCCTTGAGATACTTCGCAATACAACATTGCTGGTAAGCTCCTGCTTCTATTTTCAATATCATACCATTCCTTTGATGCAGATATTAGATATTCTAAAAAACATTCATATCAATTTTAATTTGTAATTTTAAAAGAGGAAAACTCTCAAAATAATTTTGTAACACCTAAAATCTCAGTATTATGGAAACTGTAAAATTTGAAATCAGTCCGTACCAGGATGAGTTGCAGATATTAATAGACGGACACAAAGCCGGCTATATGTCTATCAAGGTAGATGGTAGACAGCTTATTGTTTATTACACGAAACTTAACGAAGAGCATGAAGGCCACGGCTATGCTAAAATGTTATTGGATGAGCTTGTACGCTACGCCGAAGAAAAAGATCTTTTGGTGGATCCTGAGTGCAGCTTTGTAAGACAGCAGTTTGAAAGTCATCCTATGCGGTACAGAAATATCTGGCATTCTTAATTATTCAGTATCCCACCATTTTTCAAAATGATTGTCGTGCGCATTTAAGTCTACAGGTTCGCCGATCATTGGTGTTAAAACTGATAAATTTTTGCTTCCGGCAAGACTCGTTACTTTTCGTAAAGGTTCATTCCACGGATGGAGCGCAAGAGCAAACTTCGAAGAATGAACAGGAATAATATTTTTAGCCTTCACATCAATACTCGCCTGAATAACATCTTCCGGCAAGGCATGAATGTACTTCCAGGCCTCGTTATACTGCCCGTTTTCTATGATGGCAAAATCGAAAGGTCCGTATTGCTCACCAATCATTTTAAAGTGTGTATCGTAGCCACTGTCGCCACCCAGAAATAGTTTTTTGGTAGGTGTTAACAGTACATAAGACGTCCACAATGTAACATTTCTTTTCATCTTGCGTCCGGAAAAATGTCTTGCAGGAGTAAATATGATTTTGATATTATTACGTAAATCAACTTCAGTTCCCCACTCTTCTTCGATCAGCTGACTTGTCTCGTAGCCCCATCTTTCAAGATGCGCACCAACTCCCAAAGGCAGAATAACTTTGCCAATCTTGCTTTTAATAGCCTTTATGGTCGGATAATCCAAATGATCATAATGATCATGCGTAATCACGAGATAATCAATTGCGGGTATATCTTCCGGTCTAAAAATATCGGCTCCGGCAAAAGCTTTATTAAAAAACCTGAAAGGCGAACCGTACGAACTGAGAACAGGATCAATCAAAAAGGAAACACCGTCGGTCAGAATGTAATACGACGAATGTCCCAACCATATAAAAACATCCTGATCTTTAGGAAGATTCTTCAAATCTGTATGCACTGACGGGATATTACGTAAAGGCTTAAGGTGAGGATCCTTTTTATCAAACAGAAAATTAAACATCACTTTCGGCATCGAATACCCTTCTGCCAATGCAGGTGTGTACGTAAGATTCTGAAATTGCTTGTTTTTATAATGTTTAGAACGTTGCATTTTCTGAAGCCGCTCTCCTTTTGCTTCCGATCCGAAAACTTCCTGACCGGTAATGACAAAGTATAGTAAAATTATGATGACAGCTAAAATAATAAGTCCGTAAATCATTTTTATTTATAGGTTAATGAGTGAGATTATAGGTATGACGATTGATCAGGATAAAAACCTTTACATTAATATGAAAATATTACGCCTTTTTTCAAAACTTATTCTCTAAAGTTTTATTTTTGAAATAAAAAACAAAAGTGCAGAAAAATTATTTCTTCCTGCTCATCCTTTTGCTGTTAACCGCCTGCGGATCTGTACGTAAATACAACGAACGGCAGAAACTCTGTATTCCGCCCGAAAAGCTGAAAGAAGATGTGGATTTCGCTTATGCTAAAATTAAGGAAATGCATCCCGGCCTTTACATGTACATCTCAAAAGATGAACTGGACAGGAAATTTGACAGTGTGAAAAATACCATCAACACCCCTCTTACCCCGCTCCAGTTTTATTTTAAGCTGCAGCCGGTGATTTCTGACATCCGTGAAGGCCATCTCTCGCTACGGATCCCTTCTAAAAGAATCACCAAAAGAGAAATCAAAGATCTTGAGAATAAAAAAGGAATGTTCAGCCGTTTTGAATATTATATCAAAGATGACAGGCTTTTTATCACCAGAAATAAAGATTCCATTGAAAACATAAAGCCAGGAACCGAGATTCTTTCTATTGATCACACGCCGGTTTCCTATTACATAAAAAAGTACAGAAGGCTTATCAGTACCGATGGATTCAACACGACTTTCAAACCATACTTCCTGAAAGATCTGTTCTTCAGTTATTATGTTGCAGAAAAAGGATATCAAAATCATGCAACGATAGAGACGGTATTCAACGGGGAGAAAAAAACTTACCGGCTGACAAGAGAATCAAAATCTGAGGATGACCTCAAAAAAGAAAAAGAAAATAAAAAAAGAACCGAGGACAAAAAGATCAATGATTACGTGGTTTTCAGTGATTCTTATAACAGAAATTTCAAATTTCTCGATCAGGACAGCACTATAGCGTATATTAAAGTGAAAAGCTTTTCAGGAGATTATTCCGCCAAATTTTACAAAAATACTTTTGAACAGATTAAAAAAGCCGGTGCGTCATACCTTATTCTGGATGTAAGAAACAACTACGGAGGTTCACTGGAAGAAATTCATAAGTTGTACTCTTATCTTTCTCCGGAGCCGTATGTTCTGATCAAACCTTCTCAGGTAAATTCTGCCACGACCCCTTTAAAAACCAACTATTTCCGGAAGAGCAATGCCTTGCAGTATACTTTCAGGACACTTACCTATCCTGCCTTTTTCTTTGCTCAAACCTTCAGCACCTATAAAAAAGACGGAAAGTTTTATTACAAAATAAAAGCCGACAAACCATCAAAACCGGATAAGAACGCTTTCAACGGAAAGATTTTCGCGCTGATCAACGGGTCAAGCTTTTCGGCTTCCTCCATTCTTACTTCCAAGCTTAAAAATGATAATAGGGCTGTTCTCGTTGGAGAAGAAACAGGTGGGGCTAACGATGGTACAGTTGCCGGATTTTATTCTTACCAAGTGCTGCCCAATTCCAAGATAGATCTTCCGATCGGTCTTGTGCTCGTGCAGCCGGATATCAGCTTTACTCAAACCCAAAAGGGAGTTGTACCTGATATTTCCATAAAGGAAACCATGGATGACATCATTCACAACAGAGATCCCCAACTGGAATGGATCATGACCGATATTAAAAACGAAAAGGCAAAAGCTCAAAAATACCTAATGAAATGATGTTGAAAGTTTTTGCTTGCATCGATTGTTATACAATAGTTTCGGCGGCTTTCAGCCGCCGAAACCCTATTTAAGCTCATTAACAAGATCCTCAATCTGCCTTATGAATTTCCCGTAAAACTTTTTAAACCACCAATTTCCCATCAGAAAAAGCAATGGCATTACAACTACGATACTGCCGATAAGAATTCCTGCAATCGTGAGATTTGACAAAGGAACCGGCCGCGGAATAAACTCAAGGACAATGATAATTTCGCAAACTAAAAACGGGACAAAAGAAAGATAAAATGATGAATAATACTGCTTATTGAGCTCAAACTGGTGAAGCAGGTCTTTCAGGCTGTCGTACGTCTTCATCATCGGACTGCTCATGTTTTTATACAGTTTAAAAAAATGACTGAAGAAAAAGAAAGTCACAAAAACCATGGAAGCAATGAGAATGGTAATGTAAAATTTAAACTTGAACGGACCGGGAGATAAAGCGATCACACCGAAAGCAAAAACAAAAATACCTACCGTAGACCAGAATTCCATACGCATATTGCTGCGGATTTTCTCCAGCGGAAGATTGATTTTATCCTTCTGCTCCATACTTATTTCCGGGGTTTCTTCAAAGGAATCATCCTGATTCCAGGTATTTTTCAGTTCATCTATATTCATGACAATTGATTTAAAAGTTAAGATTTATTTGAGCTTAAGATATCTTTAAGTTTATTTTTGGCGCGGTTCATTTTCACCCTTACATTTCCTTCGGAGATCCCCATCTGTTCGGCAATCTCTTTTCCTGAAAAATCTTCGAGGTAATAGAAGATAAAAGCTTTGTCGATCGGGTTCAGCTGATGTATGGCTTTATACATCGCATTCAGTTTATCTTCTTTTTCATGATCAAATTCTTCGTGAGCAATCTTATATTCTTCATATGCTCCGCCGGTAATGAAGCTTCTTTTTTTCTCGTTTTTGAGGAAAATGATTGCTGTATTCAGGGCGATTCGGTAGAGCCAGGTAGAGAATTCACTTTGTCCTTTGAAACTAGGATATGCTTTCCAGACCTGATACGTAATTTCCTGAAAAAGATCATCACGGTCATCTTTATCATCCATGTACATTTTAGAAATCTTGAAAATGATTCCTTTATGCTTTTCAATTTTATCTAAAAATTCCTGTTCTGTTGAGGCCATAATTTCTTACTCTCTATGAGGTTAGTAATCTTCTTGCAAAAATGTTACAGCAGATGATAAAATATTTTATAGAAATTGAATGTAAGAATAATATCAATAAGAATAGGATTTATAATAACCTGCTTCTTCTTAATGAATAAAGCTTTTTAAATTTTTAAATTATCTTCCACAAAAAGTTATAATCAATAGCACCCTTGCTCATTTGCAAAAAGTCTTTCTGAAGATTGCTATGGTATTGTGGCTTAATATTTGTGATCCAAAGACTAACACCAAATAAATATCAATATGCCTTTTATTACAAAACAGGACAATGAAAATGTCCAGCTTTATTATGAAGATTTCGGATCAGGTCAGCCAATTATTTTAATTCACGGATGGCCACTTAGCGGCAAATCATGGGAAATGCAGATTCCCGTACTTCTCAATCTCGGATACCGTGTCATTACTTATGACAGAAAAGGTTTCGGAAAATCATCTCCTTCAGCAGACGGATACGATTATGACGGGCTTGCCAAAGACCTTCACGAAATTATTACCCAACTCAATCTTCAAAATGTTATCCTTTTCGGGTTCTCAATGGGTGGCGGTGAAGTCGTACGCTATCTTACCAATTACGGAACCCAGAATGTAGATAAAGTTGCTTTGATCTCATCCATTATTCCATTGGTGAAGCAGAAAGAAGATAATCCGGATGGCGTTCCCCAGGAAAAGCTTGATGAGATCATGCAGGCATTAAAAACAGACAGAATTACTTTTCTTGAATCCTTCCACAAAGACTTTTATAATGTCGGACTCCTTTCAAAAACTGTGAGCCAGAAACAATTGGATTACGACTGGGCCATTGCTTCATTTGCCAATCCTATCGCAACGATAAAATGTGCAGAAAGCTGGGCCAATACCGATTTCCGTCCGGAATTAAAGAATGTAACGGTGAAAACACTGATCGTACACGGAGACTCCGATAATATTGTACCTATTGACACAGCCGGAAAGCAGGCAGCGCAGGGAATCTTAAACAATGATTTTATGATCATTGAAGGAGCACCTCATGGACTGAATGTGACCCATGCTGAGGAACTGAACGGTATCATCAGCAGGTTCCTGACATCGCAATAACTTTCTTCAATATATACGTTTTGATTTCATCAATGAAAATCCGCAATACAACTTTGTACTGCGGATTTATTATATTATTTAAACTATTGAATTTTAAAACTGTTTAAACTAAATTCAAAATTAAACCACAAAAGCCACAAAAGATAATCTTAACGCAATGATTAGAATAATCATGGTTCTCAAAAGATAAAAATCAGAGATTTTTTAAAGCTAGTGTGATCTTTTTCATTTGTAGACATAAACTTAATAAAAGTTGAACTAACTTTCTAAATCTTTTGTGGTTAAATAGCAGAATTCCAATATAATCTAAAAGATATAATCCGTGCTCAGGAAATTAGAATCATGATCCCTTACGATCGTGTTCAGAAGATCCTTATTGGATTCCGTCACCTTCGCAGCCACGAGCGAGCGGATCGAGAACGAACGAAGCGCATCAAAAACCGATAACGTACCTTCCGCACTGTCTTTTCTTCCGGTAAATGGAAATACATCCGGACCTCTCTGTGCCTGGCAGTTGATGTTCACACGGCTCACAAGATTCACAAAAGGATCAATCAGCTTAGAAACTTCCAGCGGATCTTCACTGAAAATACTCACCTGCATCCCATGATCGGCATTTACCTGATATTCGATCGGTTCCTCAATATCTTCAAACGGAACTACTGGAATCACTGGACCAAACTGCTCTTCATGATACAGCTTCATATCGCTATTCACAGGATATACAACGGCCGGGAAGAAGAAAGATCCTTCGGTAAATCCTCCGTTTTCGTTCAGCACTGTTGCGCCTTTTGCTTTAGCATCTTCTAAACATTCCTTTAAGTAAGGAGGTTTGTTGACTTCCGGAAGCGGCGTGATCTTCACATCTTTTTCCCACGGAAGTCCGGGTTTCATAGCAGCAACGGCAGCCGTCAGCTTTTGGGTAAATTCTTCGGCCACTTCTTTCTGAACGAAGATCAGCTTCAGTGCCGTACAACGCTGACCGTTGAATGACAGGGATCCTAAAATACATTCGCTCACCGCCACATCGAGATTAGCATTTTTGGTAACAATCGCTGCATTTTTAGCATCAAGGCTTAAAATCGCACGTAAACGATTAACCTTAGGATGAAGCTTTTTCAAACCGTTGGCCACTTTACTGGAACCGATAAATGCCAGCACATTCACCTTTCCGCTTTCCATGATTGGGGTGATGATCTCGGATCCTTTACCGTATAAGGTATTCACTGTTCCTTTCGGGAAGGCTTCTTTAAATGCTTTTAACAATGGGTAATGGGCAAGAACACCATGTTTGGGAAGTTTAAAAAGAATGGTATTTCCCATAATGAGCGCCGGAATAAGCGTGGTAAATATTTCATTTAAAGGATAATTGAATGGGCCCATGCTGAGAACTACGCCCAATGGTGCCCTTCTGATCTGTGCAATGGTACCTTCCGCCTGCTGGAAACGGGATGACTCACGGTCGAGATCCTTCAGCGCATCAATCGTCTGGTTGATATAGTCTACGGTTCTGTCAAATTCTTTGGTAGAATCAGCGAGTGTTTTTCCGATCTCCCACATCAGCAGCCTGATAATCACATCGCGCTCCTTAATCATCAGGTAGACAAATTTCTGCATACATTTGATTCTTCCTTCCACAGACATGGTAGGCCACTCTCCCAGCCCGTTGTCATATGCTTTTACACAGGCATCGAGAACTTCCATCGCTTCTTTTGGGCCGATATTCGGGACGCTGCCCAGCAGTTTACGTTGCAGTCCGTTTTCTGTCGGAATGCATACGGGTGAGTAAATCTCCTGAACCTCACCGCTCCACACGACCAGTTCGCCGTTGAGAAGGTATTCGCGCTGATGGATTTCGGGAACTTTATATTCCTGGGGAATTTCATTTTCTGGTTTGAAGATTTCGTGAAATGATGGGTTGTTTACTGATTCCATAGATCTTTTTATTGTATTAATATTGTAGTGTTAGTATTTGAATAGAATAAAGGTAGACCTAAAATTTGATTTTAAAAAGAGCGGAGTAATAGATTTGTTCTATTTGGAATAAAAATTAATATATAGTTTTTGTTTTTATGGCAAAGCACAGCAAAGAATTTGTTAAATGGTAATATATATTTTACGTTCGCAAAGTTACTTCGGCAGGCTCAGCATGAGCTATCACTCAGCAACAGTATTATGTTATGTATTTGCGCAATCCTAATATTAAATTAGACCTGTCATTCTGACGAAGGAAGAATCTCAAATATCTTTCATATCATTTTCATGATCATGTCATAAGGACAAGATAACATAAAGATTAAAGCCGAGAACCGGCAAAAGTTTTCATCGGTAACAGATTATTTTTAAAGATATAAAGATGAATAAACTGGAAATCCGGCAAAACCGCAAAGAGAAAAATATTACCTATTGAATTTAAAAAACTAGTCCCACTTAGACTACTTTTTCTGTGACAAATGTAAACAAATTATCATTACTGCCAAATAATAATTATTTGTTTTTTAATATGTTAATTAATTTGAAACAGTAGATTCATTTAAAAATTGGGCGTTTAAGATGAAAAGAAACTGCCTTCGTTTTTACCCTAAAAAAAGAGAACCATATTGATTCTTAGATCATTGGTGCTAAACGTAGTCTAAGTGGGACTACTTTTTTACACAAAATGAAACTACAAATGATGACCCTTTCCCAGCTCCCTCATTTCCTGCGTTTTAGCGTAAGGATGCTGTGTCTGCAGGTATTTGTCATTGTTGTTTTCATCAGTTCTCAGACTCCTTTTTCCTACTCCGATTCAACACTTTTTATCTCTGAAGATTCTTATTTGTATGTTGAATCACCGGTTGATATCTCCCATGCAACATCTTTGTCAGGAAAAAATCAAGTATCATCAAAACAGCTTAATGCAAATAAGCGCAAAGTTTTCTTCAAGCTAAAATCGGCGTCCATTAGCAAAAATGATATTAACCAAATAAATCAAGCCTTCTTTACAATTCCAAAGAGCTCGCATTATATTGGAAACGCAAGTAACCCTCTATCAATAGCTATTCTAGGAAATTCCTCTCAGGTAAAACAACAGCAGAAAATGATGGATTCCGTTCTGAGAGTTTTCCTGGTCGAAAACCATGCTAAAAAGAAGCTTTTATATCCTCTTATTAACCATTTCAATATCTTAAAAATTATAACCAATCACTTCAGCCGACCTCCTCCCATACTTACTTTTTTATCAAACACAAGCGACACGAATTATTTAAGCACAAATGTGCACAAATATCTACGCACAAATAGCACAAATGCTTTTAATGCAGCAGGAAACTTCCCACTCCGTTTGTCATCCTGAAAGGATCTAAGCAAAGATTTTCACACAACATTTGTGAAATTAGTGTTCAATCCATTAGTGCCATTCGTGTTAAAGAACAGCTATCTAACTTAACTAATTAAACACTAATAAGCACAAATAGCTATGCACAAATAACACAATGCTTTAATACAACAAGACACTTCCCACTCCGTTTGTCATCCCGTAGGGATCTCAGCAAAGATTTTCATACAACATTTGTGAAATTAGTGCCTAACCATTAGTGCCATTCGTGTTAAAACAAAAAATATAACAACAACCTAAATACAAACAATGAAACATTTATTTACAACCGCCGCCGTGCTCTTCAGCATGACCGCGTTCGCACAAGTGGGGATTAACAACAATTCCCCAAAAGCAACCCTCGATATTACCGCCAAAACAAGCGGAACCAAACCCGAAGGACTCATTATCCCGCAATTATCCGGTGATAATATTCATACCGCAACAGCCGCCGCCGTCTATGGAGCAGCACAGAAAGGACTTATTGTTTATGCTTCTTCAGCCGACACTAATCCTACCGGGGCAACGGCTAATATTACTACTGCAGGATATTATTATTTTGATGGAACCAATTGGCAGAAAATGAGTGGTACCTCAGCAGGAGATACTACCAATGATGCCTGGATCAACGATACCACCAACAGTCTTGTAAAATTGGGAACAAAAGCTGACGGTACAGCCAGAGCAGCAGGGACAGACTTCGTAGCCAAAGATAATGGTCAGATCGGAATAGGAACTTCTACTCCAGATGCCAGTGCGGCGTTAGAAGTGGCTTCTACCAACAAAGGAATGTTAATTCCAAGAGTAGCGTTGACAGGTTCTACCGACCAAACCACGATACCTTCTCCTGCTACCGGATTAATGGCGTATAACACAGGGGCGGCAGGTTTAACTTTCAAAGGTTTCGTATTCTGGAATGGTACAGAATGGAGATCTGTGAATAATAACCCTACAATATCTCCTGCCATTGTATCTCTTAATTGTACCGATTCCTCTACTTTCCCGGCAACCTTTACTTCTGGCACTGCTTATAATGGCACACTCACCGTTCCTTATACCGGAGGTAATGGAGGAAGCTATACTTCTACATCATTCTCCCAAAACGGGCTGACGTTTACATTAAATCCAGGTACACTTAATTATGGGAATGGCTCAATATCCTATTCCATATCAGGAACACCCAACTTTACTTCTCCCAATACCATTTCAGTTCCGCTAAGTTTTTTGGGGCAAAACTGTAATGCTACTGTTGGAGAAAATGTAAGTGTAAATCCAATTCAATCCTTAAAAAAAGTAATCAGTCCAATTCCTACTACATCAGATGCTGCTGTTCAGAATGCTACTAAGACGACTTTTGGAAATCTGTCAGTAAGATTTGGGGGGCTTGTTGCTAATTATGGACTTACTGTTAATTCAGTTCAGCTAAGTCCTGCCATAACCACACAGATGAGTATTTGGGCGGAACGTACAGGAGGAGGTGCTGCTGGTACATCTACTCAGAACACATCTGTAACAGTAAACGCTAATAACTGGACAGGATGGGGATTGAGTTTTTACCCTCCAAATAAAGATATGGGAAGAATTTTAGTATCTCTTCACGCTACTGGAGAAATATATCGTATTAACATCCTTTGTAATGGTGATATGACCAGCCCTACCGTAGCAAGTAATATCACTTTTTTTATTGAGAAATTATAATAAACAACCATTTAAAAATCAACAACAATGTTAACAATCTTACACAAAATCAAAGCGTATCTCTACGATAACACCTTAACCAAAGACAATCCCAATGATTTCATTGCCCGTACGGCAAGCGAACGTTCCCTTTCTGTAAAACAGATCTGTGAAGCCGCCGCCAGCCGTGGTGGTGCAGATGTTTCCGCTTCGGCAATGGAACATGCGACCGAGCTCTTCCTTAAGGAAATGGCGTATCAGTTGTGCGATGGCTTTTCGGTAAACACCGGCTACTTTACTGCAAGCACCACCATTCGTGGGGTATTCGACAGTCCTTCAGAGACCTTTAATAAAGACAAGCACAGCATTATTTTCCAGTTCAACCAGGGAGAAAAGCTTAGGGCAGAGATTCCGAATATTGAAGTCAATATTTTGGGTGTAGCAGAATCTTCTGCAGTGATCTTACAGGTAACGGATGTGAAGAGTGGTTCAGTGAATGACCTTCTGACTCCGGGAAGAAACCTGAAGATTGTCGGAAGTAAAATCAAAGTTGCAGGCGAAGATTCTTCAGTGGGAGTCTATTTTGTAGACACAGCTACACAAGGAAGAACCAAAGTAGAGCAAAGTGATATCGTTACTAATAATCCTTCGGAACTTATTGTGGTGATTCCTGCATTAGCAGCGGGAACTTATAATCTTGAAGTGGTAACTCAATATAGTAGTGGAGCTTTATTAAAAGATCCAAGAGCCGCTACTCTCGATAAAATACTGACGGTGGCATAGCTTACAGCACTTGTTTTTCGAGAGACGATCATGTCGCCCGATGATAGCATCTCTCATCGGGCGTGATAAGAGGGTTATCTCGAGCGAGATAAGGTGTTCTCATCGGTCGATAAGAACACCTCTCGAAACCCGAAACCTTTTAACAGGGTAATTTTTTTTAGTATAATGGTACTCCGGCTTAGGGAATTTCCTGGCCGGAGTTTTTTGTGGCTTTGGTTCCGCTCGGCAAACTTTGAGTGGGAGTGTTTGAGTAAGGACTGGTGGCTTCGAGAACCTTAGCCACCATTGGGTTGGAGGGTTTGAGAGTTGTGGGGTCTAAGCGTTTATCATTCCAGCTTGTCATCCCGTAGGATCTAAGCACGAATCTTTCCATGCTAACTTTAAAAGCGATGCCGAGATTCCTACGGAAATCACAGATTCGACGTAGTCAATGACAAAAGTGTGTGGTAGTGTATGAGGGGTTGGAGAGTTTTAGAGTATGAGTGTTCTAGCGTATTAGGGTGTATGGATATTCTACGGAACGACGAAAAGTAGTCGAATGGCGGCGCCTGAGCGGAGTCGAAGGCCCGCATGTACTAGAAAGACTGGTGGCTTCGAGAACCTCTGCCACCACTCAACTGCAGCCACCACGTACCCCTAGTCATCCGGAAAGGATCTAAGCACAAATCTTTCCATCAATATTACAACGATGCCGAGATTCCTACCGGGATGACAAAAACCGTGGAATAATGTGAATACAGGACCCAAAACCCGACACTAGATCTCTAGACTTACAGTCTAAATATAACAGTTTCGATCCCCGTATTCTCACCATATAGCCGCTAATATACTTCATCAAATTATCGATTCCTCTTTCTCGTCATCACAATGACGCCATTTTTCCCTTTATCGCCGTACTTTTCAGTGGCAGCCTCTCCTTTAAGAACCTGAACACTTTTTATTAGATGTGAATCAATTTTTTTAAGTTGTTCTTCACTGATTATTTTCCCATCCATTACATACAGAGGCGGTTGCTCCTTAGCATTTGTGCATGCATCCCTCCTAAAACCATATTCTGCCTTCTTACACTGTCCTGCACGGCAGGTGAAACCACTTTTCCTTTGAGTCTGGGCTGTTTGAGGGTATCCGGCTTCGGTTCACACTGCTGTGCCTGAGCGGAAACGAACCCTCCCGCTGTTACGATAAAGCCAATAGCAAACTTCGTAAGCAGGGAATTAATGTAAGAAAAGCTCAGATCACGATTAAGCTGCGATGCTTTAAAATGCCCACATACATTCTCAGGATTTCCCGAAAAGGCCTCAACAATTTCTTCATCCGAAGAACCGCTAAAATCTCTCACTGTTTTGGTGCATACGGAACAGAATCTTCCCTGCTCATCCGGCGACATGGCATCCCAGTTTTCATGACAGGGTGTTGGTATGATTAGTTTCATAATATCTCTTTTCTTATAAAGATGCAGTTTTGACAGTAAGGGTTGGAAATGATGAAATTTATTTTCTAATAATTCTTCCGTACGAGTATAAAAACTCAGCAGTGTGTTGGGCAACATTGTTCCTTTCCCGCTGGATATGCTTGTGTACACCTTATCGTATTCCATATAGGAATTCTGCATTTAGTTTAAAACATTTTGTGGGAAATAAAATACAATTGTATGAAGTTCCCCACAACTTGCTGGAGACTTCCTGCAATTGCAGGAGGTTTGTTAAGGTTGTTTGTAAGGTTCTGCGGGTGCGATAATCTAGACTGAGATGTTCTTAAAATTTAAAATTTGTAGGATTATTTATAATTATAATTAAGTTGCTTTTTTTATATTTGATAATCACAATGAAAATCAAAGCTATTAATAAATTTAGATTTTAGTTGTGATATTATAAAAACAATAACCATCAATGTTCGGTATAGATTTATTATTTTTTATTTGTGCAATTATTTTATTAATTGAAATATACAATGAAACTTTCCTAATGAATTATGGGAGTTTTGGGGAGCGAATTAGACATTTATTCAGTTTGAAAATGATATTCAAAATTGTTAAGCTGACAGCATTCTTATTCTTAATATATATTATCATTTGCAAGCTATTCAATTTTCCAGAATTAAATCATGAATATTTTAAAGAAAATATATTTAAAATTAAAACTGAAAAAATCCATATTTATCTTCTTCCTGTAATAATTTATAGTTTTTTTATAATTCTTTCAAACTCAATCAATATTTTAGATCAATTTTCATTTGATAAATTTAATAAAAGTAGAGTTATTCAACTAGTATCATTTTTATCATTCATTATTTACAGAATTATTGCTTTTTGTTACACTTATCTACTTTTTGCGGTAATTTTTTATCTTTTTATAAAATTAGATACTAACTTTTCAGATAGAAACTTGCGAGTTTTTGATTGGTATTACCTTTCTGAAAATCTAAATCACAACTATAATTCAGGTGTATATTTCTCTTTAATACTAACTCTTGTGGTATTTTTTCTTTTCAATAATGCTTTTTTAAAAATTAATAGCAATTTTTTTAATTATCGTACAATCGAAATTTCATTTTTTGCATATTTTTTTATTACTATAATTATTTGCATAGGAGTATTTTTTGGTTTTTTTTCAATATTTAATGCTATTTATAATATCCGTGTTACATCTTTAACCGCATGGTTTAATAAGGAGAATGTTATAGGATTATTACCAATTAGGTTAGCTTCAATATCTATATTATATAATCTCTTTAAATACATTTATAATGAAACATTAGAAAGGAAATTAATACTATTTTTAGTCTTAGCTCTTTTTCCAATAAGACATATAGAAAATTATCATTTATCAATTAAAATTGAAAATAGAGAAACTTTGTACTTTTCTCAAGTAGCATTTTATATATTAAATATTGCAATTGCAGAATATTTCGTAATAATTGAATTTAAAGCTGTCTATCTAAGCTTACTTAACTTTGCAATATTATTTATTCAAGATGACTTTAATATCATTAATGAGTACTCTAGAGGAATGCAATCAGTCCTTCCAAATCATTTCAAGAGAATACATTTATTTAATGTCATTATGTTAATTAGCTCTACTTTGGCACTCATAGTTACTGAAAGCTATAGTATTTTAATAACTTACTTAATTTTGACTACTATATTGATTTATTTATATTTGTTTAATTATTCTTTTATTAATAGTGCTGAATATAAATTTTAACACTCTGACCAACCAGCCATTAGTAGCTTCAGCATCCGTACATTTAATTAATTTCGATCTAAACAAAATGTTCAGCATCAATTGAGACTATAGCAAAAAGAAATGATCGAGTAGCTTGAGAAACGTATATAAGATAAATAATTTGAAAACTGCCTTGCAGTAGGTTTTACTATTTAAAAAAATTCCACAGGCAACCATCTTCCGTTTTAGCCGTCCTTACTATAGAAAGAGTTATTACCTACTTAACAGTAAATATTGAGTATGAAAAAAGCAATCTATATGTTAGGGTTCTTCGTGAGTTGCAATCTGTTTTTTGCACAAAGGGATCATATTGCATTTTATGCAGGATTAGAATTACAACCGGCGTTAAACGGATACGCACCTGCCTTCCAAATGAATGGCAGGTTGTATGTGAACGACCGTATTTCATTGGGTGGCGCACTGGCCTATACCCAGCAGAATCATTCAGATAATTTCGGGTATCTGGCTGATCGAACGAGATCTTATCATACGACATTCAACCTACTTGCCCAAAACGATCTTATACAAAAGGAAAAATTCTCATTAGGCATTTATATTTCTACAGGGATGTATTTTTTGAGCCTGGTGAATCCTGATGAGACGTACACCCAAACTACGTACAATCAAGTTGAGGACGTATGGTTTGTTCATCAACAGGAAGTACCGAGAAGATTAAGCCGTAACCTGTTTTACAATATACAACCCGGCCTCGACCTTTCCTATAAACTGGGAACTATCACCAAAGAAAAAGTAGGAATCTACCTTACTTCACGGGTCGGTTATCAGTTTGTACTGGGAAATGGAGATATTACCAATGGAACGCAACTGACCAAACCTGTTGTGTCTTTGGGCATCACTTTCAACGGACCTAAATAAAACCATGATTAAGGATTTGTGAGATCGTAAACAATAAAACCTGCCCGATGGCAGGTTTTGGTTCTTTTGACGGCAAAACGGCACGCCCATGCTTGACTGGCATTGTCGGGATATTCTGCATAAGCATACCAAGTGCGAGAATTCCCCTCCTTTGGAGGGGTGGCAAAAATTCAAAGAATTTTTGACGGGGTGGTCTTATACTTTTCTACTTTCCCAAAAAAACTTAAATTAGTTCAAATTTAAACACAAATGTTGGAAAAACAGATACTCACTCAAATAGACGGTGTCATTATTTACCGCAATTTTGTCGAGAATCTACCTTACAATTCCCATCTTAAGCCCTTAATAAAAGAAAAGAGAAAATTAGGTATTTTATCAGAAGTCTTGTTTTGGAAACAGGTCCGAAACAAAAACTTTCACAATATTGATTTTGACAGACAAAGAATTATTGGTAATTATATTGTTGATTTTTATGTAAAAACATTAGGCCTGGTGGTTGAAATTGATGGTATAAGTCATGATTTTAAGCAGGACTATGATTTGGAGAGGACAAAGTTTTTGGAAAGTCTAGGTCTGAAAATTTTTAGAATTACCGATTTTGATGTGAAGCAAAATCTCTCAGTAGCAATGAATGATCTTGAGAACTTTATTATTGAACATTATAGTTCATAGTAATTAGTTTCCTTTTGGAAGGGGTGATCTGATAAAACCTGTATAATGCTTTATAACCACCCCGTCAAAATTTTTCAAATTTTGCCACCCCTCCAGAGGAGGGGAATTTTATTAAAACAAACTTTCATCCACAAAATTAGGGAGTGTCACTTTCAGTTTTGGTTCGGCTTCCATGGCTCTTTTGATGGCGAAAACCGCGCCTTCATTTCTGGCCCAGCTGCGTCGGGAAATTCCATTGTTCACATCCCAGAAGAGCATGCTTTTTAATCTTCGGTCGGCATCATCGCTGCCATCCAACAACATTCCGAAACCTCCGTTGATCACTTCGCCCCAGCCTACACCTCCACCATTGTGGATGCTGACCCAGGTTGCTCCACGGAAACTGTCGCCGATCACATTATGGATCGCCATGTCTGCGGTAAATCTTGAACCGTCATAGATATTGGAAGTCTCGCGGTACGGCGAATCGGTTCCCGAAACATCGTGATGATCACGTCCCAGCACGACAGGTCCTATCTCCCCGTTCCGGATGGCCTTGTTGAATGCTTCAGCGATTTTCATCCTTCCTTCGGCGTCAGCATATAAAATTCTCGCCTGTGAACCGACTACCAGTTTATTTTCCTGTGCCCCTTTGATCCACTGGATGTTATCTTTCATCTGCTGCTGAATCTCTTCAGGAGAATTCTGCTGAATCTCTTCCAATACCGCACAGGCAATATCATCGGTTTTCTGCAGATCTTCCGGTTTTCCGCTGGTGCATACCCAACGGAACGGTCCGAAACCATAATCGAAACACATCGGCCCCATGATATCCTGAACGTATGAAGGGAATTTAAATTCTCTTCCCAGTGTTGGGTTTTCAGCCATGACATCAGCTCCGGCTCTGGAGGCTTCCAATAAGAAAGCATTTCCGTAATCAAAGAAGTAGGTTCCTTTGGCTGTATGCTTATTGATTGCTTCGGCATGTCTTCTCAAGCTTTCCTGTACTTTATCTTTAAACTGTTCAGGGGCTTCTGCCATCATACGGTTGGATTCCTCAAAGCTTTGTCCGACCGGATAATAGCCCCCCGCCCATGGATTATGAAGGGAAGTCTGATCGGAACCGATATCGATCCTTAAATTTTCCTGATCGAATTTTTCCCAAACCTCAACAATATTTCCCAGGTAAGCTAAAGAAACGGTTTCTTTATTTTCCTGTGCTTTCTTTACTCTTTTTACCAGTTCATCAAGACTTTCGTGAATTTCATTTACCCATTTCTGGTCGTGACGGATCTTGGTAATCTTTGGGTTGACTTCTGCACAAACCGTCACACAACCTGCGATATTTCCTGCTTTAGGCTGAGCACCACTCATTCCGCCTAATCCTGAAGTCACGAACAATCCGCCTTTTGGTTCTTTATTGATCTTTCTGAAAGCATTCAGCACCGTGATCGTCGTTCCGTGAACGATTCCCTGCGGACCGATGTACATGTAACTTCCCGCGGTCATCTGTCCGTACTGTGTTACGCCCAATGCATTAAATTTTTCCCAGTCATCCGGCTTGGAATAGTTGGGGATCATCATCCCGTTGGTTACCACTACTCTCGGTGCATCTTTATGCGAAGGGAATAATCCCATCGGATGTCCCGAATACATGACCAGTGTCTGTTCATCGGTCATTTCGGAAAGATATTTCATTGTCAGCAGGTACTGTGCCCAGTTACTGAAAACAGCGCCGTTTCCTCCATAAGTGATAAGCTCATGAGGATGCTGGGCTACGGCATAATCGAGGTTGTTCTGGATCATCAGCATGATGGCTTTAGCCTGCTCCGATTTTCCGGGATATTCTGAGATGGGTCTTGCCTTCATCTCGTAATCCGGACGAAAACGGTACATATAGATTCTCCCGTATTTTTCAAGCTCTTCTCTGAATTCAGGCAATAATTCTGCATGAAACTGAGGTTCGAAATAACGCAAAGCATTCTTTAAGGCAAGCCTTTTCTCTTCTTCCCCTAAAATCTCTTTTCGTTTCGGAGCGTGATTGATATTGGTCTCGTAAGGTTTCGGCTGTGGTAACGTGGTGGGAATACCCTGCTGTATCTGTTCCTGGAAAGTCATATTACAGTTTAAAGTTCTATGTTTAATGTTTACAGTTGATCGAAAATTCGAAGTTTTAAAGATATTCAAATTCAAAAATTCCTGCAACTAATGTGTGAAAATTCACAGATCGGTAAATTTTCAGAATAAAAAAAACCTTACCGGTTAAGGTAAGGCTATCTTATCAAGTCGTCGTTCTGCTCTTCGTGGTCATCATCATTGTCACTTAGTCCCCAATAGCTGTTTTCTTCATCTTCTCCGATATCATCGGTTCCTGCTTCTTTATCAACTCCGGGAATATCGAGCCCCTTGTCTAAGGTATCATCGTCGGTATTCTCGTTAAAAATTGGCTTCCCATCTCCGTCCAAAGAAATATGCTCTTCCTGGCTAAATATATCTTCACTGGGCTGATAATCTCTCTGTTCCAGTCTTCTTTCCTGTTCCTGCTCGCTGTTTTCGGGTATCATATAATAATTATTTAGTGTTGATTTACAGTAAACAAAAATAATTCCAAGTTTTTACGAATTGTCAGAATATACTTCAGGATTTGCGCAAGCCGGCATCCTCACTCCTTTTGAGAAAGCAATAAGATTTTCCGCAGCGATTTTTGCCATTCCGTTTCTGGCTTCTACTGTTGCCGAACCGATATGCGGAAGAACACAGACATTTGAGAGTTCTAAGATAGGATCATCTTTATAAATCGGCTCAGGATTGGTTACATCCAGTCCGGCACCCCAGATCTTATGCTCAGCAAGTGCATCGTACAGATCTTTCTGATTATGAAAACCTCCCCTCGCCGTATTGATAAATATTGCATTTTCTTTCATCTTTTCAAAAACAGAAGCATTAAAAAATTCTTTCTGTTCGGGCTTGTAATTTGCATGAATACTCAAAACATCGGACATTGAAATTAATTCGTCAAAAGAAACATATTTTGCTCCCAACTCTTTTTCAGCTTCCTCGTTTCGGTGACGATTGTGATAGATAATCTCCATATCAAAAGCCGCCTTTGATTTCTTCGCCATTTCAAAACCTATTCTTCCAAGCCCGAAAATTCCTAATGTCTTTCCGTAAAGTTCCTGCCCTAACGCATGAAGCGGATCAAAATCTCCCCAGTTACCCGATTTTACTTTCTCAAAATTGTAGCTGGCTCTTCTTGCAACCGACTGCATCAGCAGAAAAGCAACATCCGAAGTAGCTTTGCTGAGGACATCCGGCGTATTCCCCACCGGAATTTTTCTACTATTGGCTTCCTGAATATCCACATGATCAAAGCCTACGGAATACAAAGCAATGGCTTTAACATCCGGGCATTCATTAAAGAAATCTTTATCATATTTAAACTCCGTTCCTACACTCAAAATCATGTCGTGACTTTTGCAGTAGCTAATCCATTCTTCGCGAGACAAATTATCATGATCCGGGATAAAAACTTCCAGACCGCATTCTTTCAGCATATTGATTCCTATTTCCGGAATTCTTTTATTGATAAATACTTTCATTGTTTAATTATTTGAAATTTTTGGATGCTTATATTTCATCAAAAAGCAAACCACCAAAGAAAAAGCCTCACCAATGCATGATGAGACTTTATTTCTATGCTAAAACGAAAAGAGTTATAAATTCGTATTTCCAAGCATCGGCACAAATTTATAGGCCCCGAATTCTTCCTTTTCAAATTCAGTCGGAGATACTTTTGTGAATCTGTATAAAACCTGTTCATCCGTAGGACCCAAAGGAATCACCATTTTCCCGCCTACTTTCAGCTGCTTTAGTAATTCTGTCGGCAAAACCGAAGCACCACAAGTCACAATAATCTTATCAAAAGGCGCAAAGGTAGGAAGTCCTGCGAAACCATCCCCAAAACTCTGAAATTTCGGATAAAGCCCCATTTCACGAAATTTCTTTTTAGAAAAATCGAAAAGATCTTTTTGTCTCTCTACCGTATATACCAACGCTTTCATGGCAAGTAAAACGGCCGTCTGATATCCACAGCCGGTACCAATTTCCAGCACTTTTTCGCCTTCTTTTATCTGTAGCAGCTCAGACTGTTCTGCCACTGTGGAAGGATGGGAAATCGTCTGATGAGCGAGAATAGGAAAAGCTCTATCTTCATAAGCAAAATCCTCAAAAATGCTTTCTATAAAAAGATGTCTCGGAACTTCATTCATTGCCGAAAGTACATTTTCATCTGATATTCCGATCCTGTTCCTGAGATAATCAACCAAAATCTTTCTTTTTCCTTTGTGTACAAACGAGTCTTGCGCCATTTAAATTCAGTTTAAAATTTCAGGTAGTAATTTTTTACAAAAGTAAAAAAACATTCAGTATTTATCAACCTAAAACCTATCATCTGTCAACCGTTCTTTAAAATTCTTATCTTTACCGAAATTTAATACAGCTATGTTAAAAGCAGGTTTGGTAGGCGCCGGACATTTGGGGAAAATACACTTAAGACTCCTTAATCAGTCAGATCAATATGAATTTGTTGGTTTTCACGATAAAGACATTGAAAACGGCAGGAAACTGGAAGCGGAATTCGGATACAAATATTTTGAAAATTTTGATGAATTGCTTGAACAGATCGATATGCTCGATATTGTAACGCCGACGGTTTATCATTACGATTATGCTTTAAAAGCGATAGATAAAGGGCTTCATTTTTTCATTGAAAAGCCAGTAACACAAACGCTTGAACAGGCTGAAGAGATTCTCAGACAATGCCTTGAAAAAGGAATTAAAGCACAGGTGGGACACGTAGAAAGGTACAATCCCGCTTTTATCGCTACGAAAGAATATATTAAGAACCCCATGTTCATTGAGATCCACAGACTTGCTGAATTTAATCCGCGGGGAACAGATGTTTCTGTTGTGCTGGATTTAATGATTCATGATCTTGATATTTTGCTGAGTATTGTGAAATCTAAAGTGAAAAACATCCATGCCAGCGGTGTCTGCGTAGTGAGTAAAACCCCGGATATTGCCAATGCAAGAATCGAATTTGAAAACGGATGTGTGGCCAATCTTACCACTTCAAGAATCTCTATGAAAGCGATGAGAAAAAGCCGTTTTTTCCAGAAGGATGCGTACATTTCTGTTGATTTCCTGGAGAAAAAAGCTGAAGTTATCCGAATGAAAGATGCTCCGGAAACGCCGACTCCGTTTGATATGATTATTGAGAATGCGGAAGGCGAAAAGAATCAGATTTTGTTTGAATACCCTGACATTCAACCTAATAATGCAATTCTGGACGAACTGAATTCTTTTGCAAATTCTATTACTGAAAATAAAAACGTTGAAGTTTCCATCGAAGACGGAACGGAAGCCCTCAAGGTTGCTTTACGGATCATGGAGCTTATTTCCTGATTTTTAAACATTAAAATAAAATTACCGGCTGCCAATTCTTGGCAGCCGGTAATTTTTTGATCATTTAATGAAATCATATAGTGCATTCCAGAATTTATCATAAACTTCAATATGCGGAAGATGGCCTACGTTCTCAATCTCAATTAATTGAGAACCTTTAATTTCCTGCTGCGTTTTCTTGCCTAACAGCTGGTACTGCCCCATTTTAGGCTGAAGCTCTTTCGGAGCTCTGTCTTTTCCTATAGCTGTTCGGTCTCTGGTTCCGATAATCAAAAGCGTGGGAACTTTGATATTTTTGAACTCATAACAGACTGGCTGATTGTATATCATATCCGATGTCAGGGCTGCATCCCAGGCCACTTTTGGATAATCCGGATGAAGTGTCCATCCTGCTATTAAATCAAGCCATTGCTGATATTCAGGCTTCCACTTATTATCGTAATAAAATTTAAGCTGATAATTTTTATATGATTGTGCTGTATTCTTCAGTTCCGACTGATAAGCCTGATCAATGGTCTGATACGCTGCAAATATTTTATAATCCTCCAATCCGATGGGGTTCTCCAGAATTAATTTCTCTACTTTTTCCGGATATAAAAGTGTGAATCTGGTCGCTACCATTCCACCCATTGAATGTCCTAAAACTATTGTTTTGTCAATATTCAGTTTATCCAAAATTGCTTTAGTATTTTCAGCCAACTGCGAAAAGGAGAATTGGTAATGTTGTGGTTTTGATGATTTTCCGAATCCGATCTGATCAGGAATAATCACTCTGAAACCTTTTGCAGAAAGATCTTTTGCGGTTCTTTCCCAATATGCTCCGTTGAAATTTTTGCCATGTAACAGCATGATGACCTTGCTATTCGGTTTTTCAGGCTTTACATCCATATAAGCCATTTTCAGATCATTATTCTGAGATTTAAAATTCAGAAATTGCACTTCAAATGGATATTGATAATTGGTTAGTTCGGCATCAAGAGGTTTAACCTGAGAAAAAAGCATACCGGATATTGTCAATAGTATTACATTCACAATATTTTTAAAATACTTCATAAAGATTTATTTTGATATTAAAATTAAAAAAACTGTCTCAAAAGAAACAGTTCCATTGTTTTATTTTGATGTAATGTAAGTTCAAATATTACACCACAGCAACTTCTTTCTTTGAAGGAAGATTCATTAAAACGATAGCGAAAAGAATCAAGGCAATTCCGACCCATTGCATCAAAATCACTTTTTCCCCTAACAGTACAAAAGCCATGGTCACGGAAACCGGTAATTCAAGTGATGATACAATGCTTCCCAAACCCAATCCCGCATTGGGAAAACCTATATTAAATAAGATCGGCGGAATGATAGTTCCAAACAACGCCAACACAAAACCATACTTCCATAAAATTGAATACCTGAACGCATGAATATGATGGGTGTTCTCCGTAAAATTAAGGTAAAAAGCTTTTAAGCTTTCCGAATATAATGGTCCTATCTGAGCGAAAATTAAAAATAAAAAAACCACTAGCGAGCCGCCTGCAAGCATAATAATGCTTTTTCTGAGCACCGGAAGATGAGTGGCAATTTTATTTGATGAAAACATCGTCAGTGTATAAGAACCGGCCGCCATCAATCCCCAGAAAATTCCTTTTATATCAAGTTCGATATCTGCATTAATAAGATCTGTAGCCAAGACTGTTCCTAATAAAACGATCAGAACTGAAATGATTTTTCTTACATTCGGAAGCTTTTTAGTTATGAAACTTTCAACAACCACACTAAACCAAACGGACTGCATCAGCAATACAATAGCAATAGACACATTAATATACTGAACTGCAATATAATAAAACAAACTGGTGCATCCTAAAGATGTCCCTGCCAACAAAAGATTTCTGACTTCCCCATAACCTGGTGACGAAAGTGTTTTTTTAGAAGTAATGGTTTGAATAAAATTAAGTATCAAAAGACCGATTAAGCCTAAGATGAATTGTGAAGTAGTAACTTCTGAGGTTGTATAACCGTCCTGATAGGCGAGTTTTACAAAGGTTGCCAGCATTCCGTATATACTTGCGCCAATTCCTACAAACAGTACTCCTTTCAGTACATTTTTCTTCTGCATGATTCATTTTTTAAAGCCTGCAAAGTTACGGTTATTAAATTAATTAATCTTTATATGCTGATGATGAATAAAAAGCCCGGCGCAAGCTTCGCTTGCGCCGGGCTGATTAAATATTTTTGGTATTTTATTTTTTAACGATCACTTTTGAAGTCGCATCAATACCGATACCTTTTACTTTTACCAGATAGGTTCCGTTGATTAATCTGTCGGTAGAAATAGCTTTTTTAGCATCCGGAGAAACTTTATCTTCAGATGATACCAATTTACCGGACATATCATAAATTTCAACGCTCACTTTTCCTAAGGTTTTGCTTGGGAAATTGATGAAGAATTCATTTTTAGCAGGATTCGGATAAATTGAAATTGTATTTTTAACAGCTTGTACTTCATCAGTAGCTAATACACAATCTGCAGGCACATCAAAACTCTCTACCTGATCATTAATATTAAGTTTTGAACCTGCTGAAGCATTTATCCCTAAACCTCTTTTTGCAAAAGTTCTCCAGATCATACATCTGTCTGCACCTTGTGTAGTCTGCATTTCAGCCAATAAAATTGCATCTCTGCCATTAATAAACGTAGGGCTGCAAGGCTGAAGTTTCAATGCGTCTGTAATCAGCTGAAGAACTCTTGAGCTTCCGTTAGTGGTATTGGCTGTAACATCAGATGAATAACCATATTTAGCAACATACTGCCAGTGTAGATCCCATAACATACTAGCCCATACAAAACCAACCGAGTGAACATCTGTTGCTCCATTCGAGAATGCCATTCCATTGGTATCTCCGTAAGTATAGTCATTTATGGCGAAATCAGGAGAATACTTAGCCGGTCTGAGACCTTCACCAGTTATTCCTTCACCAAGAGCATACGTAGCCATTCCTCTTGGTACAGATGCATTATCACCAGGTTTATTGGTAAGCATTAAAGCAAAGAAATCTGACCATCCTTCTCCCATTTGCTCTCTGCTTTGGGAAGTCTGCAGACATGTATAACCATTGCCTGTCAGTCTATTAGAGATTCCATGACCGTATTCATGGATCATGATTCCATTATCAAAGCTTCCATCGTGTCTTGTACTGTAGCTCATCGATACATTTACAGGAATGTTATTTGCCAATTGTGATTTTATATATTCTCCTTCTTCATTATCAATCAGTTCAGACATGATAAAGACATTGGCGTTATTACCTCCCATATTCCCCGGTGGGTTAGAATTTATGGCATTATAAATAATAGCACCTATAGCACCAGCATTTTGCATATTCTCAACTTTTACTGAAAAGTCACATGTTCCTCTTTCTGCCAAACCAATAAATCCAGTCAATGAACCAGCCGGAAGAGCCGTGCATGCATTTAATACAGGTGATAATTTCACATTTCCTGTTACCGGAACTCCGGTAATCTGCTGTCCAAATTGTGCCAAGTATGAAACCGGAGTTCTACTAACAGCTGTAGCCGGTGCATTATAAAATAATCTTTGAGAATCATTTACCCATACATACATTTGCATTTTTCCATTTCCACCATCTTGCGGTGTTGCAAAATTTGCATTATTATAATTAGATATAGGAGGATTAACAGATGTATCAACCGGAGTACCCGCTCCATCCTGAGCCTCTGCCAGAACATAATCGTTTCCTGCTCCTCCAAGATTAAAATTGTTTTTTTGAAAATTTCTTGCAGCCGGGGTGAAACCAAATTTGTAAAAAATGTCATGTACCATGTTATTTGCATAGAATAGATTGGTAATAGCGGCATCCTGATTTGTTAAGGCAAGTGCTCCTGCTGTATAAGGAAAATTGAAATTTCTTGTTGCCCCACCATCTACTGTAACTCCTGAAAATAAATCATCATCGTATAAATCCTGGTAAGCTAAAACATTATTACCTTCAGCAGTTGTATAATGATTAGTTCCGTCAGAATGCCATCCTTCCGGAGATGCCGTAAGATTCCAAGGATTTGTAACCACTGATCTCGATCCAAAAGTAGGAGCTTCTATAGGAAAAGGAAATACATTATAAGATGCATTATCAGGAGAAAGTAATAAGCTTGAATTAGGATTATTCGGATAATCTTTTTTGTTCAAAGGATAAGAAACTATATTATTTTCATGTGAGTGCTGATAGGGATGATCGATGAAATTACAGCTAAGATTTAAATTATTCTTCTCTATGATTTCACCAGTGTTTGCATTCACCAGAATATTCCAGTAATTTGATGTCTTTCTTTCAGGAAAAGTAAATTCGTAACATAAAATCAAGTTATCATTTTCTTTAGTATATATTAACCTATACTTTGCAAAATCTTCTTTAATATCTGCATCATTAAAGTTTAAGATTGTAACTCTTGCTGGGTCTAATTTAGTTCCTGCTGAAGCAAATTTGAAGGCTGCTTCCTTAGTTATAGAAGGAACATTTGCATCAACACTTTTGTAATCCTTCTCAAAACCGTCATTGTAAGCTGCTACCTTATTATTCTTTATTAAGGCCGTACTTATAGATCTATTAATAGGTATACCTTTATACAATTGCTGCAACTTTACAATATCTCCATTCATACTTTCAGAATGGTCTTTCACATCAATAATAAAATCAATCAGATCTGATTTTTTATATTCCTTCAATGTATTTTGAGAAATATAATCTTTGATCAACCTTTCATTGTCCTGTGCTGACAAAACAGAAGGTAATATTGTAGAAACGGAAAATAAAAGGGGTAAAACTACTTTTTTCATATAAATCAATAAAGGCGCTAATCTACAAATTATTAGCATAAAAACAATGATATAATTAAAATTATTTTACGAGTAATATTATATTGTTAACTAAAAAAGAATTTTAAAATTAAATTTTATTTGAAAGTGAATATATAAACAAACTGCCCCAAAAAGTTCAAACTTTCCGGGGCAGTGTAATGAAAGACTGTTAATTCTTATTTCTTAATAATCTTTTCAGTCATTATTTTATTATTGTCAGAAATTATCTTTATTAAATAAACCCCTTGTCTTTGAGTGCTTGTATCAACATTTAATTCTTTTGAATTTCTGAATACTTTATTATAAACCACATTTCCATTTAAATCTACAATCTGCATTGAACCATTTGCTCTTTATACAGAATAACCTTAAATACTCCGTTTGTAGGATTAGGAGTTATCTTAAGATCGTTTTCTTTCAAAACAATTGGAGAAGGAGGCATTCTTGTCACTCCGCAATTTGGTGCCGTAGTAAGATAAAGATCATAATCAAAATACGGGTATCCGTTCCAAGATATTACATCATATGTTCCGCCCTGATATTCATACTGCATAGAAAGAAAAAATACAAATTTCCCTACGGTTCCCAATGGAAAAGTAAAATCCGAAGGCTGAAGCGGATAATTAAAACTTGTAGCAGAAGTCATCACCGGCGCGAAGGTAACCGAATAATCCTGTCCTGTTACAAGATCTCTTGCTACTAATTTAAACTGAGAAAATGTACCGCCGGCCGGCAATGTATAATTTTCATTAATTATCTGCACCGTTGAAGTTCCGCATCCATTGGGCTCATATTTAAAATTAACATTTGCCCATCCTGAGTTATCGCAAATTTCAGAAACTAAATGTGACCAGTAATCCGCTTCATAAGAAGACATTCCAAAATCGGTTCTCTGATAATAAGACCTCTAAGGTACTCCATAATCAGGATCATCAACATTTGTTTCTGCTGGTCCGTTATAAGATCCGCCTTCGCTTGCTATAGATGCCGCAGCAGCTGTTGCAAGAATATTTTTTCATAGTTAAAAAAGTTTATTTAGGTTCGGCTAAAGATATTAATTATTCTTTAATAAGTGAGTTATTTAATATTTTTTCAAAAATTTAATAATAAAAAAAGCCACTCAAATTGAGTGGCTCATATTTTAAAATGGGTTAAAGATTATTTACCTTCTTCCATTTTTCTTTTTAATTCTGCTAATGCATCGATATCTCCAAGAGTAGATCTCTCTTCATTGTTTGAAGAAGATGTATTATTAGATCTGTTATTAGAGTTTTCTCTTACATTTTTCTTCTCCTCGTCTCTGAAGATTCCTGTGTGAGAAACTACTACTCTTTTGAATTCTTTGTTGAATTCAATTACTTTGAAATCAGCTTCTTCACCTTTCTTGATTTTAGATCCGTCTTCCTTCTCTAATAATCTTGATGGGCAGAAAGCTTCAACTTCAGCATCTTCGAACTGTACAGAAGCACCTTTATCGTGAACTTCTACTGCTTTACCAGCGTGGATTGTTCCTTCAGCATATTTAGTTTCGAATGCATCCCAAGGGTTCTCAGTCAATTGCTTGTGACCTAAAGATAATCTTCTAGCCTGGATGTCAAGTTCAAGAACTACAACATCTAACTTATCACCAACTGCACAGAACTCAGATGGGTGCTTGATTTTCTTAGTCCAAGAAAGATCAGAAATGTAGATTAATCCGTCGATACCTTCTTCCAACTCTACGAATACACCAAAGTTAGTGAAGTTTCTTACAGTTCCTACATGCTTAGATCCTACAGGATATTTAGCTTCGATATTTTCCCATGGATCTTTGCTTAACTGCTTGATACCTAAAGAAATTTTTCTGTCTTCTCTATCTAAAGTTAATACTTCAGCTTCAACTTCATCACCTACTTTCACGAAGTCACCAGCAGATCTCAAGTGAGTTGACCAAGACATTTCAGAAACGTGGATTAATCCTTCAACACCAGGAGCGATTTCTACGAATGCACCATAGTCAGCAAGAACAACTACTTTTCCTTTTACTTTATCTCCAACTTTTAAGTCAGCAGAAAGAGCATCCCAAGGGTGAGCTTCTAATTGCTTCATACCCAATTGGATTCTTGTTTTCTCATCATCAAAGTCAAGGATTACAACTTTTACAGTTTGTCCGTCCTCAAGGATTTCAGATGGGTGGTTCACTCTAGACCAAGAAAGATCTGTAATGTGGATCAATCCATCAACACCTCCAAGGTCAATGAATACACCGTAAGAAGTAATATTCTTAACAGTACCTTCAAGAACTTGTCCTTTTTCAAGCTGAGCGATGATTTCTTTTTTCTGACCTTCGATATCTGCTTCGATCAATGCTTTGTGAGATACTACTACGTTTTTGAACTCAGGGTTGATTTTCACAACTTTGAACTCCATAGTTTTACCTACGAACTGATCGTAATCTTTGATTGGCTTAACGTCAATTTGAGAACCAGGTAAGAATGCTTCGATTCCGTGTACGTCAACGATCATACCTCCTTTAGTTCTAGACTTAACAAAACCGTTTACGATTTCACCTGTTTCGTGAAGTTCGTTTACTTTATCCCAAGCTTTAAGCGTTCTAGCTTTTCTGTGAGATAACTGTAACTGACCAGTTTTGTCTTCTCTTCTGTCAACCATTACTTCTACCTCATCACCTACTTTAAGGCCTTGGTTGTAACGGAATTCGTTAAGAGAAATAACACCCTCAGATTTGAAGTTGATGTCTACGATAGCTTCTTTGTCAGTTAATCTTACAACTTTTCCAACCAATACGTCATTATCGTCAAGGTTGTTTAAAGATCCGTTGTAGATTTCCTCAAGATCGCTTTTCTCTTTTCTAGCATCAGCATCAAGACCAGATTCGAAAGAATCCCAGTCAAATTGTTCAGGTGCTACGTTTTGGTTTAATAATAATTCTGCTGAATTTGTCTCTTTTGACATAATTCTAATAAAATTTGTATTCCTTCTCTTTCAACGGTTTGAATAAATGTGAATTGAAAAATACGGAAGTAATTAATTTTTAGTTATTTACTTTTCAAACCTTTCACCACAAAAGTGGGTGCAAAGATAGTAATTTTATTTGAGATAAACAAGAATTTGCAATTTTGATTTTTTATGTTTAATTGATTGATTTTCAGATTTATTAAAACAACAATTAAGTAGATTTCGACTTACGCAATTCAAGAATTTCACTCTGCCTTTCAATGGATGAGTAATAACTTAATAGCTAATCATTAAAATATCAAAATGAGACAATATTTTTTTTTAACTTTAGCTTTTAAATTTTTGAATGATGAAAAAGCTCGCTTTTTTACTGCTAATTCTGATTACTCATTTATTTTATGCACAAGATGCCACCGAAGCTGCCAAGGCACTTCTTCTGCGAATAGCTCCGACCTATAAAGACAAAATAGTATTCAGACAAGAAACAGGTTCCGGAAAGGATTTCTACCAGCTTGAATATAAAAAAGATCACCTTATTATTACGGCAAATTCCGCAAATTCTATGGCGGTAGGATTAAATTTTTTCCTTACAACATATTGCAAAACCTCCGTTTCCTGGTACGCTGATAACCGAATAGAAGTTCCCGCAACATTTCCTAAGCTCTCAGAGACTGTAAAAAACGAATCCCGGGTAAATAACCGTTTCTTTCTGAATTACTGCACATTCGGTTACACAATGCCCTGGTGGAAATGGAAAGACTGGGAACGCTTCATCGACTGGATGGCATTAAATGGTGTCAATCTTCCTCTTGCCATTACCGGACAGGAAAAAATATGGCTGAATGTCTGGAAAAAATTCGGATTTTCGGAGGTTGAGATAAGAAATTACTTCACCGGTCCGGCATATCTTCCCTGGCACAGAATGGCCAATATTGATCACTGGGAAGGGCCATTGCCGATGTCATGGATTGACGGACAGGCCGAACTGCAGCAAAAGATTCTAAAAAGAGAGCGTGAACTGAATATGAAACCGGTCTTGCCAGCTTTTGCAGGACATGTACCAAAGATTCTCAAAGATAAATTTCCGAATGCAAAAATTACTTCACTGGGAGAATGGGGAGATTTTGACCGGAAATACGAAAGCTATTTTCTAGATTCCTTTGATCCGCTTTTTGAAAAAATTCAGGAAGAATTTCTTAAAGAACAGACTGAATTATTCGGAACAGATCATATTTATGGAACGGATCCTTTTAATGAAGTGACACCACCCAGCTGGGAGCCAAAAGACCTGGCAAACGTATCCGGACATATTTACCAATCAATGGCTAAGGTAGATGAAAAAGCACAATGGCTGCAGATGGGATGGATATTTTATTTTCAGAAAGATAAATGGACCAACGACAGAATAAAGGCATTTCTACAGGCAGTTCCGCAAGATAAAATGATTCTTCTGGATTATTATTGTGATAAAACTGAAATATGGAAAACAACTGATTCTTTTTTTGGTCAGCCTTACATCTGGTGTTATCTCGGAAATTTCGGCGGAAATACTTCCATTAAAGGAAATCTGGCTGAAATTGATACAAGAATTGAAAACACTTATCAAAATGGAGGTAAAAATCTCTGGGGACTAGGCGCTACACTGGAAGGCTTTGGCAATAATCCGATGATGTATGAATTTGTTTTAAATAAAGCCTGGACCCATTCAAAGTCAAAAGAAGATTTTATTTCCCGCTACGCTTCGGCCAGATCAGGGAATACAGATCCTAAAATATCCGAAGCCTGGAAGATTTTATCAGAAAAAATCTATACCGAATCCGCAGATTTGGGAAATGCAGATCTCACCAATTCCAAACCGGTTTTTGAAAAAGCGGGCAGCTGGACGACCAACTTCACTATCAATTACAACAATAAAGATCTTCTGCAAGCCTGGAAACTTTTGATTGACAGCAAATCAAATACTGACAACTATAAGGATGATCTCGCAGTCGTGGGAAAACAGGTGCTGGGAAATTATTTTCCGGTGCTGAGAGATACTTTCACACAAGCATATCGTCAGAAAGATATTGCCGGAATGAAAAATTCAGGAAAAAAAATGCTGGATCTTATTAATGATATAGACCTGTTGTTATCTGCCAACAAGAATTTTCTGGTTGGAAAATGGATTAATGACGCGAAGGCGATGACAGATATTCCCGGCGAAAAAGCTTATTATGAAAAGGATGCAAGGAAAATCATTACCGTCTGGGGAGAAAAAGGGAAAGGATTGAATGACTACGGCAACCGTTCTATTGCCGGACTTATGAAAGATTATTACGGTGAAAGATGGCGAATCTTTATTGAGGCTTCAATCAAAAGTGTTGAACAGGGAATTCCTGTCGATGAAAAAGAAATCCTGAAAAAAGTAGATGATTTCTCCTGGGAATGGAGCGAAAAACAAAATATTTATCCGGACCAGCCTCATGGTGATACAAAAAAAATCAGCAGGTTATTATACCAGAAATACGCACCTTTAATTTTAAATACCAAATAGATGGAAAAAAGTAAACGCTCTCTTTCACTTGATATTTTCCGTGGGATGACCGTATGTTTTATGATTATCGTCAATACGTCAGGAAACTGGGCAACCACTTACGCACCGCTTCTGCACGCTAACTGGAACGGATTCACACCCACCGATCTGGTTTTTCCGTCATTCCTTTTTGCGGTGGGAAACTCAATGAGTTTTGCGATGGATAAATGGAAAATGATGCCCCAGCGTGAAGTGCTGTACAAAATTTTTAAGAGAACTCTCATTATTTTCCTTTTAGGGTTTCTGATGTATTGGTTTCCTTTTTATAAATTGGATGCAGATTTCAACAAACTGCCTTTTCCCTTTTCTGAAACAAGAATTTTCGGGGTTTTGCAGCGTATCGCTATTTGCTATGGAATCGCTTCCCTCTTGTTATATTATTTTAAACCAAAAATTTCCTTATATATTAGTGCCGGAATTCTGATTATTTATTGGATAATCTTTGCATTCTATGGTCCATATGACATTCATCAAAATCCTGTTCTTGATCTGGATTTAAGAATTTTCGGAGAAAATCATCTATACAAAGGGGAAGGATTTGCATTTGATCCTGAAGGTCTGTTAAGTACCTTTCCTGCATTGGTGAATGTTTTTGCAGGATATTTTACGGGGAAATATATTCGGGAAAAAGGATTTAATTATGAAATGCTTTTCAAATTGTTCTTAACAGGTTTTGTTCTTCTGGCAGCAGGATTTATGTGGAATTATGGATTTCCGATCAATAAGAAGGTTTGGTCCAGCTCTTATGTGCTGCTAACTGTTGGTTTAGACTTAATGATTCTGGGAATAGTTATCTATTATTCTGATTTTCTTAAAAAATCAAATGGTGTTTATTTCTTTGAAGTTTTCGGGAAAAATACGTTAGCCATCTATCTGTTCTCAGAAATACTTCCTATCATCATGTACCATATTCCGATTGGTAAAATTAACAGTTACTCATGGATTTATCAGCATATTTTTGCAAAATTCGGCGATTATTCCGGGGCATTTTTATTTGCTTTTTCTGTGATGATGATTTGCTGGGCCGTAGGATATTGGCTCGACAAAAAAAGAATTTATATTAAAATTTAGAGTCTATGGCTGTTTAAACTTTTATATAACCGCAAAAGTTGCAAAAGGCGAGCTCAACTTTTATTTAAAGTTGATAATTACAAATGAAAAAATGTTACAATAGCTTAAAAAATCTTCGATTTTTATTCTTTTGAAAACTTTAAATTTCATTGTGATTATCTTTTGTAACTTTTTGCGGTTAATTCTGAAATTAATTTAAACAAGTTTTCTGTTTAAATTCTAAATACATCTTTAACATTAAGGAATTTAGGTTTAAAAAATTATTAGATAAAATAAGTTTTAGAATTATATTAAAAGAATCAGACAGTCAATACAACTGTCTGATGTGGTTTTTCGTAAAATTTTGGCCAGATCATCTAAAATTTTAACCGAAAAACCTAAAACTTTAGCCAACAGACTTAAAATTTTAGCCAAAACACCTAATCAGAACGTAAAAGGACTTAAACGGATCATCAATGAACCTAAACATTTAAGGTTAAGTACCAAACAGAATTAACGCTGAACTTATTAATGTTTAAATTTCAAAACAAACCCTTCAACGGCAAGCAGTACCAAATTCACTACCTTTGCAGCATGGAATTAGAATCGATTTACCAAAAACTGCAGATTCAGGAGATGAATCAGATGCAGAAATCTACCTATAAAGCTACTGAAAATAACCAGGACGTTGTGTTACTCTCTCCTACCGGCTCAGGAAAAACATTGGCTTTTTTGTTTCCCGTTCTACGAAATCTAAAGAAAAATACATCAGGAATTCAGATTTTGATTCTGGTTCCGGCAAGGGAACTGGCGCTACAGATCGAACAGGTTTTCAAGGCGATGGGAACAGATTTTAAAGTTTCTGTGTGCTATGGCGGTCATGATAAAAAGATTGAAGTTAATAATTTAATTGAAGCTCCTGCCGTATTAATAGGAACACCGGGAAGGGTTGTATACCATTTAAGAAACAATAATTTTGATCCGAAAACAATTCAGACATTGGTGTTGGATGAGTTTGACAAAGCGCTGGAACTGGGTTTCCATGAAGATATGGAATTTATTGCTAATGCTTTGAAAGGACTTTCACAAAGGATTTTAACATCGGCGACAGCAATGGACGAAATTCCAGCCTTTACCGGACTGAAAAATGAGAAGATTATTGATTTTCTAAAACTGGGTGATGCAAAACCGGATATTCAATTTAAAAAGGTGATGACAACACCAGAAGAAAAACTGGATACTTTATTCAATTTAATCTGTAAAATCGGAAATAAAAGAACCCTGATTTTCTGCAATCACCGTGAAGCTGTTGACCGTATTTCAGAGCTTCTCCGACAAAAAGGTATTGATAGGGAAACCTTTCATGGCGGTATGGAACAGGATGAAAGAGAACGCGCACTTTTAAAATTCAGGAATGATTCTGCAAGAATTTTAATCACGACTGATCTGGCTGCAAGAGGTTTAGATATCCCTGAAGTTGAGTCGATCGTGCATTATCAGCTGCCTCCGAAGGAAGATGCCTTTATTCACAGGAACGGCCGTACCGCAAGGATGAATGCCAAAGGTTTTGCTTATCTGATCATGACAGAAGATGAAAATTTCCCTTTCATTAAAAACAATACTCCCGAAGAAAGCGTTGCCGGATTTAATAAAGTTCCTGAAAAAACGCCTTTTCAGACCATCTACATCAGCGCCGGAAAAAAAGACAAAGTCAACAAAGTAGATATTGTGGGTTACCTACTAAAAAAAGGAGAACTCCAGAAAGAAGATGTAGGATTGATAGAAGTAAAAGATTCGACTTCTTATGTTGCCGTTTCAAGAAATAAAGTAAATTCCGTTTTAAGAAAGCTTGCCAATGAAAAGCTCAAAGGCAAAAAAGTGAAAATGGAAGTGGCTTATTGAGGTTGAGATTGAGGCTAAGGTAAAGTGTTATCTGAATTTTACTTTTAACCTTAGCCTCAGCTTTTTCCTATTTCACCCCTTTTACTTTTGTCGGTAAGGTATACACAGATTTGCTGGCCGTTATAAACAATACATTATTGTCTTTTCCGCCGAATGTGATATTCCCGGTCCAATCCTCGTCAATAGGGATATGGTAGATTTTTTTTCCTTCATGATTGAAAACATGCACGCCGTTTCCTGTGAGATACACATTTCCATGATTATCTATTGTCATTCCGTCTGAACCCATTTCGCAGAACAGCTTCTTTTCAGACAATTTCCCCTCTCCTAATAGATCATAAACATATGTTTTTCCGGCATCTATATCAGAAACATACAGTTTTTTAAACTTTTCACTTCCAATAATTCCATTAGGCTGTGTAAAGGTTTCAATTTTTGTAACATTCCCGTCTTTGCTTCTGTAATAAAGACTTTTATGAGGAAGTTCCTGTTTAAAATCAACCCAATAATCTCTTTCGTATAAAGGATCTGTAAAATACATTCCGCCAAATTGATCATTCCAGATGTCGTTCGGACCGTTCAGTCTTTTCCCTTCAAAACCTTTCAGCAAAACCTGAACTTTTTTGTCTTTAGAAATTTTCCAGATTTCGCCATTGTTATCAGAGCAGGTGATGAGATTATCATCTTTATCAAAATGTGTCCCGTTGGCTCTGCCGGTATCATCTAAAAACTCTACAATTTTATTTGTTTGCCAGTCCCAGTAATAAATCTTATCATTGGGCTGATCTGTAAAATAAACATTTCCTTCCTTGTCCGAAGAAGGACCTTCCGTAAATTTAAACTGATCCGAAATTCTTTCCGGTTTTACGTCTTCATAAAACATATTATTAGTATTTACTGATTTGCAGTTTAGTAATACTAAAACCAAACCAACCGGAGCAAGCCGCAGGATATTTTTCATACAACATTAAATTTTAAGCGCACAATTTACGATTTGTTGACACAGATTCAAAGATTATTTTCTCATTTCTGAACAATAACAACTATTCTGAAAATGTCCGAATAATCCTATTTAAAGAGCAGATCATATTAGGAAAGAAATGCATTATTAATGAGCTTTGCATAACCCGAATAAGTATTTGACTTCGGGATTAAATTAACAATAGAGCAATGAATACACAATCCAACAGCTTTCAGGCACTGGAAAAAAATGATGAAAATTTCAGAAACTCAGTAGGCACGATGGATGAAACCGGAAAGAGAAAATGGGTATATCCGAGAAAGCCTAAAGGGAAATTTACCAATTACAGAAAGTATGCAAGCTTTTTTCTGCTTGCCCTTTTCTTTGTTTTGCCATTTGTGAAAATTAATCACAATCCTTTTTTGTTGTTGAATGTGATTGACCGGAAATTCTTCATCTTCGGGCAGCCATTTTATCTCCAGGATTTTTTTATTCTTGCTTTAGGGGCCGTAACTTCAGTCATTTTTGTCATGTTATTTACAGTGGTTTTCGGAAGGATTTTCTGTGGCTGGCTTTGTCCGCAAACCATCTTTATGGAAAGCGTTTTCAGAAAAATTGAATTTTGGATCGAAGGCGACCGGAACAAACAGATAAAACTTGACCGCCAGGAATGGAATGCTGAAAAGATCAGAAAAAGGCTGTTAAAATGGTCTGTTTTCGCAGTAATTTCTGTTGTTATTACCAACTTTATGTTTATGTATATCGTTGGCTATGAAGAAGTTTTCAGGATCATTTCTCAGGGACCCGCAGAAAATCCTTTCAAATTTATTGCAATGGTTGCTTTTACCTTGATTTTCTATTTTGTTTTCACATGGCTCCGTGAGCAGGTTTGCACATTGGTTTGCCCATACGGAAGGCTGCAGGGCGTACTGATCGACAAAAACACCATCAACGTATATTATGATTTCAAGAGAGGTGAAAACCGTTCAAAATGGAAAAATAACGAAGACCGAAAAGCAGCCGCAAAAGGAGACTGCATCGACTGTAACCAATGCGTAATCGTCTGCCCTACAGGAATCGATATACGAAACGGCCAGCAACTGGAATGTGTCAATTGTACCGCCTGTATTGATGCGTGTGATGAAGTTATGGAGAAAGTAGGTCTTCCGAAAGGTCTTATCCGCTATGCCACAGAGGCTGAGATCGAAAATCAGGAAAAATTCACATTCACTTCCAGAATGAAAGCAACGGCTGTTTTTTTGGTTTTACTGATCGGATTTTTAGGATTTCTGATGTATGACAGAGGTTCAATGGAAGCCAAATTCATTAAGCCAGCAGGATCAACATTTTTCGTTAAAAACGGAAAAATAACGAATACTTTTATCTATACCCTCTTAAATAAATCCAACGAAAAGAAAACATTAACCATAAAAGTGTTAAATCCTGAAAATGCAGAGATACAGTACTTTGGTAATGAAAAGATTATATTAAAAGGAGATCAGATCTTAAAAGGAAATATCAACATTTCTTTCCCTGAAAAAGAGATTAAATTTTCAAAACAAAATATGACGATCGGAGTTTTTGATGAAAAAGGAAATCTTGTCGATTCTTTCGATACTATTTTTGAAGGGCCTTTCCAGCTGGTATTGTAATGCTTTATGATTTATACATTTTAATAAACTGAGTCGGAGTCATCCCGGAAGATTTTCTAAAAACTCTCACAAAATAAGAATATTCTTCATATCCAAGACGGAAAGCGATTTCTACAAGACTTTCATCAAGGTAGATCAGCATTCTTTTGGCTTCCAGGATTACTCTTTCAGTAATCAGATCCGTCGCCGTTTTCTGAACAACAGTTTGAATGATCCTGTTTAAATGCTTTGGGGAAATATTCATAGCGGATGCGTAAAATGCAACAGATTTTTCTTTGGTAAAATTTTCTTCCAGCAAATCTTCAAAATCCTGATAATGCTTAAAGTAAGAAAGCCCCGCTGAAGAGGAAAGATGGTCAAAATCTTTTGAAAACAACCTTGTAGAATAAATAAAAACCTGCGACAGCAATGACAATACCAACCCATTTTTCATCAGGTTTTGATAATGATATTCATTTTCGAGATGATGAATAATCGAAATAAATTCTTGTAAATGCTTATCCTCAAGCTGAAGTTTCCTGGGAAAATGCACCGATCCGAAGAAAGGAAAACTTCTGAGCTTCTGATTCACATAATGCATTTCATAAAAATCCTGAGAGCAAAAGAAGATATACCCATCGATATCGGAAGAAAGCTCCCAGCTGTGGATCTGTCCGGGAGACATGAAAAACAGACTTCCCGGAGAAGCGTCATATTTCTGAAAATCTATTTCGTGCACGCCTTTTCCCTGTGTAAAAAGAATGGTAGCATAAAAATCGTGACGATGAGGTTTTTCCAGATGCCGGTGACCGACGATCAGGTGCTTTTTCAAAGTACTAAAATAAAAATCAGAGGTATTTCTGCCTCCCTGAAACAAATTAATATTGAGTACTGAAATAGATTCCACGCTGGTTTTAATTTAGTCCAAAAATAATAAAAACAATAATCATTTCGTCAGATCAGAAAATGACTTTATACCGTAATATCACGTAAAGATCAACTTTTAAGGCGCAGTATTGCTGAAGAAAATTAAAAAATTTTTATCTTTGAAAATTACGATTCCAAAAATGAAGATAAATTTACCAGATAAGCTGTATTATTCCATAGGAGAAGTTGCGAAAGCATTTGATGTAAACACTTCATTGATACGCTATTGGGAACAGGAATTCCCTATCATTAAGCCTAAAAAAAATAAAAAAGGCAACCGATATTTCACTCCGGAAGACATCAAAAACCTTCAGATTATCTATCATTTGGTAAAAGAAAAAGGTTACACCCTTGACGGAGCCAAAATTGCGCTTACGACAAACAGCAAAATCTCAGAAACCATTACGCTGATCGACAGACTTGAATTTGTAAAAGCGGAATTATTGAAACTTAAAGATTCTCTTGTTGAAAAGGACAGCGAGTAAGGAAAATTTTAAGGTTATTCTTTACCTCAATTTATTTTTTCAACCATTTATCTGAAGTTATATACTGAAATTCACCATTTATAACCTGCTTATTGCTAATAACTAAAAGAATTATTAAGTTTACGGCAATGAAAAAAAGTTATTACCAAAGGCTGGCAGGCATTGGAATGCTCCTCATCATCTTATTTGCTTTTCAAAAATACAGAAGCAAGGAAAAAGAAGATTTTTCTGATGTGTATTTTATCACCAACAATTCCGATGCATTACAATTAGCAGAATTTGATCCCAATGAGCTGGATGAAAAGCAATGGCATAATTTAGGCTTTACCGAAAGACAGATTGCCACGATTCTTAATTACAAGAAAGTAGTTGGAGGAAAATTTTCATCCAAAGAACAATTTAAAAAGTGCTTTGCTATTTCCAGTGAAAAGTTTACAGAACTTGCGCCGTATATTCTTTTACCGGAAAGTGGTCATGAAACGAAATTCACTCATTTCAAAAATTTCGAGAAAAAATCAATTACGGTTTCAGGTAAATTTAATCCTGATCTTTATACAGCAAATGACTGGATGAAAATGGGATTTTCTGAGCGTCAGGCGGAAGCCATCATAAAATATAAAAGCTATCTGGGAGGAAGTTTTGTAAGTAAAAAAAAATTCAAAGAATGTTTTATTATCAGTGAAGAAAACTTTGAAAAGATCAATCCGTATCTGATCTTACCTGAGAAAACGCCGTCAAATTATAATAAATATGCTAAAAAATTAAGTGCCGATAAAGATAAGATTCAATACCATCCTTTTGATCCGAACATTTTAACCCTTGAAGACTGGAAATCTCTTGGCTTTTCCGATAAACAGGCACAAACGATTGTTAATTACCGCGATAGAAATTTAAGAGGAAGCTTTAAAAGCATGGAAGACATTCAAAAATGTTTTGTGATTTCCACTGAAAAATTTAATGAGATAAAACCTTTTATCAGATTAAATACGGCTACCATGGCAAATAACGGAACCTCAAAAATCGAAACTAAGCAACAGGAGAAAACAGATTTTTCAAAAATTGATTTAAATGCTATTACTTTTAAACAGCTTCTTGAATTTGGTTTCGATGAAAAAGCGGCTGGTTCTATGCTTGGTTTCAGGAAAAAATTAGGAGGGTTCGTCAATAAAGAACAGATTTTAACCACGTATAATATTGATCCTGAATTAACGAAAAAACTGCTTTCCGTAGCACAACTAAACACTTCAAATGTTCCTAAGTACACCTTACTGGATGCTCCTGAAGAATGGCTGAAAAATCATCCGTACTTCAAATATTCTGCAGATAAAATTATCTTTTACAGACTTACCGAAAAAGATGAGAAGAAAATCTGGAAACTATTGAAAACAAAGCCCGAGTATGAAGTGAGAATGAAACTGTACCTTAAATAATAAAATAATCTATTGAAATAATGATGATAACAATTACTGTAAATTAATCAAAAGTTTTGCTGGAATCTTCTACAAGCTTTTGTAAGGTAGAAAGCTCATCGTTAGTCAGATCTCTCCATTTTCCGATCGGCAGATCCAGTTTAATATTCAGAACCCTGATGCGTTTGAGCTTTTTTACTTCATAGCCAAGATACTCACACATTCTGCGGATCTGGCGGTTTAACCCTTGTGTTAAAACGATCCGGAAATTCATTTCGTCAATTTTTTCTACCTCACACTTCTTGGTGACCGTATCTAAAATTGGCACTCCGTTTCGCATTTTATCGAGGAATTTTGGAGTAATCGGTTTATCAACCCGTACAATATATTCTTTGCCATGATTATTCCTTGACCGTAAGATTTTATTCACAATATCACCATCACTGGTCAGTAGAATCAGTCCTTCACTTGGCTTATCCAGACGCCCGATCGGAAAAATCCTTTTTGGATGGTTGATGTAGTCGATAATGTTATTTTTTTCCCTTTTGGTGTCCGTTGTACAAACGATCCCAACAGGCTTATTAAATGCGATATAAACATGATCTTCTTCCGGCTCACGGATGGGTTTACCGTCGACCTCAATCACATCTTCATCGGAAACTTTAGTTCCCATTTCGGGAATTTTTCCGTTGATCTTAATTCTACCCTCCTCCAAAAGCTTATCTGCCGCTCTTCTTGAGCAGTAGCCAACTTCCGACAGATATTTGTTGATACGTGTTTTTTCCATTAGTCTTCTCCGTAGCCTGTATAATTTTTATTGCTGAAAATGGTCACTCCATAGCTCACTCCAACGAAAAACGGATTGGAATTTCCCAGTTTATGATTTTCCAGAAAGATCCCTCCTTCCTGGCTTATTCTTTTGGAATAAGAAACCTGTATTCCCAGTCTTCCGCCCCAGAATTCAGCGTCGGAAACGACAGCATTGTTTAGCTGTTTGCCATAATTTAATTCGATATAGAAAGGTCGGTCACCCGGATCCAAAATAAATTTAGGCTGTACCATCAGGTAGATCAGATGATAATTATCCTGAATAAAACTATATCTGAATCCTGCTCCTAAAGCAAAATTAGGAAGAAAATTATAACCGCCAATGGCCGTAATTCCATATGTGAATTTCCTTGGGGGCTCTGAATTAATGTATTGCGTATTGTTAGGAACTTCTTTTTCTTTATTTAATTTAAATCCAAGATTCAGTGACGGATTAAAATAAAATCCCATCGTCTTGGAAATCTTAGTTTCCTGAGCAGAAACGATTGAAAAAGAAACTAAAGCCCATGATAACAGTAAATTCTTCTTCATTATTCACCAAATTTAAAATCATTTGTCAGAAAATCAGAAGTTGCATCCTCAATCTTGTAATCCCCTATTTTGGTTCTTCTCAACTGTGTAAGATACGCTCCAACTCCAAGTTCCTGGCCGATATCATGAGCGAGACTTCGGATATAGGTTCCTTTTGAACATCCTACCGTAAAACTTACCAACGGAAGATTAATGTTAATATCATTTATATAAAAAATGGTTGTTTTCCTGGATTTCATTTCCACTTCTTCTCCTGCCCTGGCCAGATCGTAAGCTCTTTTTCCATCAATTTTTATGGCAGAAAATACCGGTGGCGTCTGATCTATTTCACCAATAAATTTTAACAAAGTATCTCTGATCTGATCTTCCGTAACGTGCGAAATATCCTGATGAAGAATTTCAGGTTTTTCTGTATCGTAAGATTCGGTCTGAACTCCAATTTTTATTTCTGTCCAGTATTCTTTCGGTGCATCCTGAATTTCAGGAATTTTTTTCGTGAATTTTCCACAACAGACGATCAGAAGTCCGGTTGCTCTCGGATCCAAAGTCCCCGCATGACCGATTTTGAATTTTTTAGGCAGATTAAACTCTTTTTTGAGCTTATATTTCATTTTATTGACAGCCTGAAAAGAGGTCCAATCCAAAGGTTTGTCAAGTAAAAATATATGTCCTGATTGTAAGTCTTCAGCAGTCATTTTATATATAGGTAATGGTAATAAGTATCGATTTATTTAAAGAAATAAAAATAAATCAGCAAAGCGATTCCCACAAAAATACGGTACCAGCCCCAAGGTTTAAAACCATACCTATTTAAAACTCCGATGAAAGCTTTAATGGCAATTAATGCAACAATAAAAGCAACTATATTCCCTACAATAAAAATAGTAATATGATCCTGTGAAGACATGATCATCTCATAGCCTTTTTGCGGATTTGCCGTTTCTTTGCCCCATGTTTTAACAAAAATAGAATAAACGGTAACGGCTAACATCGTGGGAACTGCCAGAAAGAAAGAAAACTCTGCCGCAGCTTTTCTCGTTAATCCCTGAGTCATTCCGCCAATAATGGATGCTGCACTTCTGCTGGTTCCGGGCATCATCGCCAGACATTGCCAAAAGCCAATGGTAACCGCTTTTTTTATGGTAATTCCTTTTTCGTCGTCTATTTTGGGATTTTTAAACCATTCATCCGCAAATAATAAAATCACACCACCCAGCACCAAAACCGATGATATAGCAATCTGATTGCCCAGCACAGCTTCTATTTTATCATCAAAAAGATATCCTAATACCAAAGCTGGAATTACTGCGAAAGCAAGTTTGAAATAAAACTGCAAATTTTTGAGATCAAAAAATTTTTTCCAGTATGCCACGACAACAGAAAGAATTGCCCCAAACTGAATGGAAACCTGAAACATTTTTAAAAATTCGTCTTCCGGCAGCCCCATCAGGCTTGCTGTAAATCCCATGTGCGCGGTTGAGGAAATTGGAAGATATTCTGTTAACCCCTCAATGATAGCAATGATTATTGCTTTGATTAAATCCATAAAAATTTTGTATTTATCAAAAAAAACTTTGTCAAAGTTCAGAACCCTGACAAAGTTTTAATGCGTAAAGTATATTTATTTTCTTTTCAGAATCGCGTAAACTTCGATCACAAAACCGATTACAACGAATAAGGGTGCAATTCTGATTCTGCGAATGGAAAAAATATCTTCATTCCATGAATTCGGATCAAATTTTCCGTCTACGGTGTTGGCATCGTGTCCCATCATCAGCAGAAAGCCTATTACGATAAATGCAAGACCGATAAGCATCCACTTGAAGTTCTGCTTTCCGAAATAGAATGTATTTTCCTGAGGTGCTTCAGTGGTTTCTTTTCCAAAGCTGTCTGCGGAAAATTTATTTGTTTTTTTGCTCATTTTAAGAATAATATAAATCGTCTACGTTTGATCTTAAGAATCTCCAGGTGGCTACCACCGTACTCAAGACCGTAATAAAAATCCCTACTCCAAATACCAGTAATACCAGCCAGAAATATTGGTTGTTGTCCTGTACAAAGGCCGAGCCTATCTGACTCGTAAAGTAGTACCAGATTCCGCACAATGCCAAAAGCCCGATTAAAGAGCCTATCGCACCCAACACTACAGCTTCGATAATGAAAGGCTTAAGAATAAATCTTCTTTTTGCCCCTACCAGCTGCATGGTTTTAATGATAAATCTTTTAGAGAATATTTTCAGACGGATCGAATTGTTGATCAATACGACCGCCAATATTAAAAACAGTATGGAAAACCCTAAAATCCATTTAAGAATTCTGCTAAGATTATTGTAAACATCTACCATCAAAGTGCTGTCGTTTTTCACTTCAGCGATTCCCGGAACAGCCTTGATGACCTTTAATGCCTGATCAATTTTGGCAGGATCAACATATTCCGGCTTTAGGGCAATTTCTATAGATGAAGGAAAGATATTTTCTTCGAAAAGAGCGTCGGTATCGATTCCCATGCTTTTCTTAGCTTCCTGAGACGCCATTTCCCTGCTAATGTAGGTTGCCTTTTTCACGGGAGCCAATGTCTGAATTTCCTTAAAAACTTCAGCCTCCATTTTTGCAACTTTAGCAGAATCTTTAGCATTATAATTTTCAGCGAAATAAGCATTTACTACGAGCTGCTCTTTGATATAATCGGAATATTTCTGGGCATTGATTAAAATAAGTCCCATTAATCCCAACAAAAATAACACTAAGGCAATACTTATCACCACTGTAATATTGCTAGACCTAAGCCTTTTCTTATTAAATTCATCTACAGATTTAGCCATTAATATTAAAATTTTTGGCTAAAATAGAAAAAATCTTCCGAAATTTGGGAACGAAAAAGAGAAAATCACTGTTAATAAAATCATAAAAAACATTGAGTGTAAAAGCAAAAAAGCATCTTGGTCAGCACTTTCTGACGGATGAAAACATCGCAAGAAAAATCGTGGAAGGGCTGAGTTTTGAGGGCTACAAAAACGTTATGGAAGTAGGGCCTGGAATGGGTGTTCTCACCAAATATCTGCTGGAAAAAGATCAGAAAATTTACCTCGCGGAAATTGATAATGAATCCATAGAATATCTTAAAAATAACTATTCAAAAGTAACCGAAGAAACATTTGTCGGTGATTTCCTGAAACAGGATTTTCAGTTTACAAACGGAGAGCAGATTGCAATCATCGGTAATTTTCCTTACAATATTTCTTCACAGATTTTGTTTCAGATCATTGATCATTATGAGCTGATTCCTGAAATGGTCGGTATGTTTCAGAAAGAAGTTGCCGAAAGAACAGCAGCCGTTCCGCGAACAAAGGATTACGGAATCCTTTCTGTTTTGATTCAGGCCTACTATGACACCTCTTATCTGTTTACGGTTCATGAAAATGTATTCAATCCGCCACCGAAAGTAAAATCAGGCGTCATCAGAATAACACGAAATCCGAAAGAAGGGCTGGCAGGAAACGAAGTTTTGTTTAAACAGATCGTAAAAGCAGGATTTAACCAGAGAAGAAAAAAACTTTCCAATGCCCTGAAAGTCCTCAATATTCCCGAAGCTTTAAAAACCCACGAATTTATGGATAAAAGAGCTGAAGAGTTAAGTGTGGCAGATTTTATTACTTTCACACAACTCTGGAAAAACAATCAATAACAAAAGCCCTGTTTAAATTTATAATGTATTTTAACATTAAGGAATTAAGAAGCACCTTAGCTTAAAAAAATTAATAAAAATCAATTTATTGATTCCTTAACTTGAATAAAGTCTAACTCACTAAAATTGACTACGTCGAATCTAAAGATTTCTTAATGTAAATTAAAGAATAAACAAAGTTTATTTAATTTAGAAAATTAAGAAAAAACTATAAAATTTATTTAGTGAAATTTAAAAAGACTTTAAGTTTAATTTATTCTATAAAAAAACCTCCGGGAAATCGATATTCCTGGAGGTTTTTATAATTTAAAAGTAAATTAATTTTCTAATTTATGAACTTTTTTAGTTCCTTCATACATTTCGTACTGCAGGAATCGTGTTTCCAGCTTTCCGTTGAAAAGTTTGATTTTTCTGGAAGGACGCAATCCTATTTTCTTTACCGCTTCAAGATCCGATGAGATCAGCCATGCCAACGTATTAGGATAATTTGTCTTGAAAGTATCTCCGATTTTCTTGTAAAAATCATCATCATTAATCGAAATTCTCTCGTCATAAGGCGGATTGAAAACCATTAACAACGGGAAAAGCTCTTTCTTGGAATCAAAGAAATTCTGTTTTTTAACTTCAATCACATCTTCCATTTCTGCAGCTTCAATATTGATTCTCGCAGCGTTAAGCATTCTGGCATCGATATCATAACCAACAATCTTACCGGTGAACTCTTTAATCCTGTTGATTCTGAATTCTTTTATTTTTGCAAAAAGATCGGCGTCATAGTTTTTCCAGTTCTGGAAAGCAAATCTTTTTCTGAAAATCTGTGCCGGAAGGTCCATCGCAATCATGGCCGCTTCGATCAATAATGTTCCGGAACCACACATAGGATCCAGGAAATTGCCTTTTCCATCCCAGCCGGCCAGCTGAAGCATTCCGCTTGCCAGCACTTCATTAATAGGTGCTTCTCCCTGTTCTCTTCTGTACCCTCTTTTAAACAAGGCATCACCGGAAGAATCAAGAGAAATCGTGATGAGCTCACGGTCAATATGAAGGTGGAATTTAATATCCGGATTTCTTGTTTCAACATTCGGACGTCTTTTGAATTTTTCCTGAAAATAATCAACAATGGCGTCTTTCATCTTCAGGGTTACAAATTGAGAATGTTTAAAAGTCTCTGAATTTACCGTCGCATCGATCGCAAATGACTGTTCAACATCCATAAATTCTTCCCAGTTGAATTTAAAAAGCCTGTCATAAAACTGATGCTGATTAAAAGCTTTAAATTCATGAACAGGTACCAGGATTTTCAGGGCCGTTCTCGCAGAATAATTGATTTTATATAAAAAACCTAAATCGCCTTCGCAATTAACTGCTCTGTTTTTAACTTCAACTTTTCTCCCTCCCAATTTTTTGATCTCTTCTGCCAGAATCTGTTCAAGGCCGAAGAAAGTTTTTATCTGAATCTGTATATTTTCTGTATCCATAAGTAATTATTAAAAGTTTAAATATTTAAGAATTAAAAGATTAGGTATTACAATTATTGGTTCATTGAATGTTTCGATCTTTCAATATTAAATACTTTTTCCTTTTACCGCACAAATTTAGTTATTTTTGCATTATGGAATGGTTTGAATCTTGGTTTGATACCCCTTATTATCATTTGCTTTACAACAACAGAAATTATACGGAAGCAGAAAATTTTATCACAAAGCTTACAGCAGATCTTCAGCTGGCGCCAAATTCTAAGATCATTGACCTTGCCTGTGGAAAAGGAAGACACTCTGTTTTTCTTAATAAATTAGGATATAATGTTTTGGGACTTGATCTTTCCAGACAAAGTATAGAATTTGATAAACAGTTTGAGAATGAGACATTAGTTTTCAAAGTCCATGATATGAGGAATCCGATTGAAGCTGAACCTATGGATGCCGTTTTCAATCTTTTTACAAGTTTCGGATATTTTGATCAGGAAAGTGATGATAAGAAAGTTTTTAATTCAGTTTATAATGCTTTAAAACCCCGAGGATTTTTTGTTCTTGATTATCTGAATGAAGAATTTGTACGAAAAAACATAATCCCTGAATCTACGGTAATCAGAGGAGATATTGAGTTTAAAATTACTAAAAAAATAGAGGGAAGACATATCATCAAAGATATCAGATTCGAAGACAATGGTAAACCATACCATTTTTTTGAAAAAGTAAAACTTCACACTTTACAAGCCATTAATTCATATGCCGAAGAATGTGGATTTGAAAGAATTAAAATCTGGGGAGACTATCAGCTGAATGAATTTGATAAAGAAAGCTCGCCCCGTTGCATCAATTTATTTAAGAAAAAATGGTAACAGTTGTTTTACTGATTTTAAGTGTTATTTCAGGAGTTTTTCTCGGGAAGCATTTCGGTAAAAAAGAAAAGCTGGCTAAAAATTTGCTGATTTTAAGCGCAGGATTTCTGATTACCATCTGTCTTAACGAAGTTTTCCCGCAAGTCTATACCACTACTCCGGGAAAAAGTCTGGGGATCTTCGTAATCATTGGAGTTCTTTTACAAATGGTTCTGGAAGCGCTTACCAAAGGCTTTGAACATGGACATTTCCATCATCACAGCGATCATAACATCCTTCCTTTAGCTTTAATGGTGGGACTTTTCATCCATGCTTTTATCGAAGGAATTCCTTTGGCAAATGAAGAACATCAGCTTTCACCTTATCTTTGGGGAATTGTCTTTCATAACCTGCCGATTTCATTTATTCTCGGGGCTTTTTTATTCAACAGGAAAGATGAATCTAAGCGTGCACCATCTTACCCATCTTTACTGATTGTTGCATTATTTGCTCTGGCTTCACCAATGGGAATGTTGTTGGGGAATTATTTTAATCCTGATTTGCAGCCTTATTTCCTTGCTATTGTAGGAGGTATATTCTTGCATATCTCTTCTGTGATTATATTTGAAAGCAATAAAAGTCACAATATTGACTGGGTAAAGATCGGACTTGTGATTCTGGGTGTTTCACTGGCGTTAATCATGCATTTATTCCATAATCATTCTCATCTGGAGCATCATCATTAAAACAAGTTATACTTATAAATAAAAATCTCCGAATTTGCTTCGGAGATTTTTTTTATAGAATATTTTATATGATTTAAAACTTCCAGCCAAATGTGATAAAGAAATTGTTTCTTACATTTTTTACATCTGATACAGCGTAAGCATCACTTGAAATCAGACGGGTTGGAGAATAATAACCTGCTTCATAATTGTTGTCAACTACACCATATAAAAACGGGTTAGCATATTTAGAAGTCACATTCTGATATGAGGCGTCAATATAAAAAGATTTGAAATCATATCCTAAACCAACGGAAAGTGCATTTCTGTCATTTAAAATCAGATTTCCGTAAGATTGACCTTCTGCTACACCACCATTGTCAGTGTATCTGTCAATCGTCAGTGCATCAAACGGACTAGAAGCGTAGGCATATCCTCCTCTTAGTCTAAACTGTTTAAGACGGTATTCTGCTCCTATTTTTAACTCTGAAAGATTTTTGTAATTATCTTTAAAGAAATCATTCAGTTCTGTTTCTGCACCTCCGTATACTTTATATTTTGGTTTTGTTAATCCCAATGTATAGTCAACATTTAAAGCAAAGCTTTTACTCGCAATAAATGCAGCACTAACCGTTGCCTTTAGAGGAGAGGTTAATTTTCGGTCTTCAGAAGCATAATCATCACCGTAGATAGGATCGTTATAGAAACTGTAACCTCTGGTAATGTTCCAGAAAGTCGGAGTTTCTAATGCAGCACCTACTCTAAAGTTTGGACTTAATTTTCCGATCACCCCTAAAGAAGCCGAGAAACCGTTTCCTCTTTCAGAAAAAGGAGTATTTTGCTTACTGAAATATTCCGAACTTCCGTTTGACAAAGAGTTGAAAATTGCCGTATCAGACTGATCAATAGATGAATTAAAGAAATTAAGCCCAGCTCCAAGATAAAAATTATTATTATAATTTGCTCCTACCCCAACACTCGTTTTCGAAACATACCCATATCGGTCATATGCATGTCTTGCGAAAGAAGAGCTGGTAGCATCCGGAAAATCATAAATCAAATTGGTATTACCCGGAGTTTCAACATAATTTTCGATCGATTGATTTGAATAATTTACACCGATATTAACAAATTTCCAAGCACTTTCAGTCATCAGCTGAAACGTCATTACCGCTCCAATATTTCCAAGATCCCCTTTATTAATATTATATCCGTAAGAAGATCCTGCAAAAGCAGATGTATTTTTATTACTTGTGATAGAAAGCGTTCCTGAAACTTCCCCTGAAATGGCAACCCCTAAACCGGCAGGGTTGGTAAGCAAAGAATTTGCGTCACCTCCCAAAGCACCGTTTGATCCGGCCATCGCATTAAATTTAGCTGAACCTACATTAGGGGCATTTGAATAAACATCCACTGTATTTCTTATTACAGAAACGTCCTGAGCCTGCGCAAAAAATGCTGCAGAAATACTCATTATTGCTAAAGATTTTTTTAACATTATTTTTTTGAATAGTTATTAATTTAAAATTATCTGCCACCTCGGAAGCCACCGCCTCCACCGCCGCCGGATCTGAATCCGCCGCCGCCTCCACCGAAGCCTCCGCCTCCTGATCTGAAGCCGCCTCCGCTGTTGGAATTGTTAAAGCCACCGTTATTATTTCTGAAACCACCATCATTTCGTGGCTGAGATTGCTGCTGATAATTGTAATTTGGTCTTGGCTGACTCTGATTACGAAAACCTCCTTGTGGTCTTACACCATTTTGATTTCTGAAACCGCCGTTGGTACTTCCCTGTCTGAAGCCACCACTGTTACCAGAATTTCTGAAACCTCCGGAATTGCCATTATTTCTGAAGCTTCCGGAATCTGTAGTGCTTCTTCTGAAACCACCTGAATTTGAAGTTACACCATATTTATTGGCAAAACTGCCGTTATAGCTGTTAAATCCTCTGCCATTTGCACCGCTTCTTCTGTAAGGAGCGTAATAACCTCCTCCCCAGTATCCGCCGTAGCCCCAGTAAGGATATCCGTAATATCCTCCCCAGCCCCAATAAGGGTTATAGCCCCAGTATGGTGAGTATCCCCAGCCCATATTCCAGCCGCCGCCCCAGCCCCATGAGCCTCCCCATGAAAGACCGATGCCCCAGCCGCCGCCGTAGCCCCAATATGGATTATATCCTCCATACCAGCCGCCTCCCCAGCCCCATGGATAACCCCAGCCCCAGCCCCACGAATTATCGTAGTAATTGGTCTGGCTTCCGGCATACATTCCCCAATCGGAATCGGTAGCAGTGCTATTCCAGTTATAATTATTCCAATCATTGTAACGTCCCTCTCTCGAATTTGCTTCAGCATTCTGAATAAGATTAGAATCATCTTGATAATAGTCGTAATCTTCTCCTACTCTGTTCCCTCTGTCATTGATAATCACTCCTTCCGGAAGGGTATCTTTATTAGGGTCGTAATAAACGCCATCTGTCTCGCTGTATCCACCCATTTGGGCGCCGCAGGACACAAGTAACAATCCGCCTGCCACAGCCAGAATCCCTTTGGATTTTAACATACCAAGCAAATTTTTATGTATATTTCTTTTCATGATAACGTAAAAATTTTTTATTTAAATTATATTTGCAAAATGTACCAAAAATGTACCATTACCCGTGGTACAAAAAATCTATCAAAAATAGATTTTTATTTTTAGATAACAATAATAGCGAAAAGTTAAAAAAATTAAAAAAAAATTAATGGCAAAATTAACCTCAAGAAGCGAAGATTACAGCAAATGGTATAACGAGTTGGTGGTAAAAGCCGACTTAGCTGAAAACTCAGGAGTAAGAGGATGCATGGTGATCAAACCATATGGCTATGCAATCTGGGAGAAAATGCGTGACGAAATGGATAAAAAATTCAAGGAAACAGGTCACGTAAACGCATATTTCCCGCTTTTTGTGCCCAAGAGCTTGTTTGAGGCTGAAGAAAAAAATGCAGAAGGTTTTGCTAAAGAATGTGCTGTTGTTACCCATTACCGTTTAAAGACAGATCCGGACAATCCTTCCAAACTTATTGTGGATCCTGACGCCAAGCTTGAGGAAGAACTGATCGTACGTCCCACTTCAGAAGCGATCATCTGGAATACCTATAAAAACTGGATTCAATCCTACAGGGATTTACCGATATTGATTAACCAATGGGCAAATGTTGTACGCTGGGAAATGAGAACACGTCTTTTCCTGAGAACTGCTGAATTCCTTTGGCAGGAAGGGCATACGGCACATGCCACAAAAGATGAAGCCATTGAAGAGGCTGAAAAAATGAATAAAGTATATGCGGATTTTGCAGAAAACTTTATGGCAATGCCGGTAATTCAAGGGTTAAAAACTCCTTCAGAAAGATTTGCGGGAGCCGATGAAACCTATTGTATCGAGGCACTAATGCAGGATGGGAAAGCCCTTCAGGCAGGAACATCTCACTTTTTAGGACAGAATTTTGCCAAAGCTTTTGATGTAAAATTCACCAATAAGGAAGGGAAAATTGAGCATGCGTGGGCAACTTCATGGGGAACTTCAACCCGTTTGATGGGAGCTTTAATTATGACCCACTCCGATGATTTTGGATTGGTTCTGCCTCCTACACTAGCCCCTATCCAGGTGGTTATTGTTCCAATATTTAAAGGAGAAGAGCAGCTGGAGCAGATCAGTGAAGTGGCTTTGGATATCCAGGCTAAACTGAGAGCGAAAGGAATTTCCGTGAAATTTGACAATGATACCCAAAATAAGCCGGGCTGGAAATTTGCAGAATATGAATTGAAAGGAGTTCCTGTAAGAATTGCTATGGGACCTAGAGACCTGGAAAATAAATCGGTGGAAATCGCAAGAAGAGATAACCTGACAAAAGAAGTTCGTTCTATTGAAGGTTTGGATTCTTATATCGAAGAATTATTAAAAACCATTCAAAAAGATCTTTATACTAAAGCGGCCAACTTCAGAAAAGATAATATCACTAAAGTTGATTCTTATGATGAATTTAAGAAAGTACTGGAAGAGAAAGGAGGATTTATTTATGCGCACTGGGACGGAACCGCTGAAGAAGAAGAGCAAATAAAAGAAGAGACCAAAGCAACGATCAGATGTATTCCATTAGATGATGATATTGAAGAAGGTGTTTCGCTTATTTCCGGAAAACCTTCACAACGAAGAGTTTTGTTTGCAAAAGCATATTAAATTAATAATAGAAAAGATTATCAGATCTGCAAAATCGTAATGATTTTTGCAGATTTTTTTTGAGATATAAGGGTTTGGACAAATTTTTGATTGCATAAGAGAACATTAATCTCAAAATAAATTATTATGTCTCTAAACATTATTGATCTCATTAAAGGACAATTGGGTACTGCGTTGGTATCACAGGCAGCCTCACAGTACGGAGAAAGTGAATCCGGTATTTCAAAAGCAATTGACGGATTGCTACCTGCTGTGGTAGGAGGGCTTGCCAATAATTCCGACAATCCTCTTGTTTTGGATGCTATCATGAATTCTTCTTCAAGTGGAATACTAGGAAACCTTATGAGTAACTCTGCAGGCAACTCTTCTATTGCCAGCGTACTAACACAAATTTTCGGTGACAAACTCAGTGGATTGGTCAATTCTATTGCTACTTACGCCGGAATCAGCAATAACTCTTCAAGCGCTCTTTTAAACCTGGTTACAGGTGCTACGGTAGGCTCAATCGGTAGATATGCAGCCGACAACAACCTTGATAAAGCAGGAATTTCAAATCTTCTTAATGATCAGCAAGGAATTGTGTCTTCCCTTTTACCTGCGGGTCTTTCTTTTGCTTCTTTAAGCATGGGAGACTGGGATGCAAGATATAAATTCGACAATGATAAAGATGCCATCAAAATGCCGGCTCAGGAAGAACCGAAGGTTGAAGTTACCAGAAGCACTGCTATGGATGGAACTTTTCCTAACAGGCCCACAACGTCAGATAAAGGCTCTATATGGAAATGGCTCCTGCCATTACTGCTCCTGATTGCTGCTGCATATTTTATCTGGAGGCAATGCGAGCAAAAAGAAACAACCGTTACTACCACCATGAATGATTCAGGTGAAGTCGTTACCGATACGGTAAATACTACATCAACTACTGATACGGTGACAGGAATGTCAGCAATGCAGGTAGATGAAGATATTGATCTGAACGGAACTGCCTTAAAAGGATATAAAGGAGGTATGGAAGACCGCATGATTACTTTCCTTAAATCTGATGGTTATAAAAATGCCAAAGATGATAATGCTTTAAAGGATACATGGTACAACTTTGACCACGTTAATTTTAAAATGGGAAGCGCTACTGAACTTGAAGCAGGTTCTGAAGGCCAGCTGCAAAATTTAGTAGCAATTCTGAAAGCCTATCCTGATGTCAAAGTGAAAATCGGAGGGTATACAGATAAAACCGGAGACGAGGCTAAGAATCAGAAATTATCTGCTGACAGAGCCAGTTTCATCAGATCATGGCTGGATAAGCAGGGCGTAGGGTCCCAGATTACAGGAGCTGATGGCTATGGAAGTCAGTTTGCAACAGTTGATGCTTCTGCTTCTGATGCAGAAAGAGCTGTTGACCGTAAAATGGCAGTAAGATTTTCAAAATAATCTTTAGTAAATAATTATAAAGATCCCGGAATATTCTTTCGGGATCTTTATTTGTGATTTTGAATTTTTCATTTATTTAATTACATTTGTTAGTCATTTCTAACATTTATGAATCTGAATTTAAAGAACGCCTGGCGAAGAGATAAAACATCCAATTCCTTATCGGAAGTATATTCATCTGTAAAAGTTCCCCAGAATGGTAGTTTCTGGAGGAAGTACCTTGCTTTTGCAGGTCCGGGACTGATGGTTGCCGTAGGATATATGGATCCGGGAAACTGGGCTACCGATATTGCAGGAGGGGCACAATTCGGATATACGCTTCTTTCGGTGATACTCATCTCTAATATTTTTGCTATGGTTTTGCAGCATCTTTCTGTGAAACTGGGAGTTGTTGCTGAAAGAGACCTTGCCCAGGCTTGCAGGGATCATTTTAGTCCGACAACCAATTTTATACTGTGGATATTCTGTGAAATTGCCATCGCAGCCTGTGACCTTGCAGAAGTTATAGGATCTGCCATTGCTCTGAATCTTCTATTTCATATTCCATTAACCTGGGGAATCGTTATAACAACAGTGGATGTACTGATTATTCTTTTGCTTCAGTCTAAAGGATTCCGATGGATCGAAAGTATTGTGGGAGGGTTAATTTTCATTATTCTTGCGTGCTTTATTTATGAACTGGTCATTTCCGAGCCTGCCATAAACGAACTTCTCGGAGGACTTGTTCCTAAAGCAGAAATCATTCAGAATCCGGCGATGCTGTATATTGCGATAGGAATTTTAGGAGCAACGGTAATGCCGCATAATCTATACTTACACAGCAGTATTGTCCAGACCAGGGATTATCCTAGAAATACCAAAGGAAAGAAAGAAGCCATAAAATTTGCAACGCTGGACAGTACTTTTTCTTTAATGCTGGCTTTTTTCATCAATGGAGCCATCCTTATTCTGGCAGCTGCCACTTTCCATGTTTCGGGGAATCATGATGTGGCGGATATACATGATGCTTATAAATTACTCACTCCGATTTTAGGAGCTTCCATGGCAAGTATTGTTTTTGCTGTCGCTTTATTGGCTTCCGGACAGAATTCTACCCTAACAGGCACTCTTGCCGGGCAGATCGTCATGGAAGGCTTTTTAAATATCAGATTAAAACCCTGGCTGCGACGCCTGATCACAAGGCTGATCGCTGTAATTCCCGCTTTGATTGTAGCCATTCTGTATGGTGAAGAAGGGACTACTGAACTATTGGTTTTAAGTCAGGTAATCTTGTCCATGCAGCTGAGCTTTGCGGTTGTTCCGTTGGTGATGTTCACGAGTGACAAGGCTAAAATGGGAGAATTTGTCAATAAGCCTTTTTTAAAAGTCTGTGTATGGATTATTTCATTTATTATTATTGTTTTAAATCTTTATCTTCTGTATCAGACGTTTTTCGGAGAGGGAGTTTAATAGGATTCATTTTTTTGATTAAACTCTAAACCACCCCGTCAAAAATTCTTTGAACTTTCGCCACCCTCCAGAGGAATCTTATCACTACATATCGAATACCTGGCAAGCCTGGGATTTCACCTTAATGAAGGATCACAAAGCTGTCCTGCTATCCTAGCCGCGATAGTAACGGATACCCCACAGCATGCGTTGGAGAATGCGGCTGCGCGAGGAGTATGAGTGGATAGCGCGATAAAGCTCCTATACATTATGTGAGTGGTTAATGGTTAATGGTTAATGGTGAATAGTGAATGGTCAGTAATAATGGTGAATGGTAAATTGTTAATGAGTGAATTATTTGATGTAGCGACTTGTCAATCTGACTAAATGTCACCCTTTTTCCTTTGGCAGAATGTTTGTGAATAATAACCCAAATAAATATTGAATTATGGAAAATCAGGATATCAACGAAGAAAGCATCAATAATCAGGAAGATACAAATATTCAGAATGAAGCTGCAACAGAAGACAATGTGACAGCAAAACCTACTGCTGAGGAACTTTTGGCAGAAGAGAAAGACCGTTACATCAGATTGTACGCAGAATTTGAAAACTATAAAAAGAGAACATCCAAAGAAAAAATGGAGTTTTTCCAATATGCCAACCAGGATATGATGGTTTCTATGCTGGGTGTACTGGATGACTTCGAAAGAGCATTAAAGGAAATTGCCAAGAATGGTAATCCTTCAGATCTTCAGGGTGTTGAGCTGATCTACAATAAATTCAAAAGCAAACTGACTGAAAAAGGCCTGAAGGCTATGGAAGTGAATGCAGGAGACAGTTTCAACGTAGATTTCCACGAGGCAATCACCCAGATTCCTGCACCATCGGAAGATCTTAAAGGAAAAATTGTGGATGTGATCGAAACGGGATACACACTTGGAGATAAAGTGATCCGTTTTGCAAAAGTAGTAACAGGAAATTAACATAAGCAATAAGTAATGGGTAATAAGTAATGTTGATTATTACCCATTGCTGATGACTAATTACTTATATAAAAGATGTCAAAAAGAGATTATTACGAGGTTCTTGAGATCAGCAAATCTGCATCAGCCGACGAAATAAAGAAAGCATACCGCAAAATGGCCATTAAATATCACCCTGATAAAAATCCGGGAGATAAAAACGCCGAAGAAAAATTCAAAGAAGCTGCTGAAGCTTACGAAGTGCTGAGTGACGAACAAAAACGTGCAAGATACGATCAGTTTGGTCATGCCGGTGTTGGTGGCAACGGCGGATTCGGTGGCGGTTTTGGCGGCGGCATGAATATGGAAGATATCTTCAGCCAGTTTGGTGATATTTTCGGTGGCGGTTTCGGAGGATTTGGCGGCGGTGGCGGTGGCCGTCAGCAGGTAAAAGGTTCTAATTTAAGAATCAGAATCAAGCTGAATCTTGACGAAATGGTGAACGGAACGCAGAAAACCATCAAAGTCAAAAAAATGAAGATGGCGGAAGGTGCTACTTCTAAAACCTGTCCTACCTGTGGCGGATCCGGAGTTCAGCTTAAAGTGATGAACACCATGTTCGGACAAATGCAGACGCAGACTACCTGTGGAACCTGTCAGGGAATCGGTAAAGTTGCCGATAAAATTCCGGCAGGCGCCAATGCTCAGGGACTGATAAAAGATGAAGAAGAAGTAACGATCAATATTCCTGCGGGAGCCAGAGACGGCATCCAGCTTAATGTAAGAGGAAAAGGGAATGATGCACCTTTCGGTGGTATTCCGGGAGACCTTTTGGTTATCATTGAAGAGGAAGTGGATAAAACCATCAAAAGAGAAGGAGATAATCTTCACCAGGAGCTTTATATTTCATTTGCTGAAGCGGCATTGGGAACGAAAAAAGAAGTTCCTACCGTTGGTGGTAAAGTGAAGATCACGGTAGATCCGGGAACGCAGTCTGGGAAAATCCTGAGACTTGCAGGGAAAGGTCTTCCAAGTATCGACAGCTATGGTAAGGGTGATATGTTCATTCATATCAACGTATGGACACCGCAAAAACTGACAAAAGAACAGAAGGATTTCTTCGAGAAGCAGATGAGCAGCGGAGAAATGGTCGCTGAACCATCCGGAAAGGAAAAAACTTTTTTTGATAAGGTAAAAGATTTATTCAATTAAATATACGTAAAGGATTCTTCGGAATCCTTTTTTGTTACGATTTTAATAATCATACTATTTTATTGTCGTCCAATCTGATTGAAAAATGATTGATCTTTACCATGAAACTGCACTATATGAAAGAATGTTGAAGGAGAAAGTTGAGATAAATAGCTTTTTAAAAGAAAAACTGATCGGTTCAATTTCTAATTCTTCTCATCATTTTTCATTATATTTGTCTCAATAATTACAATGAATTATATCAAAAATGATACAAGAAATTTTAAATTATAAGAAAGTGATGGGCGAAATTGAAGGACTATTAAACAATAGCCCCTACAAAAAAAGCCATATTATTTCAAAGATAGGACTTGCACCAGCTACCTTTTACCGGAAGTTGAGTGCTCAGTCATTTACGCCAGATGAAATGTTGGCCTTGGCAAAAATATTGTCACCGCGTGAAGCATTATTATTAGAAATAGAGCAATCTGAGAAAGATATTGAGAATGGCAACTATAGAGAACATTCGGTGGTTAGTGAAGAATTACGTAAGAAGTTTTTGTAGCTTATCCGGATCCTGAAAGTTGTTCCAAAAGGATACAAGATATATTCTGTCAGAAGTAACACGGTAATAAAGATATATTTGTGGTACGACTAAATATTTTCTATAGTTATAATTTTCTTCTGAAACACTACCTATTAATGAATTAAGCGATATATTCATAACTGCTTCATCAACCTTATCCATAAAGTTTCGAATTTCTCTTGTTGACCAATACTCCGAAAGATATTGCAGATTATTTTCATATGACTTTTCAGCAGTTTCTGTCCAAACAACGGTATACATTTCTTACAATATTTTTCCAAAAATATGAAAAGATTATATAATTTTTGATAAGCTCACCAGAGTCGGAAAAGCTTAAATATTGCTTAAAGCTTATGTAAACTTTATACCATCTGTCCCCATTTTATATTTGAAAATTTTAATACAAATTTTTAAAGTTAAAAAAAATAATGAGTCCTGCCATCTAAAACGGCAGGACTCATTATATAATATTATTTCTCTTCTGCTTATTTTTTTACCGCTAATGAATAGATTCCTTTCCCTGCTGTAAAAAGCCCTACTGCAAGAAGTCCGCCCGCAATTCCGAATACTGCCTCCTTTAGTATGGCTGGCCATTCAGGAAAAAGATGGTGGAAATAATCTATTCTGTGGGCAAAGATTCCTCCGGCGACCAAAATTAAAGCGATAGTACCGATAACACCTAGTGCTTTAATAACAATAGGTAAGGCTTTTACCAGTAAATGTCCCAGTTGTCCAAAAAACCCTTTATCATTGCTTTTTTTGATCAGCTTAAAACCTGCATCATCCATTCTGACGATCAGCGCAACAATTCCGTAGACGCCTACTGTGGCGATAAATGCGACTAAACTCGTTACCAGAATCTGGGTGATAAAAGGATGGCTTTCTTCAAGTACCGTTCCCAAAGCGATGATTACGATCTCAATCGATAAAATAAAATCGGTGGTAATGGCTGATTTTACTTTGCCCTTTTCTATTTCTTCAGGACTTTGTCCTTTTGTGTCTTCAATTTCCTCCTCCACTTCATGTCCCTTTTTGTCACGGTGAAACAGATATTCAATAATCTTTTCCATTCCTTCGAATGACAGATATAATCCACCGAGAATCAGCACATAATTGATTGCAGGTGCATACAGCCAGTTCAGTAAAAAGACAATGGGCAGGATAATCAGTTTATTAATAAAAGAGCCTTTTGTAATTGCCCACAATACCGGAAGCTCGCGGGATGAAAGAAAACCCGTTGCCTTTTCGGCATTTACAGCCAGATCATCTCCCAGAATTCCTGCTGTTTTTTGCGTTGCAATCTTACTCGTAACTGCTACATCATCCATCAGCGCTGCGATATCATCTAAAATAGCAAAAAAACCAGATGCCATAAATTTTAATATTTTTTTAATAATTGTTAAGCAAAAATAATTATTTTAATTTGATTCATTCTATGATTTCATCGAGGTTTTTAAAAGAATTAACATGAAATCCCGATCGAATTGTTATTAATTTGATCCAGCGTAAACATATCGGTGAATGGCTACCGGTTAAAAACTCATTTGCCACTTACAATGCTGTTGAATTTTAACCACAAAAGAGGCAAAAGCTCTAACACATGAGGCACATTAGATTTTTCAGTTATAATATTGTGCCTTTTAGAGCACATGAGATTAAAAATCAAAGATTTTTTAAAAACTTTTGTTTCTTCATTCTACCTATTCAGAGCAGTAAAAGTGCTGCCCTAATAACAACAGGAACTCAATTTTCACATAAAAAAATTATTCGATACGTTTAAAATCATTAAATACCACCGTTTATCTTGAGTTGTGAACTTAAAAGTTTTTAAATTCCAGGCAAAAAGCATGATGAACCAGCCTAAAAGCATGAAAAACCACCCTTTTATACTCGATGATGAACCTAAAAGGCTCACTTTCCAGGCAAAAAGATTCAATAATGAGTCTCAAAGAGTGAAAAACCAGTCTTTTTACTGGATGTTGAGTGTCAAAGACTCAAATTTCATACAAAAAGAGTCATCACAGACTGAAAAAATCATACATATACATTCACCACTGAGGTTTCTGTTAAAGTTTTTGGACGGTTTTTCGTTTAATTTAAATATCCGTAAATTTATTTCATGAAAAAGCTGATTCTTAAGCATCATTTTTTCGTTCTGGGACTGATCAGCTTTGTATTAAATTCATGCAATACAAAATTCAGAGTCTGGGTAGGAACGAATAACGAACAGAAAATATATAACCTGAAATACGGCGAAGATAAAAGACAAAAAATGGATGTTTTTCTTCCGTCCGATTATCCTCAAGATTCCCCAGTCGTATTGATCGTTCATGGTGGCGCCTGGAAATATGGCCGAAAAGAGCATATGATCCAGATTCAGAAAATGCTTTTTAAGCACAATATTCCCAGCATTAATATGAATTACCGTTTAGTTTCCAAATCAAAGAAGATCACATACCGTGAACAGCTGGAAGATATAGATGCGGTCATTAAAAAATTCAACGAACTGGCGGAAAAAGCAGAGCTTCAGCCCAACAATTATATTCTTTTGGGCGAAAGCTCCGGCGGTCATCTTGCCTTGCTATATGGATATCAGAATCCTGAACAGATCAGAAAGATTATTGCTTTGAGTGCACCTACAGACTTTTATTCCCCGGCGTACCTGCAGTCATTCTATTCTACATATTCTTCCCCGACGATTCAAAAGGTCGTGGGAGTTAAGTTTCACCGGAAAAATTTATCTGAAGAGTTCAGAGAGGCAAGTCCGATCTCGAATATTTCTCATGTTCCCACGCTGATATTCCAGGGAAATCAGGATTTTCTGGTGAATCAGAAACAGGGATTAGCTTTAGATTCAGCATTAACAGCCCAGAATGTTCCGCATAAGCTTGTATTTATGAAAAATACCGGACATGCAGCAAGGTTTTTTAATAAGAAAAAAAGAGACAGTATTATTTATCCGAATATTCTGGAGTGGATAAATGATGATTAATGGGTAATGAGTAATGAATAATCGATGAGTGATGATTGATGATTAATGATGATTGGTTGATAAAAACAACGTTTCCATTGGTTTAAATTTCTTCTACTTGTATTTTATCTTATGCATAAAAAAGCCCGCTCATGAAGCAGGCTGGGTATTATTTAAATTAAATTCTTATTCTTCGTCGTCGAATTTGTGGTTTTCATATTTTGAAAAGTCTTCTTTTTTACCAAATAAGAACTTCAGGATTACCGGTACGGTTGTTATTAAAACGATTACGATGATGATAAGTTCCAGTTTCTTTTTAAGGTCAATTCCGAACTGGTCGATGAAAAGCTTATCAAGGTAATGTCCTGCAAAGATCAGCAGGAAAGACCACAATACAGCGCCAATGATATTATCTCTTAAGAAATCTTTTTTATCCATTTTCACAATCCCCGCAACAATAGGCGTAAATGTTCTTACGACTGGTAGGAATCTTGCCATAATGATCGCCAGCGCACCGTTCTTTTCAAAAAAATCGTGAGCCTGATACAGATATTTCTTTTTAAACAGCCAGGTATCCTGCTTTTTGTATAAAGTAGAACCTGCTTTTCTTCCGAAATAATATCCTACCTCATTTCCAACAATCGCAGCAAATGCCACAGAAGAAGCTAAAATAAACGTATCCAGGAAGTCACTTCCCGTAGATCCGAAAGTTTCTCTTATGATGTCAATCGAATAAATTCCCGAAACGAAAAGCAGTGAGTCTCCCGGTAAAAAAAATCCTACAAAAAGACCTGTTTCAGCAAAAATAATAAACAAAATAAGCCAAAATCCACCAAGCTTTATATAAAACTCAGGATTTAATAAATCTTTCCAATTATTGAAATCTTCCATACGTTTTGATAAGTAACAAAAATAGGATTAATAAACGTCATTCCGAAATTTATTATCAGATTTTAACGAAATTTAAACATCCTTTCTATAAGTCCATATCATCGTCTGAAACCGCGGTTCCATCGGCCATGAGAAATGCTTTCAGGAATGGGGTGAGATTTCCGTTCATTACAGAATCCACATCGGAAGTTTCGTATCCTGAGCGTACATCTTTTACCAGTTTATAAGGATGCATCACGTAATTTCGGATCTGGCTTCCCCACTCGATCTTCATTTTGTTGGCTTCTATCTCATTTCGGGCTTTCATTCTTTCTTCCAATTCCATTTCATACAATCTGGAACGCAGCAATTGCATTGCTTTTTCTTTATTCTGAAGCTGTGAACGGGATTCTGAGTTTTCAATAATAATTCCTGTCGGTGCGTGACGGAGACGAACGGCTGTTTCCACTTTGTTTACGTTCTGCCCTCCTGCTCCGGAAGACCTCATCGTTTCGAAGGAAATATCAGCAGGATTGATGTTGATTTCAATCGTATCATCCACCAAAGGATAAACATACACCGAAACGAAACTCGTATGGCGTTTCGCATTCGAGTCGAAAGGTGAAATTCTTACCAGTCGGTGTACTCCGTTTTCGCCACGAAGATATCCGAATGCAAATTCACCTTCAATTTCCAGTGTTACGGTTTTTACGCCGGCCACATCGCCTTCCTGGAAATTCAGCTCGCGGATTTTATAGCCCTGCTTTTCGGCCCACATGGTGTACATTCTCATCAGCATGGAAGCCCAGTCGCAGCTTTCGGTTCCTCCGGCTCCGGCAGTGATCTGCAAAACCGCAGAAAGTTCGTCGCCCTCATTGGAAAGCATGTTTTTAAATTCCAGGTCTTCTATCTTTTCTACCAATTGAGGGAAGGTTTCATCAAGCTCTTTTTCAGAATCTGGATCTTCCTTGGCAAAATCTACCAAAACCTGCAGATCTTCAAATTGGGTATGAATTTCTTCATAGGCTTCCACCCACTTTTTCTTGGAACGGAGCTGCTTCAGGAATGCTTCTGCTTCTTTTGGATTGTCCCAGAATTCAGGAGCTGCCGTTTTTTCGTCGTCATTGGCTATTTCTATCTTCTTTTTATCGATCTGAAGATATTTATGGAGATCGTCAATTCTTGACTGAATTTCTTTTATCTGGTCGTTGTTGATCACGATTTTTTATTTCTTGCAAAAATAAGAAATTTTATTCCTTTTATCCCTTGTCTTCACGTCCAGTTTTACCTTCCTCTTCATTGTGAGAAAAACCGATTACTCTTCTTGGCTCTTCAACGATCCTGTAGGAATCCAGCTCGGTTTTAAGATCTTTTACCCTGTTCTGAAACTGGTCGAAATTATTAATAATTACGTCACTCAAAAATCTGGCGATCTGATCCAGATACTCTTCCGTCAGTTTTCCTGCAGCGTCTCGTAAGGCTGCTTTTAAGAGATTCTGGTCGATCTTAAGATTTTCGTCTCTTGTTTTCTGGTAAAGATTTTTGATCCTTTTTTTAAGACTTTGGGTAAAATCAATCAGCATGGTATTGCTGAACACTTTCATCTGGGCGGAAATACTGTGCCAGAAAGGTATTTTATCGGCTTTGTTGTTTTTTAAAATTTTAAATAAAAGAGAATCTTTTTCGAGATTTCGGGTCATGGCATACAGAATGATTTCTGATCTTTCCGCAAGGTTGGGAGGAAAAATGGGAATCATCACATCAAATCTTCCGGGAGCCAGAATTTCTTCATCAATTTCTGCCACGGAATTCGCAGACCCCACCATTAAAAGCTCTTCCTGCTCAAACTTTGAAATGTAATGAAGAATGATTTCCTGTGTTTCAAGATTACAGGAAGCGACGTTATTTTCTGCTTTTCTTGCCATCATGATATTATCAAAATCTTCAATGAAAAGCAACACCTTATCTTCTTTCATCATCGTTACCAGAAAATCGTTGAAGTTGGTTTGGTTTCCGTCTACGAAAGAAGTTCCGAGATAATGTTTTTTAACTTCCTTAAACTGATAGCCGATAATTTCGGCAATTTTATTAGCCCAGAAAATCTTTCCGCTTCCGGGAGGACCATATAATATGATTCCTGCAGGTTTATTGATTCCCCAATCTTTGATCTGCTGAGGATTCAGGAAAGGTTCCAGAACACCGGAAATATGAAAAAACAGATCTCTGTATCCGATAAAATCTCTTTTCTGCAGGCTTGTTTTATGCCCGAAATAATCGTACACAAACTTATAATTGCCACCCAGCCTGTTATCTATTCCATAGCTGGAAATCGAGGATTTGAAGAAACCATTATCAAAAATATTGGGATCTGATTCTTTAATCACTTTCTCAATTTTTTCTTTGGGCTGATTTATTTTTTCTGCGATCTGCTCGAGGGTTTTTGCTTTGTCGAGATCTTTTTCATAAAGCCTTAAAAATTCAATATTTTCCCGGGCGAATTTTTCAAAGTCTTTTTTTATTTCAAAATTGGTGCTGATACAATCAACGAGATCAAGATCAAAATCCTGGATGAACTGCTTTAATGCTTCCGCAGAAACATTGAGTTCTTTTGCCAAATCAACTAATTTCATAACTGTCCATTAATACAATCAAAAATAATGTATTTAAAATTAAATTTTAAATTGATTTAACATAAAAACTGTAACAATTCAATATTACCATAGACTACTACTATGTAAAACAAATTACATGGAAAAAATTTTATCCGTAAAGAATCTTACTAAAAAATTTAAGAGAATTGTCGTAAACAATATTTCTTTTGATGTCGAAAAAGGGAATGTATATGGTTTGCTGGGGCCCAACGGAAGCGGAAAATCAACGACTTTCGGAATGCTGCTTTCTACTATTAATCCTACAAGCGGAGACTGGTATTGGTTTGGCAAAAAAGGAACCGATCCGGATACGCTGAAGAGAATCGGCGCTATTATTGAGCAGCCTAATTTTTATCCTTATCTGAGCGCAGAAACCAATCTTAAAATCGTTGCAGAAATTAAAGGCACTCCTTACCGGAGAATTGATGAGGTTCTTCAGACCGTTGGCCTTCTGGAAAGAAGAAAAGATGCGTTCAAAACCTATTCTTTAGGGATGAAACAGCGTCTTGCCATTGCATCTGCCATGCTGAATAATCCTGAGGTTCTGATTTTGGACGAACCAACAAACGGTCTTGATCCGGAAGGAATTATCCAGATTCGCGAGATCATCAGCAATATTGCCAAACAGGGAATCACTATTATTATTGCCAGCCATCTTTTGGATGAGATCGAAAAGATTTGCAGCCATGTGATTGTCCTTAAAGAAGGAAATTCAATTTATTGCGGAAGGGTGGATGAAATGACTGCCAACAACGGCTATTTTGAATTGAAAGCAGACAACAATACATTGCTTTTAAAGGTATTGAATGACCTTCAGTGGTTCACAGCTGTCAATCAGGACGGCGATATGCTGAAAGCGCAGATCCGTGATGATGCCTCGATTTCAGCGTCCGCACTAAACCAGAAGCTTGCCGAGCAGGGGATTTACCTTTCTCATTTAACGAAGAAAAAGCTTTCTCTTGAATCTCAATTCCTTGAACTTGTAAAAAACACGAAGTAATCATGATAAAACTATTTAAACTAGAATATTACAAAAATCTGAATTATAAGCCATTCAAGATTTTTACGATCCTTTATTTTGCGATTCTTATTGCATTATTATTTATAGGATTGGTGGATTTTGATCTTTTGGGAGGGACCGTTAACCTGAAAGAACAGGGCATTTATAATTTCCCCGGAATCTGGAATTTCACAACATATATTGTGGCTTTGCTTAAAATTTTCCTCGGACTGATCATTGTTTTTTCCATTTCGCAGGAATTCAGCAACCGGATGTTTAAGCAAAATACCATCGACGGGTTGAGCAGAAAAGAATTCATTTCTTCAAAATTACTGACGATCAGTATTTTCACCATTATTTCTACAATTATTGTTTTTGCGATCACCATGTTTCTGGGGTATAAATATTCAGATACTACAGATTCAGGAAAAGTTTTTGAAGAGGTTTTCTTTATTGGCAATTACTTTGTCAAGCTGTTTACATTCTTCTGCTTTCTGATGTTTCTTTCGGTTTTGCTGAGAAAATCTATTTTTGTATTTCTCGCATTCTTCGTTTTATGGATCGCGGAAAGTATTTTGTCGACAATAGAGGTTTTCTCAAAAGTAAGAGGAACACAGGAAGCGGAGAGATTAAAGATTATGAAAGACGATTTTTTTATAAGTCATCTTTTTCCGCTTGAAAGTATGTCGAGCCTTATTCCGAATCCGATGATGCGTTTAAAAGCCGCACAGATCTTTGGCGGAAAGTACGAATTCCACTATCCTACGGAAAGTATGATTGCCTGTCTGGTTTGGTGTGCCATCTTTATTTTCGGCTCTTACTGGATTTTAAGAAAAAGAGACTGGTAGTTTTAATTCAAGATTCAGAAATTCAAAATTTAAGATTTAATTCTTTACATAATAAGTGATTCGTTTTCGGATCACTTTTTATTTTATTGAAGTTTTATTTTATATTTAATAAAAATTAATGGCATGAAGAGAATATATTACGTTCCGGGACTCATTAGTGCTTTGCTGATCCCTGTTTTGTTTTGGTTTTACGGGAGCCAAAGAACTCATGCGCCATACACGGTGATGGATCTGGGACTGCCCGCAAAAATAAGAGCTGGAGCAACGGATTCCCTCGAAACATTCGAGGATTACAGAAACTGGAATTATAAGAAAATCATTGTACGGCCTAATACCGCTCTGCAAAATCGCGCATATTATGTTTCGGAATTAAAAAAACTTCAGGCAAGAAATGAAAAGGAAACGGGAATTGAATTTGTGATTGATGATAAAAACAATTATCAGGATTTTATTGCCTTAATTGATGCCATGAAGCTGGCCAAACAGGAAGCCTACGGAGTAGATGTGGAGAAAACGAATCATTTCTTTGCGGTCCATATGTACAAAGATCCGAATGCCACCAAGAGAAATCATAATAGTGGCGGCACTTGCGTGGTTGATAGCGAGTATTATAAAGAAAAATTAGCATTAAATCTCATCAAACCTGAAACCTTCATCAATCATGTTCCCAACCAAACTTATTATATTATTTTCGGTTTTTTGGTATTTTTAAATATTTCCATGTTCAGTATTAAAGAAAGGTTTCAGATGCAGAAACTTCATTCTTTATAATTGAAATTGCATTAAAAAAAACCTATTCAATTTTATCGCAAAGCTTTTATGAAGAGTACATCCATATGAAAGGGAGCAAAGAACAATCAACAAGTTGATTTGACTAAGCTTATTTCTAACTGCACTGCATATAAAATCTATGATCTGCGTAATCCGCGAAATCTGCGGGATATTTAAGAAATCTAATCCATCTATATGAGACCATTAGATTCTTCACTATGCTCCGCTTCGTTCCATTCCGTTCAAAAATGACATTGACGAGTTAATCAGATATAAAAGAAAAGACTGCCTTTCGGCAGCCTCCTCAATCACTTCACTTAAAATACTACTTTTTATCTTTCTCCAGGAGCGCAATATACTCTCCGTAGCCTTTTTCTTTCATTTCCGCTTTCGGAATAAACTTGAGGGAAGCACTGTTGATACAGTAGCGAAGTCCTCCTTTATCCGCAGGGCCGTCATTGAAAACGTGTCCCAAATGGGCATCTCCGGTTTTACTTCTTACCTCTACCCTGGTCATTCCGTGTGAGCGATCCAACTTTTCTTCAATTAGCTTTTTTGTAATTGGTTTTGAGAAGCTCGGCCAGCCACAACCTGATTCAAACTTATCGGTAGAGATAAACAATGGTTCTCCAGTGGTAATGTCTACATAAATCCCTTCACGGGTCTCATCCCAGTATTCATTCTGAAACGCTCTTTCCGTACCGTTTTCCTGCGTTACATTATATTGTTCGGCAGTCAGTTTTTCCTTAAGAACTTTTTTATCCTGCTTCTGATATTTTGTTTCTTTTTTCTTTGGAGGATTGGCATTTCTCGCCATTTCAAATAATCCCGGTTCAATGTGACAATATCCTCCCGGGTTTTTGTCAAGATAATCCTGGTGATAATCTTCTGCTTTATAAAAGTTTTTCAGCGGAATCGTCTCTACTAATACAGGCTTACTGTAATTCTTAGCAAGTCTCGCCACTTCCGCTTTTACAATAGCTTCGGTTTCTTTATCGGTTGAATAAATTCCGGTTCTGTACTGATCTCCTCTGTCATTTCCCTGTTTGTTTAAACTCGTAGGATCAATCGTTTTGAAATAAAGATCGATAAGCAGTTTAAGATCAACTTCTTCAGGATCGTATTTTACTTTCACCGTTTCGGCAAAGCCGGTTGTGTGGCTGACTACTTCTTCATAGGTAGGATTTTGCTTATTTCCGTTGGCATATCCTACTTCCGTTCCTATGACACCTCGTATTTGTTGAAAGAAATGCTCAGTTCCCCAAAAACATCCTCCTGCAAAATAAACTTCTTTTACATTTTTATTGTCCATAATGGTCTCATTTTCTTTTTTTGATTCGGCGGATTTCATCTTTTTTGAATCTCCGCAGCTTGTTGCAAATACTGCTATTCCCAGAATCATTCCGAGAAATATTAATATGTTTTTCATTGTTAACTTTTTATTCATTTCAAATATTTTGCCTTTCAAAATCCGCCACTTCTTAATTACAAATTTCGGACTAATTTTAATAGTAAATCAGTGATAATGTCTATAACAATCATTGGATATCGAATCTGATTTTCTACATAATGATATACGAAAAAAATCGGGAAACGGATTTCGCAAATCAAATATTTTTATCATGCTTATTCATCATCGAACAGAATTAACAAATTAATTTGATGTAACGCAAGAATACGCAAAGAATTTATTAATAGTAAAATTGGATTTTTCGTCGCAAGTACGTTTCACTCAGCAGATGAGTATGAAATTAAAAAGTAATATAAATGAACTGCGCATAACTGACGCTTTAGCTAAAGTAATTTTAAATTATAAAGCATGGTTTCAAAAATTTGCTGAGTAGAACGCCCTTGCGAGCGAAAACACATCTGTATTTAAAATAAACTTTTGTGAGCTTAGCGTTTATAGAGATTTGTATCATATTTTAGAAAAAAAATCGCTTAAAAAAACTAAATTTGCATCTTATCAAAATTGTAAAAAGCAAAGCAATATAAATTATGACATCACAAGAGATCCGTCAAAAATTTTTAGATTATTTCAAAAGCAAAGGGCACCTCATCGTTCCTTCAGCACCTATCGTACTGAAAGATGATCCCACCTTAATGTTTTCCAATTCAGGAATGACCCAGTTTAAGGATTTTTTCCTTGGCTATAAAACACCTACCGCTCCGAGAATTGCCGATACGCAAAAGTGTCTGAGAGTATCCGGAAAACATAATGACCTCGATGATGTAGGCCGCGATACCTATCACCACACCATGTTTGAAATGTTGGGAAACTGGTCTTTTGGGGATTATTTTAAAAAAGATGCTATTGCTTTTGCCTGGGAATTGCTGACGGAAGTCTATGGAATTCCTAAAGAAAACTTATATGTAACGATTTTTGAAGGAGATGCTTCCGAAAATCTTGAAAGAGATCAGGATGCCTATGATTTCTGGAAATCTCATATTTCCGAAGACAGAATCATCAACGGAAACAAAAAAGACAACTTCTGGGAGATGGGTGAAAGCGGACCGTGCGGACCGTGTTCAGAGATCCATGTAGACTTGAGAACACCAGAAGAAAAAGCTAAAGTTTCAGGACTTGAATTGGTAAACAACGATCATCCTCAGGTGGTGGAAGTATGGAACCTGGTTTTCATGGAATTCAACAGAAAAGCCGACAGAACCTTAGAAAAACTTCCTGCCCAGCACGTGGATACCGGAATGGGCTTTGAGCGTCTTTGTATGGCCCTTCAGGGAAAATCATCCAACTATGACACGGATGTATTTACTCCATTAATTGCTAAAGTGGAAGAACTTTCAGGAAAAAAATACACCGGAATTTTAGAAGACGAAAAAGATATTGCCATCCGTGTGGTGGTAGACCATATCAGGGCGGTTTCTTTTGCAATTGCTGACGGACAGCTGCCTTCCAACGGAGGTGCGGGTTATGTGATCAGAAGAATTTTAAGAAGAGGAATTTCCTATTCTTACCGATTCTTAGGGATGAAAGAACCTTTCCTTTATAAATTAGTTGCAGTTTTGCAGGAGCAGATGGGAGCATTCTTCCCTGAGCTTGAAAAACAAGGAAAACTTGTTTCAGAAGTAATTAAAAGTGAAGAAGAATCATTCTTAAGAACCATAGAAAACGGGCTTATCAGAGTTGAAAAACTCATTCAGCAAACGATTGCCAGCAATGCTAAAGTATTGCCGACTGAAGAAGTTTTTGAATTATATGACACGTACGGTTTCCCGGATGATTTAACGAGAATTATTGCCGAAGAAAAAGGGTTAACGATCGATGAAAAAGGATTTGAGCAGGCATTAAATGAACAGAAACAGCGTTCAAAAGCAGATTCAGCACAAAAGGTATATGACTGGGTAACTTTAGAAGAAAAGCCTGAAAACTTTGTAGGTTATGATAAGTTTGAATCTGAAACCTACATTACGAGATACCGAAAAGTAGAAAATAAAGACGGCGAATTTTACCAGGTGGTGTTAAGCGAATCTCCTTTCTATCCTGAAGGCGGTGGCCAGGTGGGAGATAAAGGAATCCTTGAAAACGCAGTGGAAAGCTTCGAAGTTCTCGAGACAAAAAAAGAAAACGGCTTGATCATTTCTTTAATCAACGGTCTTCCGAAAGATGCAGGTGCGGTTTTTTATGCAAAAGTGAATATTGCAGAAAGAAGAAATTCACAGGCTAATCACTCAGTAACCCATTTATTGCATGAAGCATTAAGAGAAGTTTTAGGAACTCACGTAGAACAGAAAGGCTCATTTGTTGGTCCTGACTATCTTCGTTTTGATTTCTCTCATTTCAATAAAATGACCGAGGAAGAATTGACCCTGGTGGAAGATAAAGTAAATGCCAAGATCAAGGAAAGCATTGCCTTACAGGAATTCAGAAATATTCCGATTCAGGAAGCGCTGGACAGAGGGGCAATGGCTTTATTCGGCGAAAAGTATGGGGATAGCGTAAGGATGATCCAGTTTGGAACTTCTATGGAACTTTGTGGAGGAACCCATGTGAAAAACACAAGTGAAATCGGTCATTTCAAGATCGTTTCCGAGAGTTCTGCCGCAGCGGGAATCAGGAGAATTGAAGCCATTTCGGGAGATAAAGCTGAAGAATATTTCAAAAATCTTGAAAAGCAGATTGCCGAGCTTTCTCAACTTTTAAAGTCGAAAGATGTCGTACGCTCTATAGAGAAATTAATCGACGAAAATGCTGTCTTAAAGTCTGAAGTTGATGCTTTGAAAAAAGAAAAGGCAAAAGGAGAAATCAGTAACTGGAAAGGAGCTTACGAGCAAAAAGGCGATAAATTAGTTCTGGTAAAAAGAACTTCTCTGGATGCAGGTTCGGTAAAAGATATTGTTTTCCAGTTAAAGAAAGAAATCCCGACTTCCATTACGGTTATTCTGTCCGATGCAGACGGAAAACCAATGATTACTGTTGGCGTTTCTGATGATTTAGCGGGAATTTATCAGGCAGGAGCATTGATTAAAGATTTGGCAAAAGAAATCCAGGGCGGCGGCGGCGGAAATCCGGGCTTTGCCACAGCAGGAGGAAAAAATCTTGATGGATTGGAAAATGCTTATCAGAAAGCGTTGAATCTCTAAACTGTAATAAAATATAAGGTAAAAAAGCAACTGCCGTCGTGGCAGTTGCTTTTATTTTTACTGAACTTTTGTTATCAATAGAAATGGGCTTCAGCCCATTTACCAGATTAAATAATGTAATTGGCTTTAGCCAAACTTAAAATCATTTTGGCTAAAGCCAATATTGCATTTTTTTGTAGTCGGGCTAAAAGCCCGACCCTATTGAACAAATACTTTTACAATTATAAAACGATTACTACATCATTTACACCGGATCTACCGGTGGAACTTCCGGCAATCCGCTTGGCGTATCATAAATAATGTAATCGTTGTATTTGGCTTCGTTGGTTTCATAGAAAATATCTTTACCGATGCCGGTGTATTTTGTGAGCAGTTGATAAAGTTTATTGAGCGCTTCTATCCTACCTTCTGCGGCGACATCCCGATCGGAAACACCTTGGGCTTGTGCGTCTATAGCGACATCCAGAGCATTGCGTTGGGTGATAAGCGTTGCGATTTTCTCTGCGGTAAGACCTTCGTCCGAAAGTTCAGTAAGGTATTTATCTGCCGTAAGGCTCATGATTTTTGCGACCCGCACAACCTCTGCATCGCTTTGCTGACTGATCCCCGCGTTGCCGAACTCCTTGTATTTGGCACTGTAGAGTCCGAAAACATTTTCAGCCATATTAAAAATACTGCGCATCGTTTTTTCAAGAGCGCTTCTGGCGGCATCTTTTTGTTCGGTGAGATTCATTTTGATGGCTTCCAGCTGTTCATCTTTTGGGAAATTGTCTACCGTGTTTCTTGCGGCCGTCAGTTCGGCCTTTTTGGCGGCGTTGTAGCCTCGGTCTGTAAATTCGGCGATGTCTCTGTCGATTAAAGCGATCAATTCATCTGCTTTTTGTTTCAGTACAGCATCGGACATAGTGAAGTCACGTTTTACCTGATTTTTTTTCATAATTGTATTGGATTTTTTTGATTAAAAATATAATTGAAGTCTAATATATATGGATTGTTGAATACATTCATTTTTCTAAAGAGGCTGTAAAGCATTGAAAAATAACAAATTGTACTTGATCGCCTCTTCTGTCTGGTTGATCGCCTCTTCTGACTGGTTGATTCTCTCTTCTGACTGCCTGAAAGGATCCACGGAGCGGTTGATTGCCCTTACAAAACACTTGAACGCCCTAACAAAGTGGTTGGTGATCTCTACGGAGTGCTTGAATGTCGTTTCTAAACGGTTGAAGCTGTCTTCAAACTCCTTGATCTATTTAATGTACTACTTTATCAGCTTTTGAGTTCAGTATGTTATGGGTTACAATTGAGACTTTTATGGAAATCGATATTATCGGAAGACCGCGCATGAACTGCGGGATTATTTTTATAGATCATCATTTTGTTTTTCGTTGTTCTTACAACAAATATAAAAATATTTTTGAATAGGATGGGATTGGGAGTCTGTTTTTTTTAATGAGAAAACCTCGCGGGAGGCGAGTTGTTTATATATTGTCTTAAAAGAAGTAAAGATGTCCACATTAACGCGGTCGAAATTCAATAGTTTTTAAATTAATCAAAATAATTTCTTAGCATTTTAAATGCTTTATTAACATAATTATAATTAAAACTACTTGTTCATTAGAACATAATTAACTATGCTCATTTTGCTATATTGCATTGCAGCAATTAGAGTATGAAAATGCTGTTCTCTTTTTTTTGGATCATTCCATTCGAAATTAATATCACCTGTTAATAGGCCTCCAGCATGAGCAATTTTTGATCGGTAATTGTATAACTTATTAATCGAAGTTTTAAGTTTTTCATCTGCAGATAAGTATTTTTCTAAATACAATTTTATTTGTTGACCTACCCCCCAAATAGGCTTGCCACAACTTTTGCAGTTATATTTAGAATTTTTTATTGATTTGCAAGAATGACATTCGAGTTCAACTTCTTCTTTATTTAGTTTTATTACTAGAGATGTCATGGTTTCTATACTTGAGATAAACGCTAAAAATGATAAACTATTCATTTCATTGCGAATCTTGATTCCATTATTTATTAGTACAACTGAAGAATCAAAATACTTTTTTTGAACTTCTGAAAGGTTATTAAGTGATTCAAAAAAGAGTAATGTATGTTCACTCATCTTTAACTCATCCTCTAATTCATTATCAATATCTGGAATTTGATAATATACTGAATGTTGAACAATTTCGACATCTTGAAAATCCACATCAGTAAATTTATTTATAAAACCGAAATCTTTCAATTTTTGATCTATGTAAATCTTAGCTCCATATTTGCAGAAAATATCTTCATTCTTCTTCCCATCTAAATTAATAAACCATCCTTGATCATTTACATTGTAGATAAAAAAGCGATAATTTGTAACTACAGATAGTAGACGCAGAATGTAAGTCATAGTATTAAAATCATGATTAATCTTTGAGAAAAATTCTCTATCAGCTTGTTTAATTTCCTCTTCACCTTCCTCTAAAATAGCTTCATAAGATATTTGAGTAATATCATCAGTAAAAATCTTATATTCTAAAACAAATGGGAAATGATTTGTATTGAGTTCAAAATTTATATAATCTTCCAATGGATAAAATTGAAACCAATCACATTTGAATCTTTTTTTGATTCGTTTATTACAGAAGCATATTGTTCTTTTATATTCAACTTTTGATGACATACTTTTTAATATTAGATTTGTTATAGTCAATTTTTTAATAAGAATTTTTGAAATTTCATATTCAAAGCATCAAAATCCTTTGTAAATTTTCTAATAATTTCATCCTTTTCTTCAGGACTTTTTTGTTCCCAAAATAGGTTTGCAATTTCCTGAAGAGTTTTGTGAAGATTTGTAATTTCAATATCTGCGAGAAATGGAAATAAATGATAATTCGAAGTCATGAAATATCTATATTGCCAATTTATATTACTAATTGTTTTAATTGCATCTTCACGGTCAGAATCAGTCACACATGACCAAACTTTTTGAAGTTCAAAATTGATTCTTTTATATTCTGATTCTCTAAACTCACGAAGCAGCTTCTCTTTTTCAAATTTCAAATTGTCTCTGTTTCTATTTTTTTCAATATTCGATATTTTTAATGCAATATAAATAGTTACAATTACACTAAGTAAAGAGAATATACAATTTAATAAACCACCAAAATAATCTCCGAAAGCTCCCCATTTTCCTATATCATCGGAAAGCTCACTGTCATAAAAATTGTAAAGAAAAAATGATATTGGAAACATCATTATTAATGTAGTTATAAGAGTCCACGTTAAAAGTTCTTTTTTGGTCATTTGAAATAAATTTTTTCGTGAAATTAGAAATTTATATTAAATAATTTCTTCTAAAATTATTTAAATATCTTAATAAAAGCAACTTATTTCAGCCCTAAATGAAAAAGCTAAAGTTCTTATGTTCTCGATACAAAATTATCTTCCATAATTTTTACTCGAACGGACAGAGGCCGTAAATGGGATAAGATGATTTAATTTTTAACAAAACATTATATTTTCTGCTGTGGTATTGTAACTTTCTTATCAATAGTTTTGTCTAACTATTAAAAAAGACTAATGACAAAATTTTTATCGCCGCTGTTTTTATTCTTTACAGCACTGGTTTTCGGACAGACTCAGTTGAAGGTTTTCAATAAAGCCGACAAGCAACCGATCTATAATGCAGCCGTATATTGTGATGATGCCCTGTTGGGAAAAACGGATCTCAATGGAGCGTTGTCATTTAAAACGAAATGTAAAAAAGTTGAAATCCTGGCCAGCAATTTTGAAGATGTGACGGCCGATGTAAAGAAAAATATGGAGGTCGCCATGCAACCTTTGTCTGAAAAGAGAGGAAATATTGACCGTGTAGTGATCAATGACAAAAGTGATCCGAGAGCACTGAAAATTCTTGATGAACTTAATAAAAGGGCCAAAGAAAATTCTCCTAAATCCTTAGATTCCTATAATTTCAAGTCGTATTCTAAATTTTCCATCGACCTCGACAAGGATTCCATCGATATTTATAAAAACTTTTTAACCGTAAGAAAAGATTCTCTTTCAAAGGTCGATCATAAAGATTTTAAGCAAAAAGAAAGTGATAAAAAGGATTCCCTTATCGCAGAAGATTTTGTGGAAGCTTCATCGGAAGGCCAGATGTTCCTTTGGGAAAAAGCCTCTGAATACAAATATTCTAAAAAGTTTGGTGAAAAAACCAACATTATTGATAACCGAATGTCAGGTTTTAAAAATCCAATCTATGAAGCGCTGGCGATTAACATTTCTAATCTTGACAGAACTCCGAGACAGCTGAGACCGGAAAACAGAAAACTGTTTAATTATTACCTTACCGACACCATCCAGCTTGACGGAAGAAAAACATACGTCATCAAATTTAAAGAGATCACCGACAAAAAGAAGCAGAACCCACGGAAATTCAACGGGAAAATCTATGTAGACGCCGACAGCTATGCCCTGAAAAAATTTGAAAGCACCAGCAAAAAAAGGAATGAAGGTAATATTGTTTCGGTCTGGAAGCCTATTAACAACAAATGGTTCCTGGATTATGAAGATATTAAACTCAAAATGGGAAATACGAGCTTCGACACTTCGAAGAAAGACAGCCTAAAAGCAGGTGAAAAAACAAAATACAATCAGAAGAAATTTGGAAATTACCTGTACGTCAAAAACAGATTCTTTGATTTTGAAATTGATCAGCCACAAAAAGCTTCTGACTTCAAAGGCTATTCCCTTGAAATGAAAAACTCCGACGGAAGTCTGCTGCAGCAATACAGGACTGATAGTTTGACCACCAGGGAAAGTAATACTTATACCAAGATCGACAGCTTTGTCCAGAAGCATGATTTTGAAAAAAAACTCAATACGCTGACGCAGCTTTTAAGAGGAAATCTTCGCTATAAAATGATCGATTTTGACCTTACCAAATTCATCAGCTATGATAAATACCAGGGATTCCGTCTTGGAGCAGGGATAAAGCTCAATGAAAAGTTCAGTAAAACGTTTTCTCCTGACGGATATTTCGGATACGGATTTAAAGATCACCGCTGGAAATACGGGCTTGGACTGGATGTAAAGCTGTCCGACAAAAGGACTTCCATCTTCCGTGTTGAATATGTGGATGATGTGTTTGCCGCCGGAAGATTCAGCAACCATATGTGGGATATGATGATGAAAATATCGGATATGAACCTTGACCTTCATAATTCGACATTCTACAGAAATCAGCGGTACGGAGCTTCTTTCCTGTATGATATTTCCAACTCATTAAGCATGAAAATTGCCGTGAACAAAGAGAAACAGAATGCTCTTTTTGATTACCAGTATAAAAATATGGGAAACAGTTTTGACAATACAAACGCTATTCTATCTTTAAAATTTGCCCCAAATGACAAGAATATCATGACGCCTTCGGGAAAATATACGTATGAAAAAGGCTATCCACAGGTATTTTTAAATTATGAAAAAGGCTTTAAAACCTTAGGCGGAGATTTGGATTACAACAGACTTGACGCATTGATGATTCATCAGTTCAGATCAAAACTGGGATATACCAACATCAAACTTTTCGGTGGAATTTCTTCGGGAACGGCTCCTATCTGGAAAAACTTTGAAATCGCCGGACAGAATGACGCGAATATCGATCACTGGTATTCCAACATCAGTACCCCCTCTAATTTCGGATTTGCCACGATGCCTTCGGGAACTTTCTTTGCAGATAAATTTGCCGGGTTTAAAATTTCACAAAGTCTGCCTTTGCGATTTAAAACATTGGGGAAAAGATATTCAGATATCGAATTGGAATATCAGTCGGCCATCGGTGATTTTAAAAATGCAGGAGATCACCAGTTTCAATTCCGCCCACTGGATCACTATTACCAGGAAGCCGGACTAATGTGGAACAGATTTTTAGGAACCCGATTAGGTGTAGGCTTTTCCTACAGACTGGGCTATTATCAGACTTCAGAGTTCAAAGAAAATATGGGGATCAAGATCAAGTTTAATCTTTTAAACTAAATTGCGTAACATTAAGAATTTAATATTAAGTCTGTTTAACTTTTGCGGTTAATTCTGAAATTAGTTTAAACAAGTTTATTTAAAAAAATGAAATACCAGATCCCGGAAATCCCGGGATTTTTTTGTGATTGATAACTCTTATGAAATAGGCAGTGAATATCAATGGATAAAAACTTTTACAGGAGAATAAATATTATTAATTTTGACCTGTTTTCTATGAAAGGGGTTGTATTGATTATATGTTTCTGTATGGGTATTTTTGGTTTCTCACAATCAAAAGTCACTTCTATTGAAGCTGTAGTCATTGAAGACAAAAGCGATCCCCGAGCGCTGGAAATTCTGAAAAAGGTCAATCAGCAGTTCAGAGAAAATTCTCCGAAAACACTAGATTCCTATTCTTATAAATCATACGAAAAAATCTCCCTGGATATTGATGAAGACAGCATTTCGCAATACCGGCAGTTCTTCGAAAATGCCGATTTATTCAGAAAAAAGAGAGAGAAAGATTCTCTGAACAATGTATCTGCCAGAAAGATATTTTCAAAAAGTAAATTATTCTTATGGGAAAGGGCTCAGGAATTTTTATACTCGAAAAAATACGGTGAAAAAATCAACATTCTCGATAACAGAATTTCCGGACTAAAGCAGCCGATCTATGAACTGATCGCTCTTCAGCAAAGTAACCGCGACCAGCTTCCTGCTCAGTTGAAACAGGAGAACAGAGGCTTGTACAGATTCTTTTTGACCGACACTATTGACCTAGACGGAAGGAAAAATTTTGTCATCCGGTTCAGGGAAGTCAACTACAAAAATCCGGATAAAAAGAGAAAATATAACGGTGCGATTTATATTGACACTGATACGTACGGTATCAAGAAGATCGAAAATTTCAGCAAAAATAAAAACGACGGCATTATTACCAGCACATGGATTTATTTCAATAATAAATGGTTCCTCGCCCATGAAACCGTAAAGCTCAAGATGAGTAATATGGTGATGGAAGAAGATAATAAAGAAGATCCTGACGAAAAACATGGGAAAAATAAAAAGCAGAGTTTCGGAACTTATGCCTTTCTGACTTCACGGTATTTTGACTATCAGTCGCCTGCAGAAAATGAGAAAAATAAATTTAAAGGATATACTTTTTCCGTAAAAAATATTGACGGAAGAACATTGGATCAATACAGAACAGATCCTTTAACAGACAGGGAAAGGAACACCTATAAAACCATCGACAGTCTTGGAAAAATATACAATATTGACCGGAAAGCAAGAGTATTGGGAGGATTGTTATTAAACGGACAGATAAAAGTAGGCGTTGTGGATTTTGCCGTGGATGAAATTGTTAATTATAATTTATATGAAGGCTTCAGGGTTGGTTTGAAAGCTAAACTGAATGAAAGCTTCAATCCGTATTTTTCTCCTGATTACACTTTTGCCTATGGTTTTAAAGATGACAAATGGAAATACAGGATCGGACTCGACATTAAAACGACCTTGGAAAAAGATTCCTATTTCAGGATTGATTATTATGATGATGTGACCGCTTCCGGTGAATTTTACAGAAGACTCTGGAATTTTAAGATGAGAATGGCCAACTATGGGAATAATTTAAACAACGACCGTTATTACCGTTACAGAGGTGGCTCCATTTCGTATTTAAATGACGTAACTAACGGATTGACGTTGGTATTTGCAGCCAGAAAAAACCTTGAAGAAGCGATGTTTGATTATTCTTTCCGTGGAAGAGGTTCTTCTTTTGGCAATTTCAATACCTTATTTACGTTAAAATACTCTCCAAATTCCACCAACATCATGACGCCTCAGGGAAAATCCCTGATCGATCAGAAATATCCTGAATTGTATTTTAATTACGAACAAAGCTATAAACTGATTGGCGGAGATTTCAATTATACGAGATTTGATGCGCTCATTGTCCATAATTTTAAAACCATGCTGGGAACTACCGGCTTCCGTCTTTATGGAGGAATGGTCTTTGGAGACGCCCCAATCTGGAAAAACTTTACCATGAACGGACTGGCCTCCCCGAGAAGGGATTTTAATTTTAACCTGACTTCATTTCTCGGATTTGCCACACTGGAAGGCGGGAAATATTACAATGACCGGTTTGTGGCATATTATTTTACGCATAAACTGCCGTTGTATTTTAAAAGTTTTGGGCAAAATATCTCAAGTTTTGATTTTGTGTTGAGGGGAACTATCGGAAATATGGCGCATCCGGAATATCATCAGTTTAAGTTTAGACCGCTGGATCATCTTTATCAGGAAGTCGGCCTGGAATGGAACAATTTCCTTTCCACTTATTTTAATCTTGGGCTGTTTTACAGAGTGGGCTATTATACCACCCGGAATTTTAAGCAGAACTTTGCCGTTCAGTTTAAATTAAAACTTTTGGAATTTTAAGAGCCTGTTTAAATTTTACTAAATAAATTTTTTATAGTTTTCCTTAATTTTCTGAATTAAATAAACTTAGTTTATACTTAATTCAACATTAAGAAATCTTTAGATTCGACGTAGTCAATTTCAGTGAGTTAAACTTTATTTTAATTAAGGAATCAATACATTGATTATTAAGTTTAAAGCTAAAAGACCTTAATTCCTTAATGTTAAAATATAAATTATAATTTTAAACAGAATTAATATTTTAATCAAAAACAATACAAACTATATGCAAAAAATCGAAATAAAAGCAGAGCAATTTTTCGAATTATTAAAATTAAAAGACACTTCGATGTGGGAAATTTTCGCCCAGATGATTGATGGAAATGAAAAGGAAATTATTTTCCTGGATAACGAAGACAAAATACTTTTCAACTATATTCTTCCGAATAACCAGGAAAAGCTGGAAGAAGACCGTAAAGAATTTTCGAAGCAGTTTGCGGACAAGCTTGCGAATCTTAATTGAGGGTGTGAGTTTTAGAGTTTGAGGGTTTTAGTGTGATAGAATTTAGCTTATACGAAAAGAGTCAGAGAGTTTTGGTATCTATAATAATTTTTTTTAAAAATAATAGATTAACGCTTCTACACTAAAACACTCCCACTCTCAAACCCTCTTACTCATAAACAGATCAACTGTTTTCTTTGCCTCTGCCACATCATGAACGCGTAGAATTTTTGCGCCCTGCTGTAGGACTTTCAGATGCAACTTCTGGGTTTCTTCATTGATGTCGAGAGCAGATTTTCCTAATGGTTTATAAATAAAAGATTTCCTTGAAATTCCGATCAATAAAGGAAATTTACCAAATCCAAAATATTTTATTTCATCTATCATCTTCATCTGATCTTCCACCGTTTTTCCAAAACCGAAACCAGGATCAAGAATAATATCTTTAACGCCTTTACCTAATAATTCGTTGGTTTTTTCAGAAAAATATTGGTTAACCGAAAGAACAATATCAGCGAATTTTATTTTATCGTGCATGGTTTCGTACGAAGGATTTACATGCATCAGAATATAAGGAAGCTTTGTTTCAGCAGCGGTATCAAACATTTTATCATCATAATGTCCTCCGGAAATATCGTTAATGATATCAATTCCTTCATTAAAGCCAAATCTTACCGTTTCAGCGTAGAACGTATCCAGGGAAATTAGTGCTTCAGGAAACTCTTTTTTAATTAAAGAGATCATGTTTCCGATTCTTTTTATTTCCTCTCCGGCACTCAGAAATTCAGCATGCGGACGGGTCGATTGCGGACCGATATCTATAATTTCCGCTCCTTCCGTCAGCATTTTATGGGTTTGTTCTAATGCTGATTTCTCAGTATTGAATTTTCCACCGTCAGAAAATGAATCCGGTGTAAGGTTGAGAATTCCCATAATCTTCGGCACCGACAGATCCACCAGTCTTCCGTTGCAGTTGATTGAGTTAAAAGTTTGGAGGTTTAAAGTGTCCGAAAGTGAAGAAACCTGCAAGCCGGATAAATGATGATGAAACATGACGATATAAGCTGAAATTTATGGTACAAAAATAAAACAAAAAGATCCTTCTTGCTTAAAAATTCTATAATTCAAAACATCGACTCCTAAACTCATACACTCACCTATCCTTTATACTCTCAAACTCTCCAGTTCCAAAACCCTGCAACACACAAAAATTCGTATATTTGAAAGATTAAGAGAATTTATGTCAGAAACATCAGTACAGTTTGAGAAAATTATCAGTCAATGCCGTGAACTTTTCAGCAAAAAACTACAGGATTACGGACCGGCATGGAGGGTTTTGAGACCTAGCTCTATTACCGATCAGATTTATATTAAAATCAACAGAATCCGTACCCTGCAGATGACCGATAAGAAAATGGTGGATGAAAGTGAGGAGGATGAATTTGTCGCCATTATCAATTATTCGATTATTGGTCTTATTCAGCTTGAAAAGGGCTTTTCAAATGATTTTAATGAAAATAATGAAGAGATCCTCAAACTTTATGATCAATATGCTACCGCAGCCAGACAATTGATGGAACGAAAAAACCATGATTACGGCGAAGCCTGGAGAGACATGAGAATTTCGTCGATCACCGATCTGATTTATCAAAAAGTGTTGAGAACAAAACAAATAGAAGACAATCAGGGAGTAACCGTTGTCTCTGAAGGTCTCGATGCCAATTATTTTGATATGCTGAATTATTCCGTTTTCTGTCTCATCAAATTCTCTGAACAGGAAAACAAAGTTGAATCCAAAAACTAATTATATGATCAAAGGTTTATTACGTTTTATTGTTGCGGTTATTTTTATCCTTTCGGGATTTGTAAAAGCAGTGGATCTGGTCGGTTTTTCCTTTAAAATGGAAGAATACTTCTCTCCTGCGGTATTCAATATGCCTTTTTTTGAAAAATTTGCCCTGTTGTTTTCGGTAATTGTTGTGATTCTGGAACTTTTGCTCGGATTTATGCTTTTGCTAAAACTCAAGCTTAAATTTACTTTGTCTGCTCTGATCGCACTTTGTGTTTTCTTTGGATTTCTGACTTTCTATTCTGCGTATTTTAACGTAGTGACGGATTGCGGTTGCTTTGGGGATGCGATTAAGTTTACTCCGTGGCAAAGCTTTATTAAAGATATTATACTTCTGTTTGCTTTAATTGTTCTCTTCATTCTTTACAGAAAAGATTTTAAGAAAAAAAACGAATACAGCTACGGTGAAAAAAAAGAATCCAACAATGTAAGATATATTCTTTTGGCTGTATTTTCTGTCGTAATGATCGGTATTGGAACTTACGGAATTTTGTATGAGCCGGTTATTGACTTCCGTGATTATAAAATCGGAACCGACTTAAAAGCTGAAAAAGAAAAGATCAATAAAAATCCATCCGAATATAAAACGTTCTATTCCCTTAAAAATCAGAAGACAGGAGAAATACTGAAAGTAAATCAGGATGATTATATTAAAGAAACAAAATATTGGGCTGAAGGATCACCATGGAAAATTGAAGAGGGAAAAAATGAATCGGTTTTGGTAAAAGAAGGCTATAAATCTGAAATTGTAAAATTTAAAATTGAAGATCCTACCGGAATGGATATGACTGAAGAAGTGATCAATGCGCCAAAAGCCATCCTTGTATTCTCTTATCATCCGAAAGAAGTTTCCCCTGAATTGCTGAAACAGGTGGAATCCAAAGTAAAATCACAAAAAGCCAATGTTGTGTATGGCGTTTCCACGGATCCGAATACTTTTAAAACTATTAAAAACATGATGATGGATGGCACTGCCATAAAAACCATCGCAAGAAGCAATCCATTTGTTCTTGTTTTGCAAAACGGCAAAATCATAGATAAACAGCCGGCAAAAGAATACATTAAATAATTCTTCAGCTAAAATTTAACACTAAACTTTAATTATATATTTACTCATGCAGAAATCAAATAAACCGATCGCGGGATACCATTTATTAATGATATTATCGTCGATAGACGGAGAATTTGCCCCGGAAGAAGGAATGCTGGTTCAGCAATATCTGGCAGATGAATTTCCTTTCAAAATGGATCTTGATAATGAGCTTGAAACCATCGCTCTGCTGAAGCCCGAAGAATGGAAAGGACACTTTGAGTTTCATGCTAACTGCTTTTATGATGATTCTACGGAAGAAGAGCGTCAGAACTTTATCCAATTTGCCAAAACTTTAATCAAAGCTGACAATAAGGTAACCGATGAAGAGCATTCTTACTATACCCTTTTGAAAAAAATCTGGAATATTAATTAATTGAAAATCAGAATTAGCTTTATCTGATTCTAACCTCAACTTCTAAAAATAAATAAGAAACTATGAGAAGAAAAATAGTTGCAGGAAACTGGAAAATGAACAAAAACGTAATTGACGCACAACAGCTGATGGTTCAGTTACTAAGCTATAAAAATAACAATACAACCAACTGTGAAGTGTGGATCGCACCGCCGTCTTTGTATTTAATGATGGCTAAAGACATCTTTGAAAAAGACGAAATCGGGGTCTTTGCGCAGGATATGAGCGAACATGAAAGCGGTGCATATACAGGCGAAATTTCGGCTGATATGCTGGAGTCTATCGATGCTGCAGGTTCTCTGATCGGGCATTCTGAAAGAAGACAATACCACGGTGAAACAGATTCTCACTGCAATAAAAAAGTAAAACTGGCTTTAGATAAAGGCTTAATTCCTGTTTACTGTAATGGTGAAACATTGGAGCAGAGAAAGGCAGGACAGCATTTTGAAGTGGTAAAAAACCAGACTGAAGTTGCCCTTTTCACACTTTCTGCAGAAGAAATCAAGAAAGTTGTAATCGCTTACGAGCCGGTTTGGGCTATCGGAACGGGTGAAACGGCAACTCCTGAGCAGGCACAGGAAATCCACGCCCACATCAGAAGCATTATTGCGGCAAAGTACGGACAGGAGGTTGCAAATGAAGTTTCTATTCTTTACGGAGGCTCTGTGAAACCTGATAATGCGAAAGAAATTTTCTCACAGCCGGATATCGACGGAGGATTGATTGGCGGAGCAGCTTTGAAACTGGAAGACTTTTCTAAAATTATTGAGGCTTTTAATTAAAATAAGTGAAAAAGCTCGTTCTTTTATTTTTCGGAATTCTTCTATTTGATATTGTATATATTTTTGTGTATGATCAGTTTTTAATCGGCATACAACCGGAATTCCTACAATATCCTTTTGTCTTCATAAAGTATTTTGTGAGCTCTCCGGCAGTTTTCTTTAACAGACTTTTGCCTTTTTATGCACCGATTCCAATGTATCTGTCGTTGCTTATATTTACAGGAAATGTTTTGCTACAAACACTTTTGATATATACTATTTTCTTTAGGAAGAAAAAGATAATAATAGAAGAATAAAAATTATCGGCGGCATCTTTGATGCCGCCGATAATTTTCGAGATATACTTTACTCAATTGAGTTTACAAAGTCTGTTCCTCATGTTTTCCTTCCTTAATTTCCTCCACCATTTTAGCGTTGAATGCAGGAAGATCTTTCGGCGTGCGGCTTGTAACAAGTCCGTTATCTACAACTACTTCGCTGTCTTCCCACTGGGCTCCAGCATTTTTAAGATCTTTACTGATGGAATTAACCGAAGTCATATTTCTACCTTCTACGACCTCAGCATTGATCAGGATCTGCGGACCATGACAAATGGCTGCCACAGGCTTCTGCTGCTCAAAGAAATCTCTAACGAAAGACAAAGCACTTTCATTTGTTCTCAGTTGATCAGGATTGATCACACCTCCCGGCAAAACCAGAGCATCATAATCAGAAGCATTGGCTTCGTCTAATGTTTTATCAACCGGATATTCCTGTCCCCAGTCCTTTTCTGCCCACGCCTTTATGGATCCTGATTCCGGACTGATGATATGTGCCGTCCAGCCCTGCTGTTCCAAATGTTCTTTTGGAGATTTCAATTCGCTTTCTTCAAAACCATGTGTTGCTAAAATTGCGATTTTCTTTGACATAATTTTATGATTTAAGTGTTATGCCCTATTAAGTGTAAAAATGATGCCGTTGTGGATTCTTCAAGTAATAAAAATTGTTAAAATATACCGCTCTAAGCTGAAGGCACTAACGAAGCTAAGGTGATGCCACTTAGGTAGCTAAGTGGGTAACGCTTAGGAGGCTAAGTGCTATCCCCTTAAAGTAACAGTAAATTTTAACAGAGTAATAGGCATTAGAATATAAATAGCGTCGGGCTTTAGCCCAATGTCATTAAGTTAAGGTCTTAAAGATTTTTTTTATAGTTTTTAGTCACCTTTGGTTTCGCTCTGACTCTATATTTTAAAATATTTCTTTTAAAGGATCTTTTGGGCCTGATGGGAATCATATGAGAAGCAAAAAGAACTTTAAGCTCTGCCACCATATCCTCTTTTTTCACATTGCTAAAGAGCAGATTCAAAATTCTGCTTTTCATCAAGCTGTAAGAAAGAGAAGTGTTGACTTTATACCGGTACTTCTTTTTTGTATCAGCCTCAGTAAGCTCCTGTTCTAGTTCTCTGACAATAAGGGTCTGTATATTGCTCACAAGCAGAGTAGAATAAAAATCCTGTAGGATGCTGTTGTTTGAGTAACCGGAGAATTCCTCCAAGTGAAGTTTGTTTTTGATTTCGTCAAAATAGGTTTCTACGCCCCAGCGTTCAAAATACAGGGCTTTGAAAATCTCTGAAGGATAGCAGGTCTCATCTAAAAGAGAGGTTGCAAGAACTTCGATGGTGCCATTATCCAATACGACACGCAGTAATCTTACCTTAAGAGTATAGTCTTTGCTATAATCTTTTCCTGACAGATCTACGGTAGGAGAAGGTTTAAGGTCTGTTATCATACAGGATTTTCCGCTTTTGACAAAATCTTTTATGGTTTGGTTTAAACCTACCCTTACGTGCATAAGGTAGTTAAGATTTCTTTTGTGATGCTGATGAAAGAAATCGAATGAAGCAAAACCACGGTCATACAACAGCAGATCATTATGGCAACAATGATCCAACAGCTCAAGAGCCTGTAAACGTTC